>NZ_JBQHCV010000012.1:0-319202 GCF_052068215.1 Nonomuraea sp. H19 | reverse complement strand
TCCGATCCTCCCAGTTCAAGGGCACTTTTCTTATGTGAACGATCAGGCTGGCTCAAATTCGCCGTGAAAGCCGCAGGCTAGTGTCGCCCGGATGAGTGATGTACCTCTACCTTTGCTCTGGCTGTCCGGGCCTTCGGGGGTCGGGAAGTCCTCGGTCGGCTGGGAGGTGTTCGCGCAGCTGAGCCGCAGCGGTGTCAAGACGGCGTTCGTCGACGGTGACCAGATCAGCTTGTGCTACCCCATGCCGGAGGGCAGCACCCATCGCATCCGAGCGCGGAGTCTGGCCGCGATGTGGCCGAACTTTCGGCAGGAAGGGGTGCAATGCCTGGTCCTCGCCGGCTTTCTCGACACCCCCGAGGAGGTTCGTGAGTACACGGCCCTCCTCTCCGACGCCGCGCTCACGTTGTGCCGGCTGCGTGTCGACAGCGCTGAGCTCAAGGAACGGTTCCTCGCGCGGGGGTGGCGCCCGGATCTGGTGGAGGAGGCGGTCGCTGAGGCTGAGGCGCTGGACCGTGGGAACTTCCCCGACGTGTGCGTGGATACCGATGGCTTACCGGTGTCCGAGGCGGCCCGGTTGGTCCGTGAGCTGACGGGTGGATGGCCGTGCACCTTCCCCACCGCGACGCCCCGCAGTTTCGGCAACCGGCAGAGCCATCCGCCGGCGCCAGAGGCCGATGCCGCCCCTGCTTCCGCGCCGGTTCCGCTGCTGTGGCTCTCCGGTGCCACGGCGGTCGGGAAATCGACGGTCGGCTACGAGGTCTTCATGCGGGTCTACCGGACCGGCATGCGAGCCGCCTACATCGATGTGAAGCAGATCGGCGCCCTGCGTCCCGCCGCGGACGACGACGCGGACACTCACCGCCTCAAGGCGCGCAATCTCGCGGCCATCTGGGCCGGATATCGCGCGGCCGGGGCCCAGTGCCTGGTCGTCTCCGGGGAGGCCGACTCCGACGACACCGTCCGCGGCTACGCCGAGTTGCTACCTGGAATGGCGCTGACCGTGTGCCGTCTGCACGCCGGGCCGGCAACGCTGGCCGAGCGCGTCGCGCATCGTGGCCGGGGAGGCGGGCCGGCGATTCCGGGTGACGAGCTGAAAGGGCTGGGCTCGGATGCCCTGCGCCGCGTCGCCGAACGGGCGGCGCGTGAGGCGGAGGCGCTCGACCGCGCCGGGGCAGGCGATCTGAGCGTCGACACTGATGGCCGATCGGTGCAAGAGGTGGCTGCGGAAGTACAGGCTCGCAGCGGCGATTGGCCCAACCTTCCCCGATGACACAGCCTGAGCTCTTTGCGCGAAGCGCTATCCAGCGAAGACCTTGCCTCGTCCCCCAGGCGCCCCCATCAGCGGCAGGGGTTGGTGGTGTTGTCGACGACCTTGTCCTTGAGGGAGTCGGGGATCGCCGAGAGGACCCGCACGCCGGGCCAGTCCGCGCCGATGACGAGCTGGATGATCGGCCCGTCAGGAAGCTCGGTGACCTTGGACTCGTACGGCTGCGCGTTCACCGGCTTGACCTTGCCCGCCACCGGCGTCCGCTTCTCCTTCGACAACCGGGCGGCCACCGCGTCGGCGTAGGCCGGGCCGTTCTCGGTGTCCTTCTTGGCGTAGCGGATCGCGGAGGTCTCGGTGGTGGGAGCGGTGCCGACCTCGATGACGGCGAAGCCCTGGTCCGCCAGCTGTGCGGCGACCTGGGCAGCCTTGCCGTCCTCACCGGTGCCATTGAGGACCTGGACGCGTACCTGCTTGTTCTCGACCTTCGGCGCCGCGGAATTGCCGGGGGTGGGGGCGGCGGTGACCTCGACGTCGTTGCGTACGCTCTCGAAGAAGTCGCGCGCGGCCGGCTCTCTGAACTGGACCCAGTTCTTGTTCTTGGGATAGGTCTCGACGGGCACCGTGATGCCCTTGAGCTCCTTGGCCGTCAGGCCCTTGACGCTGTTGGCGATCTCCAGCATCCGCTCGAGCTTGAGCCCGTTGTCCATGGTGACCGCGGCGGTGGCGGAGCGGAGGAACGCGTCCAGCTGGATCGGGTCGGTGAGCAGGCCGCCATCGGTGACCTTCTTCATCACCTGGGTGAGGAACCACTGCTGGCGCTGGATCCGGCTCAGGTCGCTGCCGTCGCCCAGCGCGTAGCGGGTGCGTACGTACCCCAGCGCCTGCTCGCCGTTGACCACGTGCTTGCCCGCGCCGAGGACCAGCTTCGCCTTGGGGTCGTTGACGGGCTTGGGCAGGCAGATCTCGATGCCCTCGAGGGCGTCGATGATGCCTTTGAAGCCGGTGAAGTCGACCTTCACGAAGTGGTTGATCTTGATGTTGGTGAGCGATTCGAGGGTCTGAATCGTGCAGTTGATACCGCCGTCGTTGAAGGCGGAGTTGATCTGGCGGAGTCCGCCGGGGATCACGCCGCCACCCTTCGGGCGCGTGCACTGGGGGATCATGACCACGGTGTCGCGCGGGAAGCTGATCATGGTGGCCTTGTCCCGGTTCGGGGAGATGTGCAGCAACATGATCGTGTCGGTGCGTTCCCCCAGATCTTGCGACGTGGGGCCGTACTTCTTGTTGTCGCCCAGGCGAGAGTCGGAGCCGACGAGCAGGACGTTGAGCGCGCCGGTCTCCGGCGGGCGGGTGGCGTTGATGACGATTTCCTCGCGGTCGATGCCGCTCTCGTAGCTGCGGTAGTACGCGTACGCCCCGAGCGTCGTGGCCACCAGCACGAACGCCAGCGCCACGCTCACCCAGCCCAAGGGGGTCAGCGGGTTTCGCCGCGGCCGCGGATCGCGGCTCGAAGCGCGGCGAGGCATCGGGGCGACGCGTGGATTTCGCACCGCACCGCCTGGTCGCTCTCTCATGCCGTCCACCCCTTGTGCCATGATCGCGAAGCTTAATCATCAACAAGAACTCATGACGACAAATCCGCACATGTACGGCCAGGCTCCTGCGCGCCCTGCGCATCCACGCACGCCAGCAGAGGCCCCCGAGGTCCCGCCCCTACACACAGGTTCGCGCGTCCATAGCGGAGCGGACTGTGGCTTTCCCGGCAGTCCTCCCTCACTTCACGAAAACCGCCCGACCGTGCGCCGATCGTAGGCCGCCGCCGATAAGGACGAAGTCAGCGAACGAGGGCTCCATCCAAAGCGCGGGATCACAGGACCCGCTACGCCGAGTGACGCCATCATGACGTTCATGCTCTTGACCGAGATGGCGCCCCCTCCCGGCGCCCGGCAAGTGGCCGTCCTGCGGGCCAAGGCCAGGGCCGCCCGCCGCCGCGCCCTTGCCGCGCTCTGCGCCTCGATCGCGCTGCTGGCCACCGCCCAGCTGCTCGCCGACAGGGCGGCGACCAGGGAGCAGACGCTGCCGCTCGCCGTACTGTCCCTGGCGATCTTCACCGCCGCCCTGCCCACGCTGGCGATCACGCAGTACACCTGGGGCGCCCGCGCCCGCCGCGTACGCCGGCGCGAACGCGAGCTCTACGCCGTCACCCGCTCCGGAAGGGCCCGGCCGCTCACCCGGTTGGGGATGGCCTGCGGCTGGGCGGTGATGCTGTTGCTGGGCTGCACGGTGCCGCGCTTCTTCCGCGAGGCCGCCCTGTATGCCCTCGCCGACGCCCTGAGCTGGGCCGCCGGGGCGATCGTCCTGACGAGCCTCGGGGCCGGGGTGTCATTCGTGCTGTGGTGGGCACGGGACACGCTGGGGATGCTGGCACGTGCCAGGCAGTGGAGAGGATCTCCTGGCGATCCGTGGGACCCCGGCCCCGGTACGCGCCAGCGAGGGGGCGCGGCGCTCTGGACGGGCGCGACCGTAGCGGTCGCCGCCTTGCTCGGAGCCCGCGCCCATCTCTGGGAGCCCGCGACAGGAATGATCTACGCGTTGCTCACCGCGGCCCTCGTCTGCGGAGTAGTTACCGACGAGTAGCATGGGCTCGGAACACCTTTCAGCATCGAGGAGCGAATCCGTGCCTTCCTCTCGTGACGTCGTGTTCGTCGACGGCGTGCGCACGCCTTTCGGCCGGTCAGGGCCGAAAGGACTGTATGCGGAGACCCGCGCCGACGACCTGGTCGTCCGCGTCATCCGCGAGCTCATCAGGCGTAATCCCGCCCTGCCACCCGAGCGCGTGGACGAGGTCGCCATCGCCGCGACCACGCAGATCGGCGACCAGGGCCTGACCATCGGCCGCGCCGCGGCGGTGCTGGCCGGGCTGCCCAAGAGCGTGCCCGGCTACGCCATCGACCGCATGTGCGCGGGCGCGATGACCGCGGTCACCACGGTCGCCGGCGGCATCGCGTTCGGCGCGTACGACGTCGCCATCGCGGGCGGCGTCGAGCACATGGGGCGCCACCCCATGGGCGAGGGCGTCGACCCGAACCCGCGGTTTCTGTCCGAGAAGCTCGTCGACCCGAGCGCGCTGGTCATGGGCATGACCGCGGAGAACCTGCACGACCGCTACCCGGAGATCTCCAAGCAGCGCGCGGACGCGTACGCGGTGCTGTCGCAGGAGAAGGCCGCCAAGGCGTACGCCGACGGCAAGATCCAGCCCGACCTGGTGCCGACCGCGATCAGGACGGCGGAGAAGGGCTGGGGCCTGGCCGTCGAGGACGAGGCGCCCAGGCCAGGCACCACCGTGGAGGGGCTGAGCGGGCTCAAGACGCCCTTCCGCCCGCACGGCAACGTCACGGCGGGCAACTCGTCGGGCATCAACGACGGCGCCACCGGCTGCATCGTGGCCGCCCGGGACGCGGCCGAGGAGCTGGGGCTGAGCGCGAAGATGCGGCTGGTGTCGTACGCGTTCGCGGGCGTGGACCCGGAGGTCATGGGCGTGGGGCCGATCCCGTCCACGGAGCGGGCGCTTCGCCTGGCGAATCTCGATATTTCAGATATCGGGCTGTTCGAGATCAACGAGGCGTTCGCCGTACAGGTGCTGGCGTTCCTCGACCATTTCGGGATCTCCGACGACGACCCGCGCGTGAACCCCTTCGGCGGCGCGATCGCCTACGGCCACCCGCTCGCCTCCTCGGGCGTGCGGCTGATGACGCAGCTCGCGCGGCAGTTCGGCGAGCGTCCCGACGTGCGTTACGGCATCACCACCATGTGCGTCGGCATGGGCATGGGCGGCACTGTGATCTGGGAGAACCTGGCGTGACCAACCTCGACACCTTCCGCGCGCTGCTCAGCGAGCGCAACACCGACGAAGTCGTGACCAAGGCGCTGGTGCGCGACGTGCAGCTCCCCTACGGCGCGGGCACGATGGCGCTGATCACGCTGGACAACGGGTTCGACCACACCAAGCCGAACACGTTCGGCCCGCACGGGCTGTTCGCGCTGAACGGGGCGCTGTCGGAGATCGCCGCGCGCAGCGATCTGGCCGCGGTGGGCGTGACGGGCAAGCCCTTCATCTTCGCCGTCGGCGCCGACCTCAAGGGCGCCGCGGCGCTGTCCACCCGCGAGGAGGCCCTGGCCATCGGCGGGCTCGGCCACCACGTCTTCCGCAGACTGGGCGAGCTGGGAATCCCGTCGTTCGCGTTCGTCAACGGCGCGGCCATGGGCGGCGGCCTGGAGGTGGCGCTGCACTGCACGTACCGGACGATCTCCTCCGGCGTGCCGGCGGTGGCGCTGCCGGAGTGCTTCCTCGGGCTGGTGCCGGGGTGGGGCGGCACGCAGCTGCTGCCGCGCCTGATCGGTCCGGCGAACGCGATCAAGCTGATCATCGAGAATCCGCTGTCGCAGAATCGCATGGTCAACGGCAAGGCCGCGTTCGAGCTGGGCGTCGCGGACGCGATGTTCGAGCCGGCCGACTTCCTGGAGGAGTCGCTGCGGTGGGCCGCCCGGGTGGTCAACGGCGAGGTCGTCGTGGAGCGGCCGGCCGGCGACGAGGACTGGGACAAGGCCGTCGCCGACGCGCGCTTCCTGGTGGACATGAAGCTGCGCGGCGCCGCGCCCGCTCCCTACCGGGCGCTCGACCTGATCGCGCAGGCCCGTACGGCCACCCGCGACGAGGGCTTCGCCGCCGAGGACGAGGCGCTGGCCGACCTGCTGATGAGCGACGAGCTGCGGGCCGGGCTCTACTCCTTCGACCTGGTGCAGCGGCGCGCCAAGCGGCCCGCCGGCGCGCCGGACGCGTCGCTGGCCCGCAAGGTCACCAAGGTCGGCATCGTGGGCGCGGGGCTGATGGCCTCGCAGATGGCGCTGCTGTTCGCCCGCCGCCTGGAGGTCCCGGTCGTCATGACCGATCTCGACCAGGCCAGGCTCGACAAGGGCGTGGAGTACGTACGGGCCGAGGTCGGCAAGCTGCTCGCCAAGGGCCGCATCTCCGGGGACCAGGCCAACCGCCTGAAGGCCCTGGTGACCGGGTCGCTGACCAAGGACGCCTTCGCCGACGCCGACTTCGTGATCGAGGCCGTGTTCGAGGACATGGCGGTCAAGAAGCAGGTGTTCAGCGAGGTCGAAGCGGTCGTGGCACCGGCCTGCGTGCTCGCCACGAACACCTCCTCGCTGTCGCTGACCGAGATGGGCGCGGGCCTGGGGCACCCCGAGCGGCTGGTCGGGTTCCACTTCTTCAACCCGGTCGCCGTCATGCCGCTGCTGGAGATCATCAAGGGCGCCGCCACGGACGACGCCACGCTGGCGACGGCGTTCGCGGTGGGCAAGTCGCTGAAGAAGTCGTCGGTGCTGGTCAAGGACGCTCCCGCGTTCGTGGTCAACCGGCTGCTGACCTGCTTCATGGGCGAGGTCGTCGCGGCCGTGGACGAAGGCACGCCGCTGGAGACGGCCGAGCACGCGCTCGACGGGCTCGGCCTGCCGATGACGCCGTTCGCGCTGCTGCAGCTCGTCGGTCCGGCCGTCGGCCTGCACGTGGCCGAGACGCTGCACGAGGCGTTCCCCGACCGCTTCGGCGTCTCGGAGAACATGGCCAAGCTGGTCGCCGCGGGCAAGCCGGGGGTCTACCGTCCTGACTTCTCGCTCGACCCGGAGGCGGTGGCGATCTTCGCGGGCGGCTCCTCGCCGTCCACCGCCGAGCAGGTACGCGAGCGCGTCCTGACGGCGCTGGCCGGGGAGATCCGCATCATGCTCGACGAGGGCGTCGTCGCGGCGGCGCAGGACATCGACCTGTGCATGATCCTCGGCGCCGGCTGGCCGTTCCACCTGGGCGGCATCACGCCGTACCTGGACCGGACCGGCATCGCCCAGCCCCGCTTCCTCGCTCCCGGCGTGGCGTCGGTGGGCTGATTCCGTACGGAGGCCCGCCTGGCGGGCCTCCGTGACCGGAGCCGTCCGGAGCACAGTCAGCTGTACGTCTTCGACTCCGGCATGACCTTCCTGCTGTGCCGGTAGCCGTAGACAAAGTAGAGGACGATGCCGATGAGCATCCAGATCAGGAACCTCACCCACGTCTGCACCGGCAGGTTCAGCATCAGGTAGAGGCAGGCCAGCACGGACAGGATCGGCAGCACCGGAACCAGCGGGGCGCGGAACGCCCGCGGCAGGTCCGGCCTGGTCCTCCTGAGGATGATCACGCCGATCGAGACGACCACGAACGCGAAGAGCGTGCCGATGTTCACCAGCTCGGCCAGCTCGCCGAACGACACGAACCCGGCCAGCGCCATCGTCACCACCCCGATCACGAGGGTGAGCCTGGCGGGTGTGCCGAAGCGGGGATGGACCTTCGCCAGCGGGCGCGGCAGCAGCCCGTCGCGGCACATCGCGAACAGCACCCGGGTCTGGCCCAGCAGCAGCACGAGCACGACCGTGGTCAGGCCGGCGATCGCGCCCACGCTGATGATCGTGGCCAGCCACGGATGGCCGACCGAGGTGAACGCCTCCGACAGCGGCGCCGCCGTGCTCAGCTCGCTGTAGCGCTGCATGCCGACGACGACGATGGAGACGGCGACGTACAGGAGCGTGCAGATGGCCAGCGAGCCGAGGATGCCGCGCGGCACGTCGCGCTGCGGCCGGATGGTCTCCTCGGCGGCGGTGGCCACGATGTCGAAGCCGATGAACGCGAAGAACACGATCGCCGCGGCGGAGACGATGCCGATCACGCCGAACGCCACCGGCGCGATCCCGAACAGCACCTGGAACAGCGGCGCCCGCAGCCCCTCCACGCGCGGCGTGGCCACCGCCTCGGGGATGAACGGCGTGTAGTTGGCGGCCTTGATGAAGAACAGCCCGGCGATGATGACCAGCAGCACCACCGCGATCTTGGTGATCACCAGGATCAGGTTGACGCGCGAGGACAGCTTGATGCCCGCGATCAGGATCGCGGTGAGGATGGCGACGATGAGCACGGCGGGGACGTTCACCACGGGGTCCTCCCCCGCGATCGCGCTGGGCAGGGGGATGCCGATGGAGGCCAGCATCGAGGCGAAATAGCCCGACCAGCCGACCGACACCACGGCGGCGGCCAGCGCCAGCTCCAGGATCAGGTCCCAGCCGATCACCCAGGCGGGGAACTCACCCAGGGTGGCGAAGGAGAAGGTGTAGGCGGACCCGGCCACCGGGATCGTGGAGGCGAACTCGGCGTAGCACAGGGCCGCCAGGCCGCAGACGATGCCCGCGATGATGAACGAGATCGCCACCGCCGGGCCCGCCACCTCCTTGGCGACCTGGCCCGTGAGCACGAAGATGCCGGTGCCGACGATCACGCCGATGCCGAAGACCGTGAGGTCCGTGGCGGTCAGGCGCTTTCGCAGCTGGTGCTCGGGGGCTTCGGTGTCGCGGATGGATTGTTCGACGCTCTTCGTGCGAAAGATATCCACGGTCCGTGATCCTTCCCATGCCCTGGGTGATCATGCTTACCGAATCGCCTGCCACCGTTGCTTCCTCATGGCCAGGAGCGTTGAGGAAGCGGGTCCTTTCTATGGCCTCCGGGATCGGGGTGGCAGGGTGGCGGCATGCTCAATGCTCTGCTCGATGGCCTTGCCAGGCAAGAGGGCATTAGGCGGCACGTCGGCGTGGACGGGCAGGAAGGGGCGTGCTCGCCGCAGGCGCGGCGGGCACGCGGCGAAGCGGCCGCGGGCCGCGGGGTGCTCAACGGCGGGCGGGCTCCGAGTTGGCGGCGCGCTTGGCCACCGCCTCGGTGATCTGCCGGGCGAGGTCCTGGCCGGTCAGCCCGATCCTGGCGAGGATCGCGGCCCGCTTGGCGTGGTCGAGGAACTCCTGCGGGACCCCGTAGGTGCGTACGGGCACGTCGACGTCGGCGTCGCGGAGCAGGCGGGCCACCGCGTCGCCGACGCCGCCGACCCGGCCGTTGTCCTCGACGACGGCCACCAGCTTGTGCGCGCCGGCGGCCAGCGCGAGCGCCTCGTCCAGCGGCTTGACCCAGCGCGGGTCGACCACGGTGGCGGCGATGCCCTGGGCGTCGAGCAGGACGGCGGCCTCCATGCAGACCTGGACCATCGGGCCCACGCCGACCAGGAGCACGTCCGGCTCGCCTTCGGGGGCGCGCAGGAGGTCCATCTCGCCCAGCTTGCCGACCGGCTCGACCGGCTCGGCGACCGGGCCCTTGGGGAAGCGCAGCACGGTCGGGCCGTCCGCGACGTCCACGGCCTCGCGCAGCAGCTCGGTCAGCCGCTCACCGTCACGCGGCACCGCGATCTTGAGCCCCGGGACGACCTGGAGGATCGACAGGTCCCACATGCCGTTGTGGCTGGCGCCGTCGTCGCCGGTGACGCCCGCCCGGTCGAGCACGACGGTGACCGGCAGCCGGTGCAGGGCCACATCCATGAGGAGCTGGTCGAAGGCCCGGTTGAGGAAGGTGGCGTAGACGGCCACGACGGGGTGCATGCCGCCGAGGGCCAGCCCGGCGGCGCTGGTCAGCGCGTGCTGCTCGGCGATGCCGACGTCGTAGATGCGCTCGGGGAAGGCCTCGGCGAACGCGTTGAGCCCCGTCGGGTGCAGCATGGCCGCGGTGATCGCGACCACGTCGTCGCGCTCCTTGCCGATCCGGACGAGCTCCTCGCTGAACACGTTGGTCCAGATGCGGCCCTTCGGCTTCTCCGCGCCGGTGGCCCGGTCGAAGGCGCCCGGCGAGTGGAACTGGTCCTCGTCGTGGTTTTCCGCGGGCGTGTAGCCGCGGCCCTTCTGGGTGAGCGCGTGCACGATCACCGGGCCGCGGAAGTCGCGGGCCTTGTGCAGGGCCGCCTCCATGGCCTGCTCGTCGTGGCCGTCGATGGGGCCGACGTATTTCAGCCCGAGGTCCTCGAACATGACCTGCGGCGCCAGCACGTCCTTGACGCCCTTCTTGAAGCCGTGCAGCGCGTCGTAGAGGACCGGGACGTTGCCCAGCTTGTCCTTCACGTATTCGAGCATGTCCTCGTAGCGGCGGTTGACCCGCAGCGAGGACAGGTGGGAGGCGAGCCCGCCGATCGTGGGTGAGTAGGAGCGGCCGTTGTCGTTGACCACGATCACGACCGGCAGGTCCTTGCCGGCGGCGATGTTGTTGAGCGCCTCCCAGGCCATGCCGCCGGTCAGCGCGCCGTCGCCGATCACCGCGACGACCGTGCGGGAGTGCTCACCGCGCAGCTTGAACGCCTTGGCGAGGCCGTCGGCGTAGGACAGCGCGGTCGAGGCGTGGGAGTTTTCCACGAAGTCGTGCTCGGACTCGGCCTGGCTCGGGTAGCCCGACAGTCCGCCCTCCTGCTTGAGCGCATCGAAGCCGGCGGCCCTGCCGGTGAGGAGCTTGTGCACGTACGCCTGGTGGCCGGTGTCCCAGATGACGGGATCACGCGGGGAGTCGAAGACCCGGTGGACGGCGATGGTGAGCTCCACCACGCCGAGGTTGGGGCCCAGGTGGCCGCCGAACCGCGCGCACGAGTCCACGAGCAGGTCTCGGATCTCCCCTGCGAGCCGTGGCAGCTCCGCTGCGGCGAGCCCCTTGACGTCGTGCGGTCCCTTGATCGAGCCCAGCAACCCGCTCACGGATCGGACTCCCCTCTGCTCTTGTACGCCGATCCCCAGAGTCTAGTTCGCGGACGCCTCACTGACTCCATCGAGTCAAATCCACCCACATATGTCTGATCTTGACCTAATCTTTCGATACCTATGAACTCCGTCCCCAAAAGTAAGGTTGCGGCACTTGTGGCCGCCCTGCTGGCGCTCGCCCTGGCAGCGGCCGGCCTGGTGCTCGTGCTTGCGGACGTGGCCACGACGTCGACGGCGCCCCTCAACGAGGCCCAGAAGATCGTCTCCCCTCCCGCCAAGGCCGCCGACACCAAGAAGCGGATGCCGGCCGCCGGCAAGAATCTGGCCACGGCGAACCCGCTCTACCGGACCGGGCGGCTGGTCGACGTGAACTGCGTGCCCGGGGAGCTGCCGGCCGGCAGCATGACCGCGTACCGGCGCTTCCTGACCCGGGTGACGAACTGCCTGAACAAGGCGTGGGGGGCGCAGTTCCGCAAGGCCGGGCTGCCCTTCGCCAAGCCGCGGCTGCGCATCATCACCACCAAGGTCAAGACTCCCTGCGGCGCGTGGAACGCCGGCGCCGACGGGGTCTACTGCTCCACCGACCGCACGATGTACCTGATGATCAGCCGCGACCAGCTGCGCAACCCGTTCCCGCTGGGCATCACCCGGCTGATCGCCCACGAGTACGGCCACCACATCCAGCAGATCTCCGGCATCTGGCACTACTACTGGGCGGCCCGGGTGGGCGCGGGCAAGGCCCAGCGGTTGCTGCTCTCGCGCAAGTCCGAACTGCAGGCCGAGTGCTTCTCCTCTGTCTTCATGAGCACCATGCAGGGCACGCCGCTGGTCACCGACGCCGACTGGTCGTACACGGTGGACTGGTTCAGGAAGAACGGCGCCAAGGGGTGGCCGCAGAACGACCACGGCAAAGGCCCGACGCAGGCCGCCTGGATGACGCGCGGCTTCAACCGCGGCACCCCTGGCTCGTGTAACACCTGGTCGGCGAATTACCGAAATGTCAATTAACGCCACACTTTAATACTGCTTTACCTGGAGCCCCCTCTTCAATAGGGTGCCTTCTCATGCGTATCTCCCGATTGGCGCTCATGGCGGGCGCCCTGGCGAGCGTGCTGTTCGCCGGCACGGCTCATGCGGTCACCGTCACCGCTCCGGCGTACAAGCCGGCCCTGGCCAAGAGCCCGATCTACAAGACGGGTGAGCTGGGCTTCGAGAGCTGCGATGAACCGCAAGTGCAGTCCGGGAGCGTGGATGAGGTCAAGGGCTATCTGGACACCGTCCTGGACTGCCTCAACGCCGCTTGGGAGCCCAAGGTCAAGAAGGCCGGCTTCGCCTTCAGCAAGCCCAAGCTCCAGGTGATCACCAAGCCCGGCGCCCCGACCGGGTGCGGCAAGTACCCCGCGGGCGCACAGGCGCTCTACTGCTCGCTGAACAACAAGATCACCTTCCTGGCCTCCCCGAACATCCTCGAAGAGCCGACCGACCTGATGCTGATGCTGGTCATCGCCCACGAGTACGGCCACCACATCCAGCAGCTCACGGGCATGTTCAAGGCCGCGATGCCCTACTACGACAAGGGCGAGGCCCGCGCGCTGGACGCGCTGCGCCGCTTCGAACTGCAGGCGGAGTGCCTGTCCGGGGTGTTCATCGGCAGCGTGTGGCACTCCCTCGGCCGCCGGCAGACCGAGTTCGACTACATCGTCAGGAACGGCGGCACCGGCCTCGACCTGTCGGCCATCGGCGTGAAGGTGGACAACTGGGGCGAGAAGACCCACGGCAAGGCCGCGAACGTCGGACGGTGGCTCAAGCGCGGCTTCGACACCGAGTCCGCAGGCGGGTGCAACACGTGGAGTGCACCGAAATCCCAAGTGTCTTAGGTTAAATCCCCTATGATCCGCGATCGTGCGCATTCTCCTCATAGCGGTAGCTATGTGCATGGTCGCGGGTCTTTTCTTATCCGGACCCGCTCGCGCGGCACCGCCTACCGCACAGGCGGGACTGTCGGACGTGATGGGCGGTGACTGGCCTGCCCTGACGTGCGCGATCCCGGCGATCCGGCTGGGAGCCGCGGCTTCGGTCAAGGCGTTCCACCGGGCCATGGCCGGGTGTGCCGACCGTTTCTGGGCCGCCAGGTTCGCGGCCGCAGGACTGCAGTACAGCCCGCCCGAGGTGACGATCACGACGGGCACCGACTCGGTGTGCGGGAAGATCACCAGCAGCGGCGCGCACTACTGCCCGGAGCAGCGCACGATCGTCATCCGCGTCATGAAGCGGGACCTGCGGGATCCGTTCAGGATGAATCTCGCGCATTCCGTCGCCCACGAGTGGGGGCATCACGTGCAGCTGCTCACCGGGGTGCTGGACGCGCAGAGCGCGCTGTACGAGCCGGCCTCGGACAGCGCGCGGGCCCTGCTGAGCCACCGGCTGGAGATGCAGGCCGAATGCTTCGCCGGGGTCTTCTACAGCGCCACGATGGAGTCGATCAAACCGGGGATCGAGTGGGAGGACTGGCTCGAGGCCGTACGCCAGGCGGACGAGAGCGAGGTCCACGGCAAGCCGGGCAACCTGGCCTTCTGGCAGGACCGCGGATACCGCGGCGGGGCCACCGGCTTCTGCAACACCTGGACGGCACGCACCGCCAAGGTCACCTGACCGGGATCAGGCGTTGACGCGGGCCAGGACTTCCAGAGGGTCGGCGAGGACGTGGGCGAAGGCCAGCTCGGCCGCGCCCACCAGCGTGGCCGCGTCCCCCAGCGCCGACGTGCGCAGCCGCAACTTCTCCCGCTGCGGCGCCATGGCGTGCAACGTCAGCTGCGTACGCACATGCGCCGCCGACCCCAGGTAAACCTCCCGCAGCATCCCCCCGAAGATCACCATTTCCGGGTTGAAGATGTTCACCAGATTCGCCACGCCCAGCCCGAGCCAGTCACCGATCCGGCTCAGCGCCTCCTGCGCCACGATGTCCCCGCGGTCGGCGGCGTCCACCACCGCCCGCACCGCCTCACGCCCCTGCTGCCCCGCGCCGAACCGGCCCGCGGACTCCAGCAGCGCCCGCTCCCCCACTTCCGCCTCCAGGCAGCCGTGCGAGCCGCAACCGCAGGCGCGCCCGCCGGGGTTGACGACCATGTGGCCGACTTCGCCACCGTAGCCGTCGTGACCGCCGAGCAGATGCCCGGCCGCGATGATCCCGCCGCCGATCCCCACGTCGCCGTGCAGGTAGATGAGGTCCCGGACGGCGGCTCCGACGCCGCGGCTGTGCTCGGCGAGTGCGGCCAGGTTGGCGTCGTTGCCCACGCTGACCGGCAGGCCCAGGCCGAGCCTGCGACCCAGCTCCTCACCGAACGGCACCTCCTCGGCCTTCAGGTTGGGGCCGAAGCTGACCACGCCGTCGGCCTTGCGCACGCCGCCCGACACGGCCGCGGCCGCGCCCACGCAGACCGTGTCGGCCCTGGTCTTGCGCCGCATCTGGCGGGCGAACCCGGCCAGCACGCCGGTCAGCTCGTCGAGCTCGAACACGCCGCGCTCGCGTACCGTCTCCCGGCGGTCGAGTATCACCCCGCCCAGGCCGACGCGGGCGACGGCGAGCCGGTCGGGGCTCACGTCGAAGGCGAACACGTAGACCCGCGCCGACTCCGGCCGCACCACGAGGGAGGGCCGCCCGGCGCGGCCCGTCTCCCGCGGCAGTTCCTCGCGCACCAGCCCCGCGGCGGTGAGGTCGGAGGTCAGCGCCATGATCGTGCTACGGTTGAGCCCCATCTTCGAGGTCAGCTCGGCGCGCGAGATCGGCCCGCCCAGGTGGACATGGCGAAGGAGCGCGCCGAGGTTGTGGCGCCTGATGTCCTCTTGAGAGGGGCCGGCACGCATCGTCTGGGGTTCCTTCAGGGGCTGCGAGTCGCTGATCACCTTAGACCAGCGGCAGCCGCCCGCTTGCGCGCCAGGGCGTCGACGCCCGCGGCGAGCAGTAGGACGGACCCGGTGACCAGGTATTTCACGCTGGCTCCGTAACCCATCAGGCCCATGCCGTTCTCGATCACGGCCACCACAGCGCCGCCGAGCACGGCGTCGAGCACCCTGCCCTTGCCACCGAACAGGCTCGTGCCGCCGATGACCGCCGCGCCGACCGCGTACAGCAGGACGGAGCTGCCGCCCGTGTTCGGGTCGACGGAACTGGCCCTGGAGGCGGCCACGATGCCGCCGATGGCGGCCATCGCCGAGCAGATCACGAACGCGCTGATCCTGATCCGGTCGACCGGGATGCCCGCTCTGCGGGCGGCCTCGGCGTTGCCGCCGACCGCGTACAGGTGCCGCCCGAACGCTGTGCGGCGCAGCACCAGCGTCCACGCGACCAGCAGCACCAGAATGACGGGGACCACGATCGGCACGCCGGTCAGCGAGACCAGCGCGGCGTTGCGGCTGCGCTCCAGGTTGAGCGCGAAGACCGCGAGCCCGGCGAAGAGCGCGAGCATCCCCACGCGGAAGGCGATCAGCGACAGCGGGTCGGCCACCAGCCCGCGCTTGGTGCGCTTGTTGGCCCGCAGCAACTGCACGCCCGCGTAGATCGCCACGCAGCCGGCGTAGAGCGCCCAGCCCAGCCAGGGCGGCAGGTTCTTGTTCGCGATCGCGACGATCACGTTGTCCCTGATGGAGATGTTCGTGCCCTCGTCGACCAGCACCAGGACCAGGCCCTGGAAGGCGAGGAACGCGGCCAGTGTCACGACGAACGACGGGATGCCGACCTTGGCCACCAGCGTGCCGAGCACAGTGCCGATGATCACGCCGGTGAGGATGGCGGCCAGCACGCACACGTACCACGGCAGGCCCATGCTCGTGAGCGTGACGGCCAGGACCGCCGCGCACACGCCGCTGGCGAAGCCGGCCGACAGGTCGATCTCGCCGAGCAGCAGTACGAACACCAGGCCCATCGCGATCAGCGTGATGGCGGCGCCCTGGGTGAACAGGTTGGCGAAGTTGATCGCGGTGACGAAGGAGGGGCGGGCGAGGGCGAAGACCACGCAGAGCACGACCAGGCCGAGCACGGCCGGCAGCGCCCCCATGTCGCCGCCGCGTACCCGCTGGATGTAGGCGCGGAAGCTGTTGTGGATCGACGGGGCCTGCCGCGCGGCGACGATGGCCTCGCCGGGGAGTTCCTTGACCTTGTTCATGGGGTGACCCCGTTCTTGAGGCCGAGATCGCCGCTGCGGCCCGCGGTGATCAGTTCAACGACCTGGGCGTGCGTCACGTCGGCGGTCTTGACCTGGGCGGCCATCCTGCCGAGGTAGAGCGCCGCGATCCGGTCGGAGACGGCGAAGACGTCGTTCATGTTGTGCGAGATGAGCACGACGGCCAGGCCGGTGTCGGCCAGCCGGCGCACCAGTTCGAGGACTTGCGCGGTCTGCGCGACGCCCAGCGCCGCGGTCGGCTCGTCGAGGATGACGACCTTGCTGTTCCACAGCACGGCCTTGGCGATGGCCACGGTCTGCCGCTGCCCGCCGGACAGACTGGAGACCTGCTGCCTGATGGACTTCACCGTACGCACGGACAGGCTGCTGAGCGTCTGCTCGGCCAGCTCCTCCATGCTGTCCTCGTCGAGCAGGAGGCCGTTCTTGCGCTCCCTGCCGAGGAACATGTTCTGGACGATGTCGAGGTTGTCGCAGAGCGCCAGGTCCTGGTAGACGATCTCGATCCCCAGCTCGCCCGCGTCGCGGGGAGTGTGGATCTGGACCGGGCGGCCGTCGAAGATGATGTCGCCCGAGTCGATCGGGTAGATGCCGCCGATGCACTTGACCAGCGTCGACTTGCCCGCGCCGTTGTCGCCGACGAGCGCGGTGACCTCGCCGGCGTACGCGGAGAACTCGACCTTGTGCAGGACTTTGACCGGACCGAAGCTCTTGTCGATCCCGCGCACTTCAAGCAGGGGGGTCATGGTGCTCCCTAAAGGGGGCGCGGCGGTTGCCGCGCCCCCTTGGACTCATTGGATTCCGGCCTCGGTGCACTTCGCGGCGAAGTCACCCGTGCACAGTTCTTCCTTGGTCACGTAACCGTCGGCCACGACGTCCTTGACGTTGTCGAGGTAGATGGCCTGCGGTTCGAGCAGTTCGGAAGGCACGTCCTTACCGGTCTCCGGGTCCTTGACGCTGCCGCTCGCCGTCGGCTTCTCGCCCTTGGCCAGGGCCACGGCGAGCTTGGCCGCGGCGTCGGCCTCCTTCTTGACCGCCTTGTAGACGGTCATGCACTGGTCTCCTGCCAGGATGTTCTGCAGGCCCTGGACGGTGGCGTCCTGGCCGGTCACCGGCACCTTGCCGTTGAGGTTGTTCTTCTTCAGCACGGTGATGGCGGCGTTGCCGAGGCCGTCGTTGGCGGCCAGGACACCGGCGATCTTCGGCTGCTCGGTCAGCATCTGCTCGAACAGCGTCCCCGCCTGCGTGTTGTCCCAGTCGGGCACCGACTGCTCGGGGCCCTTGACGTAATCGCCCGCGTCGAACTTGGGCTTGAGCACCCCGTCGTACCCCTGCTTGAACAGGGTGGCGTTGTTGTCCGTGGGCGAGCCGTTCAGGTAGGCCACGATCGGCTTCTCGGCCTTCTTGTCGGTCAGGCACTTGGCCAGGCCTTCGCCCTGGAGGGTGCCGACCTTGGTGTTGTCGAAGCTGACGTAGTAAGCGGCGCCGCCGCCGAGCGTCAGCCGGTCGTAGTCGATGGTGGCCACGCCTTGCGACCTGGCCTTGTCGATGACCGTCTTGCCGGTGCCGCTGTCCAGGTTGACGATCATGAGAACGGTGGCGCCGTTCGTGATCATCTGGTCGGCGATGGTCTGGAACGCCGTCTTGTCGTTCTGGGCGTTCTGGATGTCGTACTCGACGCCGGCGGCCTTGAACGCCTCTTCCAGGTATTTGCGGTCCGCCGTCTCCCACCGGGCCGAGGACTTGCTGTCCGGCAGGATGACACCGATCTTCCCGGCCTTCGCAGCTGAGGCCGTGGCCGGCGAAGTCGACGAGGTCTGACCGCTATCGCCCCCGCAGGCGGTGAGACCGAGGGCGAGCGCGGCTGCCGCGGCGGTCAGGCTGAGGATCCCCTTGCGCATGGTGCAGGGTCCTTTCTTCCGGAGGGGCCCGGATGAATGTTGTTTGCGGCAACGTATTCCGGGACGGCCTGCTTTGGAAGACCCAGTCGGCCGGGAGTTTGTTGTTTCGGGTAACAATCCAGAAACGCCCCCTCAATCTCCCCGACTCTGGGCTGTCGAGGCTCTGAATGTCAGGTGACGCGCTATCTGGCCACGTGCCAGCCGAAGTGGCCAGAGATGTGGGTCCGCGAGGACCGACGTGCCGGCAACCGTACGGGTGCTGTCGCGGGTGCCGCATGCATCCCCGGTGGCAGAGGTCCTGCGCGATAGGCTGAAGCGTATGCGCGCCCTCCGCATCGTCGTCACTGTGCTCATCACCGCCTACGTGGCCTGGGCTGTGCTCCTGTTCACACTGCCGGTGGGCGGGGACCCAATGCCCGTGCTGCTGGCGTGGATCGTCGTCATGGGCGTGCTGTTCGGAACACCCGCAATCCGCAGGCGCCTCCTCGGAACGGGACGCTCCTGACCGGAGGTCGTCAGCCCCTGTCTTCCGAAATCCGCCACCCGATGGGGCGAGCAGCTGCGGCAGCCATCGCCGGGTCGCGGCCCTCGCGCAGGTCCTTCGCGGTCAGCGGCAGGTAGTGGTCGGGCGCCACGCCGATGCCGTTGATCAGTTCGCGGTTGGCCCCCACCTGGTAGGCCGCGGGGCCTCGGTCCGTACAGTGGCCACGGCGCCGGACGTCGCCAGCGTCAGGACGCCGGTGCAGGCCAGCGCGGTCAGGAGGGAACGCTCGCCGCTGATGGGTCTCCTTCACTCATGTGGGTGGATATCGCGGTCGACGAATGGCTCCCGGCTATTGGCCGGGGCAGAGCACGGCTTCTGCGGCCTTGTCGATGGCGTCACCGACGGCCATGGCCTGCTCATTCTGGATCTTCAATGTGGTGGACACGGCGAACTGACGGCGGCCGTCGGCCGAGGTGAAGGTCACGGCCAGGAAGCCGGGGCCATTGCCCGCAACCGGCGCGACCGTTCCGCCACACAGACTGGGCAGCGGCTGTCCTACCGTTCGTTGCAGATCCGATGGCAGCAGCCGGCCCTGGCCGAGCGCGCGGTAGAAGGCGCTGACATCGTGCGCGGTGGAGATGACCCCTCCGGCCGCGCCACCAAGGCTTGCGTTCTGCCGGTCCACGTCGCGCGGCCTGCCCTCGGCGTCGGGGTGGTAGCCGTGCCCGTGCGGGCCCTTGATGCCCTGAGGAGGCCTGGTGGGCAGATAGGTGCGGCTCATCCCGAGAGGCGCGAAAAGACGCCGGGTCAGCTCGGCAGACAGGCTACGGCCGGTCACTTTCTCGATGATCAGGCCGAGGAGAACGTAGTTGGTATTGGAGTAGGAGAACCTCTCGCCCGGCTCCCCCGTGCGTGGCAGCTTGCGCGACGCCTTCACCAGGTCGATCGGAGGATAGTAGGTCGTGAAGTCGAAGGGGTCGTCGAACTGCTCGGAGGCGAAGAAGTCGGGGATGCCCGAGGTGTGCCGGATCAGCTGCCGCACGGTGATTTCACCGGCCCGATCCACCCAGTCGTGCTCGGCCACCTCTGGCAGAACGTCGGCCAGCTTGTCATCCAGACCGAGCTTGCCCTCCTTGACAAGTTGCAGCAGCACCGTGGCCGTCATCAGCTTGGTCTGGGACCCAACCCGGTAACGGGAAGTCGGGGGGATGCGCCCGCCCTTGCCGTTGAGCAGGCGTGAACCCGCCGTCCCCTGGCCCGCCCGCTTGCCGTCGACGTACACCTCTCCGATGGTCCCCACCACTCCGTCGATCTTCGCCACGTTCTCTATCGCCTGCTGGACGTCTCCCAGCTCGACCTGGGCGGCGGCTGCGGGTGCCGGGACGCTCAACGCCAGCACCGCGCATGCCACCCCGACGGCCATGCCAACGGTTCTCCCACGCCGCATTGCCGAGGTCTTCTCTCTTTGGTGCGTGGTCGTCATGGTCGATCACCCTTTCCCGACGGGACTTGAAGGGTGACCACATCTACCGGCCGGCACCGATCGGTGGCCGATCGGCGGACCATATCCGTTCCATATGCGGGCGTTGCGATACTGCCCGGATGCGCGTGCTCTTGGTCGAAGACGAGCAACCCCTGGCCGGATACATCGAAGCCGGGCTGCGCAAGCACGGCTTCACCGTCGACGTCGCCCTCGACGGCCAAAGTGCTCTCGACAAGTGCGAGATCACGCCGTACGACGTGGTGGTCCTGGACCGGGACCTGCCACTCGTGCACGGCGACGCGGTGTGCCGCCGGCTCGCCCAGCGGGGTAGGTCGCGGGTGCTGATGCTGACCGCGTCCGACGCTGTGGAGGACCGGGTCGGCGGGCTGATGCTGGGCGCGGACGACTACCTGGGCAAGCCGTTCGCGTTCTCCGAGCTGGTCGCGCGGGTCCACGCCCTGGTACGGCGCAGCGCACCGGCCCGCCCGCCGGTGCTGCGCGCCGCCGGCGTGGTGCTGGATCCGGCCCGGCGTAGCGCCGAGCGGGACGGGCGGCTGCTGCGCCTGACGCCCAAGGAGTTCGGCGTGCTCGAGCAACTGCTCGCCGCCGGCGGTGACGTGGTCAGCGCGGAGACCCTGCTGGACAAGGTGTGGGACGAGCACGCGGACCCGTTCACCAATGCCATCCGGATCACCGTCGGCACGCTGCGCCGCAAGCTCGGCGACCCGCCGCTGGTCGAGACCGTCACCGGCGCCGGCTACCGAATCGGAGGCTGGGCATGGTCCGGCTGACCGCCCGGGCCCGGCTCGCTTTGCTGCAGACCGCCCTGGTGCTGGCCGCCGGCGCCGCGCTGACCGGGTTGACCTACCTGCTGATGATGCGGCGCCGCGCGTTCTTCACCCACCTGGATCCGACCGGCTCTGACCCACTGGGCACGCCCCAGCTGATGCCCCCGCAGGCGGAGGGACTGCGCGCTCTCGCCGACCGGGTGCAGGCCGACACCGTGTCCGCGCTGCTGCCCCAGGCCGCTCTGGCGCTCATCGTGGTGACCGCTCTGGCCGCCGTGCTGAGCTGGCTGGTGGCCGGTCGGGTGCTGCGGCCGATCCGCGTGATCTCCTCCACCGCCCGGCGGTTGTCGGCCGAGAACCTCACCGAGCGGGTCCCGGTCACCGCACCCGCGGACGAGCTGTCGGCGTTGGCGGGCACGGTCAACGGGATGCTGGACCGCATTCAGCGCGGCGTCGCCGAGCGGGACCGGATCCTGGACAGCCGGCGGCTGTTCACCGCCAACGCCGCCCACGAGCTGCGCACGCCGCTGACCACCGCGCGCACCGCGATCGACGTCACCCTGGACGGAAACCCCAGCCGTGCCGAACTGCTCGCGATGGCCGGCGACGTCCGCGGAGCCGTCGAGCACATGCAGCGCGTCCTGGATGGGCTGCTGCTGTTGGCGCGCAGCCAGGCCGGGCTCGGAGCGCGCGAACCGGCCGACCTGGCCGCTATCGCGGCCGCCGCCCTCGACGCTGCCGGAGCGCGGGCGGCAGCCGCCGACGTCGCCGTGCAACCCCGGCTCCGGCCGGCACCGGTCAGTGGCGAACCAGTCCTGCTGGAACGGATGATCGGCAACCTGGTCGACAACGCGGTCCGCTACAACCGAGCCGGCGGGCGGCTGGTCGTCGATACGGGTACGGCGGGTGGGCGCGCAGTCCTGCGGATCTCCAACACCGGCCGCGAGATCCCGCCCGAGGAGGCGCAGACGCTGCTGGAACCGTTCGTGCACGGGCAGGGGACCCGCGTCCGTACCGACGGTCTGGGGCTGGGACTGTCGATCGTGCGCGCGGTCACGCTCGCCCACCGGGGACGGATCGCGGTCACCGCCCGGGCCGGCGGCGGCCTCGACATCACCGTCGACCTCCCGCAGAGTCCGGTGGCGACGCACTCGTGAACGCCCTCGCCTTCAGTTGGCGGGGATCCCAGGTTTAATGGGCGGCGGATCACGGCCTCATGGGGAGATGTATTGATTTCGGACTATCAGCAGCGGTTGCGCGAGCACCTTCTGGCTGCTCCGGTCGTCTCGCCGGCCCGGTCGACAGCACCACCACGCTGGCCGCCCCTGCCTGCAGGGCTGCCCGTACCGGGACAAAGGCGATCACTCCGCCGTCGACGAGCGTCCGGCCTTCCCGATCCACCGGGGGCAGGATCCCCGGAATGGCCGCGCTGGCCAGCAGCGCGGACTCGAGATCTCCGTGGTCGAGCAGCGCCTGAGCGCCGGTGGCCAGATCCATGGCCACCGCGGTGAAGGGGATTTCCAGTTGTTCGATGCGCGACGGCAGCTCGGCCCGGGCGATCAGCCTGCGCAGGCCGCGATCGGCGAAGATACTGGCCCGCGAGGACAGGTAGCCGAGCGGAAACACCTCACGGGGACGCGCGTGGGTCCAGACGAGATCCAGCCATGGCGCGGCGTTGCCGGGGCGGGCGGCCGCGATTGCTCCGTTGAGGGCGCCCACCGAGGTTCCGATGATCAGGTCCGGGACGAATCCTCGCTGCTCCAAGGCGTACCCGACACCAACCTGCGCGGCCCCGAGCACTCCCCCGCCCCCTACCACCACCGCCACGGGACGGGGAAGGGCGCGCAAGCCCACCGGCTTCGGGCCCGCGTCCGGGCGGCTCGATGACGAGGAGCGCGTCCCCTCGTCGCCCGTCACGGCTTGACGCTGCTCATAGCCGCGACCACCCGGCGAGTCGCCCTCGCTGACGCCGTTGAGAGCCGAGGAGGCCAATCTCCGGCGATATGTAACCCTCATGGTCCGTCCTTTCTCACCACGGCGCCTGATCGGATTCGTTCCTCAACTAAGACCGAGCGGCCACCGAATCAGTGACACCGTCGGCCCACTTGTTCGTTCAAGTCGTTGCCGTGATCGCTCCGCGTGGAAGGGGCCCCGCTTTTGCGATCAGGCGAGGTCGGCGAGGTCCTGCCCGGTGAGGGTGATCGACCGGGCGGTCAGGTTCTCCTCCAGGTGAGCCACGGAACCGGTGCCCGGGATGGCCAGGGTGACCGGGGACAGGGCCAGCAGCCAGGCCAGGGCGATCTGCTGGGCGGTGGCGCCGTGCCGTTCGGCGACCTTGACCAGGCCGGGCGCGTTGATGTCGGCCCTGCCGCCGCCGAGAGGGAAGAAGGGGACGAAGGCGATGCCGGCCTGCGTGCAGGCGTCCAGGACGGCCGTCTCCTCACGGTTGGCGATGTGGAAGTTGTTCTGGACGGCCGCGACAGGGGCGATCGAGCGGGCCTCGGCGAGATGGCCGGCATCGACGTTGCTGAGGCCGAGGTGGCGGATCAGCCCCTCCTCGCGCAGGGCGGCGAGCACCTCGAAGCGTTCGGCGAGCGACTCGCCGTGCGGGGGCTCCATCATGCCGATGCGCAGGTAGACGAGGTCCAGGCGATCCAGGCCCAGGCTTTCGAGGTTGGCTTCGACCTGGGGTCGCAGTTCGGCGGCGGTGCCCTGAGCAGGACCGCCGGGGCCGAAGACCGGGCCGACCTTGGTAGCGATGACCAGATCGTCCGGGTACGGGGACAGGGCCTCGCGAATCAGGGTGTTGGCGCGCACCGAGCCGTCCTCGCTGCGGTAGAAGCCGGCGGTGTCGATGTGGTTGACGCCGAGCTCAATGGCGCGGCGCAGGACGGCGCGGCCGGACTCAGGGTCGCGGGCGGGCCCGCCCGGGCTGCCCTGGGGCAGGCGCATGGCGCCGAAGCCGAGCCGGTCGATCGTCAGGTCGCCGCCGAGGCGGAACTGGTTGGTCATGCCTCTCCTTGTGATGTGATGTGGTGCCTGCGAGAAAACGGGATCGCCACTTCGGCCGGCGCCGAAGCAGGACTCCCCCGTGGCACGGGCCGGGAATCCGCTTCGTCAGGAGCCGGAGGAAGTCACGTGCCGAGTGTCGTCAGGCGATGATCACGGCACTGCGTTGGAGCCAGTGGCTGCGGTGTGCCGTCTGATGCATGAAAGGCGGCGAGGTCCGCTCGGCTGATCGTGGGTTGCCTTTCATCGGCAGCCGGTCCCCCGAGCTGTATGTGCCCTTGGCGGTGGCCATGGACCGGCGTGGCCGGGTAGACCACGGTCCAGCCCGCTGGAGCGGACGCGCTTGTCCGCGATCTTCTTGGACGCGTGGATCGACCGCGGCAGCGTGCGGTAGCAGCTTCTGCGTGGTGCTCGACCAGTCGACGGCGTGGCCGGACCGAGCGACGACAGCCACTCCAGGCGGGAGACGCCCCGGTCACGCCGCATGCGCCTGCAGGACTGGAACCCTCGACGAACGTGACCGTCTCCTCGATCGGCGCGCGGCCCGTACGGGGGTGATCCACCGTGACGTCCTCGAACCCGATCGACATACCGCAGAAGAGGATGAGCCCGTCCGGGGGTTGCAGGATCTCCGCGACGGTCTTGCGATACACCGACCACGCCATCTGCGGGCAACTGTGCAGTCCTTCGGCGCGGAGCAGCAGCATGACGGTCTGCAGATACATGCCGACGTCGGCCCATTGGGGCGGGCCCAGGTCGCGGTCGATGTAGCAGAACAGGGCGGCGGGCGCGCCGAAACAGTCCCAGTTCTCGGCAGCGGCCCTCTGGCGCGCCTCCCAGTCATCGCGCGCAATGCCGAGTGCGCCGTAGCGCTCCCGGCCGAAGGCGGATCGGCGCTCGCGGTACGGGGACTTCAGTGCGGGCGGGTACATCTCGTACTCCCGCTCGTCCCAGGGGTCGCCTGTGGCCAGACGCTCGCCGGCGCGGTTCTTGAGCTCGGCCAGTGGCTCGCCGGTCAGCACGTAGACGCGCCACGGCTGGAGGTTCGAGCCGGATGGCGACCAGGCCGCGGCCGACAGCACGCGCTCCAGCACCTCCCTCGGGACAGGCCGGTCGGTGAATCCGCGTACCGCCCGCCGGCTCGTGACCGCCTCGTAGACATCCATGATCGTGACCTCCCCATCCGCTCTACGCTTCTGTTACCGTTACGTTCACAACGGTATCAGTCGGAATAGTATCAATCAATACTATTTGGTGGGCGTGAGGAAGCTCACTCGTACAGGAACCGACGAACGTCACCGTCATCTACTGCCGCGCCACAGGAACGATCTTCACGCCGGCCGTGGACGCGCGCAGCAGGGCTCAGGCCTCGCCGCCTGAGGGATAGGCGAACCGGGTCAGCAGATCCCTCAGCTGCTCGGGCTCGCCGGGCCCCAGTTCGGCAACCAGACGCTCAGCCAGTGACTCCGCCGCCACATGGGCTGCGTCGAAAAGCTCGACGCCCTGAGGCGTGATCTCCACTGCCCGCACCCGCCGGTCCCCCGGAACGGTCTTGCGTACGGCCAGCCCCCTACGCTCCAGGTCGTCCACGACCCGCATGATTCCGGCCTTGTCCGACCCCGTCGCCGCCGCCAGGTCCCGCTGCACCGTGGGCCCGCGGTCGACCAGCACGATCAGCACGGCGAAATGCCGCAACTCGATGCCGAGCGGCCGAAGCGCCTCCGTCATCACCGTGGCGGCGCGCCAGTGCGCCCGGCGCAGCAGCAAGCCGAGAGCGAAAGGCGAGGCATCCCCAGGGCGGTCGGTCGCACGCGAAGCGGTGGTTCTGCGAGGAACATCAGCGGTCATGAAGCCATATTACCGACTATCCTTTCATTCGATACGGTATCATGTGAAATTAAATGCGGCTCGGCGGCCAGAGTCGTGCGCGGCAGGCGCGTCGAGCACCTCATCCAGCGTGCAGCCCAGCTCCCGCAGCGCTTTGGCCCGCCGGATGCGCCCCGGCTTCGCGGGGCGACCGGACCGTCAAGACCCTGCACATCCCACCTACGCGGTGGCGGAGCTCGACGTCAACGTCATGAATGCCGAGCGATGCCAGACCAGGGGCCGGTGCGGGAAATCGTCCCGGAACCCCAGCACGCGCAGGACGATGATCTCGTGATCGCCGGCGTCGTGCGCGGCCTCGATCGAGCATTCCAGCCAGATCGCCGCACCGTGCAGGAACATCGACCCGGAACCGGACGCCAGGGTGTCGATTCCATCAAGTCGGGTGTCCCTCTCCCGGGACGCGAGTTGGCGGGCCTTCTCCGTATGGCCCTCGCCGAGCACGGACACGCCGATGGCCGGGGCCTTCGCGAGCAGAGGCCAGGTCGTCGACGACCGCTGGACCGAGCAGAGCACGAGCGGGGGATCCTGGGACACCCCCACGCTGAACGACGAGACCACGAGAACGGCCGGGTCGCCGTCGACGACGGCGGCGAGCGCCGCGACGCCGGACGGAAATCCCGAGAACACCCTGCGGAGAGCGTGGACATCGTCGACGTAGGGCCTGATCATGTGCGTTCCCTCCCGCCGACGCCGCGAAGGACGACCGCTCGCCACGAGTCCAGCCAGGATTCCAGGGACCCGTCGGTCCCGTAGGTGCTGTCGATCAGGTACAGGGATGGAGCCGGGCAGGTCGCACCGAGCTCGACGAGGAGCGGTTTGAGGTGCGTCTCCGGTGCCATCGCATGCATGGGCGCCGCACCGAGCATCACAGGAATCCCGACGACGCCGGCGAGCCCGCTCTGGCCGGGAAACCGCTCGAGGAAGAGCTTGAGCAGACCCGTGTAGGTCGCCTTGAACGTGGGCGAGGCCACGATGAGCACGTCGGCCTTGGCCACCGTGTCGACCGCCGCCTGCACCTCCGCGTTCGTCCAGTCCAGCAGGGCCGCGCCGAACTCCGAGAGCTCGATGACACTTATCTCGTCTCCCAGCCCCCGTGCCAGCCTCTCCGCCGCGTCCCTCGTACGGGAAGCCGGCTTCGGATTGCCGACCAGGACCACGATCCGGTCTTCACTCATCGGTCACCTCGTATCTCTTCAACTGGAAGTACTCCCGGCCGCGCACCTCGTCCTGGTCCATCTGGGCGATGAGGTCGTCGACGGTCTCGAATTTGATCTGGGGACGGATGAGCCACTCGACCGAGACCTCGGCCCGGCAACCGTAGATGTCCTCGTCGAAGTCGAGGATGTACGCCTCGATCGTCCGCGTCGTGGCGTTGAACGTGGCGTTCGACCCGATCGAGACGAGCGCCGCAAGCGGCTCGGGCGAAGGCCGGGCGTCGTCCAGGCCGGTGCGCTCGAGGATCGTCAACCGTCCCGCGTAGACCCCGTCCCCCGGAAGCGGGGTGGCCGGGTCGAAGTCGATGTTCGCCGTGGGGAAGCCCAGCTTCTTCCCCCTCCCCTCGCCTTGGACGACGGGTCCGGCGGCATAGCCGAGGAAGCTGCCGGGGTTCGATTCCAGCAAATCAGCGCCCTTTCTCCCCAGATGGCCGGGCTCTGATGAGCCCACCTCAGGTCCGAGCAGCGCGGCCGCCACGACGCACAGCGCCGCGGACCCGGCGAGCGCCGCAAGGGCCGTACCTTCGGAGGCGGCGGCGAGGAGCGCAGCGGTCGCGGCACTGCCGAGGACCCCGCCCGCCTGTTTGACCGCGTTGTAGGCACCCGCGGCAGCACCCATGAGCCTGTCCGGTATCACTGTCAGCGCGGCGACCGAGAGCGGTGCCCAGATGAAGGCGTTGGCGAAGCCGAACAGCACGAAAACGCCGGAAAGACTCCACTCATTCGCTTCCGTCAGCACGAGCCCGGCGGCGGCCGCCATGGAAACGGTCAGGGATACCGAGCCGACGATCGCGGTGAAACGGCTCCCCCGCGAGTTCACCGAACGGCCCGCGAACGGTGCCGCGAGCGCCGCGACGACGCCCATCGGGACGAGCGTGAGGGCCGCCTCGAAGGGATCCAGTCCCCGGTCCTCCTGGAGATAGATCATGACGGGGATCATGGCCGCGCCGACGGTGAAGGACGCTGCGGCGCTGCCGAGCGCGGCCATCACGAATGCGCGGCCGCGGAAGAGCACGACCGGCAGCAACGCGATGTCCGGCCTGCTGCGCTGGGCGTACACCACGCCACCGACGAGCACCGCGCCGACGCACAGGAGGAGCCAAGCCGGCATGAGCCCCAGCACGACGCCGCCCGGCGAGGCCGCGCCCTCGTGTATTCCCGCGACTATGGCGAACGCCCCGGCGCCGCTGATCAGCACGGACGTGAGCGGTATCGAGACGGGCAGGCGGGTGGAACGCGGAATCCAGCGCCAGGCCGCGATCCAGGCCGCGATCCCGATGGGAACGTTGACCAGGAATATCGACTGCCAGCCCCACGTCCCCACCAGGACGCCGCCGAGGAGCGGCCCGCTTACCGCGGCCGTTCCCCCTACCGACGCCCAGATCCCCAGCGCCGTCGCGAGTGCCGGAAAGGTGAAGATCCTTCGTATGATCGTCATGCTCTGTGGCGTCATGAGCGCCGCTCCCAGCCCTTGCACCACGCGCCACAGGATGAGGATCCCGGTGGTCGGGGAAAGCGCGCACAACAGCGAGGCGGCCGTGAAGAGTCCCAGCCCGAGAAGGTAGATCCCCCGCGCGCCGAACCGGTCGCCGAGCCGGCCTGCCACCAGGAGCGGGATGGCATAGGCGAAGAGGTAGGCGCTGTTGACCCAGATCGCGGTCTGCTCTCCGGCCCCGAGATCTTTCATGAGCGCCGGCAGCGCCACCGAGATGATCGTGCTGTCCACGAGCAGCAGGAAGAATCCGATGCAGAGGGCGGCGAGGGCCAGCCAGTCGCGGCGAGTCGGCGCCTGACGGATGGTGTGCTCGGTGGGTCCCGAGCGGGCGGACCGCTTCATGGGGCGAGGTTCTCGCGGAGCGTTCGGCCGGCGTACCGGGGGGCGAGTGAGCCACGGCGACGGAGCTCCGGGACGAGCAGTTCGGCGATGTCGTTGAGCCCCGAAGGCATGCCCAGCGGGCTGGAGAACATGTAGCCGCCGCGGGAGCCGGTCGCGGCGAAGTTCTCCTCCAGCGCGTCGGCGACTGCGCCCGGGCTTCCGGTGAGCGTGTGGTCGATACCCGTGGCGCTCTTCCAGCCGTGCTCGAAGAACTCTGCCCGGCCCATGCGGTAGCCGTCGCCGTACTCCCCGGCCAGCCGGGACACGAGCCCGGCCTGGGTGGCCTGCGCGGCATGGAGCTTGTCGCGGAGGTCGCCGAGCAGGAACTTCGCCGGGAGCTTGGACAGGTCATAGCCCATGTTGTGGGAAAGGTACGCGCCGACCGCCTCCTCGTCCCAGAAGTCCAGCACTTCCGCACGCCGCGTGCGGGCCTCGTCCTCCGTTCGCGCGACGATCACCTGTGTCGCCCAGAGAATGCCGACGCTCTCCGGCTTGCGCCCTTCGGCGATCAGTGCCTCGTCGAGCATCCGCCGGTGCCGCTGCTGGCCACTGAGGTTCGCGCCGAAACCGAAGACCACTTCGGCGAACCGGGCCGACGCCGCGATACCGCGGGGCGAGTTTCCTGCCTGGACCAGCACCGGGCGGATCTGCGGGCTCGGTACGGCCGGCAGCGGTCCCTTGACGGTGAAGAACCGGCCGCGGTGATGGATCGGTGAGACCTTCGCCGGATCGGCGAACCGGCCGGAGTCCCGGTCGCGGACGATCGCATCCGGCGCGACCGAATCCCACAACGCCTGACAGACGTCGACGAACTCCTCCATGCGTTCGTAGCGCAGGCCATGCTCGAGAAGCTCGTCGAAGCCATAGTTGGCGGCGTCGGCGCTCCGGGTGGAGGTGACCACGTTGAACGCGATGCGGCCACCCGTCACGTGGTCGAGAGAGTTCAGCAGGCGCGCCACGTAGAAGGGGTGCATGAACGTCGACGAGTAGGTCAGGCCGAAGCCGATCGACGAGGTGACCGTGGACATGGCCGCGATGACCGGTGCCATGTCGTGTCTCGGCCACTGGATTCCCCACTCCACGGCCGGTTCGATCGAGCCGCGCCAGGTGTCCGGGATCCCACTGCCGTCCCCGAAGAAAAGCATGTCGACGCCGGCGCGCTCCGCGGTCTGCGCCAGTTCCATGAACATGCGCACGTCGGGGAAGTCACCCCCCACCCATGAACCCGCGCGCGCCCAGCGGCCCTCGGTGTGGGTGAAGGACAGGTCGAAGGCGATGTGCATTCCGCTCATCGGAGGACCTCCAGGTCGTTCGCCGCCTCTCGTTCCTTCCACAGGGCGGCGATTTCGGCCGCTGTGGACAGCACGGCCACGTTGAGCGCGAGCTGCTCGAGGGAGTTCTTCTGGAGGCGCGTGTCATAGGCCGCCACCGCGTCGACGGGAACGACGACCGGCCAGCCGAGCTGGAAGGCATCCGTGGCGGTGGCGGTGACACAGCATTCGGTCGTCAGGCCGGCGACCGCGACCCAGTCGATCCCCTCGGCCCGCAGACGGGCCTCGAGATCGGTGCCGATGAAGCCGCTGTAGTGGCGCTTGGCCACGCGCGGCTCCCCTTCGGCCGGCGCGACCCGGAACCACTCGGCGCCGCGGGTGCCGATGACGCAGGGTTCGTCGGGATCCGGTGGCGCATCGAGGTCACCGCCGCGGAACCATGCGCTGGACCGCCACGGGTTCTCCGGGTCGCTCGCCAGTTCGATCCACAGAACGGGCACTCCAGCCGCGCGCGCGGCTTCGACGAGTCGCGACGTTTCCGTGATGGCGCCCTCGACGAGTGCGGAAGCCTGCTCGTCCAGGCCGTAGGAGGTCAGGAACGCGGGATCGCCGAAGGAACGCTGCACGTCGACCACGAGCAGCGCCGGCCGGCGGCCGGGCGAGGACAGAAAGGACAGTTGCTGTGGGCGGAGGCTTTCCATCAGGCGGAGGCCTCGTCCATCGCCCGCAGGGCGGGAAGCACGGTCTCGCCGAAGAGCAGCATGTCTTCGTCGTACTCCGGGAAGATCAGCATCAGCCCGTCGAGCTCGCCTTCACGCACGATCGTCGCGATGTGCTCGATGATGGTGTCGGTGGATCCGCTCACATACGGGGTCTGGAACGCCGCCTCACCGGTGGCGCCCTTCGCCCAGGCACGCGCCTGCTGCTCCGCTATGCCCCAGGACGAGCGCATGGCGGCCAGCGCTTCGCGGTCCACTCCCTCGCCCCACCGGCGGACTTTTTCCTCGGCGGCGGCGTCCGTCTCGTCCTGGACCACGGTGAGCATCGAGTACGTCTTGACCGTCCGGCCCAGCTTCGCGGCCTTGTCATGGACGTCCCGGGAAAGGGCCCGCATTTCCTCGAGGGTGTCGGCCCCGAGGAAGGCTCCGTCCGCGTAGGCGGCCTGAAACTCCCGCGCGCCCGCCGAACGACCGGCGCTGATGAGGGTCGGCCGGGTTTCGGGATGGGGCCGCGATTCACAGTTGTCCAGCGTGAAGAAGTCGCTCTTCATGGTGACCGCGTGCTCCGACCACAGCCGCGTCACCGCCTGCGTCCACTCAGTGGTCATCCGGTAACGATCGGCGTGGGAGAGGTCGGCGTCCCAGAGGCCGAACTGCTGGAACTCCCCCGCGTACGCCCCATTGACGATGTTCATCCCGGCGCGGCCCTGGGAAATCTGCTGCAGGGTGGTGAACATCTTGGCCGCGATAGCGGGGTGATGGATGTTCGCGTGCATGGTCGCCCAAATTTTCACGCGCTCGGTCGCCTCGGCCAGGGCCGCCATCATCGTCATCGACTCCAGGCTTTCGCCCCAGTGGTCGGTGGTGCCGCCGAAGCCGCGCCATTTCGCCATGGACATGATGAAATCCAGACCGATGGCTTCGGCATGCAGCGCCGCACGCTTGTTGTACGCGTAAGTGGCTTCGGGATGCGGCGCGGTGGTGGAGAGCATCCACCCTCCGCTGCCTATGGGGAGGAAGATTCCATATTCTTTCGGGGACACGATGCCGCCTTCCGGTATGCGCGTTGACATCAGGCAGCCGGCCAGGCCAGCTGACCCGACTGGTAGAGGGCCGTGAGGTACGAGGAGTCGAAGAAGGACTTCGCCTCCGCGGCGCTCGTCTTCTTCACCATTGAATGCTTGGCCAGCAACTCTGCCAATGCGGTGACGTTGTCCATGTCGACGAGCCCGAGCGGGGTGTCCGGCGTTTTGGTCTGCTGCACCAGCGCGACCTCGGTCTGCCAGATCTTCAGGTTCTGCGCCTTGTCGTATCCTCCGTCAGAAAGGTCGGCGGCGTACCCGACGCATTCCTCACCCTTGGTGGAGCAGTAGTCGTAGGCGTGCAGGCCGGCCCGCAGGAAATCCTCGACGGCGGTCCGGTGCTTGGCGGCGAAGTCCGGGTTGGCCGCCATTCCGCCGAGCGAGCCGGGAACGTGGTAGTCGTAGGGCCGCCAAACCTTCACCTGCTGGCCGGCGGCCGCGAGCAGGTTCGGCTCGTTGGAGATGAATCCCGTCAGGGACTGGACCTGGCCACGAGGCAGGATGGACGGGTCGTAGCCGACGACGACCTGTTTGATGGAGGGGACGTCCGCGCCCGCCTTGGTCAGCATGGCGCTGATCCCCACCGGCAGGCTGCCCTTCTGCCCCAGGGTGGTGCCGTTGAGCTGCTTGAGATCGGTGATGGCCGGCATCGTCATCAGCACCTCGAGGCCGGCGTTCGAATAGGCGGAGATGCCGAGGATGCCGACCCCGTTGTCGCGGGCCTGGATCACGTCCTGCTCGCTGACCGGGCTGATGGTGACCTGCCCGCTGGCCAGGAGCTTGGTGTTCTGACCGGTGTTGCCGGTCCCGGGCTTGATGTCGACGTCGAGGCACAGGGCATCGAAATAGCCCAGCTTCTCCGCGGCGAGATACTCCAGGATGGACGCCGAAGCCTGGTAGTAGTAGCCCGTCAAGTAGGTGATCTTGCCGGCCGCCTTGTTCTGGGCGCAGCGTGCGGCGGAAATGGCGGTTCCGCCCGCCGTGGCCTGGGCGCTGCTCGTGGTTCCGTCCGGCGCGCCCTCGGCGCTGCTCGTGTCGCCGGAGCACCCGGTGAGCCCGGAAGCGGCGACAACGGCAGTGGCGGCGGCCACAAGGGCGCGCAGCAAGCGTTTCTCCATGATTACTCCTCGCATGCGCCAAGCGCATGACAGACGTTGGTGAGGTTTGTCGCCCGGGGCACGTGGCGCCGGGAAAGATGCCGAGCAGACGTCGGCGCGGCCGCTCGGTCGCGGCCGGGGACGTCAGTCGGCCGCGCCCTGGGTGCTCTCGTGCCAGTGCAGGGCCCTGCGTTCGGCGATCGTGACGACGAGGAGCAGGACCGACCCCATCACCGCCAGGATCGAGATCGACGCGTACACGACAGGAAGCCGATTCATGGTCGAGGCCAGACTGATCGCGGTGCCGAGCCCTTCCGCCGCGCCGGGGGCCGAAAGCTCGGCGACCACGGCACCCACGATGGACAGGGGGAAGACGATGCGCAGCGCGGCGAACAGGTACGGCAGCGAGCTCGGCACCCGGACGCGCCACAGCATTTCCCGCCGCGACGCGTTGAGCGTGCGATAGACCTGCACGACCGAGAGTGGCACGGCCCGCAGACCGACCGAGGTGTTGATGAGGATCGGGAAGAAGCAGATCAGGCCGGTGACGATCAGTTTGGGCTCGGGCCCGAAACCGAAGGCCACCACGAGAACCGGCGCGATGGCGACCAGAGGTGTCACGTTGAGGACGACCGCGACCGGCATGATCGCCCGTCGCGCCCACGGAAGCTCGCTGACCACGACCGCCAGGACGAACGCCGCGGCGAACCCCAGGGCGAGCCCCAGGAGCGCCTCCTGGAGTGTGACCCAGGCGTTGCCGAGGTAGTAGTCCGGCTCCTCGGCCAGCGCCTCTGCGACCGAGGAAAGTTTCGGCAGGAGATAGGGCATCGAGCGGGCGCCCCACTCCCACAAGGCGCCGAGCACGCACAACATGACGGCGAGCGGGAGCCAGATCTTCGGACGCACAAAACCGATCCGCGATCTCGGATGGCTCAGGCTGTAGCGGGACGGTCCGGCGGCGGGCTCCGTGACGGGGCGCTCGGCTTCCGGCAAGGTTGCGATGACATCGTCGAGGGAAGTCACGTCGGTATTCCTCCCGTCACGCGGCGTGCGTGTGCCAGGCGGCACGGAGCTTGTCTCGAATCAGATCCTCGAATCGGTGGAACTCGGGCGTTTTGAGCAGGTCACGCCCCCGTGGCCTGGGCAGATCGACGGTGACGACGTCGGTGATGCGGCCGGGCTTCGGCGCCATGACGACGATCATGTCGGAGAGCCGGACCGCTTCGCTGACCGAGTGGGTCACGAAGACGACGGTCGTCTTCAGCTCGTCCCAAAGATCGAGCAGCTGTTCCTGCAGGCTCTCGCGGGTGAACTCGTCGAGCGCCGAGAAGGGCTCATCCATCAGGAGAACGTCGGGCTGCAGGCCGAAAGCCCGGACAATGGCAGTCCGCTGCTGCATGCCACCCGAGAGCTGGCCCGGCAGCTTGTGCGCGGCTTCGGCGAGGCCCGCCTTGCTAAGAAGCTCTGTCATATCGGGGCACGTCGGAGTGCCGCGATGCGTCGCCTGGCCGATGGCCGACCGCCGCCGGCCGGCAGCCCGGTTGACCTTCTGGGGCAGCGTGACGTTCTTCAGCACCGACAGCCATGGCAGGAGGGCCGGTGTCTGGGGCACGAGCCCCACCATCTTCGCCGCGCAGGCCTCTTCCGGGCTGACCCCGTAGATGCTGACCTCACCGCGGTCGGCCGGCTCCAGCCCGGCGAGCAGGCGGAGAAGCGTGGACTTCCCGCAGCCGCTGGGGCCGATGATGCTGACGAACCGGCCGGGCTCGATGGACAGGCCGACGTCGTCGAGCGCCACCATCGCCGAAGCTCCGAAACCGTAGACCCGGCGGGCGCCGCGCACCTCGATCGCTGCCGCGCTCATGCGACGACCTGGCACTCGGGACGGCAAATAGGCATACCAGGAACCATGACGCTCTCCCAACCGCTGACACCACTTCGAACGCCGGAGAGCGTGCGGCGCGAGTTCGTATCTGCACCGCGGAAATCCGAGTAGCTAGGACGCTAAGGAGGCTACATTGCGTAGCTTCGACACTTCTGTTGCCAGGGTGTTACGGCTCCGCGGGGGTCATCACTCGACCAGCGGCACGATGTCCCCGTCGCCCTGGAACAGCAGCACTTCGACGCCCAGGTCCCGGGCTGCGGTGGCCACCCAGCCCGAGAAGGCCTGGGACACTGCCTCACTCACGCACAGGATGGCTCGGCTGCCAGGCAGGATCGAGCGGCTGAGCCACACGAGCTTGAACATGTCCGCCATGACCTTGTTGCGGTGATGCGACTTGTACGTCCCCTGATTCGCGACGAGCTGTACCAGGAAGCGGTTGTCCGCGTCGACTCCCTCGACCTCCACCCGGCTCCCGTCCGGCAGCAGGAGCGTCCGCGGACGAAGCTGGACGGCAAACCTCGCGCTGAGGCGCTCCAGCATCCGCCGTTCCGTCGAATCGGGACGGATTCGGTGCCAGACCTGGGGATCTTCTTCTTCGGCCAGGGTCACCCCGGAAGTGTAGCCAGGCCTCGCGATGCGTAACCAGGCCTCGCGGAGCCGTGTGACGAAGGCCGCTCCGATGCCGGGGCTGTGACTGAGCGCTTCAGTTGGCCGGCTGGACGTGGGCGGCTCACAAGTCGCGGCGCTGGAAGGCCACCGCCGCGAGCCCGAGGAGGGCGACGACCCACAGGCCGGTCCAGGCGAGGTAGGCGGTGGTGAGCGGGGCCTGGCTCAGGAATGGGAAGTCGGCGAATGAGGGGAACTGCGCCAGCACGGTCGGGTCCTGCAATCCGTGCATGGCCCCGCGCCAAAGGCCGTCGGTCGGTAGCAGTATCCGGGAGACGGTGCCGACCTGGGCCATGCCTTCGTTGCCGAGAGCTTGGCCCACCCCGCCGACCACGCCCGCGATCCAGGTGGCGCCGAAAAGGCCGACCGCCACGATGCCCGACGCCATCGGTGAGATGACGGTGGACAGCAGCAGGCCCAGGGTGAGCAGCACCGTCGTCTGCGCCGCGAGCAGGGCAAGGCCGGTCACCGGCCGCGGTGGCCAGTAGCCCACGGTGGCCCAGACGATGAGGAACTGGGCGAGTCCTGCCACGGCCACGAAGCCGCTGCCGAAGGCCACCAGCCCCAGCCACTTGCCCAGCAGCACCGCCGAGCGGCGGACCGGCCGCGCCAGCATCGCCAGCGCCGTCCCTGACTCGATCTCGCCGGCCAGGGTGGGGCCGGCGAGGAACGCCGTGCCGAGCGCGGCAATCAGGCTCAGGCCGAACATCACCAGGTTGAGCACCTGGGAGGCGGCCAGTCGGGCCTCTCCGCTGGTGAGCCCGCCGAAAGTCGCGTCGAGCCGGGAGAACCCCCAGGCACTGAGCGCGAGCAGCACGATCGTCATCACGGCGAGCGAGCGCAGCACGCGCCGGCGGGCGGCCTCTTGGAGGGTGAGGGCGGCGATGGCGAGCACGGTCCGGGCGGTCATCGGCGGTCACCGCCGGGATCGGCGCGGAGGATGTCCAGCAGCCGTTCCTCGAGGCTGATCCGCACGGGCTCGACGGCGTGCACGCGCACCCCGAGGCCGACCAGATCGGCCACGAGGTCCGGCACGATGGTGGTGTCCTGGTCGGCGGGCAGTGCGACGGTGAACGAGTTTCCGCTGCGGGTGAGCCGGCCGGCGGCGGCCAGCCGTGCCTCCGCCTCCGTGCTCACCCCGTCGAGCCGCAGCCGCAGCTCGCGCCGGCCGAGCAGCTCGGCCAGGGTGCCGGATGCGGCGACCTGGCCCTTGTCGAGGATGACCACCCGGTCGCAGACCCGCTCGACCTCGCCGATGAGGTGCGAGTTGAGCAGGACGGCGACCTGGCGGGCCTTGAGTGACAGCACCAGGTCCCGCACATCGGCCCGGCCGATCGGGTCAAGGGCGCTGGTGGGCTCGTCGAGGACGACGAGCTCTGGGCGGGCCACCAGCGCGACGGCCAGCCCGAGGCGCTGCTGCATGCCCTTGGAGAAGCCGCCCACCCGGTCACCGGCGCGGTCGGCGAGGCCGACGGTGGCCAGGCACTCGCGCCGCTCCTGGGCCGGCACCGAGACGCCCGCGAGCCGGACGTGCAGGGCCAGCACCTCGGCGGCGGTGAGCCACGGCTGGTACCGGAAGAGCTCCGGAAGGTAGCCGACGCGGGCCCGGGCGTGCGGGTCCCGCGCCGGTCGCCCGAGCAGCAGCACGTCCCCCGCGTCAGGCCGGACCAGACCGAGCAGGATCTTGATGACGGTGGTCTTGCCCGCTCCGTTCGGTCCGAGCAGGCCCACCACTTCGCCGCGGCCGACGGTGAAGGACACGCCGTCGGCCGCGGTCTGCCGCCGGTACCGCTTGCGCAGGCCCGAGCACCACACCGCCGGTGCGGGGGGCAGCTCGGCGAACAGCTGCTCCGCGGGGTCGAGGGAGGAGCCGCCCTGCCGGGCGGTGGAGTCCGCGATCACCGGTCCCACCGCAGCCCTCGGGCCACCGACAGCACCTCGTCGGCACTCAGCGAGCCGGCCACCGCGGTGACGGCGCCGTTTTCCATCCAGACCACGCCCGCCATCGTGCCGTCCGGCGAGGCGAGCACCGTAGCCGGCATTCCCCCGACATCGGCGGCGGAGACCGTCATTCGCTCGAGCGACTGGAACAGCGGCAGCGTCGTCCCGTCGCCGGAGAAGCTGCGCAGCTGCGACGCGACGTTCTCCGGCAGCACGTGCAGGGACAGCAGGTAGTCGCGGGCCGTCTTGAACGGGACGCCCGAGGAGTACGCGGTGGGTGCGACCGCGCGCGCCACGATCAGGGCCGGCATGGGGCGGCCTTCCGACCAGACCGCGGCGAGCCCTGGGCCGGCGACCAACCGGAACTGGCTGCCGTCGAGGCCCGGGGGCGGTGGTGGCGCCGTCTTGCCGGCTGCCGCGGCGGTCCGCGCCGCCTTCTCGGCCGAGAAGGTGAGCACCGCGCTCACCCGGCCGCCAACGTGGTACGTGGGTGCTCCCGTCACACCGCGGGGCAGCCCGCTCACCCGCGGGACGGAAAGACCGGTGGCCTTCTCCGCGGCGGCGGCGTCGGCGACCTTGCGTACGTTGACCTCTTCGGTCACCTTGAGCTCACCGAAGGCGGACAGGTCGGGCATTTTGACCAGGTCGGCCTGGGGGGCGGTGACCGGGGCGATCTGCTCGGTCCGGAAGATCTGCAGCCAGTCCGCCGCAGCCGCGGCACTGACCCCCGTCAGGAGGGCGACGACGCCGAATACGGCGACCACCGGGCTGCGCAGCGCCGCAGGCCAGCGGCGGGTGGGGGCGGCCGGGGCCGTCCCCGACCGCCCCTCGGCGGCGACCGCGTGCGACAGGCGGCGCCACCCCTCATCCACGTCCACGGCGAACCCGGCGCTCAGCGCCGCGCCGGCGACCGCCGCGTCCTCCTGGGCGGCTGCCAGCCCGGACAGGCATACCGGGCAGCCGGCGATGTGCTCGCGGTCGGCGTCGGCGACGCCGTCCGGCTCGTCCACGAGCCGGCGCAGCGTGCCGTCAGTCGGATGACGCATGACGGTTCAGCTCCTTGCGCAGGGCGGACTCGGCGCGTCGCACGGTGGTGCCCACGCTGCCGGGGGAAAGATCGAGAGCGGCGGCGACCTCGGCGTAGCTGAGGCCGCTGTGCCGCAGGACGAGGGCGACGGCCTGCTTGCGGGGGAGCCGCGCCAGCGCCGCCCGCACGCGGCGGCGCTCGTCGCGGGCCACGACCGCGTCGGCGACATCCGGGCAGACGGCATCGCCACCGTCGGCGGCCTCTTCACGGGAGGCGCGACGACGGCCGGAGCGGAGGTGGTTCAGCGCGGTGTGCGCCGCGGCGACGGACAACCATCGCACTGCCTCGCCGGCCGGCACCGAGGAGCGCCCGAACGTCAGGAACACCTCCTGAGCCACGTCCTCGGCCTCGTCCCGGGAACCGAGCACCCGGGCGGCGACCGCGACGACCCGTGGATAGGCCGTGCGGAAGACCTGTTCGAGGTCGGCTCGGACAGCCCTTTGTCCCGGAGGACCCGACATCACCACGCCGTCCTTACGCTCGGCTCGCCTGGTCACCGCGCCGTGTCCTTCCCTGGACAGGGCGGCCGGCAGTGCGGCGGCCGGTGCGCTCCCACCATGCCCTACAACGTTCACATCTGTAGAGCACCGCCGGCGCGCCACATGTGACACCGGCCGTCGAAGTGACTCCGTGGCGCGGTTCGCCACCTCACCAGACCGGCGCCGCTCCCCTGGGCCGGCGGTGCGGTGATCGGCCACAGGAGCGGCGCCCCGGAGCGTGGGGGCTGGTGATGGGCAGGTCGGCGTCGGAGGCTGTTCGCGGGAATCAGGTGAGTGGGGCCAGGCCGGAGGAGTGTACGAGGGCCGCCGCCTCGGTGCGGGTGCCCACGCCGAGCTTGTCCAGGATGTTGGCCACGTGGAACTTCACGGTGTGCTCGCTGATCAGCAGGTCCTCGGCGATCTGCCGGTTGCGCAGGCCGCGCGCCAGTCGTTCGAGCACTTCCCGCTCGCGCGGCTTGAGTGCGCCCAGTGCGGGGTCCGGAGTCTCGGGCGCGGGCGGCGCGAGCGGCAGCGCCGCGCTCATCGTGGTGCCCCAGCCGGGAACGGCGTCGAGGGAGAGGCGGCCGCCAACGGCGACTGCCAGCTCGGTCAGGCGGCGCACGGGCAGGGCGTCGGCGGTCAGTGTGCCCGGCCCGTCGTCGCGGACGACGAGCTGGAGTTCGGATTCCGCCGGCTCCCACGTCACGCGGATCCTGGTCAGGCCGTCCTGGTCGAGCATGGTCACGACGGCGCCCCGTACCAGGGCCTGGGAGGCGTTGGCGATGTCGCCGGGCAGGGCGCGGTCACGGTCGCGTGGGCCGGCCAGCTCCAGTGACACCTGGCTGTAGCGGGTCAGCGGCGCCAGCTTGCCGGTCAGCCGGTCGAAGGCTGACCCGGCCGGCTCCTCGCTCAGCGAGGAGTCGAGGTCGGCCGCGGCGCGCAGCTCGATCAGCGCTGACACCGCCAGGTCGGTGGCGTTGCGCCGGGCGGCGGCGTCGTCGAGCGTACGGCTGCGCAACGTGCTGAGCAGGGATTGGAGTGTGGCGGCGTGGGTGTTGGTGAGCTCGGCGATGGCGCGGGCCCGCTCTCCGGCCGCCAATCGGTTGCCGTTGAGATCGGCAGGCGGGAGGTTCTCGGCCCGGCGCATCAGCTGCAGGGCGACGAGGTCCCATAGCCGCTGCACCAGGTCGCGTACGGGACCGGCGGGCGCGTTCGCGCCGGAGGTCACCACCACGAGCAGGGCGCCCGAGGCCCCGGGCGGGCGGGAGGCGACGGCGAGCGCTGGGCGGTCCTCGCCGGCCAGGCGCACGTGGCCGGACCACGGCTCACCCACGCCGACCGTGCCGCCCACACGTGCCAGCTCGGCGCTGGTGATCTTCTCGGTGATCGCCGTCTCGCCGTAGGCCTTCATGGGATGCCGGGCGCAGTCGCCGGTGAGCATGGCCACCGCCCGGTGCGGCAGGAGCTCCGCCAGCACCTGTGACAGGGGTTCCAGCATGGCGCCGACCGGCGCTTGCAGCACCGACGCGGTGGCCGCCAGCACAGCACGCGGGTCAGGAAGCTCCATGAGCCAGATGCTAGGCGATCCCGGGTAGGTGGGGGTGCTGCCCGTTCGAGCAGTGGATGCCGCCCGAACGGGCGGTGAGCGGGACGGCGAGCGACGAGCAGGCTTTCACCCGTCCGGTTTCCGCCCGCAGGCCGTCCGGCCGGCGGCGCACCTGAGGAGTCCCGTCATGAAAGCTCTTGTCGCCCCCGCCTATGGTCCCGTGGACCGGCTGCGCATCCGCGAGGTGCCCGATCGGTCGCCCGGTCCTGGCCAGGTGCTGGTACGTGTGCAGGCTGCGGCGCTCAACCCCTTCGACGTCAAGCTGGTCACGGGCGAGCTGCGTGAGATGTTCCCGGTGAGGCATCCGTTCGTGCTCGGCATGGACGCCACCGGCGTGGTGTCGGCCGTGGGAGAAGGGGTGTCGCGATTCGCCGTCGGTGACGAGGTGATCGCCTACGCCGGCGCGGCCTCAGGGACGATCGCCGAGTACGTGCTGGTCGGCGACGGCCCTGAGCTTGTCCACCGGCCGCGGGCCCTGCCCCCGGTCCAGGCCGCCGCGCTGCCCACGGTGGCGATGACCGCGCACTGCGTGCTGGCCGCCGCCGCACTCGAGCCCGGCGACACCGTGCTGGTCGTCGGTGCGACCGGTGGCGTGGGCGCGCTCGTGGTCCAGCAGGCCGCCGAGTCCGGCGTGCGCGTGCTGGCCACCGCCGCCCCCGCCGACACGGCCTACATCCGCGGGCTCGGCGCGCACGAGACGATCGACCACACCGGCGGCGACACCCCCGCCAAGGTCCGGCAGCTCCACCCGGAGGGCCTCGACGTGGTCGTCGATCTGATCAACGCCGGTCCGGCGCTCACGCCCACGGCCGGGATCGTGCGGCCCGGCGGCCGGCTGGTCTCCACCCTGTACGGCCCGGCGGAAGTGGACGGGATCGTTCCCGTCTACGTCCGGATGACGGCGTCGATCGGTGACCTGCCCCGGCAGGCCGAGCGGGCCGCAGCGGACCGGATGAGCATCGAGGTGGCCGCGACCTACCCGTTCGACCGTGCCGGGCAGGCCATGCGCGACCTGGCCGCCGGCAGGTACACGCGCGGCAAGATCGTCATCACTTTTTGAACTCCCCACCGACCTGAATGCGAGGACCCCGTCATGCTGTCGCTTCCCGCCCGTGCCGGTGACCGGCCCCGTACCGGCCCGTCCGTTCCGCACGTCCAGCTCAGCCAAACCAGCCCCGGCGAGATCCGCGAGCAGCTCGAGCAGTGGATGAGCACCGAGCTTCCCGCCGCCGAGATCAGGCCCAGCGAGATCTCCGAGCCCCGCTCCATCGCCTTCTTCCTGGCAGACGACGTGCTGCCACCGCAGGGAGCGGTGCTCCTGCCGCCCCGCCTGGTCGCCGAGTTCGCCCACATCCACATCGACGGCAGCCTGCACCTGGCCCTGTCCCAAGAGGACCAGCGGGAGCTCATCGCCAGGGGGTGGGGCGAACGTCATCCGCTGTACTCGCCCACGATCAACGTGGTGATGCTCTATGGCCCCCGCACGGCACAAGAGCTTGAGGTGGCCAAGAGCGTCGTTGCGGCGTCCTACCGGTACGCCACCGGCAGGACCCCTGGCTGAGGATCCGGTCGTCCCCGCGGCCGACCGGAACCCCCCGGCGCCCACCCCATGACCGGCCCGCGGGCTCGGCCGTTCACCCGGCCAGGAACCAGGTGAGCACGTTCTGCGCGATCAGCGCCAGCGCGGAGGCGGCCGCCACGACCAGGACGGCCACCCGTACCTTGCCGCCGTCCAGATAGCGCCGCACCGGCCCCGACACCAGGAAACCCAGCACCATGGGCACGATCAGGACCGCGCCGGTCGTCAGCGCCTGAGCGGGCAGCTCGTCCACGATGGCCAGCACGGCCAGCGATTGCGCGGCGCTCAGGAAGAAGAACATCGCGAGCGTCGCCCTGATCTGCGGCCCCTTGGCGTTCTGGTAGACCAGCGCGATCGGCGGCCCGCCGATGCCCGTCGCGGTCCCGGTGACGCCCGACACGAAGCCGGCGGAGGTGACCGTCACGCCGTTGCGGGGCACGCTCAGCGCCTTGGCCGTCAGCCCTGCCGCGATCAGCACCATGACGGCAACGAAAATGCCTCGGGCGTAGACAGAAACGTAGACAACGATGACGGCACCCAGGACGCTGCCCGGGATCCTGCCGAGCAGCGCGAACCCCAATCCCGGCCAGTCCACCTTCCGCCACTCCGCAGCCAGCGTGAACAGCGGCAACGTCATGTTGACCACCTGGATGGCACCGGGCATGAGATCGGGGCCCAGCATGGTGAGCACGGGAGCCGCGACCAGCCCCAAGCCGAAACCCACGCCACCCTGGACGATCGCACCCACGAAAACCGCAAAACTGCCCAGGATCAGCACCAATGCCGTGTCAGTCATGGCGAAAGTCAACCATCTTTACGCTCTGTTGCCGTTCATGGTGCGAGCGTAATCGGCCAGGTGTAGCGTCTGCCCGCAGACGCCGACGTAGCCTTTGGGGTATGGCCATGAAGCCGAAAGCGACGACTATACGCGTCAGCGTCAAGACCAGGGACAGAATCGCGGCACTGGCGAAGAAGGCAGGTGAGCCCATGACCGCGATCATCGACCACGCCATCCGGGAGATGGAGAAGAAGCAGCGCTGGCAGCGTGTCGCGGAACAGATGGAAGAGACACGACAGAGGGACCCGCAAGCTTGGGCAGACTACCTCGCCGAATCCGAGTTGGTCCAAGGCCCGCCGCCACGCACTTCCCGTATCGCACCCGAGTGGGAAGGGCTCATCACGTTCTCAGAGGAGAGAGATGAGGGTGATCCAGGGCGAGATTTGGCTCGCTGACCTGGGCGATCCAGTCGGTCGCGAACAAGGCTTCGCCCGCCCGGTGCTGGTCGTCAGCAACGACGGATTCAACGCCTCGACGCCAGTGAAGATCATCATTCCGCTGACGACGACCAACAGGGGATGGGACAACCACATTCCCATCAGCTGTGACGGCACAGGTCTGGAGAAGCCGAGTTGGGCCATGGTCGAGCACGTGCGCAGCGTGTCGCCTCAGCGGTTCAGGAGAAGGATCGGGATCGCTCCCGACGAGGTGGTCCGCGAGGTCACCGACTGGATCATGGACTCGATGTAGTGAGTGTCGCCGCCCGGCGAAAAAGAGGTTCGCCGGGTGGCACTCTCATCGTGCCACATGCCGCCGCTCGTTAAGCTGCCGACCGTGCATTCCCTTCCGATCAAGCGAGCCACAGCCTTCATCGCGATTCTGGCGATCGCCTGCTTATCCGCGCAGGCCGCGCAGGCGGCCCCGGTCAAGAGCCCGTTCTCCAAGAAGGCCGGGAAGCTGGCGGCCACGTCGTGTCCCGAGACGCCGATCACGTCGGGGGGCGTTCCGCGGACGCGGCAGTACCTCGAGACGGTCATGAAATGCCTGGACAAGTCGTGGGCCGCGTATTTCGACCGGGCGGGGTTGGCGTTCCGGAAGCCTGTCGTGCGCTACTACGACGAGCCTGAGAGCACCGTCTGCGGGTTGCCGTGGCCGACGCATGCGGACGCCTTCTACTGCACCGAGCGCGGCACGCTCGTGTTCCCGCTCGTCGGCCGCTGGATCGAGGACAGGACCGACCTCTACCCGTTCAAGATCGCCGCCCACGAGTACGGGCACCACCTGCAGAGCCTCGTCGGCATCCGGCGCGCCTACGAAGTCCGGGCCCGCGCGGAGAAGGCCGGCCAGGAGGAGCTCAAGCGCCGCTACGAGCTCCAGGCCGACTGCCTGGCCGGGGTGTTCCTGGGCAGCGTCTGGGGCTCGCTGGCACGCACGCAGCGGGATTGGGCGGCGCTGGTCGATGCCACCCGGGCCAGCGGCGACGAGGACGAATACCGCACGCACGGCAAGGGCGCCAACCGCGTCTACTGGCTGCAGCGCGGCTACGGGGCCGTCTCCCCCGCCTCCTGCGACACCTGGTCGGCGCCCGCTTCGAAGGTCGCCTGACGCAAAGAGCCGCCCGGCGGAGGGTGTTCCGCCGGGCGGCTCTTCAGGTGTCGGGTGGTTCCCCCGATGCGGGCGCGTGAGGATCGCGCGCCCCAACCCCCGGCTCAGCGAAGCAGCCGAGGGGTCCCCCGCCTCCGCCCGGCTCATGACCGGGCGGGGGCGTGGGAAGTCACTTGGCGAGCAGGGAGCGCAGGACGTACTGCATGATGCCGCCGTGCCGGTAGTAGTCGGCCTCGCCGGGGGTGTCGATGCGGACCACCGCGTCGAACTCGACGTCGCCGGCCTTCACGTGCACCGTGCGCGGGATGCCGCCCTTGTTGAGCTCCTCGACGCCCGTGATGTCGAACGTCTCCTCGCCCGTCAGCCCCAGGGACTCGGCCGAGGCGCCGTCCGGGAACTGCAGCGGGAGCACGCCCATGCCGATCAGGTTGGAGCGGTGGATGCGCTCGTACGACTCGGCGATGACGGCGCGGACGCCCAGCAGCGCCGTGCCCTTGGCCGCCCAGTCACGTGAGGAGCCTGAGCCGTATTCCTTGCCAGCCAGCACCACCAGGGGCGTGCCCTGGGCGGCGTAGTTGACGGAGGCGTCGTAGATGAACGACACCGGGCCGTCCGCCTGGGTGAAGTCGCGGGTGTAGCCGCCCTCGGTGCCGGGGGCGATCTGGTTGCGCAGGCGGATGTTGGCGAAGGTGCCGCGGATCATCACCTCGTGGTTGCCGCGCCGCGAGCCGTAGGAGTTGAAGTCCTTGACCTCGACTCCGTTGGCGCGCAGGTATTGGGCGGCAGGCGTGCCGGCCTTGATGGAGCCCGCGGGCGAGATGTGGTCGGTGGTGACCGAGTCGCCGACCTTGACCAGGACGCGGGCGCCGGCGATGTCCGTGACCGGCTCGGGCTTCTCTGGCATGCCGTCGAAGTAGGGGGCCTTGCGCACGTACGTCGAGGAGGGGTCCCACTCGAAGGTGTCGCCGGTCGGGATCGGCAGCGAGCGCCAGTGGTCGTCGCCCTTGAAGACGTCGGCGTAGTCGCGCTCGAACATGTCGCGCCCGATGGAGGAGTTGACCACCGCGGAGATCTCCTCCGGCGACGGCCAGATGTCCTTCAGATAGACCGGCTCGCCGTCATTGCCGATGCCGAGCGGCTCGGTGTCGAGGTCGAGGTCCATGGTCCCGGCCAGCGCGTAGGCCACCACGAGCGGCGGCGAGGCCAGGTAGTTCATCTTGACGTCGGGGTTGATGCGGCCCTCGAAGTTGCGGTTGCCCGACAGCACGGCGGTGACGGCCAGGTCATTGGCCTGGATGGCCTCGGAGATCTCCGGCAGCAGCGGCCCCGAGTTGCCGATGCAGGTGGTGCAGCCGTAGCCGACGAGGTTGAAGCCGATCTTGTCGAGGTACGGCTGGAGGCCGGAGCGCTCGAAGTAGCCGGTGACGACCTGCGAGCCGGGGGCCAGCGAGGTCTTGACCCACGGCTTGCGGGTCAGGCCCTTGTCGACGGCGTTGCGGGCCAGCAGCGCCGCGCCGAGCATGACAAACGGGTTGGAGGTGTTGGTGCACGAGGTGATCGCGGCGATCGAGACGATGCCGTGGTCGATCTCGAACGAGGTGCCGTCGGCCAGCGTGACCGGGACCGGCTTGTGCGGCCGGCCGCCGTTGGCGCGGGAGTTGGAGGCGGGCGCGTCGGAGGCCGGGAAGGACTCTTCGCCCTCTTCCTCGACGTCGTCGGTTACGTAGTTCTGCACGTCGTGGCGCCAGGTGGTCTTGGCGGCCGACAGGGCGATGCGGTCCTGCGGGCGCTTGGGGCCGGCGATCGACGGGACGACGGTGGCCAGGTCGAGCTCGATGTATTCGGAGAAGACCGGCTCGGGCGCGGCCGGGTCGAGCCAGAGGCCCTGGGCCTTGGCGTACGCCTCGACGAGGGCGATCTGCTCCTCGCTGCGGCCGGTCAGGCGCAGGTAGTCGACGGTCTGGCCGTCGATCGGGAAGATCGCGCAGGTGGAGCCGAACTCGGGGCTCATGTTGCCGATCGTGGCCCGGTCGGCCAGCGGCACGGAGGAGACGCCTTCGCCGTAGAACTCGACGAACTTGCCGACCACGCCGTGCTTGCGCAGGATCTCGGTGATCGTCAGGACCAGGTCGGTGGCGGTGGCGCCGGCCGGCAGCTTGCCGCTGAGCTTGAAGCCGACCACGCGCGGGATGAGCATGGAGATCGGCTGGCCGAGCATCGCGGCCTCGGCCTCGATGCCGCCGACGCCCCAGCCGAGGACGCCGATGCCGTTTTCCATCGTGGTGTGCGAGTCGGTGCCGACGCAGGTGTCCGGGTACGCCTTGCCGTCGCGGGTCATGACGACGCGGGCCAGGTGCTCGATGTTGACCTGGTGGACGATGCCGGTGCCGGGCGGGACGACCTTGAACTCGTCGAAGGCCGTCTGGCCCCAGCGCAGGAACTGGTAGCGCTCGCGGTTGCGCTCGTATTCGCGCTCGACGTTGCGCTGGAAGGAATCGGGGTGACCGAAGAAGTCGACGATGACCGAGTGGTCGATGACCATCTCGGCGGGCGCGAGCGGGTTGATGCGGGCCGCGTCGCCGCCGAGGTCGCGTACGGCCTCGCGCATCGTGGCCAGGTCCACCACGCAGGGCACGCCGGTGAAGTCCTGCATGATGACGCGCCCGGGCGTGAACTGGATCTCCACGCTCGGCGTCGCGTTGGGGTCCCAGCCGCCCAGCGCCCGAATGTGGTCGGCGGTGATGTTGGCGCCGTCCTCGGTGCGGAGGAGGTTCTCCAGCAGGATCTTCAGGCTGTACGGGAGGCGTGCGGCGCCCTCGACGGCATCAAGCCGGAAAATCTCATATGACGCGTCGCCGACGCGCAGCGTGTCACGGCTGCCGAAGCTGTTCGCGGACACGGTGATTCGCCTCCTCATCAGAGATGTGTTCAAGTCCAAATCCTGCCGCACAGCCGGAACGACAAGTACGTTAGGTAACCCTAACTCGCAGGCCGCGGGGGATGTCTCGACGTCAAGATATCTCCAAGGATATCTCGACATCAAGTTAAACAGGCGCGAGGCGCCAGAACAGCAGCCCGATGATCACCACGGACAGCACCGGGGCGAGGATCTTCTGCTCGAATTTCCTGCCCGTCTTGATGCCGATTTTCCATGGCAGCACGAACTTGGCCCCCAGTGGCCACAGCACCGGACATCCCCGCTCGGTCATGCAGTCGCCGACGACATGCATCAGGCACCCGACCCCGACCGCCAGCCCCAGCCAGGCATAACCGACCGACAGCGACAGGAAGACGGCGTAGAGCCCGGCGGTCAGCCCGATGTTGACCATGGCGGACCCCATCTTGTTGCCGGGGATCCCGACGCCGATGGCGCGCAGGGCGAGACCGATGAGGAGGACGACCATGATGTCGCGGCCGATGGGATAGGTGTTGGCCAGCCAGTGGGCTCCGAGCCCGAGCGCCACCGCGAAGACCAGTGAGTGCGTGGCCCCGCGATGCCCGCCGCTGATCCACGACACGCCCTTGCTGAGCACCCAGGTGACCGGGCCGAAGGTCTGCGCGATCGTGGCGCTCGGATGGTCGAGGTCGGGCAGCATCGCGGCGCCCGCGCAGATGATGGCCCCGGCGACCAGCTCGGCGGGATTGAGGGCGCCGGCCATGATCCCGGTCTCGACGAAGCGGGAGGACTCGTTCAGCAGCGGCAGTGCGGCAAGGGGCGGCGCCAGCCCCAGCCAGGCGATGGCCCCCGTCATCGCGTGCGTGTGCCCCATCATGATCGGGACTGTACGGCAAAGAAGCGCTTTACGCGCTGAGGCATGCCGCATGACCGGCTCCATGGCCGCACATTGCCACGCGGCCCCACCCTGACCCCAAACGCAGACGAGGTCGTCTCCGCGGCGACAGCACCCCCCAGCCCTGCCGACGCGGAACGACCTCGTCTGCTCTGAACAACGAGCCCCTCCCTGATCCTGTTCCCGGATTCCGCAACTTTTTCGTGATCTAGCTCACTCAACACCCGGGCTTGCTAGCGACACAGTATCGATATATCTTTGACGCATCGAGAATAGATCACGATATAGGAGGAAACATGACTTCCATCCACGCGCACGGCGGTCCCTGGCCCGGCGCACACGAGTACAAGCGGGCCGCCCGCGAGGCGTTCAAGGTCGTGGCCGACGCCTTCGAACAGATGGGCGGCCGGCACCACGAGCACCGGCAGCGCAGCCGCCGAGGCGGGCCGCCCGGCCCGTTCCCGTTCGACTTCGGCCGCGGCCCCTGGGGCGGGCCCCCGTGGGGCGGTGGCCACCGCGGCGGCTGGGGCGGCAGGGGCCGCAAGGCCAAGCGGGGCGACGTGCGCGCCGCGATCCTGGCGCTGCTGGCCGAGGAGCCGCGTAACGGCTACCAGATCATCCAGGAGATCGCCGAGCGCAGCGAAGGCGGCTGGAAGCCCAGCCCCGGCGCCGTCTACCCGGCGTTGCAGCAGCTCACCGACGAGGGCCTGGTGATCTCGGAGGAGAACGAGGGCCGCAAGAGCTTCCGCCTCACCGAGGAGGGCCGCAACTACATCGAGGCGCACGCCGACGAGGTACGCGCCCCGTGGGACGAGATGCGCCCGGACATCGACGACAACACCGCCGATCTGTGGCACATCGCTCGGCAGTCGGCCTTCGCAATGATGCAAATTCTCCAAACCGGAAACGACGCACAAATCCGGGAAGCGCGTAAGACTTTGGTAGAGACCCGGCGCAAGCTCTACCAGATCCTGGCCGACGACGAACCGGGCGACGAGTGACCCGCAATGGAGTACAGGCGGCATAGGCAACCGAGCCGCCTAACGGAGTGAGGCCATGAACGCGACCGGCGCCGCACCGGGTGGTCGGTTCGGTGAGAGTGAGGAACAGGCGTGGACCGCAATGATCTCCGCATCGGCGACGCCGAGCGCGAGCAGACGATGGCCGCCCTGCGCGAGCACTTCGCGCAGGGCCGCCTGACCCACGAGGAGCTCGACGAGCGGCTCGACCAGACGCTGACCGCCAAGACCGCCCGCGACCTCGCGAAGGTCACGGCCGACCTGCCGGGGCCCGCCGTCCGCGAGCCCGTCCCGCACTACGAGATGGACGCCTGGCGCGAGGCGATGCGGGCGCACCACCAGCAGTTGCAGTCCATGCGCCACGTGCGGCGCGACATGCGCCGGCAATGGTCACGCCGCCCGGGGCGGCGCCCTCACGGGCCCGGCCCGTTCGTGCCGATGCTCTTCGTGTTCATGATGCTGGGCCTGATCTTCGGCGGGTTCGGCATCTTCAAGGTGATCTTCATGGTGTGGCTGGTGGCCATGATCTTCAGTGTCGTCCACCGGCGCTTCCACTACCGGCGCTGACCCGCCTCGTTCACACACCGCAGGACGGGGAAGCTCGTCAGCGCCACGGGATCGAGGTCGCGGGCGGTGGTGACGTGGAAGACCGCGCTCTCACCCGGTAGCAGGGTGACGAGCTGGTCGTCCACGCTCGCGTCCGGGTCGAGCCGGTCGGGGAAGATCGCGAGCTCGCGCAGCAGGCTGATCGCGGTCACGACGACCCGGTAGCCGCCGGAGGCGCGTTCGACGCGCGCGTCGAAGGCCGCGTCCGGGAATTGCGCGGCTGTGTCCTCGGCGTAGAGGCGCACCGTGCGGGCGGCGCCCAGGCGGGCGGCCAGCAGTTCGCGTGCCGGGTCCTCGGGGGCGGCGACCGACGGCGGCAGCGCCACCCTGGTCACCGACCTGGGCGCCACGTAGACGGCGACGCTCTCCTTCGCGAGAGGCTCGCCGGTGAGGGTCTGCCTCACTAGGCTCAGCTCGCCCGACCAGGGCTCGGCGGCGTCGTTCACCACCGCCAGCTCGCCGTCCTGGACGGTGAGCAGCCGGTCGGCGTACGCGCGGCGCAGCGCGTACCACAGCGGTTTGCGCCGGCCGTCGCCGTCGATCGCCGACCACGACGTCACCGGCCAGCAGTCGTTGAGCTGCCAGACGATCGTGCCCATCGTCACCGGCATGAGCGAGCGGAACCGCTCGATCCCGAACGCCATCGCCCGCGCCTGGTTGAGCTGCGTCCGGTAGTGCCAGTCGTCGAACGTCTCGGGCGCCGGCAGGTGCTCGCCCAGCCCGCGCAGCAGCTTGGCCTGCCCGTCGATGGCCTTCTGGTGCGAGGAGTCCGGAGTCGGCGGGTCGTCGGAGGAGGCGCGGCGCAGGGTGGCGTACGCGGGCGGCCCCTGGAAGCCGAACTCGGCGACGAAGCGCGGCCGGTAGGCGGCGTACCGGGTGTAGTCCTCGCTGTTCCAGACGTCCCAGATGTGGACCGTGCCGCGGGCGGGGTCGTTGGGCGGCAGCCCTGGCGCGCCGGAGTACGGGCTGCCCGGCCAGTACGGGCGCGTGGGGTCGAGCTCGGCGACGATCTCGGGGAGCAGGTCGTAGTAGAAGCCCGCGCCCCAGCTGCGGAGTTCGAGCTCGTCCGGCCAGCCCCAGTCGGCGTGGCCCACGATGTTCTCGTTGTTGCCGCACCACAGCACGAGGCTCGGATGCGGGGCGAGCCTGGCGACGTTCTGCCTGGCCTCGGCGGCGACCTCGGAGCGGAACGGCTCCTCCTCCGGGTAGGCGGCGCAGGCGAAGGGGAAGTCCTGCCAGACCATCAGGCCCAGCTCGTCGGCCAGGCCGTAGAAGTCGTCGCTCTCGTACAGTCCCCCGCCCCAGATCCGCAGCAGGTTGACCCCGGCGGCCGCGGCCTGCCCGAACCGCTCGGCCAGCCGCTCCCGCGTGATCCGGGTGGGGAAGCAGTCGTCGGGAATCCAGTTGACGCCCCTGACGAAGATCGGGACGCCGTTGACCTTGAGCGTGAACGCCTCGCGCTCCAGCTCGACCGATCGGAATCCGATCTTCCCATGCCACTCGTCGTCGCCGAGGCGGACGGCCAGGTCGTAGCGGGGCTGGTCGCCGTACCCTCGCGGCCACCACAGGGCGGGATCGGGCACCTCGAGCGAGAGGACGGCGGCCCGCCCGTCGACGCGCTGCTCCGCGGAGATCCCGGCGATCTCGGCGGACAGGGTGAGCGGCTCCTCGGTGGTTCGCTCGACGCGGACGTGCACGTCGACGCGGCCGTCCGCGTACGCCAGCGGGCGCACCTCGGCCAGGCGGGCGCCACTCCAGCTCTCCAGCCCGATCGGGCGCCAGATCCCCGCCGTGACCAGCGTGGGTCCCCAGTCCCAGCCGAAGTTGCAGGCCATCTTGCGGATGAACGGGTAGGGCTCGTCGTAGGCGCCCGGCCGCGCCCCCAGCGCCGCCCGCCGTTCCTCCGCGTAGGCGTAGGCCGAGCCGAAGTGCACGGTCAGCTCGTTGTCGCCGTCGCGCAGCAGGTGCCGGACGGGGAAACGGTAGGAGCGGTGCTGGTTGGCGGTGCTCGCGAGGCGCACTCCGTTGAGGGTGAGCGTGGCGACCGTGTCCAGCCCTTCGCACACCAGGTCCGTGCGCTCGTGCTCATCCGGGGACCAGGTGAAGGTGGTGCGGTAGGTCCATTCCGTGCGGCCGATCCAGGCCAGCCGGTGCTCGTTGTCGTCCAGGTAGGGGTCGTCGATCATCCCGGCCGCGAGCAGATCGGTGTGCACGCAGCCGGGCACGGTCGCCGGAACCTCGGCGATGTCCTGCGACGACAGGGTCCAGCCGGCGTGCAACGGACGGTACGTCAAGTAGGTCTCCTTCAGCAGTTTTCGAGCTGGGCGCAGGCCACGAAATGGCCGGGTTCGGCCTCGATCAGGCCCTCGGTGGCGCCGCGCTCGTGGTAGAGGCAGGTGCCGACGGGCGCGGCGTCGTCCCAGGCCTGGTGCAGGCGCGGCACCGCGGACAGCAGCTCGCGCGTGTAGGGGTGCAGCGGGTCGCCGAAGACCTTGTCCGTCAGGCCCATCTCGACCACGCCGCCCTTGCGCAGCACCACCGTGCGCTCGGCGAGGTAGTTGCCGAGTGACAGGTCGTGCGTGATGTACAGCACGCCGAGGCCCCTGGACTTCAGTTCGGCCAGCAGGTTGAGCACGTCGATGCGGGTGGAGGCGTCCAGCATGCTGGTGATCTCGTCGGCCACCAGCAGCTTGATGTCCAGCAGCAGGGCGCGGGCGATGAGCAGGCGCTGCAGCTGGCCGCCGCTGAGCTGGTGCGGGTATTTGCCGAGCACCTGGCCGGGGTTGAGCCGCACGTCGCGCAGGGCCGCGTGGACCCGCTGGGCCCACTCCGGCTTGGGGACGGCCGGGTAGTAGGAGTCCTTGATCATGGCGAACACCCGGTCGGCCTTGAACACCGGGTTGAACGAGCTGAACGGGTCCTGGAAGATCCCCTGGATGCGGCGATAGTACTCCTTGCCGGCGCGTACCGGCAGGCCGTCGACGGTGATCGAGCCGCTGGTGACCGGGTTCAGGCCGAGGATCATGCGGCCGATCGTGCTCTTGCCGCTGCCGCTCTCCCCGATCAGGGAGACGACCTCGCCGGGCACGACGTCGAAGCTGACGTTCCGCACGGCCGTGACGCTCTTGCCGCCGAAGGCGCCGATCCTGAATTCCTTGGTGACGTCGTGGAGTGTGAGCATCATGCCTTCCAGCAGGCGACGTGGTGGGCGGGCGCGATCTCGACCGCGGGCGGATCCTGCGCGCATTCCTCCCCCGCGATCGGGCAGCGGTCGCGGAAGCGGCAGCCGGCCGGCGGGTCGAGCAGGGACGGCGGGCTGCCGGCGATGCCCTCCAGGCGCCGGTCGGCGTGGCGGACCCCGACCTCGGGCAGGGAGTCGATGAGCAGCCTCGTGTACGGGTGCCGCGGCGCCTTGACGATCACGTCGGCGGGCGCCTTCTCGGCGAGCTTGCCCGCGTACATGACCATGATGGCGTCGGCGATGTGGTGGGTGAGCGCGATGTCGTGGGTGACGAAGATCATGCTCTTGACGTAGCCGCTGTCGCGGAAGCCCAGCAGGGCACGGGCGACGGCCTTCTGGGTGGAGACGTCGAGCGCGGAGGTGACCTCGTCGGCGATCAGCAGGGACGGGTCGAGCAGCGTGGAGATGACCATCACCATGCGCTGCTTCATGCCGCCGGACAGCTCGATCGGGTAGCGGTCGAGCACCTCGCGGGGCAGGCCGACCTGGTCCATCCGGCGCTCCAGCTCGGCGGTGTCCAGGCTCGCGCCGCGGGATTTGAGCAGCTCGCCGACCATCTTGCGGATCTTGCGGGTGGGGTTGAGCGCGCTCATGGCGTACTGCGGGATGAGGGAGACCTCTTTGAAGCGGAAGTCGTTCATCGCCCGGTCGTCGGCGATGGGGAGCTCCCGGCCGTCGAGCACGACCCGGCCGCCGATGTGGCGCATGCGGCCGTCCATGCGGATGAGGCTCTTGCCCAGCGTGCTCTTGCCGCAGCCGGACTCGCCGACCAGGCCGAGGATCTCGCCGTCGGCCAGCTCGAAGGACATCCCGTCCAGGGCGCGGACCTCGCCCTTCAGCGTCCTGTAGTAGACCTTCAGCTCGCTGACCTGCAGACTCATGTCTCCCTCAGTTTCGGGTTGAAAACCTCGTCGAGGCCGACGTTGGCCACGTAGAGGGCGCCCACGATGGCGGTGATGGCCGCGCCCGGCGGGACGAACCACCACCAGAGGCCGAGCTGGAGCGCGCTCCACTGGTTGGCGTTCTGCAGCATCAGCCCCAGGGAGACCCCCTCGGTGGGACCGAGGCCGATGAAGTCCAGCGAGGAGGCGATGAGGACGGAGCCGCCGAACAGCAGGATGAACGTCATGAACAGGTAGGAGCTCATGTTCGGCGCGATCTCCCTGGTGATGACCCGCCAGGTGCCCGAGCCGCTCATCCTGGCCAGGTCCACGAACTCGCGGGTACGCAGCGAGAACGTCTGCGCCCTGATCGCCCGCGCCGCCCACGGCCACTGCGTCAGCCCGATGAACAGGCCCTGCACGGCCACGCTCCTGATGCCGAGGTACGCATTGATGATCAGCAGCACGGCCAGGGTGGGGATGACCAGGATGATGTTGGTCAGCATGTTGAGCACCTCGTCGACGATGCCGCCCAGATAGCCGGCCACGAAGCCGATGATCATGCCGATGACCGCCGCGATGCCGCCGCCGATCACACCGACGGCGAAGGTGCTGCGCAGGCCGTGCACGAACTGGGCGAAGATGTCCTGGCCGAAGGTGGTCGTGCCGAGCCAGTGCTCGGCGCTCGGCGGGCTCATGGGGCGGGTGCCGTACTCGTTGGGCGCGGCGTCCACGAACAGCGGGCCGATCAGGCCCAGCAGGAGCAGGGCGAGCACGATGCCGAGGCCGGTCATCAGCTTGCCGTTGCGCACCGCGAAGTAGATCGCCTCGCGCCGCACGCCTTCCCGCTCGCGCGGGGCGACTTCCTGAAGTGCCGTCATGCCTGCGCACCCGCCATTCCCGCCCTGGTCCGCGGATCGACCACGACGTAGACGATGTCGATGATGAAGTTGGCGATCAGCACGCCGAGCACGATGAACAGGAACGTGCCCTGCAGGAGGAAGAAGTCCTTGTTCTGGATGGCCTTGAGGATGAGGCTGCCCAGGCCCGGATAGGCGAAGACGATCTCGGTGACCAGCGCCCCGGCGATCAGCACGCCCAGTTGCAGGGCCAGGCCGGTGATCTGGGGCAGGACGGCGTTGCGGAAGGCGTACCTGCGGATGAGCCGGGCGGGGGCGCCGAGCGCCGACAGGTAGGTGGAGTAGTCGGACTCCAGCTCATAGATGATCATGTTGCGCATGCCGATCGCCCAGCCGCCCAGCGCCACCAGGAACAGCGACAGGAACGGCAGCGTCCAGTGGTGCAACAGGTCGAGCAGGAACGTCCACGACCAGTTCGGCCGCATCGAGAAGCTGTAGCCGCCGGCGACCGGGAAGAGTCCCGCGATCACGCCGAGCGCCCAGGCCAGGAGCACCGCCAGCCACATGTACGGCATCGCGGTCAGCACGTACCCGACCGGCAGGACGGTGTTGTCGAGGAGCTTGCGGCGGGCGGCGTACGCGCCGAACCGGTTGCCCACCACCCAGCTCAGCAGCACCGACGGGATGACCAGCCCCAGCGTGTACGGCACCGCGCCGCCGATCACGGTGCTGACCGGGGTCGGGAACAGCCAGATGCTGACCCCGAAGTCGCCCCGCAGCAGCGCGGCCCAGAAGTTGGCGTACTGCTGCAGCAGCGGCTGGTCCAGCCCGAACAGGTTGTTGTAGTAGGCCCGCATCGCCTCCACGGCCTCTGGCTTGGTGACGTTGGCCCGCGCGACCATGCTGGCGACCGGGTCGCCCGGCATGAAGCGCGGGATCATCCAGTTGACCGTGACGGCGACGAAGAAGGTCAATCCGTAGATGAGGAGTTTCCTGCCGAAATATCGACGCACGTGATCTTTCTCCGTGAAGGCCCCCGCCCCTGCTCGCGGGACGGGGGATGGCGAGTTCGGTCAGGAGGTCACGAGCCGGAGGGCTGGAGCTGGGTGAGCGTCTCGAAACCGCCGAGTTCGAGCCAGTTACGCCACATGACGGCGCCGGTCTTGGGGGCGCTGCCCGCCGCGGCCGGCCAGTTCTTCCACACGCTGGTGCCGGCCTGCGCCCACAGGCCGTTGTACCAGAGCGGGATGACCGGCATGTCGTCGAGATGGATCTGCTGGAGCTGGGAGATGACCTTGGTCATGCTCGCGACGTCGTCGGTCTTGACCTGGTCGAGCTGCTGGACGAGAGCCCAGGCCTGCTTGTTCTCGTAGCGGGCGAAGTTGACGGTGTTCTGCTGCTTCTGGATCGGGAGCTGGAACATGTACTCGTAGTAGGTGTACGGCGAGTTCGACAGCTGCCGCTCGTTGTTGATCAGCAGGTCGAAGTCGCCCTTGGTGCGCTTCTCGACCAGGGCGTTGAAGTCGGGGAAGTCCGGGGTGATCTGGATGCCGGCGGTCTTGGCGCTGGCCGCGATGGACCTGGCCGACTCCATCCAGTCGGTCCAGCCGGACGGCACGATGAGGGTCAGGCTGATCTTGGAGCCGTCCTTGTTCTCCACGAACCCGTCGCCGTCGCCGTCCTTGTAACCGGCATCCGCCAGCAGCTTCTTGGCCTTGGCGGCGTCGAAAGCGAAGCCGGACTTGGCGACCACGTTCTGGTCCACGAACTTGTCCCACTGCGGCAGCAGGCCGGTCGGGCTCGCGGCCTTGACGAGGTTGCCGTACACGCCTTCGACGATCTTCTTGACGTCGATCGAGGAGGCCAGCGCCTTGCGGAAGGCGGGGTCGTCCATCGGCTTCTTGGTCGTGTTGGGCACCAGCCACGCGGTGTTGGCCGACAGCATGTACGGAGGCTCGCTGTAGTAGGTCGTCAGACCGAAGTTGCCTTGGACCAGGTTGGCCACGCCGGGCAGGAAGTTGTTGCTGAGGTCCAGGCCCTTCTGCAGCAGCAGGCCCATCGCGACCTCGTTGCTCGGGGTGGCGATGTCGACGATGTAGCGCGGCTTGGGCTCCATGTTGAGCGCCGTCTTGCCCCACCAGTCGTCGCGCCGCTGCAGCACCACGCGATCCTGGTCCTTGCTCATGAACGTGTACGCGCCCGTGCCGACCGGGTTCTCGTTGACGCCGTCGAGGACCTCCTTCTCCGTCCGGCCCTTCCAGATGTGCTCGGGGACGATCGAGCGGCTGTAGAGATTGAAGTCCCACTGCTGGTAGTTGGCCTTGGAGAAGGTGAACTTCACGGTCTGGTCGTCGACGGCCTCGGCGTTCTTCAGCCAGTTCCACAGGTCGTGGTACGGGATCGTCTCCATCTTGCCGAGCTCGAAGGAGAAGACGACGTCCTTGGCGGTGAACGGCTGGCCGTCGGCCCACTTGATCCCGGGGCGCAGCTTGACCTCATAGGTGGTGTCGTCGATCCACGCGCCGCTGGCGGCCAGCCACGGCACCAGCTTGGCCGCGTTCGTGTCGTAATGGAACATGGTCTCGTACACCAGGCCCTTGGTGCCGACGGCCGAGTCCCACTCCCTGATGGGGTTGAAGTTGGCCGGCGGTCCCCACTGGGTTCCCGTGGTGTAGAGGGTCTCGTTGCGTGGCAGCTGATCGGGGTTGGCGCTGGCCACCGCGCCCTGGCTCTGCGCTGGTGAGGCCGGCGGGGCCGGCGTGGATCCGCCGCCGGTGCAGGCCGCGGCGAGCAGGCCCGCCGCCAGGAGCGGAATCATGATCCGAGCCCGGTTACGCATCGCTTCTCTCCTTCCCTCCGCGCCCGGCGCGGAGGTTCGCACGTGTGCTAGACACCCCCGAATGGGCCGGGCTCGGACGGGCCCGCGCCGCTCGCGGAGCCTCCCTTGGGAGCGCTCCCAGCCATGACGCAAGCACGCTCCCGCCTGTGAGACCGGTGAGCGATCACTCTTCAGAAACGCAGGTCACGGGACCCGCTGAACCGGATAAGTACCGCGAACGTAAATTCCGTATGTCTGCGCCGTCAATAGCCGTGACGCTTTCGAGACGTGCGTACCGGGACCGCTTACGAGGGCGCGGATGTGGCGCATCCAGGGACGATGCGGCGGGGGGCCGCGTCCTGTCGACTAACCGGTTCAACTGCCGGCTTCGCGACGCGACGCCCCGGCCCCGGCTCCGGCATGCGGGACGACGATGCCCGCGACACGGCAGGCGGCGAGCGGCGGAGGAGACGGCGAGTGTGCCCCAGACGCCTCAGTGATCACTTTGGTTTACCGCCGCATCACAGAAATGTCTGGAATTTCATGACAAATGGGTTGCGGTCCCGACAGAATGCGGAGCCATCCAGCGTCTACCGCAACTGGAGGAAACCTTCTATGCGTAGACCCCTAGGGGTACTCGCCGGGCTCGTGAGCGCCGCGGCCATCTGCACGCCGATCACCGCGGCCGAGGCCGCGACCGCGGCGGACACGACGGCCTGCCGCGTGAGCGTGGCCAAGCCGCGGCTCAGCGGCGCACTCAAAATAGAGTCGTTCGCCGCCCGCCGCGGCTGCTCCAGCCCCGCGCTGCTGCGCATCCGCATCAAGCGGGCCGTCCCGGGCCGCGACCCGGTCGTCAAGAGCGGGGCCACCAGGAACGGCCGCATCACCCTCGCCCTCCCGTGCGCGCCCGGCACCTACTACGCGGTCGCCACCGACTACCGCGGCCGCGCCGTCACGTCCAAGGCGGCCCGGCTGTCCTGCTCCCCGGGCGGCACCCCCACGCCCACCGCCACGCCCACCGCCTCGCCGTCCCCCACCAGCACGACGCCACCGCCGTCGTCGGGAACGGTCGGCACGGCCGAGGAGAACGAGGTCGTCCGCCTGACCAACGCCGAGCGGGCCAAGGGCGGCTGCCAGCCGCTCAAGCACGACGCGCAGCTACGCGCCGCCGCCTTCGGCCACTCCGATGACATGGCGAAGAACAACTACTTCGACCACGACTCCCAGGACGGCCGCACCTTCATGGACCGCATCAAGGCGGCCGGATTCACAGGGGGCTCGGCCTGGGCGGAGAACATCGCCTTCGGCCAGCCGTCCGCCGCCTCGGTCGTCCAGGGCTGGATGAACAGCTCCGGTCACCGCGCCAACATCATGAACTGCAAGTTCACCCTGATCGGCGTCGGCGCGGCCAAGAACTCCCAGGGCCGCATCTACTGGACCCAGGACTTCGCCGCCAAGTAGTCCTGCCCGGGTGAGGCGCGCAGGCGGCTCATCTCGCCCACAGTCCCTTCCTGCGGCCCGATCCGCGCCTCGGGCCGCAGGAAGGCCCCGTACGAGGGCAGCAGGTGCTACTCGGCGGCCGAGAGCAGGAGCGGCGTGAAGCCGGACAGAGCCGACGCTAACCCATCTCTTCGAGCTTGCGGCCCTTGGTCTCCTTGACCCATTTCGCGACGAACAGGAACGACACCGCCGCGCACAGCGCGTACCCGGCGTACGTCAGGGACAGGTTCCACGCGCCCAGGGGCGGGAACGACACCGTGATCGCCCAGTTGGCGATCCACTGGGCCGCGGCCGCCACGCCCAGGGCGGCGGCGCGGATGCGGTTGGGGAACATCTCGCCGAGCAGCACCCAGACCACCACGCCCCACGACAGCGCGAAGAACAGCACGAACGCGTTGGCGGCGACGAGCGCGACCGGCCCCTGCGGGTCGGGCAGTGAGACCGCGCCGTTCGCCGTCCTGGCCGCGCTGAACGCCCATGCCGCGGTGCCCAGCGAGATCGCCATCCCGGCCGAGCCGATCATGAGCAGCGGCCGGCGGCCGATCTTGTCGACCAGCGAGATCGCGATGAACGTGCCGATGATGTTGATGATCGAGCTGGAGAAGCTGATCAGCAGCGAGTCGCTCTGGTTGACGCCGACCGACTGCCACAGCACGGTCGAGTAGTAGAAGATCACGTTGATGCCGACCAGTTGCTGGAAGACCGACAGGATGATGCCGATCCAGACGATCGGCAGCAGCCCCAGGGCCTTGCCGCGCAGGTCCCTCAGCCCGGGCACGCGTTCGGTGCGGAGCACGTGCTGGATTTCCGAGATCCGCGCGTCGAGGTCCACGTCGCCGCCCTCGACCTCGGCCAGCACCTCGCGGGCCCGCCTGGTGCGTCCCGACATGATCAGGTAGCGCGGCGACTCGGGGATGCTCAGCGCGAACACCAGATACAGCAGGGCCGGCACCACGCAGGCGCCCAGCATCCACTGCCAGGCCTGCAGCGGCCCCAGGAGGTTGTTGACCGCGCCGCCGGCCAGGCGCGCGATCACGTAGTTGACCAGTTGCGAGACCGCGATGCCGAGCACGATGGCCAGCTGCTGGAACGAGCCCAGCCGGCCGCGGTAGGCCGGTGGCGCGACCTCGGCGATGTACGCGGGGCCGAGCACCGACGCCATGCCGATCGCGAAGCCCGCCATCACCCGCCAGCCCGCGAGGTCCCAGATGCCGAACGGCAGCATCTGACCGATCGAGCTGACCGCGAACAGCAGCGCCGCCACCTGCATGGACCGAGTGCGCCCCCACCGGTCCGCCAGCCCGCCGCCCGCCCAGGCCCCCACGGCGGAGCCCAGCAGCGCGATGGCCACCACGAACCCGATCTCGAACGACCCCGCCCCGAAGTGCCGCTGGATCCCGACGACCGCGCCGTTGATGACGGAGCTGTCGTACCCGAACAGGAACCCGCCGATGGCCGCGGCCGCCGTGATGAACACGACGTGTCCCAAGGGCTCGTGACGGGTGAACTGAGTGGCGGCCATGCCGGTCCTTTCCCCGGATCGGCGCGCGTACCCTCAGGCCGTGTCCGAACAGGGGCGCTTTACCGAAGCTTTACTCAAAGGCGCGGGTCGACCGGCTCCGACTCCAGGGCCAGCACGGCGAAGACCGGCTCGTGGACCCGCCAGGCCGCCTCACCGTCCGCCAGCCGCGCCAGCGCCTCCAGGCCCAGCGCGTATTCGCGCAGCGCCAGCGAGCGCTTCTTGCCCAGGAAGCGCCTGCGCAGCACGTCGAGCGACTCGGTGTAGTCGGGCCCGTAGATGATCCGCAGGTATTCGCGGCCGCGGACCTTGACCCCTGGCTGCACCCGGCCGGGCGCGTACGCGGCGGGCTTGACCACCATGCCTTCGCCGCCCGCGGCCGTCATCGACTCCCACCAGGCGGTCGCCGCGGCCCTGGACTCGGGCGCGTCGAGCGTGACGAACACGTGCTCGGTCCTGGCGATCAGCGGGGAGTCGAGCAGCGCCAGCGTGGACAGGTGCCAGGCGTGCGGCTCCAGCGCCGTGGCCCGCCCCTCGCAGGCCAGGATCTGGAACGGCGCCACCTTGATCCCCTCGATCCCGTCGACCGGCCAGCAGTAACGGGCATAGGCGTCGCGGAACAGGGCAGCGTTGTGGGAGCGGCGGCGGGTGCGAAGAAGCAGATCGCCCACATCCAGCCCGCGCCCGGCCGCCGCCTCAAGAGCCGAGATCGCCTCGGGCAGCGCGGCGCGGGCGGCCGCGCCGACGGATGCGTACTGGCTTCTGATCAGCTCGCCGGCCTTCGCCGACCAGGGCAGCAGCTCGCAGTCGAGCACCACCCAGTCGGAGCCGAGCTCGGCCCACAACGGCTCGCAAGCCACGCGCAGCCGCTCGACGAGCGGCCCGGTGTCGGCGAAGAACGGCCGCCCGGTGCGGGTGTAGACGGCGCCCGCGCTGCCGTCGGCCACGCCGAACCTGGCCGCGGCCACCTCGGGCGTCCTGGCGAGGACGGCGACGGCGCGCGAGCCCATGTGCTTCTCCTCGCACACGACCTCGCGCACCCCGGCGGCGGCGAACTCCTCGAACGCCTCGTGCGGGTGCTCCAGGTAGCCGTCGAGCTTGGAGGTCTCCGGCGGGGCCATGGTGGGCGGCAGGTAGACCAGCCAGCGCGGGTCCACCGCGAACCGGCTCATGACCTCGAGCGCGGCGGCCGCGTTCTCCTGAAGGACCTTGACCCGGGCGCCGAACCTGGTCTCGACGTGCCGGGTGCCGATCACGTCGTTGATGTCGAGCATGCCGGGGTCGCGGACGGCGCCGGCGCCGAGCGGCTTGGCCGGCTCGTACCAGATCTTCTCCGCGGGGACCTGGACGATCTCGCGTTCGGGGTAGCGCAGGGCGGTCAGGTGGCCGCCGAACACGCACCCGGTGTCGAGGCAGATCGTGTTGTTGATCCACTCGGGCTTGACCGTGGGCGTGTGGCCGTAGACGACCATGGCGCGGCCGCGGTATTCCTCGGCCCACGGGTAGCGGATCGGCAGGCCGTACTCGTCGGTCTCGCCGGTCGTGTCGCCGTAGAGGGCGAAGGCGCGTACCCGCTTGGAGGCGCGCCCGTGGTAGGCCTCCTTGAGTCCGGCGTGCGCGACGACGAGCCGGCCGTCGTCCAGCCGGTAGTGGCTGAGCAGGCCGTCCATGAACGTCCTGGCCCGCTCGACGAACTCGGGCGGCTCGGCGGCGAGCTGGTCGAGCGATTCCCGCAGGCCGTGGCCGACCTTGACGTCGCGGCCGTTCAGCGCGCGCACCAGCTTCTGCTCGTGGTTGCCCGCCACGCAGATCGCGGTGCCCGCCTCGACCATGTCCATCACCAGGCGCAGCACGCCCGGCGTGTCGGGGCCGCGGTCCACCAGGTCGCCGACGAACACCGCGGTACGGCCCTCGGGGTGCCTGACGCCCTCCCAGCCGAGCCTCGTGAGCAGCGTCTCCAGCTCGGCGCGGCAGCCGTGCACGTCGCCGATGATGTCGAACGGCCCGGTCAGCTCGGTCCTGTCGGACCATGCCTTCTCGTACGTGATCTCCGCGTTGTCGATCGCGTCGAGCCCGCGCAGCACGTGGACCTTCCTGAACCCGTCGCCGGAGATCTTGCCGAGCGAGCGGCGCAGGTCCTTGCGCTGGCGGATCACCACGCCGCGGCCGAAGTCGCGGTCGGACCGGGCCGCGTTGCGCTCGATGGCCACCTCCTCCGGCACGTCCAGCACGATCGCGTCGGCGAGCACGTCGTGCTTCCTGGCCAGGTCGATGAGGCTCTTGCGGGCGGCGTACTGGACGTTGGTGGCGTCGACCACGGTGCGCAGCCCTCTGGCCAGGCGCACGCCGACGATGTGGTGCAGCAGGTCGAACGCCGCCGGGGTGGCCGACTGGTCGTTCTCGTCGTCGGCGACCAGGCCGCGGCAGAAGTCGGAGGAGATGACCTGCGTGGGCTTGAAGTGCTTCTTGGCGAAGGTGGACTTACCGCTGCCGGAGACGCCGACGAGCACCACGAGGGAGAGCTCAGGAAGGCTGATCACGGGTGAACACTCCCATCTGGGTGGGCGGGCCGACCTCGGGGTCGTCAACGCCGACCGGCTCGAACGCGACTCGGTAGCCGTAACCCCCGGCGACCCTGGTGGCCCACGCGGCGAACTCGGCGCGGGTCCACTCGAAGCGGTGGTCGGGGTGGCGCAGGCCGGTCAGGAACTCGTAGCGCACGTTGTGCTCGATGTTGGGGGTGGTGACGAGCACGTGCTGCGGCCTGGCGTGGCCGAACACGACGCGTTCGAGCGCGGCCAGGCGGGGCGGGTCGACGTGCTCGACCACCTCCATGAGCACGGCGGCGTCATAGCCCTTGATCCGCTTGTCGGTGTAGGTGAGCGCGCCCTGGAACAGGGTGAGCCGGGCGCGCTTGGCGTCGGGCATGCGGTCGAGGCGCAGCTTGCGGGCGGCGATGGTGAGCGCCATCGAGGAGACGTCCATGCCGGCGACCCGGGCGAACCTGGGCCTGGCCAGCAGCGCGCCGACCAGCTCGCCCTGGCCGCAGCCCAGGTCGACCACGCTGACCGCGCCCAGCTCCGCCAGCTTGGCCAGCACGGCCTCGCGCCGCTGGACGCTGAGCGGCTTGGGCTTGGGCTCGCCCGCCTCGCTCCCGTCCGCCACGGCTGCGGCATCAGGCACGCCCACCTCGCTCCCATCCGCCACGGCTGCGGCATCAGGCACGCCCACCTCGCTCCCGTCCGCCACGGCTGCGGCATCAGGCACGCCGGCCTCGCTCGCGTCCACCGCGGCGGCCACCTCGTCGGCGGCGGTCTCCTCGGCCGGGGCCTCCTCCGCGACCGGCGGCTCCAGCTCCTCCTCCATCTCGTCGCCCAGTTCGGCCAGCCTGGCCAGCGCGGTGCGGGCCAACGCCGAGCGCCGCCCCAGATAGCGCCGGGTGATCAGGCCGCGCTCCGGGTGCCCGTGCAGCCAGCCCTCGCCGGCCCTGATCAGCTTGTCGACCTCGTCGGGCGCGATCCAGTAGTGCTTGCCGTCGTCGAGCACCGGCAGCAGCACGTAGAGGTGGTTGAGCGCGTCGGCCAGCCGGCAGGTGCCGCGCAGGGTGAGCCGGACATAGCGCGACTCACCCCACTCGGGAAAGCCTTCGTCGAGCGGTAACGCCTCAGCGTCGACCGCCCACCCGAGCGGCGAGAACAGCCGCCGCGCCAGGTCGGCCCCGCCCCGGCAGGGCAGCGCGGGCAGCCGCAGCTCCAGCGGCAGCGCCCTGCCGGGCAGCTCCGGCCTGGCCTTGCAGCGGCCGGCCCGCGCGGTGCGGAACACCTCGCCCAGCGCCACGGCCAGCAGCGAGGAGGCCGCGTAGGGACGGTCGTTGACGTACTGCGACAGACTGAAGTCGGGCGAGCTCTTGCCGCGGGACCTGACCAGCGCGATCGGGTCGACCTCCAGCAGCAGCGCCGCCGTGCAGCGCTCCTCGCCCGCCTCCGGATAGAACACCGTGGCCGTGCCGGACGACTGGCTGAACTCCTGCACCCGCTCGGGATGCTTGTGCAGGAGAAAGCCCAGATCGGTGGCGGGTCTCGCGGTGGTCGTGATCGTCAGCAGCACGTCCCAAGTCTGCCGTAACCGTGCCGAGCGCCGCCAACCGATTACTCAGACGTGCGGCAGCACCTCGGCGGCGATCAGCTCCAGGTGCTCGAGGTCGCCGAGGTCGAGGATCTGCAGGTAGACGCGCTCGGCGCCGAGCTCGGCGAACTCGCCGATCTTCGCCACGACCTCCGCCGGAGTGCCGCACAGGCCGCCCGCGGACATGGTGTCCGGGTTCTCGCCGATGGCGGCCGCGCGCCGCTCGACCTCCGCCCGGTCGGCGCCCACGACGGTGGTCTGCGCCACCGACAGCCGGATGCTGCGCCCGGTCTGCTCGCATGCTTCGCGTACCCGCGCGAACGCCTCACGAGTGTCGGCGAGAGTGCGGAACGGCACGTTGTACTCGTCGGCGTACGTGGCCGCGAGCCGGGGCGTGCGCTTGGCGCCGAATCCGCCGATGATCACCGGCGGCCTGGGCGACTGCGCGGGCTTGGGCAGCGCGGGCGAGTCGGCCAGCCGGTAGTAGCGGCCCTCGAACGCGTACGACTTCTCCGCCGTCCACAGGCCGGTGATGATCTCGAGCTGCTCCTCGAACCGCCCGAACCGCTCGGCCGTCGGCGGGAACGGGATGCCGTACGCGGCGTGCTCGCCGTCGTACCAGCCGGTGCCGAAGCCCAGCTCGGCCCGGCCGCCGCTCATCTGGTCGACCTGCGCCACGCTGATCGCCAGCGGCCCGGGCAGCCGGAACGTGGCCGGCGTGACCAGGGTGCCCAGCCGGATCCGCGAGGTCTCCCTGGCCAGGCCGGCAAGGGTGATCCAGGCGTCGGTCGAGCCCGGTCCCGGGTCGCCGGGGCCGATGCGCTGGTAGTGGTCGGACCGGAAGAACGCGTCGAAGCCCAGCCGTTCGGTGGCCTGGGCGACTGCGAGCAGGTCGTCATATGTCGCGCCCTGCTGGGGCTCGGTGAAGATCCGCAGCTTCATGACGCCATTATCCGCACACAACGGACGTGAAGCGGAAAAGGGCCGCGCCGTGCCGCGCACGCTTGCTAACGTTCGCCGCAAGTGCCGTACGTAGCCGACCGACCACGTACCGCTCTCTTTGGGGGTGTCACATGCCACGGCACGGAAGGGAGCTTGGCATGCTCCCTCGTCCTCTCGCGATCCTCGGGGCGCTCGCGCTCACCGCCGCGACCGCCGTGGCGATCCGCCTGCTTCCCGCGGGCGCCGCCGCTCCGGAGCCGGCCAAGCCGCTCGCGCGGCACTCCCCCGCCGTCTCACGGGCGGTGGCGGCCGTGCCGGGCGGCGCCTTCGTGGGCTTCGTCGACACCGCCGGGGAGCCCGATGTCGACCTGCCGGCCCAGTCCCGCCGCACCGGAGTGCTGCACTACGCGCTCGGCCACCTGGTCGCGGGCGACGCCGACGGCTGCGTACCGGAGTGGACCGGCCCGCACCCCGGCCCTCTCGACCCCGGCGACAACCCGATGGCCGACGGGATCGACCGCCTCCGGGCGCTCGGCGGCGACGCCGCGCCCGTCTTGGGCGGCCCGGACGGCCGGGAGCTGGCCGTCACCTGCACCAGGCCGGGCGGCCTGGCCGCCGCCTATCGCAGGGTGGTCGGGGCGTTCGACGCCACCGCCGTCGACTTCGAGATCCGCGACAGCGAGGACGACGCCGCGGTGCTGCGCAGGGCCCGGGCCATCCGCGCCTTGCAGCGCGAACGGCCGCTGCGGGTCAGCTTCACGCTGCCGCTGAAACCGTCGGGGCTGGCCGACGACGACGTCGCGATGCTGCGCACCACCCGGCAGGCGGGCGCGGAAGTCGGCGCCGTCAACCTGCTGGCCGCCGTGGAGCCGCGCACCGCTTCCGAGGGCCGTCTGAGCAGGCTCGCGGCGGCCGTCCACGCGGCCAGGGACCAGATCGCACAGGCTCAGGACCTGCCGGACGCGGAGCAGGCGTGGCCGCGCGTCGCCCTGACCCCCGTCCTGGCCGGCGCGGGCGACCTGAGCGAGTCCGACGCCCGCGCGCTGACCGGCTACGCCACCCGCCACGGGCTGGCCTGGCTGTCACTACGCGGCGTCACCCCGTCGCGGGACGTGGCGCGGATTCTTTGGGGTATCCGGCCCTGAATATAGGATTTCCGTGACCTAGCGGGCTCCTGTCAGCGGGGAAGGGGGCGATGGTGGCTCGTCCGGACACGGCGCGGAAACTCCTGATCTACTGGATGGACGGGCTCACCGTGTTCATGGCCCTGTTCGCCGTGGTGATCATCGTTGCGGCGGTGCTGGACGGCTCGATCTCCCCAGCGGTCGCGGCGGTCTCCCTCACGTGCCTGATCGGCTTCTACGCGCTCTTCCCCTTACTCCTCAGGGAGTCCTTCGACAGCCGGCCACGCCCCACACTGAAACTGCTGATCGCGGGGGTGTTCGCGGCGGGCTGCGTGGTGCTCATGCCGTACAACGAGTACGCCAGGGGCGTGTTGCTGCAACCGGAGCCTCTGTGGTTGTCAGCCGCCTCGCTCTACCTGCCGCTGCGAGCGACGGCCTGGCTCTCGGCGGCCGTCGTGACCGCGTTCACCGGCTACACCTCCCTGGTGACCGGCCAGGGGTGGCAGGGCGTCCTGCTCGGCAGCGCGCTCGCCACGGCCACCCTGATCGGGACCATGCGGCTGTGGCGCTGGCTCTGGTGGATGATCAGGGACGCGCACAACAGCAGGGAGGCCAAGGCGCGGCTGGCGGTGACCGAGGAGCGGCTTCGCTTCGCCCGCGACCTGCACGACCTGCTCGGGCACAGCCTGTCGGTGATCACGCTGAAGAGCGAGCTGGCCGCCAAGCTGTCGACCAAGGACGCGGGGCGAGCGGCGGGCGAGATGGCCGAAGTGCGCGAGCTGGCCGGGGACGCGCTGGCCAGGGTGCAGCAGGCCGTGCACGGCTACCAGGCACTCGACCTGGAGGAGGAGCTCGCCGGCGTCCGCGCGGCGCTGGAGGCGGCGGGCACCCGCTGCGTCATCGACGCCAGGGCCGACGGCCTGTCGCCGGCCGCCAGGTCGCTGCTGGCGTGGGCGGTCCGGGAGGGCGGCACGAACGTGCTCAAGCACAGCAACGCCACGCGCTGCGCCATCACCATCGACGGAGGCGTGCTGGAGATGCTCAACGACGGCGTGCGCGGGCAGCCCGCGGCGCCCGGCAACGGCCTGAGCGGCCTGTCGGAGCGGCTGGCCACGGCGGGCGGCTCCTTCTCCGCGGCGCCTACCCCGGCGGGCGAGTTCCTGCTGCGTGCGGCGGTGCCTGCGTGATGGGCAGGCTCGTCGACCGGCTGCGGGGAGCGACGAAGCTGGACAAGGTCCGCTGGCTGATCGTCTACTCCACCGACATCATCCTGCTGTTCGCACTCATGGGCTATGTCGAGCTGTACGCCCGCTGGGAACAGGGCATGCCGTGGCCCGCAGCCGTGGGCGGCGCCGTGCTGCTGCTGGTCTTCAACGTGCTGAGCACGCGCCCGTTCAGGATCGCCGTCAGAGGCGGAAAGCGGCCTACCGCGATCCTGGCGGTGTCCGGGGCGATCATCGCGGTCCTGTCCGTCTTCCCGCTCGTCTGGCCGATCCCGACGTGGCTGGGATTGATGACGGCGTTCGTCCGCATGCGCACCGCCATCGCCCTGTCCGTCACGTCGGTCGCGGTCATCACCCTCTATCTCGGCCTGGTCGCCGGGCTCGACCCGGTCATCCTGCTGTTGCCGCTGATGCAGGCGTTCTTCACGGTGGTCTCCGTCGGCGCCGTGTGGGCCAACCTGCGGCTCTGGCAGCTCGCCAAGGAGGCGCACGAGGGAGAGGAGGCACTGGCCAGGCTGGCGGTCTCGGAGGAGCGGCTGCGCTTCGCCCGCGACCTCAACGACCTGCTCGGGCAGAGCCTCACCGACGTCGCGACCAGGACGGCCCACGCCGAGCAGGCCCTGCGCGCGGATCCCGCGGCGGCCGCGGCCGAGATGTTCGCGGTACGCGAGCTGTCCAGGCGGTCGTTACGGGAGGTGCGCACCACTGTGCAGAACTACCGGGCCATCGACCTGGACGAGGTGCTCGCCAGCGTGCGGGCGGTGCTGGAGGCGGCGGACGTGCGCTGCACCGTGCGCGCGGACACGGCGTCACTGACGCCGGAGACGCGCACGCTGCTGGCCACGGTCGTCCGCGAGGGCGCCACGAACGTGCTCAAGCACAGCAGGGCCGAACGCTGCACGATCACGATCGAGAATGGGGTGCTGGAGATGTCCAACGACGGGGTGAGCGGGCCTGTGGGCGAGCATGCGCCCAACGGGCTCGCGGGGCTGGCCGACCGCCTGCGGGCGGCGGGCGGCACCCTCCGCGCGGAGCCGACTCGTGAGGGCCGCTACGTGCTGCGCGCGGCGGTGCCCGCATGACCATCCGCGTGCTGCTGGCCGACGACGAGCACCTGATCCGCGGCGCCATCGCGGCCCTGCTGGACCTCGAGGACGGCATCGAGGTCGTGGCCCAGGTGGGCAGGGGCGACGCCGTCCTGCCCGCCGTGGCCGAACACCGGCCCGACGTGGCCGTGCTCGACATCGAGATGCCGGGAATGGACGGCCTGAGCGCGGCCGAGCAGATCAGCTCCCAATGCAAGATCGTCATCCTGACCAGCCTGGGCCGCCCCGGTTACCTGCGCAGGGCCATGGCGGCGGGGGTGAGCGGGTTCCTCGGCAAGGACGCCTCGGCCGAGGAGCTGGCCATGGCGATCCGCAAGGTCCAGGGAGGCGGCCGCTACCTGGACGCGGAACTCGCCGCCGCGGCGATGGCGGCCGGCGACAGCCCGCTGACCGAACGCGAGCGCGACGCGCTGCGGCTGGCCGGCGACGGGGCCACGATCGCGCGGATCGCCGGCGAGCTGCACCTGACGGAGGGCACCGTACGCAACTACCTGTCCAGCGCCATGACCAAGCTCAACGCGCAAAACCGCCTGGAGGCCATCCGCACCGCCCAGCGCATGGGCTGGCTCTGACACCCAGCGACGTGCTGGTGGGTGTCACCTACGCCCTGACCAGCAGCCCCACGCACTCCACGTGGTGGGTCATCGGGAAGGCGTCGAAGGCACGCAGGTCGGCCAGGGCGTAGCCGCGTTCGGCCAGCCACTTCAGGTCCCGGGCGAACGTCGCCGGGTCGCAGGAGACGTACACGATCCGCCGCGCGTCCAGCGCGCTGACCCGCTCCACCACCTCGCGCCCCAGCCCCGACCGCGGCGGGTCCACCACCACCAGGTCAGCCCGCTCGATCTCGAACCGGTCGAGCGCTTCCTCCACCCGCCCCCGCTCCACCCGCGCCTGCGGCAGATCGCGCAGGTTGGCGCGGGCGTCGCGGACGGCGGCCGCCTCGGACTCCAGCCCGAAGACCGCCCCCTCCGGCCCCACCGCTTCGGCCAGCCCCGCCGCGAACAGGCCGACCCCGCAGTAGAGGTCGAGCGCCCATTCCCCCGGCTCCGGCGCCGCGTACGCCAGCACCGCGTCCAGCAGCGTCTCCGCCGCCCCCGGGTGAACCTGCCAGAAGCCGCTGCCCGCCACCCGGAACTCGCGCTCGCCCACCTTCTCGTGCACCATCCCCGAGCCGCGCCGCGCCACCGTGCGGCCCTTGCCCTGATCGAGCAGGATCGAGGCAGGCGCGTCGAGCTCGGGCACGGTGACGCTGCGCCGCGGCCGGGGCGAGACCACGACGGCCCGGTCACCGCCGGAGGAGGCGATGACCTCGACCCCGGCCGCGCCCGGCCACTCGTATTCCTCCGCACCCACCGCCTCGACTTCGGGATGGGCGATCAGGCAGGCGTCCACCACCTCGATCTCGTGCGAGCGGTGCCTGCGGAAGCCGAGCTCGCCGGTCGGAAGGGCGGCGAACTGCACCCGCGTACGCCAGCCGAGCCCGTCCTTGGCCCCCGGCACCTCCTCGACCACGACCTCGCGCTCGATGCCCGCGAGCCGGTGCAGCTGCTCGGCCACGACCCGCGCCTTGAGCCGGCGCTGGGCCTCGAGCGTGGCGTGCTGCCAGTCGCAGCCGCCGCAGCGGCCGGGGCCCGCGTAAGGGCAGGGCGGTACGACGCGGTCCGGCGACGCCTCGAGGATCTCCACCGCGTCGGCTCGCAGGAACCGGGTAGTCTCCTCGGTGACGTCGGCGATAACCCGTTCGCCCGGCAATGCGTGCCGGACGAACACCACGCGTCCTTCGTGGCGCGCCACACACCAGCCGCCGTGCGCGACCGGACCAACCGTCAGCTCGAGAGATGCCTGTTCCACATCGACACCCTATGCCCAGAACGAATGGCAACTTTCCGAGCTGATCTATTACGGTAGGTGATCGTGGACACGGCACGCGTGGTCCGGCGGCAGCCTGGCTTCGGAGGAACGCTGGTGGCCACGCTGTTCATCTGCGCGTCGCTGACGCCGTCGCTGCTGCCCCGCACCTGGATGTACCAGGGGGTGATGGGCGCGATCACCGGCATCCTGGGGTACGCCGTCGGCGCGTCGATCGGGGCGCTGGCCCGGGCGGTGATCTCGTACCGGCTGCCCGAGGGGACTCGCCGCCTCGCCTGGCGGCTCCTGATCGTCGGCTGCGCGGCGCTGGCCGTCGTGACGTTGTGGTACAGCTTCGGGTGGCAGCGCGAACTGCGGGCGCTCATGGGCATGGACACCCGCATCGCCTGGTTCCCGATGCTGATCACGGCTGTGACGGTCATCCTGTTCACGCTGAGCCTGCTCCTGTCCAGGCTGGTACGCCTGGGCGGCCGCAAGCTGATCGCCTGGCTCGACCGGTTCGTCCCCTTCTACGTGGGCCACGCCCTCGGCGTGCTCGCCATCGGCGTCATGGTCGTGGTCTTCGCCGACGACGTGGTGTTCACCGGGTTCGTCGCCAAGGTGAACGAGGTTTACTCGATCACCAACGAGGGCTCCTACCCGGGCGTGCGCAAGCCCACGTCGAGCCAGCTGTCGGGCGGTCCGGGCTCGCTGGTGACCTGGGAGTCGCTCGGCAAGGAGGGCCGCCACTTCACCGGCACCGCCATCACCCCGGCCCGGCTCACCGCCTTCTCCGGCCGCCCCGCCACCCAGCCGATCAGGGTGTACGTCGGCCTGGACGCCACCTCGCCCGAAGCGCAGGCCGCGCTGGCGGTGCGCGAGCTGGAGCGCACCGGCGCGTTCGACCGCCCCGTGCTCGCCGTACTCGGCACCACGGGCACCGGCTGGGTCGATCCGCACATCTCCGACACGCTGGAGTACATGTACAACGGCCGCTCCGCCATGGTCGCCGTGCAGTACTCCTACCTGCCGAGCGGGGCGTCGTTCCTGGTGGACAGGGAGAAGGCGACGGCGGGCGGGCGGGCGCTGTTCGAGGCGGTGCGCGCCAAATGGGCCCGGCTGCCGGCCGCTCACCGGCCACGGCTGGTGCTGTCGGGCGAGAGCCTGGGCTCGTACGAGATGGAGAAGGCGCTCGGCGACCTGAGCAACCTGGCGGACGGCGCGCTGTTCGTCGGACCGCCGAACGCCAACCCCATCTGGCAGCGCGTCACGACCGGCCGGGACCCCGACAGCCCCGTGTGGCGGCCGGTCTACCAATCAGGCAGGACGGTCAGGTTCGCCCAGCAACCCGCCGATCTGGGGCAACCGGCCGGGCCCTGGCCGCACCCGCGCGTGGTCTACCTGCAGAACACCACGGATCCGGTCGTGTGGTGGTCGCCCGAGCTGATCTACGACAAGCCGGAGTGGCTGGAGGGCGAGGGGCGGCCGCCGGGCGTGAATCCGGAGATGAACTGGTTCCCGCTGGTGACGTTCTGGCAGGTGCTGGTGGACATGACGGCCGCGCTGTCCGTACCCGCCGGGCACGGGCACCGGTACGGGGCCGACATCGCGGACGGCTGGGCCGCGGTCGTGGCTCCGCCGGACTGGAGCGCGGACGACACCGGCCGGCTGCGCGCCCTGATCAGCTAGTCCTGATCTGATCTTCCTCGTCCTTGACCACCTGATGCCAGGGACGGCGCACCGACCCCGGCGCGAACGGTTCCGGCTTGCCCTTGAGCCGGTCGGAGGAGTGCAGCTGCCACGGCACGCTCGTCACCATCACGCCCGGCTTGAACAGCAGCCGCGCCTTCAGCCTGAGCGCGCTCTGGTTGTGCAGCAGGTGCTCCCACCAGTGGCCGACCACGTATTCGGGGATGAAGACCGTCACCACGTCGCGCGGCGAGCGCCGCCGCAGGTGCTTGACGTAGTCGAGGATCGGCTGCGTGATCTCCCGGTACGGCGAGTCCAGCATCTTCAGCGGCACCGGGATCCCCCGCCGCTCCCATTCCGCCTGCAACTGGCGCGCCTCCTCGCCCTCCACGCCCACGGTGATGGCCTCGAGCGAGGACGGCCTGGTGGCGCGCGCGTACGCCAGCGCCCGCAGGGTCGGCTTGTGGATCTTGGAGACGAGCACGATCGCGTGGTTGCGGGCGGGCAGCATGGTCGGCTCGTAGTCCTCGGTGATCGCCAGCTCGGCCGCCACGTTGTCGTAGTGGTGCCTGATGCCCTTCATCATGAGGAACAGGATCGGCATCGCGATCACCACGATCCACGCCCCGACCAGGAACTTCGTCAGCAGCACGACGATGAGGACGAGTCCCGTCATGACGCCGCCGAAGAAGTTGATCACCCGGGAGCGGTGCATCTGGTGGCGTGTCTTGGGGTCGGTCTCGGTCTTCAGATGGCGGGTCCAGTGGATGACCATGCCGGTCTGGCTGAGCGTGAACGACACGAACACGCCGACGATGTAAAGGTTCAGCAGCCTGCTGACGTCGGCATCGAACCCCCACAGCAGCAGGCACGCGGCCGCCGCCAGGATGACGATGCCGTTGGAGAAGGCCAGCCGGTCGCCGCGCGTGTGGAGCTGGCGCGGCAGGTAACGGTCCTGCGCGAGGATCGAGCCGAGCACGGGGAAGCCGTTGAAGGCCGTGTTGGCCGCCAGGAAGAGGATCAGCGCCGTAACCGCCGAGATCACCACGAACGGCAGCGACCCGCCGCCGAACACCGCGTCGGCCACCTGGGAGATGATCGGCTGCTGGTAATAGCCGGGGCCGACGGGCGTGCCGTCCGGCCTGAGCAGGTCCTCTGCGACCACGGAAGGCTCGGCCACCTTCACCCCGGAGGCCAGGCCGAGCGCGATGATGCCGCCGAACATGGTGATCGCGACGAGGCCCATCATGAGCAGCGTCGTGGCGGCGTTCTTGCTCTTGGGCTTGCGGAAGGCAGGCACGCCGTTGCTGATGGCCTCCACACCGGTCAGGGCCGCGCAGCCGGAGGAGAACGCGCGCAGGATCAGGAAGGCCGCGGCGAAGGTCGTCAGATTGGTCTGCTCGGGCTCGATGGTGAAGTGGGCGCTCGGCGCCTCGAGCTGGTCACCCAGCACCAGCAGCCGGTACCCGCCCCAGACGATCAGGCCCAGCACGGCGATCATGAACGCGTACGTGGGGACGGCGAAGGCGGCGCCCGACTCGCGGATGCCGCGCAGATTGATCACGGTGAGCAGGATGACGATGCCGATGGCGACGGCAGGCTTGTGCTCGGCCACGAACGGGATGGTGGCGCCGACGTAGTCGACGCCGTTGGCCACGGACACCGCGACGGTCAGCACGTAGTCGACCATGAGCGCGCTGGCCACGGTGAGCCCGGCGTTCTTGCCGAGGTTGGTGGTCGCGACCTCGTAGTCGCCGCCGCCGCTGGGGTAGGCGTGCACGTTCTGCCGGTACGACGCCACGACCGTGAGCATCACGATCACGACGGCGATGGCGACCCAGGGACTGTAGGCGTAGAAGGAGACTCCGGCCAGCGACAGGATGACCAGGATCTCCTGCGGGGCATAGGCCACGGAGGAAAGCGCGTCGCTGGCGAAGACCGGCAGGGCGATCCGTTTGGGGAGGAGTTGCTCATGGAGCTGCCCGCTTCGTAGGGCGCGCCCCACGAGCAAGCGTTTGACAAGATCCGTTACCTTCGCCACGTAACGAGATGCTAGCCCTATATGCAGGCACTAAACGAGGTGCTCCCCCAGTCACGCCATACTGGAGTCGAGCAATCGGCCGACCGCGAGATGCGGGGGGATATGCATATAGTGATCATGGGGTGTGGCCGGGTGGGTTCGACCCTCGCGCACATCCTCGAAGACAGCGGCCATTCCGTCGCCATCATCGACCGCGACCCGCAGGCGTTCCGTCGGCTGCGCGCCGGGTTCCGCGGGCGGCGGGTGACGGGCGTGGGCTTCGATCGCGACGTGCTGACCGAGGCCGGCATCGAGTCCGCGGCGGCGTATGTCGCCGTCTCCAGCGGTGACAACTCCAACATCATCTCCGCCCGTGTGGCCCGCGAGACGTTCGGTGTGGACAACGTGGTGGCCCGCATTTACGACCCCCGCCGGGCCGAGGTCTACCAGCGGCTGGGCATCCCGACGGTGGCCACCGTGCGCTGGACCGCCGACCAGATCATGCGCCGCATCCTCCCCGAGGGCGCCGAGCCGCTCTGGCGCGACCCCACGGGCACCGTCGTCCTGGCCGAGGTGACCGTCAACCCGACCTGGATCGGCACCCGCGTCGTCGACCTGGAGGAGCGCGTACGCACCCGCGCCGCCTTCATCAACCGCATGGGTGAGGCCGTGACCATCACGGAGGACACCGTGGTGCAGGAGGGCGACGTGATGCACGTCATCGCCGCGGAGAACGACATGGACCGGATCAACAAGGTGCTCGCCGCGGCACCGGAAGAGGAGCATTGATGCGGGTCGCCATCGCAGGGGCGGGCGCCGTCGGCCGTTCCATCGCTGCCGAGCTCCTGGAAAACGGCCACGAGGTCCTGCTCATCGACAGCGACCCCAGGGCCATCAAGATCGACAGCGTGCCGCGCGCCGAGTGGCTGCTCGCCGACGCCTGCGAGATCGCCTCCCTCGACGAGGCCGGCCTCAACAACTGCCACGTCGTGGTCGCCTCCACCGGCGACGACAAGGTCAACCTGGTCGTGTCGCTGCTGGCCAAGACCGAATACGGCGTGCCACGCGTGGTGGCCCGCATCAACCACCCCAACAACGAGTGGCTGTTCAACGAGTCGTGGGGCGTGGACGTGGCCGTCTCCACCCCGCGCCTGCTGAGCGCGCTGGTGGAGGAGGCGGTCAGCGTCGGCGACCTCGTCCGCCTGATGACCTTCCGCCAGGGCCAGGCCAACCTGGTCGAACTCACCCTGGCCGAGGACGCGCCGGTGGTGGGGCAGCGGGCGGGTTCGGTGCCGTGGCCGGTGGACGCCGCGCTGGTGGCGATCCTGCGCGAGGGACGGGTCATGGTGCCTACGGCGGACGATCCGCTGGAGGCTGGGGACGAGCTGCTGTTCGTGGCCAACCAGGAGGTCGAACAGGAGCTGGCGCACTTGCTTTCCCAGCATTGAGCCGTACGCCGGCATCAGGGCCGGGCATTCGACAGCCCTCCTCAGACACGCGCACCCGGATGTCGGCGCGCCCGCACCTGCGGGTGACCGGCAGATCACGCTGAAGCGTGGCCGGCCGGGCGGGTGCCCCGTGCGCGCAGGCGATGAGACAGCCATCCCAAGTTTCCGGACGCCTTGGACGCAGACCCTTAGCGCCCGCAAGCCCGGCCGCCATAGTCAGACCATGACCAATACCTCCCCCGGGTACACAAACGGCCACCGGCACAGCACCATCCGTCGTATCGCGTCGGCGGTTGCCGGCCGCTGGCCGACCTTTCTAGGGATCGCCCTCGCCGCCTCGACGCTCTTCGACGAGGACGGCGGGCCCGGCGGGGCGTTCATCGTGACCGTCGCCGCGCTGTCGTACCTGACCGTGGCGGTCCTCGACCGGCCCAGGGCCGTCTGGCTCGTGGTGATCGCGCTGTCCGCCATCGGAACGGCCGCCGACATGGCAGGCATCGGCTACTGGCTCGTATTGGGCCCGATCGCCGTCCTCGCGACCCTGGTCGGGCTGGTACGCGGCCAGCTGCGCAGACCCGGTCTCTTCTTACTCCAAGCACCCCAAATGCTGGCCGTCAGCGTGGTGGCGCTCACCGCCGAGTACGGCGGCCTGGAGTTCGCCGGTTATCTGGTGGCCGCGGCGCTGATCGGTCACGCCGTCTGGGACGTCGCCCACTGGCGCGCCAACAAGGTCGTCGCCCGCTCCCTGGCCGAATTCTGTTTCGTCCTCGACGCGCTGCTCGGCCTGGGCATCATCATCCTGCTCCTCTTGGCGTGACGAACCCGCGCGGGCGTCACCCGCAGCGCCGGCTTCGAGCCCACGCGGCCCGCAAGCCGGCCAGCACCTCGTGGAAGCTGGTGAGGCCAGGCCCGCCGCGCACGCGCCGCACGAGGTCGTCGGCGGCCTCGGGCCACTGGGCGTGGTCGAAGGCGAAGCCCGCTTCGAGCAGGCGGCCGGGGACGACTCGGCGGCTTTTCAACAGGAGTTCGGTGTCCGAGCGCAGCACGAACGCACCGAGCTCGGCCATCCACTTCGTTGCCGGCAGACCCACCGGAACACCCCACGCGGCGCGCAGCACGCGCATGAACGTGCGCTGTGGTAAAGGAACGGGAGCGGCCAGGTTCACCGGCCCGGCGAGGTCGTCCCGGTCCGCCAGGAACTCGACGGCGCGGACAAAATCGCGGTCGTGGATCCAGGACACGTACTGCGCGCCGCCCGCGACCGGGCCGCCGAGGCCCAGCCTCACCAGCCGCAGCAAGACGTCGAAGACGCCGCCGCGATCGGGACTCATCACCATGGCCGAGCGCATGCTGACCTTGCGCGTGTACGGGGTTTCGGCTCGCTCCTGCGCCCGCTCCCACGCTTTTGCGATCTCGACGCTGTAGGCCCAGTAGCCCGGGACGCCGGATTCGGTGCCGCCGAGCGCGCCGGTCGCCTCGTCGTTGGGCGCGTCGAAGCGGTGGGAGTAGACAGTGGCAGTGCTCATCTGCAACCAGACCCGGGGAGGCCGCACGGCGGCTGCGATCGCCTCACCCACAACCCGGGTGGAGTGCACGCGCGAATCCATCATGGCCTGCAGATTGGCTGCGGTGTAGCGACAGCTGACGCTGCGTCCGGCCAGATTGACCACGATGTCGCTGCCGTCGATCTCCTCCGCCCATGGACCCAGGGTCTTACCGTCCCAGCCGACTTCACGGTCGCGCACCGGCCGTCTGGTCAGGACCACGACTTCATGGCCTGCGGCGGTCAGCGCGCGGTTGAGGATCATGCCTACCTGCCCGGTTCCCCCGGGTATCACTACCTTCATCAGGCTTCCCCCTATGGGGACGAGCCTAGCGCGCGAGTTGAACACGTTCAAAAGTCTGGTGGCGATGCTGATGCCGGTGAATGCGGACCGCACCGACGACCCGGACGGAGGGTTCGCCCGCCTCAGCCGGGTAGTGGGCAGATCATGCGTTACCACGTGCTGGCCTGTGACTACGACGAGACCCTGGCCAGGCACGGCCAGGTGGACGAGGAAACGATCCGGGCGCTGGAGCGGCTCTCCCGCGCCGGCATCAAGCTGCTGCTGGTCACCGGGCGCGAACTCGAAGACCTGCTGACCGTCTTCCCGCACCCGGGCCTGTTCGACCTCATCGTGGCCGAGAACGGCGGCCTGCTGTACGACCCGCACCAGCGCACCGCCGACCCGCTCGCCGATCCCCCTCCCCCGGAACTGGCCGATCGGTTGCGGCGGGAAGGCGCCAGCCCGCTGGGGGTCGGGCGGGTGCTGGTCGCCACGCGGGAGCCGTACGACGTGCAGGTGCTCACGGCGATCCGCGAGCTCGGCCTGGAGCTGCAGGTGATCTACAACAAGGGCGCGGTCATGGTGCTGCCTTCTGGCGTGAACAAGGCGACCGGACTGGAGGCCGCGCTGGATCGGCTGGCGTTGTCGGCGCGTAGCGTGGTCGCGGTCGGCGACGGTGAGAACGACCACGCGTTCCTGGCCGCCGCCGAATGCGGCGCCGCCGTCGCCAACGCGTTGCCCGCGCTCAAGGACGCCTGCGATCTGCGGCTGGCCGGGGAGGCGGGCGACGGGGTGACCGAGCTGGCCGAGATGCTGCTGTCGGGCGATCTGGACGCCGTGGCGGTGCCGCGCCGGCACGTGCTGCTCGGTCATGACGGCGGGGAGGAGGTACGGCTGCCGCCGTACGGCGCCGGGCTGCTGGTCGCCGGGCCATCGGGCAGCGGCAAGTCCACGGTGACCACGGCGCTGCTCGAACGGCTCACCGGCGAGGGATACCAGTGCGCGATCGTCGACCCCGAGGGCGACTACGCCGAGTACCCGGGCGTCACCGTGCTCGGCGACCCGGACCGGGTGCCGGGTGTGGAGGAGGTCCTGCACGTGCTGGAGCAGCCCGCGCAGAGCGTCGTGGTCAACCTGATCGGGCTGCAACTGCGGGATCGGCCGACCTACTTCGCCGAGTTGCTACCCAGGCTGGCCGGGCTGCGGGCGAGGCTCGGCCACCCGCACTGGCTCATCGCCGACGAGGCCCATCATTTGATGCCCGCCGAAGTACGGCAGGCGCCGCTCAGCGAGGCCGGCGACATCGGCGCGTTCCTCCTGATCACCGTGCATCCCGACGCGGTGAGCCCGGCCGCACTGCGGCTGGTGACCAGCACGGTCGCGGTGGGCAAGGAGCCCGCGGACACGCTGGCGGCCTTCGCCGCCGCCCTCGGGCACGACGCTCCCACGCTGCCGGACGGTGAGGCGGGTGAGATCGCGTTGTGGCACATCGGCGAGGCGGCCGCGCGGCACGCCGCGCTGGCTCCGGCCCGGGTGGAGCGTACGCGGCACCGGCGCAAGTACGCGGCGGGCACCATGGCCAAGGACAAGAGCTTCTACTTCACCGGCCCCGGCGAGCGGCTGCGGCTGCGGGCGCGTAACCTGCACACCTTCGTCGAGCTGGCCGAGGGCGTGGACGATGACACGTGGCTGCACCACCTGCGCAGACAGGACTACTCCACGTGGATCCGGGACGCCCTGGGCGACGCCGACCTGGCGAGGGAGGTGGCGGCGCTGGAGAGCGAGAGCGGTCTCGCTCCGGCGGAGAGCAGGCGGCGGGTCGCCGATCTCATCGGCGACCGTTACACCCTCCCCGCCGAGCCCACCGACTTCGACCCCGATCACCACGACCGCTGACCCGCCGACGAGCGCAGCGTCCGGCCGACGAGCGCAGCGTCAGACCGGCGAGCGCAGCGTCGGGTGGGGTCGGCACGCGGGTCAGGCTGGGGCGACCGGGGGCTTGAGCGGGGTGCGGCCGCGGCCGAGCACCCACAGCATCGCGCCGAAAGCGGCCACCTGGAGCGGCCACCCCATCGCGATCTTGGCCAAGCCGAGCGCGGCGACCGCCTCGTCGCCGCCCCCGAACAGGTAAACAGGCCCCTGCACCGCCACCCGCACCGCGCATGGCAGCATGAGCAGCCAGGTCAGGCGCATGCAGAGGCGCACGATGCCCGGGTCGCGGCGCCAGGCGGTCGGGTCACCCGTGACCGAGCCGATCAGGAACCCGACGACCGGCCACCGGCTGACGATCGACACCAGCATCGCCACCATGTAGCCGGCGTTCCACAGGATGCCGGGCAGGAAGTAGTCCTTCGCGTCACCCGTACGGCTGGCGAAGAACGCGCCGATCGCGATGCCGATCAGGCTGTTGATCACGAACTGCGGCGTCGACCGCTGCACGATCCTGGCCAGCAGCAGCAGGACCGCCAGCGAGACGCTGATGATGAGCGACAGCTTCAGGTCCTCAGTGGTGATCCAGGACAGCGTGAACGCGATCGTCGGGATCGCCGCCTCGATGATGCCGCGCACACCACCCAATGCCTTGGCGAGCTGGGCTCGCACCGCGGCCTCGACGGTGTCGTGGGCGACCTCTTCCGCCTCAGCACTCACTGATCAGCTCCCTGGCCGCAGCTCGTAACGTGGATTGAACATCACTTTGCGCCCGTCCTGCATGCTGACCAGGCCCTCAGCTTTGACCGTGCGGCCGGGCTCGATGCCGACGATCTTGCGACGGCCGAGCCAGACCAGATCGATCACGTCTGAACCGTCGTAGAGCTCGGCCTCGAGAGCAGGGGCGCCGCCCCTCGGACGCAATGTCACCGTACGTAGCGTACCCGCCACGCAGAAACGCCGGCGGCCGCCACACGACGCGATCGGCGTCGCGCCGACTTCGTCGGCGTCTTCCCGCAGTTCCTGGGCCTCGATTTCGGACTGGGGTGATGCCAGCCGACTGAGGAACCCACGCAATCCCCCGCGTTTCGGAGGCTCTGCCGTACTCATGATGACTCAGCCTATGCGAATGTCAGCTCTTAGCGAATCTCGCTGATTTCGGGCCCTCGTCTGAACGGGTTGAGGCCGGGCCGCTCGCCGGCCGTCTCGCTCGCCTGCTCGTTGGGGCGGCGCAGCGGAATCGGCTCCTCGCGGGCCATCGGCTCGTCGCCGCGGACCACCACGACGTCCTTGATGAAGTCGACGAACGCTCCGGAAACCGCTTCGTCGTCCGCGCCCTTGCCGGAGATCACCGCGAGCAGGAACCAGCGCGGGCCGTCGATGCCGAGATAGCGGGCCGGCCGGGCGGTGCCCTCGACCTTGATCTCGCCGCTCAGCTCGCTGCCGAACGGCCCCTCCCGCGTTTCCAGGTTCTTCGCCTGCGCCGAGATCTTGGTCTTGACCTCGTCCCACAGCCCCGAGCTGCGCGGCGCGGCCAGGGCCTGCAGTTGCAGCGTGCTTTCCTGGTAGAGGACGACGACGCCGACATGCTGATCTCCGACCGAGGCCAGCCGTACGTCGAAGTCCGGGTTGTGCGGCAGCCGCAGGCCGCCCAGATCGATCCTGTCGGTGTCCGGGTGGGGCTCGTCGGCGTCCCACGGGCCGGACTCCCGCATGGGGGCGGCCGGCTCCTGCTCGGCCACCTGTTCCGGCTGCTCACGACGACGACGTCGGAACACTTTCCTCACTCTCCCTGCTCACCGGGCCGCCTGACGGCCCTGTTTGCCTTTTCCGGCTGCCGTCCGGCAGCCGGCTCCCTCACCAGGTCAACGTCCTGTAGAGCCGAACCCATTCGCGCCGCGCACCGATCCTGGCAGGCGCTCGACCTCGCAGAACGCCGCGCGCTCGACCCGTTGGATCACCAGCTGCGCCACGCGGTCGCCCCGCCGCAGCCGGAACGGCTCCTTGGCGTCGGTGTTGATCAGCGTCACCTTGATCTCGCCCCGATAACCGGCGTCAACCGTGCCGGGCGCGTTGACCATCGTGACCCCGTACCTGGCCGCCAGTCCCGAACGCGGATGTACGAAGGCCGCATAGCCATCGGGAAGGGCGATCGCCACCCCCGTCCCGACGACGGCCCGCTCCCCGGGCAGCAGCTCGACGTCCTCGGCCGCGTAGAGGTCGGCGCCCGCGTCTCCCGGGTGGGCGTAGGACGGCATCGGCAGCTCGGCGTCGAGCCGGTGGATGAGGACCTCCATGTTGCTCAAGGATTCACCTCGTAGTCAGGATGTTCTGCGGCGATGGCGGCCAGATCGCCGTGCTTGGCGAAGTGCTCCATGCTCACCTCGATGAACAGGGCTGCCGCCCGGACGGCGACCGGTCCGTCGGGGGCGCCGATGCGCCCCTCTGCCTCAAGGTACGCCTTCCTGCCCGCGATGCCGTTGCACCAGGCGCGCAGGTGGAGTGTCGTGCCCACGGGAACGGGGAGAAGGTAGTCGGTCTCCAGCCGTCCTGTCACATATGGCTTGTGGAAGAGGTAGACGGACATTCCGAGGACCTCGTCCATGGCGGCGGCCAGCACGCCGCCGTGCGCCAGCATCGGCGCCCCCTGGTGCGCCTCGCCCACCGTGAACTCCGCCTCCACGGTGGTGCCGTCGGGCGTCCTGGCCTTGAGGTGCAGGCCGGTCGGGTGCTCGGAGCCGCAGCCGAAGCAGTGGCGGTAGTGGGAGCCCAGGGCGGCACCCGGCGGCGTGCCGGGGTGCACCGCGGGCGCGCCGGCGTCCGGTGGCGGGGTGGTGAGGGAGGAACGGGTCACGGATGACGAGGCTACTCGCTGTCCACCCGCCGACTGTCGTCAGTCCTCACCCCGCCCGCCGCCGAGGGCGCGTCATCCGGGTGGTCCCCCGGGGAGCCGCCATTCTTGCCACGGGCCCGGCCCTTCTCCCCCTGGGGCCTGCCGTTCTCCCCACGTGGCCCAGGGCGCCGCTCAGCGCCCGCCTCCGGGCCGCCCTCACGCGGCTCGTCCTCACGGTGCGGCCCGGCTTCGCCCGGCCCCACGCCCTCACCGTGCGGCCCGGCGCCCTCGCCGCCGGGTGCCTCCTCATGGGGCGGCGGCAACTCGGGCGGTTTGTGGCGGAGCTCCGGCAACGCCCGATAGAGCACCGCCGCCACCGGCACCGCCACGGCCGCTCCGGCGATGCCCGCCAGGATGCCCCCGATGGCCAGCACCAGGATGATCGCCAGCGGGTGGAAGTTGAGCACCCGCCCCACGATCAAGGGCTGCAGGACGTGGTTCTCCAGCTGCTGCTCGACGATGAGGATCCCGAGGAAGACCAGCGCGAGAACGAACCCCCTGGCGCCCAGCGTGACGAGGGTCGCGATCGTGCCGGCGAAGAAGATGCCGACGATCGGAATGAAGCTGGCGAAGAAGATCAGGACCGCCAGCGGCGCCCACAGCGGCACTCCCATTCCGGCCAGCACGATGCCCATGACCAGCCCGTGAACCGCGGCCACGGCCACGGTGCCCTGCACGTAGTGGGAGAGCGTGGTCCACGCGGTCCGCCCGGCCCGGTCCACGCGCGGCGCGACCCTGCCGAAGCCCCTCAGGAACCATCCCCAGATCCGGTCGCCGTCCTTGAGCAGGAAGAACGTCACGAACAGCATGAGCACGATGGAGGCGAGCACCTCGAAGGCCACCGCGCCGGCGCTCAGCACGGTGCCGGTGATGGCCGAGCGCTGCGCGTTGACCATGGCGGCGATCTCGTCGACGTATCCGGTGATCTGTGCCTGTTTGAGGTGCAGCGGGCCCGTGATGAGCCACTCCTGTACGTCTCTCGCGGTCGCCTGCACCTGGTTGACCAGGTTGGGGAACTCCTCGCTGGCCCGCGCCCCGACCAGCCAGCCGGTGCCGACGAGCACGGTCAGGGCGACCAGCATGGTGAGCCAGGTGGCGTAGATCGGCCGCATGCCGGCCCCGCGCAGGCGGTTGGTCAGCGGGAACAGCAGCGCGGTCAGCAGCAGCGCGATCGCCACCGGCAGGGCCACGAACGAGAGCCGGGCGATGACCAGGGCGCCGAAGTAGACCACCACGCCGACGAGGATCAGGCACACGCACCATGCGGCCATCTTGGCCAGCACGGGCGGCACGAGTTTGGTTGGGCGGTCGGGCAGCACGGTTCAAGCCTGGCACGTCCTGGCCCAGGATGCGCGCCTATAAACGATCGCCGCGGCTCACGAGGCGCGGATCGGGCCCGGGCGACGCCCTCCGGCCGCCCGGCGGCAATGCCGGCGTCAGGATCCGGTATACGACGATCTATCGGCCGGCAGCACGCGCATCGTGCGCAGGGGCGAGGTGAACAACCACAGGAACGCCAGACAGGACCCGATCGCGGCGATCAGGAGCGTGTTCCTGACCCCCATCACCTCACCCAGCGCGCCGCCGAGCAGCCCGCCCAGCGGCAGGGTGCCCCAGACCAGGAAGCGGATGGTGGCATTCATCCGGCCGAGGAGCGGCTCGGGCGTGATGGACTGCCGGAAGCTGAGCTGCGTGACGTTGTAGACCACCACCCCCGCCCCGACGAAGAACTCGAACAGCACGAACAGTCCCAGCCGCCAGTCGGCCTCCATCCAGGGCAGCACGAACGTCAGCGGCGCCGGCACGGCGATGCCCAGCCACATGGCCGGGCCCTGCCCGAGCCGGCGCACCAGCCTCGCGTTGACCATCGCGCCGGTGATCCCGCCGAGCCCTCCCACGGCTGTGAGCAGCCCGATCGCGCCCGCGCCCAGGCCGAGTTCCCTGGCCAGCAGCAGCAGGATCAACGGCTGAGACATGGCCACGAACAGGTTCGCGGTGGCCGTGCAGCCCGCGATGCGACGCAGCAGCGGCTGCCCGAGGACGAACCTGACTCCTTCGGCGATCTCCTTGCCCAGACGGGTGCGGCGTGTATCCTGCCGCGGCTCCGGCTTGCCTATCATCGCCAGGCACAGTGCTGACCAGGCGAATCCGGCCGCTGTGGCGACCAGCGCGAAGGGCGCGGTGAAGAGCTGGATCAGGTACCCGCCCGCGCTGGGCCCACCCACTTGCGCCATCGTGCGCACGACCTCCAGAGCGGAGTTGCCCTCGACGAGCCGCTCACGCTCGACCAAGTGCGGCAGGTAGCTCTGGTACGCGACGTCGAAGAACACGGTGAACACGCCGAGAACGAGCGCGACCGCGTACAGCTGGTGGATCGACAGCGCGTCGAGCCACCACGCGATGGGGACGGAGGCGAGCGCCAGGGCCCGCCCCCAGTCGCTGACGATCATCACGACGCGCTTGCGCAGCCGGTCGACGATCGCGCCGGCGGGCAGTCCGATCATCGCGAACGCCAGGGTCTGGCAGGCCGCCAGCACGCCCAGCTCAGCGGGCGAGGCACGCAGGGCCGAGACCGCGACCAGAGGCAGGGCCAGCACGAGGGCCTGGGCGCCCGCCTGGCTGGCGGCGTCGGCCAGGAACAGTCGCCGGAAGTCTCGGTCACGCAGCAAGGTCACGGCATGAGACTCCACGACCGATTGATAAAAGTCAATCGGTTATAGAGTGACCGTCATGGGCACCCATCTCCGCCCCGCCACCGAAGCCGAGGCCCGCGCGCTGGCCTCCGCCATCCGGTTGCGCATCCTGCGGCTCTGCCTGGACCAGGCGCTCACCAACAAAGAGATCGCCGGCAGGCTGGGCACGAACCCGGCGACCACGCTGCACCACGTACGCAAGCTCGTCGGCACCGGCTTCCTGGCCGCCCAGCCCAGCCGCCCCGGCCCGCGTGGCTCGACCGAGATCCCCTACCGGGCCACCGGTAAGTCATGGGAGATGGACGTCCGTGAGAGCGGCGTGACCGGGGCCAACGCGGCGATCCTGGACGCGTTCTTGGAGGAGGTCAGGCTGGTCGACGTCGAGGAGGGCGAGTTCACCAGGCTGGGACTCAGGCTCACCGCCGAGGGGCACGCCGAGCTGCTTCGGCGGCTGCGGGAGGTGCTCGACGACTTCCGGATGCGGCAGCCGGCGCCGGACGGGGAGGCGTACTCGCTGTTCCTCTCCCTCCACCGCGACGTCACCCGGGACACGTAAAAGGCGGGGGGACGCCCGGCGTCCCCCCGCCATCCCGGACGTCAGCCCAGGTGGACCTCGACCTGGAGCTCGTCGCCGTGGTCCAGCACGAACTCCTCCACGTTGCCCGCCGCGCACAGGTCGTCCTGCGCCTGCCGCACGAGCTCGGCCTCCGGCCCCGTGACGGTCAGCCGGGACACCTCGGCCCGCATCGACAGCTTGGCCTCGGACTTGGCCTTGCGGATCCGCCCGAGCACCTCGGAGGCCACGGTCAGCACCGCCGGGTCGCCCGCCCCGCGCTCCAGGGCCGACGGCCACGGGGCCCGGTGCACCGAGCCCTCGCGCCACCAGGACCACACCTCTTCTGTCACGAAGGGCAGGAACGGCGCGAACAGCCGCAGCAGCACGTCGAGCGCCTCCCGCAGCGCCGCGTGCGCCGACGCGGCGGCGGCGCCGGACTCGTAAGCACGGGCCTTGACCAGCTCCAGGTAGTCGTCGCAGAACGCCCAGAAGAAGCGCTCGATGGCCTCCAGCGCCCTGGTGTGGTCGTAGGCCTCGAACGCCTCCCCCGCCTCGCGCACGACGTCCGACAGCGCCGCCAGCATGGACAGGTCCAGCGGCGCGGTGACCGATCCCTCGCTCTCGGCCAGGCCGAGCACGAACTTCGAGGCGTTCAGGATCTTGATGGCCAGCCGCCGTCCGATCTTGAGCTGTCCCGCGTCGAAGGCGGTGTCCACGCCATAGCGCCCGTTGGCCGCCCAGTAGCGCACGGCGTCGGAGCCGTGCTGCTCCAGCAGGTCGAGCGGGGTGACCACGTTGCCCTTGGACTTCGACATCTTCTTGCGGTCGGGGTCGAGGATCCACCCGGAGATCGCGACGTCGCTCCACGGCAGCTCGTCGAACTCGTAGTGCGACCTGACCACGGTCGAGAACAGCCAGGTACGGATGATCTCGTGCGCCTGCGGCCGCAGGTCGGCGGGGAAGACCCGCTTGAACAGGTCGTCGTCGCTCTCCCAGCGGCCGGCGATCTGCGGCGTCAGCGACGAGGTGGCCCAGGTGTCCATGACGTCCGGGTCGGCCATGAACCCGCCGGGCACGCCGCGCCGGTCCTCGGTGTAGCCGGGCGGCACGTCGGAGGACGGGTCGACGGGCAGCATGTCCTCTGACGGCACGATCGGCGCGTCGTGGACGGGCTGCCCCGACTCGTCGATCGGATACCAAACCGGGAAGGGGACGCCGAAGAACCGCTGGCGGGAGATCAGCCAGTCGCTGGTGAGCCCCTCGACCCAGTTGTCGTAGCGGACCCGCATGTGCGGCGGGTGCCACATCAGCTCGCTCCCGCGCTCCAGCAGCCGCCGGCGCAGCTCCTCGTCGCGTCCGCCGTTGCGGATGTACCACTGGCGGGTGGTGACGATCTCGAGCGGCTTGTCGCCCTTCTCGTAGAACTTCACCGTTCGCTGCACGGGCCTCGGGTCGCCCTCGAGGTCGCCGGACTCGCGCAGCAGCTCCACGATCCGCTCGCGCGCGCTGTGCACGGTCTTGCCGGCCAGCTCTTTGTACGGCTCCGCCTCCACGCCCTCGGGCGGCTCGGGCAGCAGCCGCCCGTCCCAGCCGATGACCGGCCGGGTCGGCAGGTGCAGGTCCCGCCACCAGGTGACGTCGGTGATGTCGCCGAAGGTGCAGATCATCGCGATCCCGGTGCCCTTGTCCGGCTCGGCCAGGCGGTGCGCCAGCACCGGCACCTCGACCCCGAACAGCGGCGTCAGCACCGAGGTGCCGAACAGCGGCTGGTAGCGCTCGTCGTCGGGGTGCGCGACCAGTGCCACGCACGCCGGGATCAGCTCGGGCCTGGTCGTCTCGATCCAGACCGGCCCCTGCTCACCGTAGAACGAGATGCGGTGGAAGGCCCCGGGCCACTCCCGGTCCTCCAGCTCGGCCTGCGCGACGGCGGTGCGGAACGTGACATCCCACAGCGTCGGCGCCTCTGCGAGGTACGCCTCGCCGCGCCGCAGGTTGCGCAGGAACGCCCGCTGCGACACCGCGCGCGCCTCGTCGCTGATCGTGGTGTAGAGCAGCGACCAGTCCACCGACAGGCCGACCCGCCGCCACACCTCCTCGAACGCCTGCTCGTCCAGGGCGGTCAGCTTGTGGCAAAGCTCCACGAAATTGCGCCGCGAGATGGAGATCTCGCGTTTGCCGGGCTTCTCCGGTGGAACGAAGTCCGGGTCGTAGGGCAGTGACGGGTCGCAGCGCACGCCGTAGACATTCTGCACCCGCCGCTCCGTGGGCAGGCCGTTGTCATCCCAGCCGATCGGATAGAAGACAGACTTGCCGATCATCCGCTGATAGCGGGCCATGATGTCGGTGTGGGTGAAGGAGAAGACGTGACCGACGTGCAGCGACCCCGACACGGTCGGCGGCGGCGTGTCGATGGAGTAAACCTGATCACGCGGCTTGGACCGGTCGAAGCGGTAGGTGCCGTCGGCCTCCCAGCGAGCTACCCATACCTGCTCCAAGCCGTCGAGGGTCGGCTTTTCCGGCATGGTGGCATGGCCTAGTCGCTGTTGAGTCATGCCTCCATATGGTACGGCTTCGCAGGCCTGGCAAGCGGTAGAGACTAGTGTTCGTTACAAATGGGGAAGGGAGATCGGGATGGCGGATGACAAGCCCGACATGGCCTGGCGAGTCATCGGCGGCCTGGTGGGCCTCGCGACCGCCTGGGCGGCGAGGAAGATCCTCGGGTTCGTCTGGGTGAAGACGACCGGCAAGGAGCCGCCGATCGACACAGACTCGCCCGAGGTCAGCCTGGGCGAGGCGATCGGCTACGCCGTCCTCATGGGCGTCGGGATGTCGGTGGCGCAGATCGTGGTCAACCGGACCGCCAAGAAGCGCTACGACGCGTGGAAGTCGCTGAAGCAGGTGACTCCAGGGCAGTGAGAAACTCGCTCGCCCAGCGGTCCACGTCGTAGGTGGCCACCCGGCGGCGCATCGTGCGCATCCGCCGGGCCAGCTCGTGCGGCGTGGCCCGCATCGCGGCCAGCATCTGCCTCTTGACGTCTTCGACGTCGTACGGATTGACCAGATAGGCCTGGCGCAGTTCGTCGGCCGCGCCGGCGAACTCGCTGAGCACCAGCGCCCCGTGCAGGTCGTGGTGGCAGGAGATGTACTCCTTGGCCACCAGGTTCATTCCGTCGCGCAGCGGCGTCACGATCATAACGTCGGCGGCGAGATAGAGCGCGGCCAGCTCCTCCTGGTCGTAGGACTGGTGGAAATACTGGACCGGCTGATAGCCGAGCTGCGCGTGTTCCCCGTTGATCCGGCCGACCTGCAGCTCGATGTCGTCGCGGAGCCGGCGATATTCGTCCACCCGCTCCCGGCTCGGCGTGGCGATCTGCACGAACACCGCCTCGCCGGCCTTCAGCCGTCCGTCCTTCAGCAGCTCCCCGAACGCCTCCAGCCGCTGCCCGATGCCCTTGGTGTAGTCGAGCCGGTCGACGCCGAGCAGCACGTGCTCGGGGTCGCCGAGCTCCATCCTGATCTCCTTGGCCCGCGCCACGATGTGCGGCTCGCGTACGAGGGCGTCGAGCTGCCCGAAGTCCACGGAGATCGGGAAGGCCTGCGTGGTCACCACCCGGTCGTCTAGGAAGATCTCGTTCCCCTTGTACGGCAGCCCGAGCAGCCGCCGGCACAACCTGCGGAAGTTCGAGGCGCCGCCGGGCAGCTGGAAGCCCACCAAGTCGGCCCCGAGCAGCCCTTCGACCAGTTCCTTGCGCCACGGCAGCCGCCAGAACAGCTCGGTCGGCGGGAACGGGATGTGCAGGAAGAACCCGATCCGCAGGTCCGGCCGGAGCTTGCGCAGCATGGCGGGCACGAGCTGGAGCTGGTAGTCCTGCACCCAGACGACCGCGCCCGTCTCGGCGGCCTCGGCGGCGGCGTTGGCGAAACGCTCGTTGACCTCGCGGTAGGCCTCCCACATCGCCCGGTGGTAGACCGGCGGCGCCACCACGTCGTGGTAGAGCGGCCAGAGGGTGGCGTTGGAGAAGCCTTCGTAGTAGAGCTCCACTTCACGCGCCGACAGGGGGACGGGGATGAGATTCATGCCGCCCTGCTCGAACGGCTCCAGCCTCTCGTCGGGCGCTCCGTGCCAGCCGGCCCAGGCTCCGTGGCGGCGCTGCATCACCGGCGCGATCGCGGTCACGAGCCCGCCGGGACTCCTGCGCCACGAGGCCGCTCCGTCAGGCCCGATCATCCTGTCCACCGGCAAGCGGTTCGCGACGATCAGAAACGAGCTCCGGCCAGTCACGCAGTTCCTCCTCATTTGGGGGTCAAGTGTCGGTCGAGCCGCCGAGCGCGCGGCTCACGGCGACCGCCACCGACTCCGGCCCCGCATGGGGGATGATCGCGGCGATGTGGGAATCGGGCCTGATGAGCCATGCCTCATCGGGCCCGGCACCGAGCCTTGCAGCGAGCGAGCCAGTCCCATCGATCTCCGCGAGCCCGCGCACGGCGAGCGGCGCCGTAATGACCTTGCCCAGGACCTGCATAAACAAACTCGAATCGCACATTTCGCCCAGAAGAGCTAGGAATCCATCCCGGCACATCTCGCGCAGCCGTCCTCCCGGCAACGCCATGTCGGGCAGGATCACGCCGGGCGCGGGCGCGCACAGCGCCCCCTTGGGCGGCCGGCCCTGGAACGGGCGCGTCGGCTCCGGCGTGGTGAGCGGAGAGCCGACATACCAGTACGGCTCCGCGAACCGCCCCGAGTCGACCTCCGCGACCAGTCCGCCCTCCAGCACCGCCCGCCGGCGCATCCGCTCCTCCACCGTCCTCGGCGCCAGGAACCGCATGGTGGCGGCGGTGACCTCAAGGTTCTCCAGCGCGGCAGCGTGCCGCTCGACGTGGTAGGACTCCAGCAGTTCCTCCCCCGCCCAGCCGTTGAGCACGAAGGCCAGCTTCCAGGCCGCGTTCTCGGCGTCGGGCACGCCGGAGTTGAGCCCGCGCGCGCCGAACGGGGCCACCAGGTGGGCGCAGTCGCCCGCCAGCAGGACCCGGCCGACGCGCATGCGGGAGGCGATGCGGGAGTGAAAGCGGTACGTGCTGTGCCAGAGCAGCTCGTACGGATGGTCGCCGATGATTTGCCTGATTTTTCGCGAAATATCGGTCTTTGTTGGGATGAAGTCTGGCGCGATCTGCCAGTCGATCCGGAACGTGCCGCCGGGGCAGGGATGGATCAGCACCTGGCGGCCGGGATTCCAGACCGGGTCGAAGTAGAAGCGCCGCTCGTTCTCCCAGCCGGGCAGGTCGGCCTTGATGTCGCAGATCAGGAACTGGTCGTCGAACGTCTCCCCGTCGAAGGAGACGCCGAGCGACTGGCGTACCTGCTGGGCTCGGGCGCCCGCGCAGGCCAGCACGTAGGGGGCGCGCAGCAGCCGCTGCCCGCAGTGGACCGTCACGCCGCAGGCGTCCTGCGTGAGCCCTGTCACCTCGTGGTTCCAGCGGACCTCGATGAGCGGCTGCGCGGCGATGGCCGCGTCGAGGATCTGCTCGGTGCGGGCCTGCGAGATGTTCACGAAAGGCGGCAGCGACCCCTCCCGCTCGAACGACCAGGAGAACAGCTCGCGGTCGCGGTAGTAGGTGCGGGCGGTGGTCCAGGTCAAACCCTCCTCGGCCACCTTGCCCGCGCCCACGGCGGCCCAGATGTCCAGCACGTCGCGCTGCTGGCAGATCGACCGCGACCCGGCGGGGTCCCGCCCCGGACGCCGGTCCAGCACCAGCACCTGGATGCCCCAGCGGGCCAGCAGCAGCGCGGCGCTCTGCCCGACCGGGCCCGCGCCGATCACGATGACCTGCGCGTTCATGACTGGAGCTGGTCCCAGACCGCGCGGTCGCGCTCGGCGGTCCAGACGCGCGGCCGCTCGACGCCGTGCAACTCGTCCCACAGGCGGGAGACGTTGAACGGCAGGCAGTGCTCGAAGATCGGCCATCCGCCGTAGCGGGGCTCCAGCGCCCGGTGGGTCCGGTCGAACGCCTCCTTGAGCGTGCTCGCCGCGCCGACCTCGCGCAGCATCACAGCGAGGAAGTCGCGGGTCTGCGCGATGGCCGCGGCCACCTCTGCCTTGCCGTACGCCACCGCTCCCCTGCCGCCGACCAGCGTCTCGGCTCCGAACGACGCCACCCGGTCGAGAGTCGCCGACGACCATTCGCGGTGGAAGGCGTCGCCGGTGTAGAGGGCGGCCTGCGACTCGACCAGGTCGCCGGCGAACATGATCCGCCGCCTGGGCAGCCACGCCACCAGGTCGCCCTCGGTGTGGCCGCGACCGCAGTAGGCCAGCACCAGGTCGCCCCGGTCGCCGCCCAGGTCGATGGTGAACCGGTCGCTGAACGTCGCCGTCGGCCACGTCAGCCCCGGTATCGACGCCGGCTCCTTGAACAACCGGGGCATCCTGGCGTATTCGCTGGCCCAGTCCTGCCGGCCGCGCTCGGCGATCAGCTCCCGGGTCTTCTCGTGCGCCACGATCACGTCCGCCCCGAACGCCGACGCGCCCAGCACCCTGACCGCGTGGTAGTGCGACAGCACCAGGTATCTGATCGGCTTGTCGGTGTGCTCGCGCAACCGGATGAGCCATTCGCGGGCGGCCACGGGCGTGGCCAGGGCCTCGAAGCAGACGAGGAAGTCCTCGCCCTCGATGGCGCCCACGTTGGGGTCGCCTTCGGCGGTGAGCGCGTACACGCCGTCCGCCGGCACCTCCAGCGACTGACTCTTCTCCGCGAGATCCGCCGACGAGGCGAACGGCTTGGCCATGGCTCTCCTCCCGTTACCGGTCGTGGAATCCTTTCCCGCTCTCGCGGCCCGGCTCTCCGGCGGCGACCGGGCGGCTCGACCCGCCCCAGCGGATCGCCGCCGTCAGTCGGCGGGCCTGGACCGCGCGCCGGTCATGCCGGTCGCCGGGACTGCACCATGTGGAAGCGGCCCCCCACATATCCGGGATCGGTCAGCGAGGCCGTGGCGGCGGGGTTGGCGCCGGTGCCGTGGTAGTCGCTGAAGGCGGCCGACTGGTTGATGAAGACGCCGCCGGTGAGGTTGCACGACAGGTTGACACCCGCGTCGATGGCCGCCCGTTCGGCCTGGTCGAGCACGGCGGAGGAGGTGGAGTAGGCGGCGGCGGTCAGCGCGCCGCGGGCCTTGGTCGTGCGGTGCAGCACCTCCAGGCTCTCCTCGGTGGAGGCCGTCGGGATGACGAACGAGATGGGCCCGAAGTGCTCCTGCCCGTAGACGTCGGACCGCGCCGCGTCCACCCGTACGATCACCGGTGTCCTGATCACCGCGTCCGGGAACGACGGGTGCTTGAGCGCCCGCGACGGCAGCACCACGTCGCCGAGCGCGGGCGCCTCCTCCACCCGGGCCAGGACGCCGGGGTTGACGATGGCGCCGGTCAGCTCGACCGCGCGGGCGTCGTCGCCGAGCAGCTTGCCGACCGCGGCGGCGAGCCCCGAGGCGACCTCGTCGAAGCTCTTGTGCCCCTCATCGGTCTCGATGCCGCCCGCGGGGATGAGGATGTTCTGCGGCGCGGTGCACATCTGACCGCTGTAGAGGGACAGCGAGAACGCCAGGTTGCCCAGCATGCCGCGCCAGGAGCCGGTGGAGTCGACGACGATCGTGTTGACCCCCGCCTTCTCGGTGTGGACGAGGGCCTGGACGGCGTTGCGCTCCAGCCAGTCGCCGAACTCCGTCGAGCCGGTGAAGTCCACGATGCGGATGTCGGGGTGGGTGGCGAGGGTCTTGGCCAGGCCCTGGCCCTCCTCGGCGGCCAGGGAGACCAGCGCGGGGTCGAAGCCGGCCTCGGCCAGCACCTCGCGGGCGATCCGCACGGTGATCGCGAGCGGCAGCACCGCGCGCGGATGCGGCTTGACGATCACCGGGTTGCCGGTGACGAGCGAGGCGAACAGTCCCGGGTAGGCGTTCCACGTCGGGAACGTGTTGCAGCCGATCACCAGCGCGACGCCCCTGGGCACGACGGTGAAGCGCTTGTCCATGACCAGTGGCTCGCCCTTGCCCGGTTTCTCCCAGCGGGCGTGCGAGGCCGAGGAGGTCATGGCGGCGTAGCCGTACGCGACGGCCTCCAGGGCCCGGTCCTGCGCGTGCGGCCCGCCGGCCTGGAACGCCATCACGAACGCCTGCCCGGTCGTGTGCTGCACCGCGTTGGCCAGCTCGAAGCTGCGCCGGTTGATCCGGTCGACGATCTCGACGCAGGCCAGCGCGCGCCTGTCGGGCCCGGCGTCCCGCCAGGCCGGCATCGCCGCCTTGGCGGCGCCGATCAGGTCCTCCGCGACCGGCTCCGGGTAGGTGACGCCGAGGTCGATCCCGTACGGCGAGCGCTCGGCGCCGATCCACGACCCGGTGCCCGGCTGGTCGAGCGGGAACGGCTTGCCGAGCAGGGACTCGAACGCCGCCTTGCCCCGCTCGGCCGCCCCCTCGCCGTAGACGCGCGGGCTGGGTGACTCCGGATAGGCGCTCCAGTATTCCCGGCTGGCTATCGCGGAAAGGGCTTTCTCCAGCGTCTGGCGGTGCTGCTCGAACATGATGCTCACCCTCTTGACAAGGATCGGCCGGACGGTGAAATGTTTACCGAACATTCGGTCAGTTGCCAAGGGAGACCTGCTGACCGGCCAGGTGATCGCGGAATTTCGCGGCCGGAGCCGGGAGGTGAAGTGAGACTCGGAGATCCCCCATCGCCCGACGAGCTCGACGCGATCGAGCGCGCGTCCCGTGACGAGCTCATGGCGCTGCAGTTGGAGCGGTTGCAATGGACGCTCCACCACGCCTACCAAAATGTCCCGTTTTATCGGCAAAAATTTGACAGTCATAGCGTGCATCCCCGCGACTGCAAGGACCTCGGTGACCTGGCGAAGTTCCCGTTCACCACAAAGGAGGACCTGCGCGAGCACTACCCGTACGGCATGTTCGCCGTCCCCCGCGAGCAGGTGGCCAGGATCCACGCCTCCAGCGGCACCACCGGGCGGCCCACCGTCGTGGGCTACACCAGGAAGGACCTCGACGTCTGGGCGGACGTCATGGCCCGCTCGATCCGCGCCTCGGGCGGCAGGCCGGGCGACGTCGTGCACGTGGCGTACGGCTACGGCCTGTTCACCGGCGGGCTGGGCGCGCACTACGGGGCCGAGCGGCTGGGCTGCACGGTGGTGCCGGTCTCCGGCGGCATGACGCCCAGGCAGGTACGGCTGATCACGGACCTCCGGCCGGACATCATCATGGTCACGCCGTCCTACATGCTGGCGCTGCTGGACGAGTTCGACGCCCAGGGGCTGGACGCCCGCGCGTCGTCGCTGCGGATCGGGATCTTCGGCGCCGAGCCGTGGACGGAGCGGATGCGGGCCGAGCTCGAGGAGCGCTTCGACCTGCACGCCGTGGACGTCTACGGCCTGTCAGAGGTGATGGGGCCCGGCGTGGCCAACGAGTGCGTGGAGAGCAAGGACGGGCTGCACGTCTGGGAGGACCACTTCTACCCGGAAACGGTCGACCCTTTCACCGGCGAGCCGGCGGACGCGGGCGAGCTGGTCTTCACGACGCTCACCAAGGAGGCCATGCCGGTCGTCCGCTACCGCACGCGCGATCTGACGCGGCTGCTGCCCGGCACCGCCAGGCCGGCGTTCCGGCGCATGGAGAAGGTGACGGGGCGGACCGATGACATGATCATTCTGCGGGGCGTGAACGTGTTCCCCACCCAGATCGAGGAGCTCGTGCTGCGCACGCCGGGTCTGTCGCCGCACTTCCAGTTGCACCTGACCCGCCCGGCGCGGCTCGACGTGATGACCGTCAAGGTCGAGGCCCGTCCCGGTGCCGCGGGGCGGGCGGAGGCGGCCGAGGCACTGCGTAACGCGGTCAAGGACACCGTCGGCGTACGCGTGGAGGTCGAGGTGGTGGATCCCGAGACGCTGGAGCGATCGGTGGGGAAACTGAGACGGGTCATCGACAAGCGCCGAGGATGATGCGGCATAAAGGATAATTAGCCATATGTCCACCCCGACCCCCATCCGTCAGCGCAGGCGCGGGCACGACCCCGAGTCCGTGCTCGCCATCGCCGTCGGCGTCTTCAACGAGCGCGGCTACGACGGGACGAGCATGGAGGACCTGGCCAGGGCGTTGGGGGTCACCAAGTCGGCCATCTACTACCACGTGCCGGGCAAGGAGCAGCTGCTCGCGCGGGCGCTGGACCGGGCGCTCGACGGGCTGTTCGAGCTGGTCGCCGACGAGCGGGCGGCCACGGGGCCGGCGATCGACCGCCTCGAATGGGTGGTGCGGCAGAGCGTGCGGATCCTCATCGACCGGCTGCCGTACGTGACGCTGCTGCTCAGGGTGCGCGGCAACAGCCTGACCGAGCAGACGGCCCTGGAGCGGCGGCGGGAGTTCGACGGCTTCGTCAGCCACCTGGTGAAGGAGGCGGCGGCGGAGGGGAGCATCCGGCCGGATCTGGATCCGGCGCTGGTGACGCGGCTGTTGTTCGGCACGGTCAACTCGATCGCCGACTGGTACCGGCCCGCCCGCGGCGCCTCCGTTGACGACCTGGCCGACACTCTGGTCAAGATGACCTTCGGCGGGCTAAGGGGATAGCTCGTCGCGGCGCGGCGGCGGGGGCAGCTTGCCGCGCAGGTCCTCGCGTACGGCCTCGCCCAGCTTCTTGGTCGCCATCCTGTTGAGCGCGCCGCCGGCGACCGCCCCGGTGAGGAATGGGCCGAACGTGGTCAGGTGGCGCCCGAGCGTGCGCATGAGGCGGTTGCGCAGTGCGGTCTTGGTGGCCGCGCCGAGCGCGAGCGATACGGAGGCGGGAGCGAGGGGGTCGATGCCGCGTTGCCTGGCCCAGGCGGCGGTGAACGCGATCGCGCGCTGGGTGCCGGTGCCCTCGACGCGTACGCCGTAGACCTCGTGCAGCTCGGCCAGGAGCTTGACCTCGATCGCCGCCACCACGATGGTCTCCGCGACGAGCTGCGCGGGGGCGGAGAGCAGCAGAGGCGGTGCGGCGAATTCGGCCGCCGCGAGCGCCCCGCCGATGGCGCCGACCGTCATCGTGGCCTTCTGGGCGGTGCGTATCAGGTCGTCGGCGAGTTGCTCGCCGGTGAGGCCGTGGTGGTGCTCGGAGAGGGTGTGGAGATCTCGGATGGGGATGCGAGGAGCGATGTTGAGGAAGACGTCGGCAAGCCAGCGACCGCGGCCCGCGCCGTTCGCGCGCGCCTTCTTCGCCCCGGCGGACAGCGCCTGAGCCAATCGGCCGAGCAGCCTGCGCCGTTCGGCCGGCTCGATCTCACCAGGTCCGGTGAGCCTGCCGACGAGCTCGCCGACCTCGCGATCGGGGTCGGCGATCTCGTTTCCTCGTTGACGGTCCTTTTCGGGTCGGGCCTGCTCTGGTTGGGCCACGCGATGCCTCCGTCCTTGTGGTCGCGACCGCGCTCAGGGTTCGCCGGCTCGAACGCTGTGTCACCCTGAGCCCTGGCGATCAGGCGGCGCACTCCCGGCAGACCTGCTGGCCGTTCTTCTCAGAAGCCAGCTGGCTGCGGTGGTGCACCAGGAAGCAGCGCGAGCAGGTGAACTCATCGGCCTGGCGGGGGATCACCCGCAGGGAGAGTTCTTCGTTCGACAGATCCGCACCAGGCAACTCCAGCGACTCGGCCAGGTCGGTCTCGTCGATGTCGATGCTGCCGGACGACTTGTCCGTGCGCCTCGCCTGGAGCTCCTGAAGGCTGTCCTCACTCAGGTCGTCGTCTGTCTTGCGCGGGCTGTCGTAGTCGGTAGCCATTGTGCTTACTCCATCCCCCTCATCCATATGTCTTCGCGCTCGTCCGCGCGTCTTCTAACGTCCGGGAGTCCCGTCTTGTGCCCGTACCGCCGGGGAGATTTCCCATCGGTACCCCGCGGGAACGGGCAACGAACCTCCCAACACGTCAGGGCGTGCCGCCGACGGCAATGGTTAGCCAAATATGGCGAAACCCACAGCCTTGGCGCCATGCACCACCGTGTTCGACGGCACATCCAACCACATGTGCGCCGAGGACGAGACACCCCTGGTGCATCAACACGCGGGCGAACGTTCCCGGAGCAACACGATTCAGCGTCTCGGCAGCCGAATGGTCACCACTAGTCCTCCGCCCTCACGCGGCACCGCGGCCACGTTTCCGCCGTGAGCCTGCACCACAGCACGGACGATGGACAACCCGAGACCCGCTCCCTTGGCCGATTCCACGCGGTCCGCGTGGAGCCTCCTGAACGGCTCGAACAGGCTGTTGACCTCGTACGCCGGGACGTGCTGTCCCATGTTGGCCACCTGAACAACCAAGGCACCGTCCACCATTCCCGTCCGGATCCAAACTTTTCCGTTTTCGGGCATGTTGTACTTGACGGCGTTCTCCAGCAGATTGCTGACGGAGCGCTCCAAGAGCACGGGATCGCCTACGGTAGGCGCGCTGACCAGATCGGTCGTCACGGTGACCCCGTTTTCCTCGGCGAAGGGCATGACCTGTTCCACGGCCGTCTGAGCGACTTCCTGAACGTCCAGCGGTTTGCGCACCGCGAGTTCGCGCTCGCTCCTGGCCAGCAACAGCAGTCCCTCGATGAGCTTCTCGTTACGCGCGTTGACTTCGAGGAGAGTACGGCCGAGCGCTTTGAGATCCTCGGACGCCTCGGGATCGGACAGGGCGATCTCCAGCACCGTCCGGTTGATGGTGAGCGGAGTTCGCAATTCGTGGGAGGCGTTGGCCACGAATCTGCGCTGGGTGTCGAAGGCGACGTTGAGGCGGGTGAGCATGGCGTCGAAGGTGTCGGCCAGCTCCTTCAGCTCGTCGTTGGGCCCTTCCAGGGCGATGCGCTGGTGGGCGAGCGTGCTCTCCGACAGCTTGCGTGCCGTGGTGGTCATCTGCGCCACCGGCCGCAGCGCCCGGTCGGCGACGAAATAGCCGAGGATGATCGCCAGGATGCCGACGCCCAGCAGGGCCATGAGCGAGCTGCTGAAGAGCGTGCTCTGGGCGGTCTCCACCGCCTGCTGCCTGGCCTGGCTCCACTGGTTCTGGGCGATCGCGGCCATGGCCGGATTGAAGTCCGAGGTGTCCAGCGGCAGCCACGCCTCGGCGATCGCCCTGCCGACGATCGCGTAGATCGAGTAGAGCAGGGCGGCGGCGGCCACGAAGAACAGCAGGCTGTAGCTCAGCGTCAGCCGCCAGCGGATGCTGACCTTGGTGGGGAGCGCCTTCACGCGCTCCATCGCCGTGCGCTGGACCGGCGCGTACGTCGGCGGGGGCGGGCCGTCCCAGGCGGGCGGGCCGCTGGGCGGCGGAGCCTCCTGCACGCGAGTCGCTTTCCGTGCCGAATGCGGGCTGATCATCGGATGCGTCGACCCGGCTTCGCGCTCTGGCCCGTCAGTCACAGTTTGTACCCAACCCCGGGCACAGTCTCGATCACCTGAGGCTCGCCCAGCTTCTTCCGCAGTGTCATCATGGTCACCCGCACCACGTTGGTGAACGGGTCGATGTTCTCGTCCCATGCCTTGTCCAGCAGGTCCTCCTGGCTGACCACGGCGCCTTCGGCGCGCATCAGCTCCTCCAGGACCGCGAACTCCTTCTTGGTGAGCACGATCTCCCTGCCGTCGCGCTCCACCAGCCGCTTGCCCGGGTCGAGGCGGATCCCGGCCCGCTCCAGCACGGGCGGCAGCGCGGGCGCGGAGCGGCGGCCGAGCGCGCGCACCCTGGCGACCAGCTCGACGAACACGAACGGCTTGGCCAGGTAGTCGTCGGCGCCCAAGCCGAGCCCCTCGACCTTGTCGTCCACGTCACCGGACGCGGTCAGCATCAGGATCCGCGAGGCGGTGCGCTGCTCGACCAGCTTGCGGCACACCTCGTCGCCGTGCACGACCGGCAGGTCGCGGTCCAGCACGATCACGTCGTAGTCGATGTACGAGGTCCGCTCGAGCGCGCCGCCGCCGTCGTAGGCCACATCCACCGCCATGGCCTCGCGCCGCAGCCCCGTCGCGATCGCGTCGGCGAGCACCCGCTCATCCTCTACCACCAGCACCCGCACGCCTGGAACACCTCTCTCCGATTTTGGTCACTCATTCTGCCCACAGCCTCGATAAGCGCACGGTAAGGCATGTTCAGGGGTAGGTGACCCACCGGTGAGACAGAGCACAGCGAAATTCATGTTTCGGAGTGACAGCGGGTGGGGTATGCCTGCGGAACACCCATTGCTCGGACATCAGTCGGCAATGGGCATATTTCGCCCTTGCACGGACGAACCCCTAGAGAGTAGGTGAGATGGGCGAGTTCACGACCACGATCGAACACCGCCTCGACCAGGCTTATAAGGGCCTTCGGGAGGCCCGTAACGTCGGCGACGACTACCTCGCCGACACACTCACCGCCGAGATCGAGGATCTGCGCCGGTTGGCCGACGATCACGGCGTCCCGCTGCCCCGCTAGCCGCGAGAAACGGCCGGAGCCGCCGCTCCGGCCGTTTCCCTATGCGCCTCAGGCGTCGCGCTCGGGGTCGAGCGACACCAGCAGGTCGTGCAACTCCTCGAACAGCCCGGGAGCCGCGCAGAGCGCGAACTCGGGGCTGACCGGCTTGCCGCGCAACCCGCCGAGCCGGGCTCCCGACTCGGTGGCCACCAGGCCCGCGGCGGCGTAGTCCCACGGGTTGATGCCCCGCTCGTAGTAGGCGTCGAGCCGGCCGGCCGCCAGCTGGCACATGTCGATGGCGCACGAGCCGCCGCGCCTGATGTCGCGCACCCGCGGCAGCACCGCCGCCACCACCTGGCCCTGGACGGCGCGCCTGGCCACCCCGTAGCCGAATCCCGTCGCGACCAGCGCCTGCGACAGCGGCACCCCGGTGTTGCAGCGCAGCCGCTCGGCGCCGAGCCAGGCGCCCTCGCCGCGCGCGGCGGTGTAGACCTCGCCGCGCGCCGGGATGTTGACGACTCCGGCCACCACCTGGCCGGCGACCTCGACGGCGATCGACACCGCCCACTCCGGCAGGCCGTACAGGAAGTTGACGGTCCCGTCGATGGGGTCGACGATCCAGCGAACCTCGGACTCCCCCGGATCTTCGCCGCCCTCCTCGCCGAGGATCCGGTCGCCGGGCCTGGCCGCCAGGATGCGCTCGCGGATGAGCTGCTCCGACGCCGTGTCCAGAGCGGTGACCACGTCGGTGGGGCTGGACTTGGTCTCGATCTCCTCGGACATGGTGGGGCGCTTGGCCAGCAGCATCTCTCCCGCCTCGCGGGCGATGTCCTCGGCCAGTCGCAGGAAGTCGGTCATCATGCCACCGAGTCCGGACGCTTCCACTCCTGGCCGAGCACGTGCTGGGCCAGGAACGCCAGCACGGTCTCGTACCAGGCGACGGCGTTGCCCGGCTTGAGAATCCAGTGGTTCTCGTCGGGGAAGTACAGGAACTTCGACTCCACCTCGCTGCGCCGCAGGTCCCACCACAGGCGCAGGGCCTCGCCGATCGGCACGCGGTAGTCCCGGTCGCCGTGGATGACCAGCATCGGCGTGGTGATCTTGCCGAGGGCGTTGTGCGGGGACAGCAGGTCGTACCGCTCGGAGCCGGGCTCGCCGAACTCGCGCTGCCAGTACATCGAGACGTCGGTGGTGCCGGCGAACTGGTCGAGGTTCCACAGCGAGGCGTGGGTGACGATGGCCTTGTAGCGGTCGGTGTGGCCGGCGAGCCAGTTGGCCATGTAGCCGCCGTAGGAGCCGCCCATGGCGGCGATGCGCTCGCTGTCGATGTCGTCCCTGGCCAGTGCCACGTCCACGATCGCGTCGAGGTCGGCCTGGGTGCGCGGGCCCCAGTTGCCCCAGCCGCGATCGATCATGTCCTGACCGTAGCCGGTGGACAGGCACGGGTCCGGCATCAACACGGCGTAACCGTGCGCGGCCATGATCCACGACTGCCAGCGCCACTGCCAGTCGTTCCAGGAGCCGAGGGGGCCGCCGTGGATCCACAGCACGAGCGGTGCCGGGTCCTCGGCGGAGGCGCCTTCCGGCAGCACGAGCCAGCCGCGGATGGTGGCGCCGTCGTCGGCGGTGGCGGAGATCTCGGTCAGCGAGCCGCCCACCTCGGGGCGCGGCACGGGCGTGGGCAGGTCGGCGATCTCGCCGGTGGCGACGTCGATGCCGGCCGGGGCGGGCGCGAGGGCGATGCCGCTGCGCAGGGCGTACACGAAGCGGCCGTCGGCGGAGGCGTTGAGCCCGAGGTAGGCGGCGTCGTCCTGGGTGAGCCTGGCCACCTCCCCGTCGAGCGGCACCCGGAAGATCGGGCGGCGGCCCTGGAAGTCGGCGGCGACGTAGACGGCCGAGGAGTCCGGCGCCCACTCGATGTCGGCGGCGAACAGGTCGGGCGCGTACGCCCGCCCCTCACCGGTGGCCAGGTCGGCGATCCACAGCTCACTGCGGGCCGAGACGTCCAGGCCGGTGAACCGATCCCGGGAACAGGCGATCTTGCCACCGTCCGGGGAGACGGCCAGCGGGCCGGTGAAGTCGTAGCGGTCCGCGCTGAGGAGCACGCGCCGCTCGCCCGTGGCCACGTCGATGGCCACCAGGTCGGTACGCCACTCGCCCTTCGGCAGCTGCGTCCGCCACGTCGTGATCACGGTGGCGCCGTCGGGCGTCAGCTCGAAGGTGACCTCGTGCAGCGCGTCGCCCGCGTCGGGGGTCAGGTCGCGCACGTCCTCGAGGCGGTCCGCGCCGAGCCGCGCCGCGAACAGCCTGGCCCGGCCGGGGCCGAGGTCGTGGTCCCAGTAGCGGACCGGGGAGCCCTCGTGCAGGATGGCGCTGATCCCGGCCTCCTTGCGGGCCTTGCGCTTCTCCTCGTCGGCCGCCTCCTCGCCGGCGAGCACGTCGGAGACGAACACGACGACGTCGGCCGCCGTACGGACCGCGCCGATCCCGCCGGGCCTGGCGGCCACCTGGCGGGCCTCGCCGCCCGCGCGGGGCAGCAGCCAGAGCGCGGGCACCTCGTCGGTGGAGTCCTTGACAGTCGGGTCGGGGCGGGCGGAGGTGAACAGCACGTCGCCGGCGTCGGTGAAGACCGCGGCCGACTCGCCCTTGGCTGAGCGGGTCAGCCGGTACGGTTCGCCGTCGAGCGGGATCGCCCAGAGCGCGGTGCCGTACGACTTGCCGTCGGGGTTGAGCGACTGGACCACCGAGACCAGCCTGGAGCCGTCAGGGGAGAGCCGCAGCGAGAGAACGCGGGGGATGGCCACATAGTCACGTATGTCGTTGAATGCGCTCACTCGATCGAACCTACCGCGCGACAAGGACAACCGCTCCCCCAGACGAGGGCGTTCCCTCGCGCGTCTAGGGTTGTCACGTGGGAACTTACGACGCTGTGCTGGTCCTGTCGTTCGGGGGGCCCGAAGGGCCCGACGACGTGCTGCCGTTCCTGGAAAACGTCGTGCGGGGCCGCGGGGTGCCGCGTGAGCGGCTGCTGGCGGTCGCCGAGCATTATCAGGGCTTCGGCGGGGTCAGCCCCATCAACCAGCAGAACCGCGAGCTGGTCGAGGCGCTGCGGCCGATCGCCGGCGTGCCGGTCTACTGGGGCAACCGCAACTGGCACCCGTTCGGCGAGGACACCGTGCGCCAGATGAAGGCCGACGGCATCCGCAAGGCGGCCGTCTTCGCCACGTCGGCGTTCGCGGGCTACTCCAGCTGCCGCCAGTACTACGAGGACATCGCCAGGATCTCCGTCGAGGGCGGCCCCGAGCTGGTCAAGATGCGGCACTTCGGCGACCACCCCGGGTTCGTGGCCGCGATGGCCGACCACACCCGCGCGGCGCTGGAGCGGCTCGGCCGCGACGACGCCCGGCTCGTGTTCACCGCGCACAGCATCCCGGTCGCGATGGCCGAGACCGCGGGCCCGTCCGGCGGGCTCTACGAGGCGCAGCTGCGCAGGAGCGCCGAGCTGGTCAGCCAGGCGCTCGGCCGCACCGGGCCGTGGGACCTGGTGTGGCAGTCGCGCAGCGGCCCGCCGCAGGTGCCGTGGCTGGAGCCGGACGTCTGCGACCACCTGCGCAAGATCGACGCCGGGTCGGTGGTGCTGGTGCCGATCGGGTTCGTCTCCGACCACATGGAGGTCGTCTACGACCTCGACACCGAGGCCAGGCAGGTGGCCGCGGAGATCGGCCTGCCCATGGAGCGGGCGGCGACCGCGGGCACGCACCCGCGTTTCGTCCAGATGGTGCGCGAGCTGATGGACGAGCCCGAGCCGGTCCCCTGCCCGCTCACCTGCTGCCCGGCGCCTCAGCGGAGGAGTCACGCATAGGTCTTCGCGTACGCGGCGGCGATGCTCATGACCTTGTTCACGTAGTCCCACGAGTGGTTGTAGAACCAGATCGCCTTGCGTAACTTCTCGCCGCCCTTGCCGGCCCCGTTGGCGCACAGATAGTTGGCCGCGCCCGGCACCGCGTCGTACGGGCTCCAGATGTCGGCCTTGCCGTCGCTGTCGCCGTCCACGCCGTAGTGCTTCCAGGTGGCGGGCATGAACTGCATGGGCCCGAGCGCGCCCGCGCTCGACGGCCCGTTGTTGCGCCCGTGCCCGCTCTCCACCTGCCCGATCGCGGCCAGCACCGTCCACGACAGTCCGGGGCAGCGGGTGGCGGAGGCCTTGTAGAGCTCCAGATAGCTGCCCGGCCGGCCCACGGTGACCGGCTGCGGGGTCTGCCGGGTCGTCTTCGCCTTACGGGCGGCCGCGTCCAGCGTGACGACCTGGGCGCCCTTGCCGAGCAGCTTGCGCACCCCCGACTCGCTGATCTTGCCCGGCTTGCCGTGCAGCAGCACCGCGACCCCCGGCGCGAACCCCAGCGACCTGCCCAGATCAGCCCCCACCAGCCCGTCCACGCCGTGCAGCCCGAGCGCGGCCGAGGCCGCGACGCGCAGCCTGGGGCCGCCGTCCACCTGGTACATGGCGCCCAGGATCATCCCGAACTCGCGCATGGCGCTCGTGTCGGCCACCAGCTCGCCCCTGGCCAGCGCGCTCCACAAGGCCGGCTGGTCGGCCACCGGCTGGGGCGTCCACGAGCGGAAGTCGGCCGGGTCGACGGCCAGCAGGTTCAGCGCGGTGCCCGACACCTTGACCGCGCCCGCGTCCACCACGATCACCTTCTGCACGTGCTTCAACTGGCCGAGCGCGAACCTGGTCGGCTTCGGCACCGCGGCCGGGGCGATCGCCAGCACGCGCGGCGGGGTCACGGTGACGCCGGGACCGCCCGCGCCGAAGTCCTTGACCGGCTCGGCCGTCGGCACGAGCTGGTCGAGCCGGGGTGCGGCCTGTTGTTGCTTTCGAGGCGGCTTGCGTACCTGCTCTTGAGCGGGTTTGACCAGGTCATCGCCAAGGAGCACGACAAGCCCGCCGACCGCGGCGGTGACCGCGAGCACGGCGGTGACCATGAGCATGACCGCCCGGAAGGAGGGAAGACCCGACACTCGGGACACGTTAACCCAAGCCGCCGATAAACGACTTGCCGTCCACATAGTCGGTGCGGGATGGTTAGGCCGCGAAAGTAAGGGGGAAACAGGGTGGTCGGGCCTTACCGGGGACTGTTCGAGGGGCCTGGCATCAAGGCCTTCGTGCTCGCCGGTTTCGTGGGGCGGATGCCGATGTCCATGCTCAGCATCGGGATCATATTGCTGATCACCGCGCTCACAGGCTCCTATGCCACCGCCGGTGCGGTCGCCGCCACCATGACCGTGGCCTTCGCCGTCGCCGCCCCGCTGTCCGGGCGGCTCGTGGACAGGCTCGGGCAGAACCGGGTGATCCCCCCGTTCGCCATCGTCAACGCGATCGCGCTGGCCGCCCTGATGCTCAGTGCCGGCCTGCGGCTGCCGGAGTGGACGCTCTACGCCAGCGGCCTGGTGGCGGGGGTCACCTCGCTGTCGCTCGGCTCGCTGGTGCGGGCCCGCTGGTCGGTCATCCACGGCGGCACGCACAAGCTGCACACCGCTTTCGCCTTCGAGTCCGTCGTCGACGAGGTCGTCTTCGTCACCGGGCCCGCCCTGGTCACGGTGCTGGCCACCGGGCTGAGCCCGTACGCGGGCCTGGCCGCGGCGCTGACCTTCATGATCGTCGGAAGTCTCGCGCTGGCGGCGCAGCGGCGCACGCAGCCGCCCGTCCAGGAGACCAGGTCCGCGGACGGCACGCCCATCCTGATCCCCGGCATCGCCCTGCTGTCGGGCGTCTACCTGGCGATGGGGGCGGTGTTCGGGTCCGTCGACCTGATCACGGTGGCGTTCGCCGACGAGCGGGGGGTGAAGTGGGCCGCGGGATTCCTGCTGGCCTCGTTCGCGGGCGGCTCGATGGTGTCCGGGCTCTGGTTCGGCTCCCGGCACTGGCGGATCTCTCTGCGGAGCCGGTTCATGCGGGCGCTGTGCGCGTTCACACTGGGGCTGGCGCCGATCGTGTTCATCGGCAACACGTGGATCATGGCGGGCGCGCTGTTCCTGGCCGGGTTCGCCATCTCGCCGACGCTCATCACCGGCTTCTCACTCACCGAGCGGCTGGTGCCGCCGTCCCTGCTCACCGAGGGCATGGCGTGGATCTCCACCTCGGTGGGCTTCGGCGTGGCGCTGGGCGCGTGGGCGGGCGGGCGGCTCACCGAGGCGGTCGGCGCGTCCGACGCGTACCTCCTCTCGCTGGGCGCGGCGTTGCTCGCCGCGGCCGTGGGGATCGGAGGTTCGAATTTCCTGAGACTTCCCGAGGCTCCTTCACCCGCGGAGAGATGATCCGATACCGTCGGTGCATCCCTCGCAACACCCATCACTCTGGAAGCTTCTACTAATGTTCCGACAAAGCACTTCACTCCTGGCTATCGCGGCTGTTTGCCTCACCCTCGCCCCGGCGCCCGCCTTCGCCCAGGCTCCCAAGAAAGCCCCAGTCGACTGCGAGCAGGTCAAGTGCATCGCGCTGACCTTCGACGACGGACCGGGCAAGTACGCCGGCACGCTGCTCGACACGCTGAAGAAGTACGACGCCAAGGCGACGTTCTTCCTGGAAGGCCAGTACGCCAAGAGCCGTCCTGCCTTCGTCAAGCGCATGGTCGCGGAGGGCCACGAGCTCGGCAACCACAGTTACAGCCATCCTGACTTCACGAAGATCGAGCCTGCGGCCATCAGGAGCGAGATCCAGAAGACCCAGGACGCCATCAAGAAGGCGGCGGGCGTCGAGCCCAAGCTGCTGCGGCCGCCGTACGGCATGGCCGACCTGCAGGTCTCCGACGTCGCCGCCGAGTTCGGCATGCCGATGATCCTGTGGACCGGCGGCTCGGAGGACTGGGCCAGCAAGAACGTGGACGCCATCAAGAAGAAGACCCTCGAGGTCGCCGAGCGCGACGGCATCATCCTCATGCACGACTGGGTGAAGCAGACCGTCGACGCGATGCCCTCGATCGTCAAGACGCTGCAGAACAAGGGCTACCACCTGGTGAAGGTCTCTGACATCGTCAAGCGTCAGAACCTGCAGCCCGGCGACATCTTCCCGGTTCCGGCAGGCTGGGAAAGGTGAGTATCGTTCACCTTTAATCGAGTGAAGGGGTGCTCATGGTGTTCGTGAACTGGGCGCGCAACCAGTCGGGCACCCCTGTCGAGGTGCGTACCCCCGCCTCCGTGCCGGACGTCGTACACGCCGTGCGGGACGCGGCCGCCGTGGGGCGGCGGGTTCGCATGGTCGGCACGGGCCACTCCTTCACGGGAGTGGCCCTCACCGACGGCATCATGCTGCGACCGCAGGCGCTGACCGGGATCAGGTCATATGCGGACGACCGCGTCACCGTGCTGGCGGGCACTCCGTTACGGGTGCTGAACGAACTGCTCGACGCGCGCGGGCTGGCCTTGGCGAACATGGGCGACATCACCGAGCAGACCGTCGCGGGCGCCATCCAGACCGGCACGCACGGCACCGGGCGCGACAGCGGCGGCCTCGCCGACCAGGTCGCCGAGCTGGAGCTGGTGCTCGCCGACGGCTCGGTGGCGAGCGCCGCTCCCGGCGACGACCTGTTCGACGCGGCCAGGGTGGGGCTGGGTGCGCTCGGGGTGCTGACGGCCGTGACATTCCGGGTGGAGCCCGCGTTCCTGCTGCACAACCGGCGGCGCAAGATGGCGCTCAGCGAGATCCTCTCCTCGCTCGACGAGCTCACCTCCGCGAACGAGCACCTCGACTTCTTCTGGCTGCCGCACACCGACGCCTGCCTGGTCAAGACCAACAACCGGCACCCCGGCCCGGCCCAGCCGCCGAGCGCGGCCAAGCGGTGGATGGACAACGTGCTCCTGGAGAACACGTTGTTCGGCGCGGCCTGCGCGGTAGGGGCCCGCCTTCCTGGGCTGATCCCGCGGATCAACGAGGTCAGCGCGGCGGCGCTGGGCGACTCGGAGGCGGTCGACACCTCGTACAAGATCTTCACGGCGCGGCGGGACGTGCGCTTCCTCGAAATGGAGTACGCCGTGCCGCGCGAGCGTCTCGCCCAGGCGCTGCGCGAGACCCGCGACCTGATCGACCGCATGGACTGGAAGATCACCTTTCCGGTGGAGGTACGGGTCACGCCGCCCAGCGACGCCTGGCTGTCCACCGCGTACGGGCGGGCGTCGGCGTACGTCGCCTGCCACATCTACCGCCCGACCCCCAACCCCGCGTACTTCGAGGGTGTGGAGGAGATCATGACGCGGCTGGACGGGCGGCCGCACTGGGGCAAACTCCACACCAGGGACGCCTCCTACCTGAGCAAGGTCTACCCGCGCTTCGCCGACTTCGTCGCCCTGCGCGACCGGCTCGACCCGCGCCGCCTGTTCGCCAACGACTACCTGGACGTCGTCCTCGGCTAGTTTCGGTAAAGAACTGGCTCATGTTGGGGTGGGCGGGCGTGTCCCGTTACCGGGATGGGCAGGGGGGCGGGCACCCTCGTCACTCGTGTCCCGACGACTCGGCCTGCCCTCCGTATACCTCGCCGCGGCCGTGGCGACGGCCGTCACGACCGCCGCACCTCTCGCCATGACGCCCGCTTCAGGACTCGCCCTGCGCCCCGCAACCTCCGAACCCACCCGGCCCTACATCGTCACCGCGCGCAGCAGGGCGGCCGCCCGCGATCTCGTCGGCGAGGTGAGGTGGCGGGTGCGGCGTTACTACACGGCCGCGCTACCCGGTTTCGCCACCTTCCTCACCGCCGCCGAACTTTCTTCCCTACGCGCCGACCCACGGGTGCGCGCGATCGAGCCCGACCGCGAGATCCACCCCATGACAGAGAGAGCCGCCCGTCCCGTCGCCGGCCAGGCCACCGGTGCGGGCACCACCGTGTACGTCGTCGACAGCGGCATTGACGTGGCCGAGTTCGGGGACCGGGCCTGGCGCGCCTTCGACGCCACCGGCGGCACCGGGCGCGACTGCACCGGACACGGCACGCGGGTCGCCGGCCGCGTCCATGCGATCGCGCCCCGCGCCGGGATCGCCTCGGTACGCGTGATCGGCTGCGGCGGCGCGGGCACGCTGGCCGACGTGCTGGCGGGCCTCGACTGGACCCGCAGGCACGCACGCGGCCCGTCCGTCGCCGTCCTCTCCCTCGACGGCGCCGACTCCCCCGCGCTCGCCACCGCCGTACAGGACCTGGTGCGGTCGGGCGTGTTCGTCGTCGCGGCGGCCGACACGGGCGCCTGCCGTGTGGGGCGGGGCGGCGCGGCGTACTCGGCGTTCGCCCCGCACATCGCGGGGGCCGCCGCCGGCTTCCTGGAGCACCGTCCCACCGCGGACCCGGCCATCTTGGCGTCCCGGCTCAATTGCACTGCGGCCGGCGGCGCGATTCGCCAGAATCCGTTGAGGGCCTCTAACCTCCTCATGCGCGACGGCGGGCTCTAGAGGGATGGAATCGACAAATGTGACCGGCGTCACATCGCCCCGGGCCTATCCCATGAAGGCGATGTTCGGACATGCCGGGTACGGTGCTGGCAGGCAACCGGCACACGCGAGAGACTCAAGGGTCCGGGGGAAGAATGGCGACGCTGACGAAGGGACTCGCATGCAGGAGCTCCGACTCGTCGCGGTGAGTGAGGACGGCACCTATCTCGTGCTGGCTACTGCCGGGCGAGGTACGCGCTTCACCCTTCCCGTGGACGACCGGCTCCGTGCTGCCGTCCGCGGCAACTTCTCCCGTCTCGGCCAGTACGAGATCGAAGTGGAGAGTCCGTTGCGCCCCAAGGAGATCCAGGCCCGCATTCGCGCCGGAGAGACCGCGGAGGAGATCGCCGCGACCGCCGGAATCCCGGTCGAACGCGTCCGCTGGTTCGAGGGGCCAGTGCTGCAGGAGCGGGAGTACGTCGCTCAGCAGGCGCAACGGGTGGCCGTGCGCATGCCCGGGGAGTCCGCCCCGGGACCGACCCTCGGTGATCTCGTCGCGGAGCGGCTGACCAGGCGCGGTGTGCCCACGGACGAGATCGACTGGGACTCCGCCAAGCGCGACGACGGCCTGTGGCGGGTCAATCTCGGCTACGTGTGGAACGGTCACACGCGGCACGCCGAGTGGCTCTTCGACCCGCGCAAGCGCCACGTGACGCCCCACGACGACGAGGCCATGCGCCTGTCCTCGGCAGACTTCGACGCCGAGCCTCCGGTGGTCGAGGACACGACGGTGACGCCGTTCACTCCCCGCGTGGCCAAGCTCCAGCCGGTGCCGCCGCTCACCTCCGACGCGCTGCCGTTCCCGGGTTCGGTGCGGCGCGAACCCGAGGAGCCGGCGGTCGGCTACAACCCGCCGTCCCGGTCTTCGGAGAGCGGATACTCGCGTGCGCCGGAGGTGCCGTCGCGCGAGGCGCCCTTCGACCGCGCCGCTCCCCCGCGCGAGCCGGCGCCGGACGCGTCATCCGGCACGCCCGACCCGAGCCCGCGTCAGGATTCGCCGTCCCGCGAGTCGGCGTTCCGGCAGGAGCCTCCGTCGCGCGAATCCTTCCGGCCTGAGCCGCCTGCTCATGAGACCGGTCATGCCCGTCCTGGCGAGACCTCCTCTCGCCGCGGCGGGTCTTCGCCATGGCTGCCCGATTTCGGGACCGGCCGTGCCGGCGAGCGCGACAGCGACGCCATCTACGCTCCCGCCACGCCCGCACCCGGGGACTCCCGTACGTCCTCGCGACCCGCCGCCGAGGAACCGCCCGCCGCCGCCCAGGAGCGCACCACCACCGGCGATCAGGGATCCGGTCGCGAGCAGCACTCCACGCAGGAGCATCCTCCTGCGCAACCTTCCGCACAGCCGCAACCTTCCGCCCAGGCACAGCCAGCCGTGCAGGCGCAATCTTCCGCACAGGCACAGCCAGCCGTGCAGGCGCACACGTCGCCGCAAGAGCACACGCCGCAGGAGCAGGTCGCCGCGCAGGCCCCCGCCTCACCGGCCGTGCAGCCGACCTCGACCACGCAACCGGCCGCCGCACAACCGGCCGCTCAGCCGACCTCCACGGCGCAACCGCCCGCCCAGCCTGCCTCCGCCACACAGCAGGTTGCCGCGCAGCCGGCCGCTCAGTCGGCCTCCGCCACACAGCCGGCCGTCGAACCGGCTCCCGAGGCGCAACCAGCCGCCCCGGCCAAGGCCGACACGCAGGTGAGCGTCGCCACCGAGCCGGTCTCCGAGCCGGACGCGACCGCGGCGCAGACCCCTGCGCGCGCCGAAGCGACCGCCGAGCCCTCCTCGGCAACGGACGAGCCGGCCGCCGCCCGCGCGCCGGAAGCGACTGTCAGCACGGCACCGGACGCTCAGCCGCCGATCTCCATCCCGGCGCCGGCTCCGGCTGCCGAGTCAAGCCCCGTCACCGCGCCGACGCCCGCCGCCGAACCGGCCCCCGCCACGGAGCCGACGCCCGTCACGGAGCCGACGCCCGTCGCCGAACCGGCCCCCATCGCGGAGCCGACGCCCGTCACAGGGCCGGTCGTGGCCTCGCCCGCCACCGCCGCGCCCGCCGCCGAGCCGACCGCTTCGTCCACCGCGACACCGCCTAGGGCTGAGGCCGACACCGACGTAGCTCCCGCCACGCCGCCTACCGCCGAAACCGGTACCGACGCAGCCCCTGCCACGCCGCCTACCGCCGAAACCGGTACCGACGCAGCCCCTGCCACGCCGCCTACCGCTGAGGCCAGTACCGACGCAACTCCCGCCACGCCACCTGCCGCCGACGCCGACGCAGCCCCTGCCACGCCGCCTGCCGCCGAGGCCAGCGCTGCCGCGTCGCCCAGTGCTTCGTCTGCTGCCGACCCGGCTCCCGCCGTGGACGTCACCACTCCGTCGGACGCCCCTGTCCCAGGGGCGGATGGACCGGCAAAGGTCCCTGACCAGCCGGCGGCGGCCGCGGAGCCCAAGGTCGAAGCCGCGCCCGCCGAGACGCCGGAGGGTGTCAAGGACGACGCGGCGCAGGACGTACCGGATTCGAAGGCCGAAAGTGAGGGCGACGAGCCTGCGACGCCCGAGCCCGTGCAACAGGCCAAGCCTCCGGCGCCCAAGCCCAAGCCCGCCCCCGTGGAGCCCAAGGTGCCGGCGGCGCGGACAGGCAAGGGCAAGGCCGAGGAAGAGCAGGCCGTACCGGTGCCGTCCCCGCCCCCCGCTCCGGCCGCCCGCCAGGCGCGCAAGGGCTCCAGGGGACGCCGGGCCTCGGTCCCGACGTGGGACGAGATCATGTTCGGCGCCCGCCGCCAGGACTGACCTCGCCTACCGGACCGGCACCCGGACCGGCCGCGCCTTCACCGGCGGCAGACCTGCGTCTGTCGTCCGGCCCTTCGCCGATGCCGTGGCGGCGCCCGTCCTCAAGACCGCCATCCGCCGCCACACCGCAACCACCACGGACGCCGCCGCCGCACACCGCGGCCGGCGCCGCTGCACCACGGTCCGCGGCGCGGCTTCACCCGGCGGGCGGGCGGGGCTCCGCCGGCGGCGTCAGGAAGGGTGCGAGCCATTCCGGTGTCACCTCGGCGGGGAAGGCCGCCCCCTGAGCCTCCGAGACGTCGATCGCCGAATATCCCCCCTTGCCGGCGCCCACGCCGGCGATCAGCGTGAGCACCCCGGCCCGCCGCTGGAACCACGTCTGCCGCAGCCGCCACCCCACCACGGCGCGGCGCTCGATCACGGCTTTCGAACGCCGCAGCGACCCCGAGCGCACCGCCAGCCGCACCCCGTCATAGCCGTGTCCCAGCGACGCGTACCTGTCGAGTCCCAGGGGAACCCCGGCACCGGCCGCCAGCAGTGTCAGCACCAGGAGAATCCACCACGGCATCGCGCCCGTCGCCCAGACCGCGACAGCGCTCACGAACGCCGCCACCAGCCATGGGAAGACGGCGCGAAACAGTCGGCGGTTGCGCGCCACGGGCGGGTGGCGGCGCAGAGCGGCCCGGTAGGGGCCGATCGCCTCCTCCGCCACCTGGTACGCGACCGCGCGCGGCACATCCGGCAGCAACTGCCCGCGAGTGGCCGAATCGCCGAGCCCGGTCACGATGGCCCAGACGCGGACGACCCCGGCCCACCGCTCGGCGAGGCCGTCCACGATCTCGTAGCCGCGCACCCGCCTCGACTCCAGCGACACGCTGCGCCGGTTGACCAGCCCGCGCTCCGCCACCAGGTAGCCGTCGCGGCGCTTGAGCCGGAAGTCCCAGTTGAAGACCGCGTACATCAGCCCGCCGAGGACCGGCATCGCCAGGACGAGCAGCACCGCCACGATCAGCAGCAGGTAGGGCTGGTCCCAGAGCCACTGCACAACGTGCCAGGCGGCGTTCCGGCCGAACCCCAGCTGGTCCCCCCACTGGAACGCCAGCCCCACGGCGCCGCCGGCGAGCGCGAAGGGGGTGAGCAGGTACGCGCCCGACAGTGGCCCGTACAGCAGCCACTTGCGCGGCACGCCGATGATCGGCCGCTCGGCCGGTCCGGTGGGGACGTGCGGCTCCGGCCGAGCCGCGCGCCGCAGCAGCACGGCCTTGAGACGTTCGGCCTCGGCCAATGTGACCCCGTCGAGCTCGGCCTCCTGGTCCCCGCCGCTCGCCCCGGTGTCGATCTTGAGTACGGACAGGCCGAAGAGCCGGTGCATGGGCGGCGTGGACACGTCGACACCGCGGATCCGCTCCAGCGGGATGGTGCGGACGGAACGGCTGATCAGCGACCGCTTGGTCTCCAGGCGGTCGCCGACGATCTCGTAGGTGAAGGTGGCCCACCTGATGACCGCGAACACCACGGTGCCGACGACGCCGAACGCCGCCCAGCCGTACGATCTGGCCGAGAAACCGCCCACGAAGAGCAGGCCGAGGAGGGGCAGGAGCAGCGAGGGCAGCATGCGTACGGGGTCGATGAACAGCACTTTCGGGCTCAGCCGCAGCGGCGCTCCGGCTGGGACCGGAGGGGCGCCCTCCCCGGAAGGCGTGGGCTCGGTCATGTCGCGTCGTCTCTGAGCTCTTCCGCCCGGTGCGCGAGTTGCTCGGCCAGCGCCGCCGCGACCAGGTGGTCGAGGCCCTTGATCGTCGAGGAGCCGGCGTGGGACGCGGTGCGGATCTCGAGCGTGGCCAGCCCGAGCATCCGCTCCAGCCACCCTTGCCCCTTGTCGACGGTCTGGATGCGGCTTACGGGCACGAACACCCACTCCCTGGTCAGGAACCCCGACCGGGCGTAGACGATGTCGTCTGCGAGCTCCCAGCGATGCACGGCGTAGCGTACGAACGGCTCGGCCGCCAGGAACGGCAGGAGCACCAGCACGACCGCCAGGGGCAGCAACCAGGAGTTGGCGGCGAACCAGTCCGGCACCCACGACCACCCGCTCCCGCCCACCCATCGCGACACGAGGAGGGCGCCGCCCAGGAAGAGCACGAACGCGATCAGTGCCTCGAGCAGCCACAGGCGCACGGCCTTGGGCGAGACGCGGTTCGCCGGATCGCGCAGCGGGCCTGTTGACGTCACACGCCCAGCTTAGGACGCGCGTTCACCGGCCGAGCGCCGCTCGGCGTGCCGCGCTGGATCTCCTTGCTCGGCGGCGAATCCATCGCGGAAGATGATCCGCTGATGGGGCGGGTAAAGATCCGCCGCCGGTTCCGGCGTGTCCGGCGGTGCCCGCTCCGCCGCGGTGCCATGCTCGTGGCGGCCCGGCCGCAGGCTGTCGAGCCTGGCCACGTCGGCGGCGCCACGTTCGTGCCAGCCAGGCCCCGGGCCGCGCGGGACCGCAACCCTCAGCGCGAGCGCCCCCACGCAACGTGGCAGCCGCCGTCCGCCGCAGCCGGCACTTTTCGCCACAAGCTGCGACCGAAACCCATGTCCCTTTTGTCGGGTCGCTGTACGCGCTCCCGCCCCGCGTTCCACGCCCGTGAAGCGGCAGGCCGGAAAGGGTTCCCTCGGTATGGCCGGATACGGCGTCGCGGTGTCGGGCGAAGGCGGCCAGTGTGTCCAACGTCACTTCGCAGATGCCGTGATTCCGGTCGATTTCGGATCCTTTACCAAGCACGGACCATCGAGAAACGGTCTGCGCACTGCCGAGACCCGCGTAGCATCGTCCGGCATGGGGCTGTGTAACGCGACAGCACGCGTGCGACGCATCACCGTCACTGTGACGGTGGTTGTCGCGGCGTTCGCACTGTCGGGTTGCGGCAGTCTCATCGGCAGATCTCAGGCCCTGGACATCGCGGAGATCAACGTCTCCAGCCCGGAGCTGCGCAACGGCAAGCCGCTACCGCGCGAATACTCCTGCCAGGGCGATCAGGGCAGCCCGCCGCTGCGCTGGTCGAGCCAGCCGCTGTCCGAGGCGAAGTCGATCGCGATCGTGGCCGACGCGCACAGCAGCTCGAGTTCAGCCGTCTACTGGGTGCTTTACAACATCCCGGCGACCACGACCGAGCTGGGCCCCAACGCCTCCAAGGACCCTCCCGAGGGGTCCGGCCAGGCGAGGGTCACCAGTGGGAAGGCGGGCTATGAGCCGCCTTGCGACAAGGGCAACTATCGCTTCACCGTTTACACGTTGGACGGCAAGGTCGATCTCCAGAAGGGCGACACCCTTCCGGAGATCCTGAAGCAGATCGCGGACCAGACCATAGCCCGGGGCCGCCTCACGGCGGTCGACATCCAGTGAGAGGCCGAACACTGCAGGTAGTACGGTGTACCAATTCTTCACGTAGGGTGTGACAACGCTCATAGTGGTCCGACACAATCAGATCCAATGTTCAGGCACTGGTGATCAAAGGGGGCAGATCGCGTCGATGGCCGCGCGATCTCACCGGCGCCAGAGGGAGGCCATGGCTTTGAGGGTGGTGCAATGACTGCGGTTGTAGTGAGCTTGGTCGCTGTCGTGCTCCTCGTGCTCGTCGTCGTGGCACTGGGCATGCGTTCGATGAACCGCCGGGAGAGCTCTCTCCCTCCGGAACGGCTGAAGGAGATGGCCGAGAAGGAGGAGATGACCCATTGTCGATCGACGGACGAGTTCGCCGCGCACGAACCGCGGATGAGGAACTTCAGCCCCGACTTCAGCCCCATTGACGAGCCCAAGCCGCCGAAACCGGTACGCACCGGCCAGCGTGGCAGGCGTGGCGTCGACGAGTGGGGCAACCCTAGCTCGGACGACGAGGACGAGGAGTTCTGGGCCAACATCCGCAGCGACGCCGAGCAGGGTAACTTCGGCGCCGGCGGCACAGTGGCTGCCAGGAAGGCCGCCGCCCGCCCCGACGATCGCGAGCGTCCCGCCGAGCGTCCGGCGGAACGGCCCACCGAGCGCCCCAGCCAGCGGCGGCGGGCCAGGCCCCAGCCCGTGGCGGCGGCATCCGTCGACCCCGAGGCGACGACCATCCAGGCTCCCCTGCCTCAGCGCCAGGTGCCCGCGGCCGCCGCGGCGGCCAACCTCGCCGACCTGGTCGAGCCCGCCAAGCGGGCCACTCCCGCACAGGCCGAGCTGGCGGACCAGCGCACCATGACCTTCGCGGCCCCGACTCCGACTTCCGACGTGATGAGCATCCTGGGCGTGGGCGCCCCCGCCCCCACCCCGCGCCCCGCCTCCGACTCGATGCCGTCCTCCCGGTCATACTCCCCGTCCGCGAACGGCAGCGGCTCCTTCCCCGCCTCCCCGGCCGGCGGAAGCGGCTCCTTCCCCGCCGCCAACGGCAGCGGCTCGTTCCCCGCGTCACCGGTCAACGGCAGTGGTTCGTTCCCCGCCGCCGGCCCCAACTCCAGCGGCTCGTTCCCGGTGGCGCAGCCGACGCCCATCCACGGCGCGCCGACGAGCGACCCGTTCCCCGCCTACACAGGCAACGGCGCCGACCCGCTCGAGACCACCTGGACCAACCCGCCCGCCTCCACCACCTCCGGCTCGTGGAGCGCCTCGCCCGACATACTGGACGACCCGACCCCGGCCACCGCCTACGGCGGCCCGGCGACCTCGTGGCCGGCGTTCGAGGAGCCCGCGCGCCCGTCTTACCCCGCCTCCTACGAGGTGCGCGCAGGCTGGGCCGTGGCCGACGACTCCGACCCGCTCACCGGGCCCTCCCCCGCAACCGGCACACCGACCGTGCCAGGCCGGGCGGTCTCGGCCTACGACGACGTGCTGTCCACGCCGACGTCCACGCCGACGCCGGCGTCTCCCCCGGGATCGATCGCCTACGAGACGGGCGACATCACCACCGCGGCGGCCCCCTGGCCGGAGCCGCCGTCGGGCGGGAGCTGGCCGGCGTTCGGCGACAACAACAGGCAGGGCGGCCAGTCGCAGCCCGCTCAGGGCGGCCGCCGGCGCGCTCCTGAGCAGGATTACCCGCACGACTACTACCGCTGAGCCCAGGCGCCCATTAATGCGTAAAACCCGTGTGACGCACCACTAAAGCAGGGTCGACGGAGCAATAGGGTTTGCTCCATGTTCCGCGACACGAAGAGTAGCTGGCTGAGCACCCTCCGGCATGATGTGCCAGCCTCCCTCGTGGTTTTCCTGGTCGCGGTGCCCCTTTCGCTGGGCATCGCGATGGCTTCCGGGGCGCCTCTCGCCGCCGGGTTGATCGCCGCCGTGGTGGGCGGGATCGTGGCGGGCGCGCTCGGCGGCTCGGCCGTACAGGTCAGCGGGCCCGCCGCCGGATTGTCGCTGGTGGTCGTGGACCTGGTGCACACGTACGGATGGCGCGCCACGTGCATGATCACTCTGCTGGCCGGGGCCGTACAGCTCGTGCTCGGGGTGTTCAAGGCGGCCCGGGCGGCGCTCGCGGTGTCGCCGGCCGTCATCCACGGCATGCTGGCGGCCGTCGGCGTGATCATCGCGCTCGCCCAGCTGCACGTCGTGCTGGGCGGCAGCTCGCAGCGCTCCGCCGTGGCGAACCTCGTCGAGCTGCCCGGGCAGATCGCCGACCTGCACGGCCACAAGGTCGCCGTCGGCCTGCTCACGATCATGGTGCTGGCACTGTGGACGCGACTCCCCAAGCGGATCAAGGTCGTGCCCGCGCCGCTGGCCGCGCTGCTCACGGCGGCGATCACCGCCTGGGTGTTCAACTGGGACGTCACGCGCGTCGACCTGTCCCACAGCATGACGGAGTGGGCGTTCCCCGTGCTGCCGCAGGGCGACTGGCACCTCGTCGTGGCGTCGGTGCTGCTGGTGGCGCTGCTGGCCGGATGTGAGTCGCTGCTGTGCTGCGTGGCGATCGACGGGATGCACGGCGGCCGCCGCGCCGATCTCGACCAGGAGCTGACCGGGCAGGGCGTGGCGAACATGGTCACCGGCGCGCTCGGCGGCCTGCCGGTTGCCGGGGTGATCGTGCGCAGCACCACGAACGTGCAGGCGGGGGCGCGTACGCGCTTGTCGACGATCCTGCACGGGGTCTGGGTGCTGATGTTCGCGCTCGGACTGGGCTGGGCGATCAAGCTGATCCCGCTGGAAGCGCTGGCGGCGTTGCTGGTGTTCATCGGCGTGCAGATGGTGAACCTGGGCCACATCAAGAAGGTGCACGGCCACGGCGAGGTGCCCGTGTACGTGGCGACGATGGGCGCCGTGATCCTGCTCGGGCTCGCCGAGGGCGTGCTGGCCGGGCTGGCCCTGGCCGCGCTGCTCGCGCTGCGCCGCCTGACCTGGGTCACCGTGCTGAAGCGCGAGGACCGGGACGGCCGGATGCACGTGACGATCTCGGGGTCGCTGACGTTCCTGGGCGTGCCGCGGCTGACGCACGAGCTGCGGACGATCCCGGCGGGCAGGCCCGTGGACCTCGACCTGAACATCGACTTCATGGACAACGCCGCCTTCGAGGCCATCCACTCCTGGCGGCTGGACCACGAGCGGATGGGCGGCACGGTCAACATCGACGAGCTGCACGACGAGTGGTACGCGCTGGCGGCCAGCGGGGCGCGCATGTTCCCGGTCAAGTCGCCGCCGAAGGTGCCGGACCGCTGGTGGCTGCCGTGGGCGCACCGGACCCGCCGGACAACGCCGTCCGACGGCGCATCCGCGGAGGTGGAGTGCCTGCTGACGGCGGGGGCCCGCGAATACCATCGGCACACGGCTCCGCTGGTGAAGCCGATCTTCACTGAGCTGGCCCGCAAGCAGCAGCCGTCGCACCTGTTCATCACGTGCGCGGACTCCAGGATCATGCCCAGCCTGATCACCGCGAGCGGTCCCGGCGACCTGTTCACGGTGCGCAACATCGGCAACCTGGTGCCGCGCAGGGGCTCGGAGCCGCACGACGACTCGGTGGTGGCCGCGATCGAGTACGCGACGCAGGTGCTGGGCGTGCACACGATCACGGTGTGCGGCCATTCCGGGTGCGGCGCGATGGCGGGGGTGCTCAGCGCGGGCGTGCAGGCAGGCAGCCTGCCGGGGCTGCGCCGGTGGCTGCGGCACGGCGACCACAGCCTGGCCACGTTCATCGAGACCGAGGGCGATCGGCTGCACAGCGGCGCCCTGGACGTGCTGTGCCGGGTCAACGTGCAGCAGCAGCTGGAGAACCTGCGCACGTACCGGAAGGTCGACGAGCAGGTCAGGGCGGGCAAGCTGGAGCTGGTGGGGCTGTACTTCGACATCGCGACCGCCAGGGTGCACCTCGTGCCGCCGCTCCGCTCTACGCCCTCGGTGAAGATGCCTGATCGCCGGGTGCTCGCGGGCGAAGAATGATCCCATGAGGGTTCTGGTGATGGGCGGGTCGGGGTTCCTGGGGCGTGCCGTCGTGGAGGCGGCGCTGGCTCGGGGGCACGAGGTCACGACGTTCAACAGGGGGCGCAGCGGGGCCGACGTGCCCGGGGTGGAGGCCGTGCGCGGCGACCGGGAGGCGCGGGCCGATCTCGATCGGCTGGTCGAGGGGCGTTCGTGGGACTTCGTGGTCGACACCTCGGGCTACGTGCCCCGGGTGGTCGGTGAGTCGGCGCGGGCTCTTTCCGGGCATGCGGCGACGTATGCCTTCATTTCCACCGTCTCGGCCATTGCCGACTTCCCCGGCGAACCGGTCGGCGAGGATCCGGCGAGCTGGCCGTGCGAGCCCGACGCCGGGCCCGACGACGGCGGCTACGGGGTGCTGAAGGCGGGGTGCGAGCGGGCCTCCGAGCAGGGGTTCGACGGCAACGTACTGATCGTGCAGCCGGGGATCATCTTAGGACCGCACGAGGACGTGGCCCGGCTGCCGTGGTGGCTGACCAGGATCGCGCGGGGCGGCCAGGTCCTCGCGCCCGGCTCCCCTGACCAGCCGATGCAGCTCGTGGACGCCCGCGACGTGGCGATCTTCACGCTCGACCACGCGGAGCGCGGCACGGCCGACCGGTTCCTGGTGACGGGGCCGGCCGGACACACCACTTTCGGGGAGTGGCTGGGCCTGTGCAAGGAGGTGACCGGGTCCGACGCGGAGTTCGTGTGGGTCGACGACGAGTTCCTGGCCGGGCAGGGCGTGCGGACCTTCGTCGAGCTGCCGCTGTGGGGCGGGCCGCCGTCGGCGGAGGTCGGCAACTTCTGGAGCGTGCCGACGGCCAAGGCGGAGGCGGCCGGGCTGCGCATCCGTCCCGTGGCGGAGACCGTGCGCGACACGTGGGCGTGGCTGCGTGAGATCCCGGAGGCGGAGCGCAATTTCGGCACGAACACCCCGCACGGGATAGCGCCGGAAAAGGAGGCCGCGATTCTCGCCGCGTGGGCTTCTGAGTAATCCTGCGCAGACCCGGGGGCATGGGCCGGGTTAGTGTCGCGATGCCAGCGAGGCACTTCCGGTGCCCACGGCGCGCCTCGCGACGACGGTCCTGACTCCCAGGGGCCAGAGGGGCGGAGGTGGCCGATTGCCTCCGCCCCTCACTTTTGAGCCTGGTTTGAGCTTTTGGGAGCGAATTTTCAGGTAGCGCACGTGGTGCTAACACGGTGGAAACACCCATATCGGAATGCTGCCTGCCATGAGATTGCGGGCTTTGCCTTCCTTATTGCATTCCTGGCCGCCTTTCCCGTCCGATCCCGTTCCCGTGTAGGCCGGCCGTGCCGGCGCAACTCGGGACGCCGCCGGGGCGCCGGCGGGTCACGCTGGGATCCATCGCGGCCGCGTTCGCGTCGCTGATCATCCTCACGTCGGGCGGCGTCGCCTCCCCCGCCCCCGCTCCCCTCCTGCCGTTCCTCATCCCTCCCGCCCCCAGCCCCGTCGCCCTGGCCGCGGCCCCGGAACCGTCGAAGGCCTCGAGGCCGAAGCCGGCGGCGTCGTACCAGAAGTCGCTGACCCGCTCGCTGAACCGCTACTTGGCCGGCCTCCCAGGGGAGCTCGCGGTGTCGGTACGCGACCTGTCCACCGGCCTGTCGTTCTCCTTCAACCGCGGGCTCAGGACCGCCACGGCCAGCATCGTCAAGGTCGACATCGTGGTCGCACTGCTGCTCAAGGCGCAGCGCCGGCGCCGCGGACTCACGGCCTGGGAGCGGCGGGCGGCCGCCCAAGCCATCAAGGTCAGCGACAACGCCGCCGCCTCCGCTCTGTGGTCGGCGATCGGCGGCGCCTCCGGCCTGGCCGCCGCCAACAACAAGCTCGGCCTGCGCGACACGAAGCCAGGCCCAGGAGCAGCATGGGGCTCGACCACCACCAGCGCCGCCGACCAGATCCGCCTCCTGACCGCCCTCACCTCCCCGAAGAGCCCGCTGTCCGCCAGGCACCGCCGGTACGTGCTCGGCCTGATGGGCGACGTGGCGCCCGAGCAGGCATGGGGCGTCAGCGCGGCCGGGCGCGAGGGCGCGGACGTGGCGCTCAAGAACGGCTGGCTGCCGCGTGAGCGGGACGGGGGACGCTGGACGGTCAACAGCATCGGCCGGGTGCGGGATCGCGGCCACACGTACCTGATCGCCGTCATCTCGCGACGCCACTCCTCGATGGGAGCGGGGGTGAAGGCGGTCGAGCGCGTCACCGAGCTCGTCACCGGGACCCTCGCCAAGGCCGGCGCCGGCGCATTGTTGACAGAAGAGTATTCCGGTGTGTCTACCAGCCGGTAAGTTTCGGAGAGCCATGCGTTGGGCCAGAATCCCTGCATGCCATCCTTCACGCCGCTCAGGCCCGGCGATCCTCTGAAGATCGGGGGCTTGGAACTCCTCGGCAAGCTCGGCGAGGGCGGACAGGGTGTCGTCTACTTAGCCAAGAACTCGACGGGCGCGTACGTGGCAGTCAAGTGGCTGCGCGCCGACCAGGCGGGCGACCAGGTCAGCGTCCGGCACTTCCTGCGCGAGGCGGAGACCGCCCAGCGCGTGGCGCGGTTCTGCACCGCGGCCGTTCTCGCCACGGGCGTAGAGCAGGACCGGCCTTATATCGTGAGCGAGTTCGTGGAGGGCCCCTCCCTGGAGCAGGTCGTGCGGCAGCAGGGACCGCGCACCGGCTCAGCGCTGGATCGGCTGGCCATCGGCACCGCCACCGCGCTGGCCGCGATCCACCAGGCGGGGATCGTGCACCGGGATTTCAAGCCGGGCAACGTCATCCTCGGCGCCGACGGGCCGCGCGTGATCGACTTCGGCATCGCGCGCAGGCTCAACGCCACCGCGATGACCAGCAGCACGCCGATCGGCACGCCTGCGTACATGTCTCCCGAGCAGATCATGGGGCATGCGGTCGGGCCTGCGGCCGATATGTTCTCGTGGGCCGGCACGATCGTCTTCGCATCCTGCGGGCGAGCGCCGTTCGGCAGTGACGGGGTGCACGCGGTGATGAGCCGAGTGCTGCGGCAGCCGCCCGATCCGGGCCCGCTCGACGGGCCGCTGCGTGAAGTGGTGCTGAAGTGCCTCGACAAGGATCCCCGGCAGCGGCCGACGGCCCAGCAGGCGATCGAGCGGCTGCTGCGACACCCGGCGCGCGACTCCAGCATCCTCGTGCAGGGGACCGAGGCGGCCTCTCCGGAGGTGGATCCGCCCCGCCCGCGAGACAACAGGCCGATCATCATCGGGGCGGCTGTGACCGCCGTGCTCCTCGTGCTGGCCGGGGTGGCGGTGACCGTGGCGCTGCGGAACCTCCCGACCGTGGCCGCCCCCGTCTCATCCACGACCGCGGCGCCGCAGACCACGGCACCGGTCACCCCCACCGCGAACAGGCTGCCCGGCGGCTCGATCACGCTCTACGAGCACCCGTCCGACCCGATCACGCTGACGGCGTACGAGGTCTACGACAAGAAAGCCGATGACGAGATCGACTACGCCCGGCAATCGCTGTGGGGCCCGTTCAGCAAGCACGCCGGCAACTGGGAGTCGCTGGTCTCACCCGACGGGCGCCATCTCGCGGGAAGGCCCCGGAAGTACACCTCGGACGGCTACGACTCGGTCCTCATCACCGACAGGCAGGCGGGTTCCAGCTTCCGGGTCAAGACCGTACGCGACCCGCTGATCAGTCCCGTCGACGCCTGGTCGAAGGACGGCTCGAAGGTCCTGCTCAACATCGAGCGGAAGATCAACCATAAGGAAGGCGAGGAGGACTGGATCCACCTGGGCTTCGCCATCATCGACGTGGCCCAGGCCAAGGTCAATGTGATCAACCTGACCGACGTCTCGATCCGGGAGTCCAAGTTCGGCTGGGACGCCAACGAGGAAGGCGCGGTCGCCGTCTACGGCAAGGACGAGGGGTTGCGCTTCTTCGACGCCTCCGGCAAGGCCACGCGTGACATCCCAGATGTCGGTCCGCTGTCGTCTGGCGCCGTGGGCATCTTCTCGCCCTCAGGCAAGATGTTCGTGACCGACTGCCCAGGCGGCGGCCCCGGCGACCACTGCATCTGGGACACCGGCACCGCCAAACAGATCCGCAAGTTCACCTCTGACTGCGAGAAGGTGCTCGGCTGGTACGACGAGGCGCATCTCTACTGCTGGGAGCTGGACAACGCGGCCAATGACGAGGTCCAGGTCGTGGGATTCAGCGGGAAGCTGGTGCGCAGACTCCTGGAAGTCCCGGACGAGCTGGACATGATCCCTTACTTCACGATCAATCCCTCCAGGGGCTCCTCCTGATCCGTGGAATGGCCGGCGGACCAGTCACACTTGACGCGCCTGCATGCTCGTGAGCGCCGGCGAGGTCGTCAACCTCCTCGGTGCGCACGTGCCGGGAGAGCCATGGACAGGCGTTCGCTGGTTTCGGAGATCTTGCATGCTCTGGCGGAACAGGACGGTTGCTACGGCGAACCCGTGATCTCTTTGGTGTGAAGGAACAACGACGGGTGTCCTATCTGGCATTTCTCCTGGTTAGAGGCGTCTGTTGTGCGTGGACGTGCAGGGGCGGGCACCTGATGGCATCTTGAGTGTCACTCAGTTTGCCACTCCCGGCAACGACGAGTGGTACTTGAATCTCTTCTTCCGGATCTAGCGCTGACCTGCGACTTTGTGACCTGGCGGCGTGACGACTGGCGGGTCACAAAGGTGCGGGAATCTTGTAGAACGTGACGTCTCGTGGATTTCCATGGTTACGTAGTCAAACGGTCCAGAGGCGGCACATGCAGGCTCTTCGAAGTTAAGCGGGGTTGAGGTATCCGCGGCCTCGTCGGGTGGTGGCACATCGGGTGCGTAAACGCTGATTCTCGGGATTGCGGAAGCCGTAGGCGTCGCGGGCGGTGGTCTTGATGGCGCGGTTGGTCCCTTCGGAGCCGGCGTTGGTGATGCCGGTCCGGATGAAGGCCAGGATCTCTGGCCACCAGGTCTCGATGGTGGTGGCCAGGCGTTCGAGTTCGGGCAGGTCGGAGGCGGCGCAGCGATCGTAGAAGCGAAACAGCCGGTCGGCGATGACGCTCCGGTCGGGGTGGGTGCGGGCCAGGGCGAGCAGGTCCAGCAGGTCTTCCTTGGCGTTCCACGCGGCCAGAATCGGCCGGCCCAGCCGTGCGGGCAGGGCATGCAGGTCATCGACCATCGGATCCAGTTGACAGCCGTGCATCCGGGCCGCGGAGCGGGTGAGCCGGTTGCGCAGTTCCCACTCGCGGTTGCCCTTGCGCCCGCGTCGGCCGCGGATCTGGACGGTGAGGCGGCGGCGGACCTCGGTGAGTGCCTGGTTGGCCAACTGCACGATGTGGAAGTGATCGACCACCAGCGTGGCGTGCGGTAGCACGGCTCGTACGGCGGCTTTGAAGATGGTGCACATATCGATCGCGACGAAGGCCACCTGCTGCCGCCAGGCTGGGTCACGCTGGTTGAGCCAGCCGGTCACGGCGGCGATGGTGCGGCCCTCGACCTGGCCGAGCAGGCCTTGGTCGCCGGACAGATCCACGAACCCGGTATGCCAGCGATCCACCGCTGTCGCCCACGTGCCGGTGGCCTCCTCCAGCATCCAGCGCGGCCGGCCGCGGCGGACTTCATCGATGCCCAGCACGGTGACGAGCGCGGGCTGGGCGGGCAGTACCCGATGAGCGTGCTCGGTGAAAGCGGCCGAGACGATCGGCCAGGACACCCCGTTATCTCGCGCTGATTGGATCACCGTTCGCCCGCCATCTCCCACGGCGGCACCGCTGGCTTGGCGTAATCGCCGGGTCAGCCGGGAGCGTGCGGGGATCTGCGGCACCTGTTCGGTGAACGTTTGACGCGGGCAGGATGCCTGGTCACAGCACCAGCGACGCTTACGCCAGCGCAACGCACACCGCCGCCCGCCGACCGGCAGGTCCCGTGGGCGGGTGGTCACCCATTCCTTCATCCGGACTGCGGCGACCCCGCACTGCGGGCAGCATCTGGCCCATTCATCCGCGGTGGCCAGGTGCACCACCGGGCCGTCCTGCACTCCGTCACCTGCGGCGACGACCTTCGTGACGGCCACGCCGTCCAGGCCGAGCAGCAGCGTCGTATCGTTGACCATGCTCGTGGCTTCTCTGCTGTGATCTTCTTGCCTCGACAACAAGAAGGATCATCGAGAGCCACGAGCCCGCTCAAGCCTTCTGAGCCCGGCGAGCCCTCAAACCCCGATCAAGTTCGAAGAGCCGTGTTGTGGTCACCGGAAGCCAGGAAACGAACACACAGTCCCTGGATGCTGTCAACGCTGGGCCGTCTTCTAAAGAATCGACAATTCACTTACCCGGGATTCTGTGTTTCGGATCATACAGATCAGATCCACTCGGTCCGGGGGAGCAGATCAGTCCGACCGCTTCAAAAAGCCGTCGCGGTCAATGTCGAGGGCGTCGAAGGCCTTCGCGAACTTTTCTTCGTCCTTCTGATCCATGTCGCCCGATCCTTTCTGGAATGTCGGTGCCGCACTTGTCGCGAGACGATCATCTGCAGCGTAGCGGCCCACCGAGAATCATCAAGACATCTCCACCATAAATTCGGACTAGCCGTAATGTTGACCGAAAACCGGCCAGATGCGAGCAGACGGGTTTCTGACCAGGAAGAGTCCGGCTTTCTGGAGGGCGAACAAATGCGACCAGAGCGAACGTTCTAGAACGATATGGCAGGGCGGGTTGACTTGGAAGAAGAGCATGTGAGATTCCTATTATGGCAAAGCAAGACGGGGCTCAGGGGCGCGAGATCGCACAAATCTCGATCCACACTTCGGCGCTGCACATGTCCCATTCCACATACGGATGGCGACCAGCGATGCCGGAAATCCGCAAATGCCCAGAGCGTCTTTTCTGAGCACCATCGGTCACCGGCCGGATCACCAGATCACCGACTCCTTGGCCACGGGGTTGAGGAGCATTCACCCAGGGAGAGGCATGACCAGCACTGAGAACAACCTCATCAGCCAGCTCTCCGAGCACGACCAGCGGTTCACCAGCCTCCAGGTCAACTATGTGACAGCCGACACGATCGGCCTCACCTACGACCTGATGCCGGGAGCCGAGCCCATCGACGCCGGTTACGTCGTCGCCCTCTGGCAAGACGAGGACCAGATCCCGTGGGACAACACCCCGCTGAAGACCAAGGCGATCGGTTCCCAGCAGCACGGGAGCCTGGCCTTCGACGGCCTGAGCATGCAGGCCAACTCCTACATCATCGGACTGACGGTCGGCCCCATGAAGACCGAGACGCAGCTGGCCCGTAATGTGGTCGCCTCGGCTTACGTGCCCAACCCGGACGCCAAGGCGGAGTTGGACCACGATTTCCTGACCCTCAAGTTCGTCGGCCCCACGTCCGTCGCCGTGCAGTTCAACTGCCTGGCCGGCTACCTCGCCCAGACCAACCTGGCGTGGATGGGGATGTGGCGCGGCCAAGCGGCCTCGCACACCAAGGCACCGGACTGGGTCACCCGGGTGACGATCGACTCCAACTTCGGCACCGCCGCGTTCAACGACGTCTCGATCGGCGTCGGGCTCACCTACACCATCGGCTTCTTCACCTCGGGCTGGTGCACCGAGCCGGAGAACAGGAACCAGAAGACACTCGCCTGCTCACTGACCTTCACTCAAGGCCGACCCTGACCAGCAGATGAGGCTCGGGCGGGGACCCGCCCGAGCCTCCGAGGAGAGGCCCAGGGTTTCGGGCGTTTCCCAGGCCATCAGATGCCGCTCAGGGTCGGTTTCCTCCTCCGCGCACTGGTTGTTCCCGCCAACCACGCACCGCGGGCCGGGACTCATACCACTGTCAGCATGTGCGGTGGTTGGGATGTTGCATTAAACGTCGTGAAGTAGCGCAAGGGCCTCTTCAAGCGCCTGCGGGCTTGGGGCTACGAGATCATGGAGCTTCTCTTCTTCCCTGTAGAAGTAGAAGGTGGGCACGTTCCGGACATGCAGCTCTTTGACCAGGTCGGCAACGTCGTCCACATCGGCAGTCAGGAAACGGATGCCCGAGAACTTATCCAAATTCGAGAACTTCTCGTAGTGGATTGTGATGGCCCTGCAGGGGCCGGACCACGTGGCGGTGAACATGGCGACGACGCGCCGGTTGTCCCGCAGCAGTTGATGGAACTGTTCCTTGGTGGTGACCTTGACGACCGCACTCATTACCGGTGCTCCTGTCCAGTAGCGTATCGAAGGCCTTCTGAGCGAGGGCCTGAAGGCGCACGCAGCCCGTCGGGGCGCTGCCCTCCCGGTCTGGGTGCGATCATCATTCTGTCCGGCAGAGCGGGCGTGGTACAGCGGCAGATCACGTCAAAGACCAACACTGTCTGAGGATCGGCCCGGAACGACCCCCCTCGAAAGGGGGCCCCAATCCCGCCTGCCGCTGTGCGATTACACCGAAGAACTCTCCGACCTCGGCGAGGGCCGGGGGGTACGAGCCTGGATAACCTGACGCCTGACGCTGGGACACGTGAAGGCCCGGCCGGAGCTGGTGGCCACCACCGAAGAGGAGTAGCCGAGCGCTGATCTCGCGGTGCTGTAAATCCAGCTGGTCCGGTGACCACAACACGCGGCTGCCCCCGCTCGGCGCTCGTCGTCGCCCGCGCACCTGCTCCAGGTCCTCGGTGACGACCTGGAGCCGGGCCTCGGCGGCGGCCACGGCCGCCGCCGCCGAGGTGTCGGCCTCAGCCTTGGCTTGGACCGCCTGCTCGGCCTGCGCGCGGAGCCGGTCGCGCTCGTCGTCGAAGCGCTGCCACGCGGCGGCCAGTTCCTCGCGGACTGCCCGGGTGTCGCGGCGGGCCTCGGTGGCGGCCTCCGTGGCGTCCTGTAGTTGCTCGCGGGTGGCGGTCAGGCGCTGCTCGGCCTGCTCGGCCCGGTCGGTCAGGCGGCGGGCCTCGGCGCGCTCGGCGGTGCCCGCGGCGCGGCCTACGCAGCCGTCCGCCGCGGCGAGCTCAGGGCCCGCCTAGGCTGTTTCGCTTCTACGATCGCTGCGCCGCCTCCGACCTGCCCGAACTCGAACGCCTGGCCACCACCATCGAGACCTGGTGGCCAGAGATCCTGGCCTTCATCCGGACCGGCATCACCAACGCCGGCTCCGAAGGGACCAACCGCGCCATCAAGACCACCGCCCGCGACGCCTACGGCTTCCGCAATCCCGAGAATCAGCGTTTACGCACCCGATGTGCCACCACCCGACGAGGCCGCGGATACCTCAACCCCGCTTAACTTCGAAGAGCCCACATGCAGAGGCAAGGGCGCGTAGTTGCATCTCCGTCTGTCCATCCCATTTGCTGTCGACTCCACCCTGAAGCAGCATGATATGAGGGTGACCTTTGGTAAGCCGGGTACGGGATGTAGGTGGCGGATCAGTCCACTGAGGGTGTCATGGACGTTCAGGTGGTGGCGAAGGGGGCGATCTTCTTCTTAGCTTTCTGAAGTGGATGAATACGCACTCCAGAGCGCCCCAATGCGTGGGTAAGGGGACCAGTCCCATGAGGATTGTCGTCCGTACCTGCGCACGTCGCATGACGATCAGGTTGGCCTGGGAAGTACCGGCTTACCCGGCAGGACATGACGGCCTAGCAGTGGGGCGGTTCAGCGTGCCCTTGGACGTGGGGTGCCAGCCGTACCCGTCTGCCCGTCCATCCCGCCTGCCGTCGATCCACGGTCGAAACCATGATCACTGCGGCGCTGGCGGAACAGGACCGGAACAGCGGCACCTGAACCAGGCAAAACCCCTGGTCAGAGAGTTGAAGGGTGACGAGTCGGCCTGTAGGCCGGGTTCTGTCCTTCGTGAGAAGGGGCGACCATCCATCTAGGACCGCCGTTGCCGGCGGTCTCGAGCGGTCTACCCGCGCGGCTCGGGCGGGCCGCCCTCGAACGTCGCGCGCGGGACGCTCCGGAGAGCGTCCCTTCTTGACCTTGCTCCGGGTGGGGTTTACCTAGCCGCCCACGTCGCCGTGGGCGCTGGTGGTCTCTTACACCACCCTTTCACCCTTACCTCCCGTCAAACCGGGAGGCGGTCTGCTTTCTGTGGCACTGTCCCGCGGGTCACCCCGGGTCGGCGTTACCGACCACCCTGCCCTGCGGAGCCCGGACCTTCCTCGGCGGGCCCGCGTGGGGCCCGACGCGGTCGCCCGGCCGACTCGTCTGCTGAACTGTATCAAGTCACAAGCTGTTCCCAAGCCAGCCACAAGAGAGATCCACTGGAATAGGCCCGTCATCGCCTGAGGAGGGCGATGCGCACAGTGGCCGTACCGGGTGTCTCCCCGCTCCCACCGACACCCGGTACGGCCCGGTGATCAGCGCAGGTGCGCGGTGTCGTTGAACGACTTCACCACGGCCGGGCCGTCCGCGTAGTACTCGATCAGCGACAGGCACGCCAGGTCGAGGTGCATCCGGTAGAGCGACTCCAGCGGCGCCATGAGGGCGAGTCTCAGGAGCATCTTGATGGGCGTCACGTGGGAGACCGCCAGAACGGTCTTGCCGGCGTACCGCTCCACCAGTCGCTCCCCCGCCGCCTGCACCCGGACGGCGGTCGTGGCGAAGCTCTCGCCGCCGGGCGGGTCGGTGGTGGGATCGGCGAGCCAGGCGGCGAGCTCGGCCGGCCACTTCCGCTGCACCTCGGTGAACGTGTGGCCCTCCCAGGCGCCGAAATCGGCCTCCCTGAGGTCCTCGTCCACCTCGACGTCGAGGCCGGTCCGCTGGGCCACCGCAGCGGCGGTCTGCCTCGCGCGCTTGAGCGGCGACGTGACGATCACATCGGGCCGGTACGGCTCCCGCGACAGCCGCTCCGCGGCCGCCGACGCCTGGGCCAGGCCGTTGGCCGTCAGCTCGGCGTCGCCCAGGCCGGAGAACCTGCGTTCCAGGGACAGCTCCGTCTCGCCGTGCCTGAGCAGGAGCAGCGACGTCGCCACCCGGGTCGGCGGGGCCCAGCCGGTGCCCTTGGCACGCTGCTGCGCCGCGGCCACGGAGGCGGTCGGGGCGGATATCTCGGAAATGGTGCCCGCGTCGAGGAGGTCCGTCTGCTGCCCTGCCGGCGGCTTGTCCAGTGCGTCAGGCGCGGTCGCGCCGCCGGCCTTCCAGGTCAATCCCTTGGCGGCGGCGTCCATGGCCTCGTTCGCCAGGCGGTCGGCGTGCTTGTTGCGTTCGCGGGGGATCCAGGTCCACTCCGTCACCCGCAACCGCCTGGCCAGCGCCCCGGCCTCGAACGCGAGCGGCCGCAAGCCCTCATTCTTGATCTTCCAGCGACCCGCCATCTGCTCGATGACGAGCTTGGAGTCCATCCGCACGGCCACCGACGCGCCCTCGCCGCCCAGCCGGAGCGCCGCCGTGAGGCCGGCGATCAGCCCGCGGTATTCGGCGACGTTGTTGGTGGTGACGCCGATCGCCTCGGCCGCCTCGGCCAGCACCTGGCCGTCCGAGGCAGCCATGACGACCGCGCCGTAGCCGGCCGGGCCCGGATTGCCCCGCGAGCCGCCATCCGCCTCGATGACGTAGTGCGTCACAGGCCTGACTCTGCCGTTCGTACGAGGATTCGCCTGCACTCGTCGCACCGCAGCACCTCGTCGTGGGGCGCGGCCTTGATGCGGTTCATCTCGGCGATGGACAGGGCCACCTTGCAGCCCTGGCACCGGCCACCTTGCAGCATGGCGGCGCCCACGCCGTACTGGTCCCTGAGCTTCGTATAGAGGGTGAGCAGGTCGGCGGGGATCTCGCCGGCGACGGCGGCGCGGCGGCCCTTGACCTCGCCCGCTTCCTTGTCGATCTCGGAGAGCGCGGCGTCGCGGCGGCTCTCCGCAGCGGACAGGGCGGCGCCCGCCTCGTCGCGCTGCGCCACCAGGTCGGTCACCTTGGTGTCGGCGGCCTCGCGGCGCTCCATGATCTCCAGCACGACCTCTTCCAGGTCGCCCTGGCGCTTCTGCAACGAGACGATCTCGGACTGCAGGCTCGCCAGGTCGCGCGGGGAGGTGACCGCGCCGGAGTCGAGGCGCTTTTGGTCGCGGTCGGCGCGGGTGCGTACGGCGTCGACGTCGCTCTCCGCCTTGGTCTGCTCGCGCGCCAGGTCGCCGGCGTCCGTCTCGGCCTCGATGACCTGGGTGGAGAGCTTGGCGAACTGCTTCGACAGCGCGTCGATCTCGGCCAGCTCGGGCAGGGTGCGGCGGCGGTGCGCCAGCCGGTCAATCACGGAATCGAGCTCTGCCAGGTCGAGCAGTCTCTTCTGGGCCTCAGGGGCTGCTTTCATGATCAATATCCTCTTGTCCAAGCATCGGTGACCGTGGCGGAGACACGCGTTTCAACGGTAACGCCACTGGCGCGCAGGATGGACGCGGCGCTGTCGAGCCAGGGCCACTCGGTCGCCCAGTGCGCCGCGTCGATCAGCGCGGGGCCGCCCGATTCCATGAACTCGCTCGACGGATGATGCCGCAAATCGGCCGTCAGGAACACGTCGACTCCCGCGGCGGCGGCCGTACTGAGGAGCGAGTCACCCGCTCCCCCGCTGACGGCCACGCGCCGGACGGGACGGGACAGCTCGCCCGCCACGCGGATCCCTCCAGGGGTGTGCGGCAGCCCTTTCGCCGCCTGCGCCGCGAACTCGCCCAGCGTCGTCGCCTCCGGCAGGTCGCCGATGCGGCCCAGCCCGCGCCACGGGTCGTCGGGGAAGGGCTGGAGCGGGACCAGGTCGCCGACCAGGCCGACGGCTCTGGCCAGGGCGTCGGACACGCCGGGGTTGGCGACGTCGGCGTTGGTGTGGGCGGTGTAGAGGGCGATGTCGTTCTTGATCAGAGTGTGGATGAGGCGGCCCTTGGGGGTGGTCGCGGCCACGCTGGTGGTGCCGCGCAAGTAGAGGGGATGGTGGGTGACGATCAGGTCGGCCCGCCATTCCAGGGCCTCCTGCGCCACCGCGGCGACGGGATCGACCGCGAACAGCACCCGCCGCACCCGCTGGGCCGGATCCCCGCTCACCAGACCCACCGCATCCCACGACTCGGCTCGGGCGGGCGGGTAGGCCGCCTCGAGCACCTCGATCACGTTCGTCAACGTCACAGCAGCCACCTGCGCAGACTACCGGCCCGCGGGAGGGCCTCGCGGGCATGGGAAGGGGTGTCGTTAGAACAAGGTTCGGCGTAATGTAAGTGGATCCTGACGGGCGGAGGATGACATGACACCAAGCGTCGCGATCATTGGCGCGGGGTTCGGCGGATTGTGCATGGCGATCCAGCTCGAACGGGCCGGGATCCGGTCGTACACCGTTTTCGAGAAAGCGGACGACCTCGGCGGCACCTGGCGAGACAACAGTTATCCGGGAGCGGGGTGCGACATTCCTTCGCATCTGTACTCTTATTCATTCGAGCAGTACGCGAGCTGGACGCGCCGCTACCCCGAGCAGTCGGAAATTCTTGGCTATCTAGAGCATTGCGCCGATAAATACGACGTCAGGCGAAAAATCCGCTTCCGCGCAGAAGTCCGCCGAGCCGTCTTCGACGGCGTGAAGTGGCAGCTCACGACCTCCCAGCCGGCCGAGCACACAGAGGCGTTCGACGTGGTCGTCATGGGAGTGGGGCAGCTCAATCGGCCCCACTTGCCGGACATTCCAGGAATGTCGGGGTTCGAGGGTGTTGCCTTCCACTCGGCACGCTGGAACCACGATCACGACCTCGCCGGCCGGCGGGTCGCGGTGATCGGGAACGGGTCGTCGGCGGCCCAGCTGATCCCGCGCATCGCCGCGCAGGTCGAGCGGCTGCACGTCTTCCAGCGCACCCCCAACTGGGTGATCCCCAAGCCGGACGCCACGTTCGGCCCGCTGACCAGGTTCGCCTTCCGCTCCGTCCCCGGTCTTCAGCGGGCCTACCGCGAGTGGGTCTACCGGTACGCCGAAGCCACCCTCTATCCCGCCCTCGCCCAGGGGTGGAGCGCGGAACCGCTCAAGAAGCGAGCACTGAGGCACCTGCGCGACCAGGTGCCCGACCCGGAGCTGCGGGCCAAACTCACCCCCGGCTATCCGCCCGGCTGCAAACGCGTCGTCATCGACAGCACCTTCTACCCGGCGTTGACCAGGGACAACGTCGACGTGGTCACGGACAAGATCGTCCAGATTACGCCGAAGGGCATCGAGACCACCGAGGGCCTGCGGGAGGTGGACACGATCGTGTACGCGACCGGCTTCAAGAGCACCGAGTTCCTCGCCCCGATGGAGATCATCGGGCGCGGCGGGCGCTCGCTGGAGGAGCAGTGGAACGGCGGGGCCTCGGCGTACCTGGGCATTTCCATGCCGAACTTCCCGAACCTGTTCCTCCTGTACGGCCCCAACACGAACCTCGGTCACAACTCCATCATCTTCATGATCGAATGCCAGGTGAACCACATCATGGCGTGCCTGCCGCACCTGTCCGGGCACGGCCCGATCGAGGTGCGGCCCGAGGTGATGGCGGCATGGAGCCGGCAGCTCGACGCGGCGATGGCGCGGATGGTGTGGGGCGGCGGATGCCAGAGCTGGTACAAGACGGCAGAGGGCCGCATCACGAACAACTGGCCAGGTTCCACGACGCTCTACCGCAAGCTGACGTCCAAGCCCCCGCTCACCGCCTACCGTCCCATTCCCGCCACGTAGCCGGGACGTCTGATCGAGCGCCAGCCCTGTGCCCCTGATCGAGTGCCCGCCGTGTGCCCCTGATTGAGCGCCCGCCGTGTGCGCCGGCGCGCCCGCCCTCGTATCCCCTTGCGGGTCATGGTGTCCCCGCGGGTACGGCGCCCACCGTCCCACCCCTCAGCCGGACGGGACCGTCGCCTCGGGGTTGGACGGGGTGCCAAGTGGATCGAACCGGGGTCGTACGGATGATCCAAAAGATCGGACCCAGGGGGCATTTGAGCAGCTCAGGCCCTCGCGATAGCGTCCAAGCATGACGATTGACCTGCACCAACGCGCACTCGTGGCCGACACGCACAATGATCTGCTGATGGCCGTCTCCGCCCGGCCGCCACAGCAGTGGGCCTCGTTCTTCCGCGAGCGATGGCTGCCCCAGCTCCTCTCGGGCGGGGTCGATCTACAGGTGCTGCCGGTCTTCATCGACAATCAGCACCTGCCGGAGGGCGCGCTGCGGCAGACGTTGCGCATGATCGAATGTGCGTACGTGCTCGCTGAGGGCAACGCCGACCACGTGCGGATCTGTCTGGACGCGACCGAGATCGACAGAGCGCTCCAGGACGGCAAGATCGCGTTGCTGATCGCGCTGGAGAGCATGCCGGGCATCGACACGAACGTCGAGCTGATCTCGACCGTCCACCGACTTGGCGTACGCGTGGCGTCCATCGCGCACTTCGGCCGCACGCAGTTGGCCGACGGCAGCGGCGAGGACGCCACGGGCAGCGGGCTCACCTCCCACGGCATCGCCGCGCTGGCGGAGATGGAGCGGCTCGGCATCGTCTTCGACGTCTCCCATCTGGGCGCCTCCGGTGTCACGCACGTGCTGGAGCTGGCCACCAAACCTGTCATGGCCACCCACTCCTCCGCCCGCGCGCTGCGTGACCACCACCGCAACCTCACCGACGACCAGCTACGCGGCGTGGCCGCCACCGGCGGGGTGATCTGCGTCAACTTCTTCGCGCCCTTCCTCACCGACCGCGAGGAGGACGTGACGCTCGACCGGCTGCTCGACCACATCGAGCACATCGTGGGGGTCGCCGGCATCGACCACGTCGGTCTCGGCCCCGACTTCATCCGCGAGGTCATGACCGACCTGACGCCACCATGCTGCGAGGGCGTCAACCCGAGGGGCGTGGACCCCAGAGCCGCGATCCCAGGACTGGAGGGGCCGTCGGGTCTCCCCACGGTCACCGAGGGCCTGCTCGGTCGCGGCCTGCCGGAGAAGGACGTCATGAAGATCATCGGAGGCAACGTGCACAGGTTCTTCGGAGAGCTGCTGGCATGATCGGACCTCCCGCCCGGCGGAGCGCGGCACAGGCCGATGCCGTCTACGACGACCTGCGCACGGGGCACGCGCCCGCGATAGCACGAACAGGCATCGCGGGCGGCTTTCGAACGCGTCCATCGGCGTGCCGCCCGATCGGGCCGGCCGGCCCCGCGAACGCACGGCCCACTAGACGACCGGGCCGAGCTTCCTCTCCATCGCGCAACTGTTGGAGAATTCCTCGTAGTGAGCCACCCGCTGCCCGTACCAGTGGCCGTGCACGCTGACCTGGACCGGCGCATAGACCAACGGGCACGGACCCGGATCGACGTCGAGATCTGATATCCGCCCGTCAACCTGCCGCAGCGCGTCACACGCCGCCACCGGCTGCGAGTGCGCCCCTCTGTCCGGGTCACAGGTGAGGCGCGTGGAGTACGCGGAGCCTTCAGAGGAGGTGACGGTGATGTACAGGTCCACACCCGCGGTGACGGCTCCGGCAGGGGACGTCCCCAACGGCACGGTCAGGATCGCCGCGGTGCACAGTCCGAGCGAGACCATCCTGCGAGCGGCGGTCAGCATGAACGTCATGGGAACCTCCCGGTCAATGGGCGTCCCGGCGTGGGACGACACACCTCCCTAGATAACTACAGTCAGTAATCGATCTACAACTATGCGTGGCGTGGCGACTTCAGAGTTGTGGCTCGCACACGTGCTGCTATTCATGCCGGTGAGCGCGTTCGGCCGACACAGGTGAAGGATGCGCGACTGGCACCTCGAGCGCACGGTCCAGGGCTTGCGACGGGTTCTCGACCGGCGGCGCGTGCGCGAGGGAGTGTGCCGGCCGCGAGGCGCAGTGCGCACCGGCACGCAGCGCACGAGGCACGTCACACGGCACGAGGCACATCACACGGCGCACGACCGGAGCGGACGGCGGCACGCGCGGCACGAGGCGCACCGCACGACCCCGTGGGGCGGGCACGAGGGGCGGGCACGAGGGGCGGGCACGAGGGGGTGTGGGGGGCGGGCACGAGGGGGTGTGGGGGGCGGGTGTGGGGTTCGGGGGCGTGGGCGGGGTCGTACCGGGGGCATGTGCGAGGGCAGCGGGTGCGGTGATCAGGGGGCCAGGATGCGGGACGTCGTAGGCGTCTGGTGGGGCGCCTGGGCGGTGGGGCGAAAGGCATGCGTCAATAGGCGGATGAACAGTCAGAGCGAGGAGGCGGCGGCCAAGGCCGGTGTGGTGATCAGGGAGTTGCGGGAGATCGACGAGTTCCGGCAGGTCTACCGGCTCTTCGACGACATCTGGCACCCGGATCCGGGCAACCCGCCCGTGACCGTCGAGTTGATGATCGGGTTCGCGCACACGGGCAACTACGTGGCCGGCGCCTACGAAGGGGACACGCTGGTCGGCGCGTCCGTCGGGTTCCTGGCCGCCGGGCGGTCGTTGCACTCGCACGTGACCGGGGCCGTCATGGGGCGGGGCATCGGGTACGCGCTGAAGCTGCACCAGCGGGCCTGGTGCCGGGAACGGGAGCTGGAGAAGATCACCTGGACGTTCGATCCGCTCGTACGCAGGAACGCCTGGTTCAACCTGGTCAAGCTGGGCGCCAGGCCGGAGGCGTACCTGGAGGACTTCTACGGGCAGATGGCGGATGCGATCAACGAGGGGGACGCCTCCGATCGGCTGCTGGCGGTGTGGCCGGTGGCTCCGGAGGAGGCCCTGACCGCCCGCCCGGTCCCGTCCCCGCCCGAGGCGTACCCCGTCTTGCTGGAGTCCGAAGGCGAGCGGCCCGTCGTCAGAGGGACGCTGGGGGATGTGGTGCGCGTGGGGACGCCACCGGACATCGAGAAGTTGCGGGCGAGGGATCCGGCGGCGGCGAAGGCATGGCGGAAGATCATGCGGACCGTGCTCGGCGGGCTGATGAGCGCGGGCGGGCGAGTGGCGGGCTTTACGGAGCGCGGAGAGTACATAGTGATGGTTAAGGAGCTATTCCACTAACGTTTCCACTCTCTGTAATGTGGCGGTCAGGTAAGCCGAACAAGGAGACCGCATGGCGGAGTTCATCCCCACCGTTCCTGCGCGCGTCCTACCATCCGTCACCGTCCGCGACCTACCCGATCCCCCCACCTCGAAGTGGCGCGTCATCGGCCCCGGCCTGGTCGGTGCCGGGGTCGGGCTGGCGTCCGGCGAATTCATCCTCTGGCCGTACATAGCTTCCCAGGTCGGGCTCATCTTCATCTGGGGAGCCGCGATCGGGATCATCACCCAGTGGTTCCTCAACATGGAGATCGAGCGCTACACGCTGGCCACCGGCGAGACCGCGCTGACCGGGTTCAGCAGGATGTGGCGGCACTGGGGCCTCGTCTTCGTGCTGATGGCGCTCCTTTCGAACCTGTGGCCCGGCTGGGTCACCAGCTCAGCGACCCTGGTGACGTACCTGACCGGGTCGGACGCGAGCAGCGTGCGGTGGATCGCCATCGGCATGCTCGTCATCATCGCGCTCGGGCTGACGATGGCGCCGGTGATCTACACGATGCTGGAACGGGTGATCTTCGTGAAGATCGCCCTGGTGGCGACGCTGATCGTGGTCGCCATCCTGTTCGCGATCAATGCCGAGAGCTGGGCCGAGCTGGGCAAGGGCCTGAGCGTCGGGGCCCGGTTCCCGGCGCCGCCGCTGGAGTTCGCGGTGCTGATGGGCGCCATCGCGTACGCAGGCGCGGGCGGCGGCCAGAACCTGTGCCAGAGCAACTGGATCCGCGACAAGGGCTTCGGCATGGGCGTGTACGTGCCGCGCCTGGTCAGCCCGGTGACCGGGCAGGAGGAGGCGGCCGCGTCGACCGGGTTCCAGTTCGCGCCCACCAAGGAGAACCTGGCGCGCTGGCGGCAGTGGTGGCGCTTCGCCAACATCGAGCAGGCGTGGACGTTCGGGCTGGTGTCATTCGTGACGATCGCCCTGATGTCGATGCTGGCCTACTCCACCGTCTTCGGCAAGGAAGGGCTGGCCAACAGCATCAGCTTCCTGAAGGTGGAGGGCGATGCGCTGCAGAGCATCGTCGGCCCGTGGTTCGGGGTGCTGTTCTGGCTGATCGGGGCGCTGGCCCTGTTCGCCTCGGCCATGGGCATCGTCGACTACACCTCGCGGCTGGCCTCCGACACGATCAAGACGGTTTACCTGCGGGACAAGCCGATCTCGGTGAACCGGATCTACTTCTTCACCGTCTGGGCGATGGCGCTGGTCGGGATCGGGATCCTGCTGCTGGGCTTCGACCAGCCGCTCATCCTGCTGGTGTTCTCGGCGAGCTTCGCGGCCGTGATGATGTTCGTGTACTCGATCCTGCTGATCATCCTGAACCGGCGGGCGCTGCCCGACGCCATCAAGGTGCGCTCCTACCGGCTGGGGGCGCTGATCTGGTCGGTGGCGTTCTTCGGCTCGCTGACGGTCCTGACCTTGTTCCAGCAGGCGCAGAAGCTGTTCGGCGGGTCGTGAGGACGGCGATCTGACCTCACCACCGCATCGGACACCAAAGGGCGGTTCCCACACGCTGGGAATCGCCCTTTTCGGTCGTCGGGCTTCGCGCCCGCGACGCGCCCGGCGGGCGGCTCCGGCCGCACGAGGGGGGCGTACGGCCGGATTTGACCTCAACCGAACTTAAGGTTGCAGACTCGGTCCCATGAGAGTTGTCGAAGTAACGCGGTTCGGTGGGCCCGAGGTGTTGCAGACCGGTGCGGCGCCGGATCCCGTCGCGGGTCCCGGGCAGGTGGTGATCGGCGTGTCGGTGGTCGACGTCATGTCGCTCGACGCCCAGTTGCGCGCCGGGTGGGGGCAGGAGTGGTTCCCGAGCCGGCCGCCGTTCGTGCCGGGGACCGGGGTGGCCGGGCGGGTGCTGTCGGTGGGCGAGGGGGTCGATGCCGCGTGGGTGGGACGCCGGGTGGCCGCGCTGGTCCCCGGAGGCGGGTACGCCGAGCGGGTCGCCGCCGACGTGGAGACCATGGTCGTGGTGCCCGACGAGGTGCCTTCGTGGCGGGCGGCGGCGCTGGTGCAGGTGGGTCCGGCGGCACTGAGCCTGGTGGAGGCGGCTGAGCTGGAGCCTGGGGCGCGGGTGCTGGTCACGGGAGCCGGCGGGGCGCTGGGGCTGGCGCTCGTGCGGCTGGCGCGGGCCGCAGGAGCCCTGGTCACGGCCGCGGCGCACGGCGCGGCGAAGCGGCAGGCCGCCCTCGAAGCAGGCGCGGCGGAAGGGATCGACTACTCGCAGGTGGCGTCCGGTACCGCCGCGGACACGCGGGATGGGCGGCCCGGCGGCGTCTTCGACGTGGTGTTCGACGGGGTCGGCGGGGATGTCGGCACGGCGGCGTTCCAGCTGGTCAGGCCGGGCGGGAAGTTCTTCGCGTACGGAGTGCCCAGTGGCTCGACTGCCCAGGTGGATCCGGTGGAGGCTGAGCGCGGGGGCGTACGGCTGATCGGCATGGAGCAGGTCCAGTTCGCCCCGGCCGAGTTCAGGCTGCTGGCCGAGCGGACCCTGCGGGAGGCGGCGGCGGACCGGCTGACGACCGTCGTCGGGCTGGCCGTGCCTCTGGAGCGGGCCTCGGAGGCCCATGCCGCGCTGGCCGCGCGTGAGCTGGTCGGCAAGGCGCTCCTGCTGGTCACCGCGCAGGCCGTACGCTACCGGACCGGCGGCGGCCCGGAGGTGCTGGAACTGGAGGAGATCCCGATGCCCCAGCCGGGGCCCGGCCAGGTGCGGGTCGCGGTGAGGGCGGCCGGGGTGAATCCGCTCGACTGGAAGATCCGCAGGAGCGCCGAGCCGGACGGCCCGCAGGGCACCGGGATGGAGCTGGCCGGCACGATCGACGCGCTCGGCCCCGGCGTCGGCGGATGGCGGCTCGGACAGCCGGTGTTCGGCCAGGTCGCGACCGGCGCGATGGCCACGCACGCGATCGCCGACGCGACCAGGCTGAGGCCCAAGCCGGATTCCCTCTCCTACGAGGAGGCCGCCGCGCTGCCCGTCGCGCTGGAGACGGCCGGCCGTACACTGCGCGAGCTCGGGCTGGAGAAGGGGCACACGCTGCTGATCCACGCGGTCGCGGGCGCCGTCGGCCTGGCCGCCGCGCAGCTCGCCATCGAGCGCGGGGCCGAGGTCATCGGCACGGCCGGCGAACGCCACCACGACCGCCTCCGCGCCCTCGGCATCCACCCGGTCGCCTACGGCGAGGGGCTGGAAGAGCGCCTCACCCAGCCGATCGACCGGGTGCTGGACGCCTCGGGCAGGGGCGAGCTGGAGCTGTCGGTCAAGCTCACCGGCGACCCGGCCAAGGTGATCTCCATTGCCGACCCGGCCGGCGCGGCCCGGCTGGGGGTGCGGTTCTCGTCCGGTGGCGGGCCCATTCCGCCGGCGGGAGACGTACGGGTGCCGGTCGCGGAGGTCTTCCCCCTGGAGCGGCTCGCGGACGCGCATCGGCGCAGCGAGGACGGGCATTACCTGGGCAAGCTCGTGGTCAACACGGAAGCTCTCTTGCCGCGATAGCAGGCAGACTGGTTCGCATGCTGGAAACCTCTGCCCGCCTGCTCAAGCTGCTGTCCCTCCTCCAAGCCCACAAGGAGTGGTCAGGCCCGGAGCTGTCCGCGCGGCTCGGGGTCTCGACCAGGACGATCCGCAACGACATCGAGCGGCTGCGCTCGCTCGGCTATCCGGTGCACGCCACGCCGGGTGTCGCGGGCGGCTACCGGCTGGGCGCGGGGGCCGCGTTGCCGCCGCTGCTGCTCGACGACGAGGAGGCCGTGGCGGTCGCGGTGGGGCTGGGCAGGGCGGCGGGCGGCGGCGTGGAGGGCATCGAGGAGACGTCGGTACGCGCCCTGGCCAAGCTGGAGCAGGTGCTGCCGTCCCGGCTGCGCCGCAGGGTGAACGCGCTGAACACCTACACCGTGCAGATCCCCGGCCCGGCCGCCGCGGTGGTGGCCCCCCAGGTGCTGACCACGATCGCGAACGCGGCCCGCGACCACGAGCGGCTCCGCTTCGACTACACCGGCCACGAGGGCGAGACGACGGTGCGCAACGTGGAGCCGCACCGCCTGGTGCACCGGCGCGGCCGCTGGTATCTGGTGGGGTACGACGTCGAGCGGCGCGACTGGCGGACCTTCCGGGTGGACCGGGTACGTCCGCGCACGCCGGCCGGGCCCCGGTTCACCCCTCGCGAGCTGCCGGAGGGCGGCGACGTGGCGGCGTACGTGGAGAAGGGCGTCAACACGGCGACGTGGCGCTACCGGGCCACGGTGCTGCTGCACGCTCCGGCCGACCGGATGGCCGCGCTGCCGCCCGGGCTGGAAGTGGAGCCGGTCGACGAGGCGACCTGCCTGCTCAAGCTGGGCGGCGACGACCTGAACGGGATGGCCTTGTGGATCGGGTTCATCGGCGTGGACTTCGAGGTGCTCGATCCGCCGGAGCTGGCCGAGCAGGTGCTGCGGCTGTCCGAACGCTACCGGCGGGCCGTGACGGGCCAATAGACGAGCTCGACGGCTGCCTGGACGGCGGCCACTCCGACCCGCTTCCACCTGGGTGAAGAGCGGCGTTACAGCGAGGAGCCGGCGTTCTCCGCGAGGTAGCCGGCGCGCACGCTGGAGCGCGACAGTTTGCCCGTGGGGGTGCGCGGCAGGCGCGGGCGGTATTCGATCGCCTTCGGATGCTTGAACCTGGCGATGCGAGGGCCGCAGTGTTCGAGCAGCTCGGCGGTGAGCGCGGGACCCGGCTCAACCCCCTCGGCCGGCTGCACGAGGGCGACCACGTTGTGCCCCCACTCCTCGTCGGGCACCCCGATCACGGCCACGTCCGCCACCGCTGGATGTTCGAGCAGGGCTGCCTCGATCTCGGCCGGGTAGATGTTCACCCCGCCGGAGACGATCAGGTCGGTACGCCGGTCGCACAGGAACAGGTAGCCGTCCGCGTCCAGATAGCCGATGTCGCCCGGCGTGTACCACTCCCCCAGCATGCTGGCGGCCGTCTTCTCCGGGTCCTTGCGGTATTCGAACGTGCCGAGGCCGGACTTGACGTAGATCAGGCCGGGCTCGCCGGGCGGCAGCTCGTTGCCGTCCTCATCGACGATCTTGGCCTCGAACGCGGGCGCGGGGCGGCCCACGGTGCCCGGCCTGGCCAGCCACTCGTGCGGCTTGACCGCGAAGGCGATCGCCGACTCGGTAGAGCCGTAGTACTCGTACAGCACCGGCCCCCACCAGTCCATGATCTGCCGCTTGACCGCGACGGGGCAGGCGGCGCCGGTGTGGATGACCTGGCGCAGGCTGGAGACGTCGAACTTGTCCCTGACCTCCTCGGGCAGCTGCAACATGCGATGGAACATGGTCGGCACCATCATCGCGTTGGACACCCGGTGCCGCTCGACGAGCTCCAGGATGGTCAGCGGCTCGAACTTGGGCGCGATCACCACGGTGTGCCCGAGGTGCAGCGCGAACTGGGTGTGCGCGCACGGCGCCGAGTGGTACATCGGCGAGGTCACCAGGTGGACGGCGTCGCCCGGCGTGAGGTCGACGACCTCGCCGAGGAACCACGCGTACAACGGCAGGATCGCCTCGGGCGCGGCCCCGGGCAGCGGCCGCTGCACGCCCTTGGGGAAGCCGGTGGTGCCGGAGGTGTACCACATGACCGCCCCCGACGTGCGCTCGCCGGGCGCGTCCGCGGGCTGCCCCGCGGCCAGCCCGTCCGTCCCGGTCTCCGCGCCGGGCACGGCGTAGCCCGGTCCGGCGACGACGACCTTGGCGTCGCAGTCGGCCAGGATGTACGCCACCTCGGAGGCGGTCAGATGCCAGTTGATCGGCACGTAGTAGAGACCGATCTGGCCCGTCGCGAGGAGCATGACGATCGCGTCGATCCCGTTGGGCAGCATGCCCGCCACCACGTCGCCGGTGGTCAGCCCGCGGGCTCTGAGCCCGTGCGAGACCTGGTTGACGCGGGCCAGCAGCGCCCCGTACGTGGTCTCGGTGCCGTCCGCGTCGATCACCGCCAGGCGATCCGGGTCAGCGGCGGCGATGGCGTAGAAACCGGGCTCCATTTACAGCTCCAGCAGGTGTGCGAGGCGGGTGCGGTGGATTCTGGGCGGGCCAAGCAGCACCTCGTCGGCCTTGGCCCTCTTGTAGAACAGGTGGGCGTCGTGCTCCCAGGTGTAGCCGATGCCGCCATACAGCAGCAGGTGGTCGCGGGCCACCTCGAAGCAGGCGCGGCCGGCGTACGCCTGGGCGAGCGCGGCGGCTTCCGGCAGTTCGCCGGGCGACTCGTCGGCGGCCCAGGCCGCGTATCTGACGATGGACTCGGCCTGTTCGAGCTTGCAGTGCATGTCGGCCAGCTTGTGCTTGACGCCCTGATAAGAGCCGATATAGCGGCCGAAAGCCACGCGGATCTTGGCGTAGGCGACGATGGCCTCCAATGCCGCCCGCATCACGCCGAGCTGCTCGGCCGCCAGCGCCACGCACAGCCGGTCACCGATCCCGCGCTCCGGCGGCGGCCCCAGCACCCGGCACGGCGCCCCGTCCAGGACCACCCGCGCCTGGCCGCGCGTGATGTCGAGCGTCTCCAGCGCGGTCCTGGTGACGCCGGGCGCGGACAGCTCGACGGCGACCATGACCATGCCGTCGCCGGTCCGCGCGGGCGCCACCAGCACGTCGGCCTCCATGCCGCTGAGCACCCGCCCGATCGTCCCGCGCACGGCCACGCCGTCATGGGCGAGCTCGTCTTGGGCGAGCGTGGCCGCGATCCGGCCTTCGGCGATGGCGGTCAGCAGCTCCTTGTCGGGGACCATGGTGAGGGCGATCGTGGCGAACGTGGTCGCGAGGAAAGGTCCCGGCAGCAGGACCGCGCCGGTCTCCTCCAGCGCGACGGCCAGCTCGGCCAGGCCCGCGCCGGCGCCGCCGTACTCCTCGGGGACGATCAGGCCGGACAGGCCCAGCTCGCCGTTGAGCCTCGCGTACACCTGGGGGTCGTAGCCGTGGCGGACCTTGGGGAGCGGCGAGGCCGTGCGCAGGAAGGCGCGTACGGACTCGCGAAGCTGCTGTTGTTCCTGGCTGAGTACGAGCTTCACCCCTGCGTCCCCACCTTCAGGTCCTTGAACGGCACGGTCTTGTCCACCCGGGGCTCGGGCGGCAGGCCGAGCACCCGCTCACCCACGATGTTGCGCATGATCTCATTGGTGCCGCCGCCCAGCGCGTAGCCAGGGGCCAGGGAGATCGCCTGCGCGAGCGGATGGTCGGCCAGCACCGACTCCGGGCCGACGAGCTGCGTGGCCAGGTCCGCCTGGAACAGCGTCAGCTCGGCCAGCAGCAGCTTGGCCGCGCCGCCCCGGGCGCCGGGGAAGACCCCGGCCTCGGTCTCCTGGGCCAGGCGCTGGTTGAACAGCGCGAGCGCGCGGCTGCGGATGTACAGCTCGACGAGCTGGTCGCGGACCAGCGGATCGCTGGTGTCGACCGACTGGCGCAGCGCCGCCAGGGACGCGGGGTGGTCCTTCGACCCGCCCATGCCGACGCCTGCCGAGATCGACAGCCGCTCGTGCAGCAGCGTCGTGACGGCCACGCTCCAGCCGTCGTCGACCTCGCCCACACGGTGCTCGTCGGGGATCGGCACGTTGTCGAAGAAGACCTCGTTGAAGTTGGCCCGGCCGGTCATGTCCTTGAGCGGCCTGACCGTCACGCCCGGGTGGTGCATGTCGATCACGAACATGGTCAGGCCCTTGTGCTTGGGCACGTCCACGTTCGTGCGCGTGAGCAGCAGGCCCCAGTCGGCGTAGTGGGCGACCGACGTCCACACCTTCTGGCCGTTGACGATCCAGGTGTCGCCGTCGCGTACCGCTCTGGTCTGCAGGCCGGCCACGTCGCTGCCCGCGCCGGGCTCGGAGAACAGCTGGCACCAGATCTCCTCGCCGCGCAGGAGTGGCCTGATGAAGCGCTCGCGCTGGGCGTCGGTGCCGCGGTCGAGAATGGTCGGGCCGGTCATGCCGAGGCCGATGGAGAAGACGTACGTGGGAAGCGTGAAGTCGCGGGCCTCGGCGGCGAACGCGCGCTCCTCCGCCTCGGTCAGCCCCTGGCCGCCCCACCGCTTCGGCCAGGTGATGCCGGAATATCCGGCGTCGTAGAGCTTGGCCATGAAGCTTTTGGCATGGGTGACCCCGCCCGCGTCGGGTGAGTCGGCTGAAGGAGCGTTGTCCCGGAGCCAGGCCCTCGCGGCACGCCGGTAGTCAGCAAGGTTCACGTCGTCTCCTCGGCATCAGTGCTCACTTACTCTAATAAGGCGACCGCAGCACGCATAGAGCACCGCCGACACCCCCGAGGGCGCGGAGCCCCACGGTCGAGGATTTCGAGCCCGGCGCACGATTCGTCTTGTGGATGCCAGTGATAAAGGACTGGTTAGTGGGTACTAAAAGGTTTTCGCCCCCGACACGAGAGCGCACAGAGGTCAGGCCGCTATCATGATCAACATGACTGCCCGTGAGCGGAGCGGCCCGGCCGCACTGGAAGTTCCCGGCAGCCGGTCGGCTTCCATGAGTTAGAGAGTTACCCGCAGTGACATCTGGTTTCAGCCGATTAAGGCGTGAGGATCTACTGAAGACGGCCTGCGAGGTGATCGCGGAGCAGGGGTTCGGCCACACCAGAACCATCGACATCGCCCGAGCCGCGGGCGTCAGCCAGGCACTGCTCTTCTACCACTTCGAGACCAAGGAGCAGCTGTTCGCGCAGGCCTTCGCCTATGTGGCCCGGCTCCATCGGGACGCGCTCGACGACATCGAACGCTCCCCGAGCCCGCCCTTGGATCGGCTGCGCACCCTGCTCAAGCTCTGCTCGCCGTCGATCCCCAGCGAGGGCTGGCGGCTGTGGATCGACGCGTGGGCCGAAGCCATGCGCGTACCGGAGCTGGAGACTCTCGCGCGGCGCCTCGGCACGCAGTGCCGGCTGCTGATGCGCGAGATCATCGAGGCCGGGATCGAGTGCGGCGAGTTCAAGTGCGACGACCCCGACGCGACGGCATGGCGGATCTTCGCGCTCATCGACGGGCTGGCCATCCAGACGCACGTGCACCCGAAGGCGCTGTCGCGGCGCCGGGTCAACGAGCTCATCCGTACGGCGGCGGCGAACGAGCTGGCGGTGCCGGTCGAAAAGCTGTGATTCCCGCTCTTCCCGAGCTATTGACAGTTCATACAATAGCTCGGGAGGAGAGGAGTGCACGCGATGACACCCGCACCTGACTCCATCAGGGAAAGCTCCATCACCGCCAGGGAACGCGACGAGCAGGTCGCCGGTCGCAGCGCCTACGAAGCCGTCATCGAACGCCTCTCGAAGGCGTCGGTCGACAAGCACTGGGAGCCGTACCGGGACATCCCGTGGGACGACCCGGAGTTCCGCGTGAACCCGATCGATCCGCGCTGGGAGCTGCCCGAAGTAGACCGGCTGGGCGGCCATCCGTGGTACCGCAGCCGGTCCTCCGAAGTGCGCGCGGCGATCGGGCTGTGGCGGGTGGCCACCGCCATGAAGATCGGGCTGCAGTTCGAGAACCTGCTCAAGCGCGGCCTGCTCAACTACGCCTACCGGCTGCCGAACGGGTCACCGGAGTTCCGGTACGTCTACCACGAGACCATCGAAGAGGGGCATCACGGGATGATGTTCCAGGAGTTCGTGAACCGTACCCGCCTGCCGATCCGCGGCATGCCGCGGCCGCTGTCGATGATCGCGCAGGTGGCGCCGTGGATCCCGCTGATCTCGACTGAGCTGTTCTTCGTGTTCGTCCTGGGCGGCGAGGACCCGATCGATCACGTGCAGCGCAAGGTGCTGAAGGACGGCCGGGCCCACCACCCGCTGGAAGAGACGATCATGCGCATCCACATCGCGGAGGAGGCCAGGCACATCTCGTTCGCCCGCCACTACCTGCGTGACCGGGTGCCGCGGATGCCCGCGTACCGGCGGTTCCTGCTGGGCGTCCTCTCGCCGGTCATCCTCGGCGTGATGGCCCGCATCATGCTGGCGCCGCCCGGACCGATGATCAGGCGCTTCAAGATCCCGCCGAACGTGGTCGCCGAGATCTACGTGCGCGATCCGGCCGCCAAGCAGGAGATCCGCGACTCGGTCGGCAAGACGCGCGCGTTGTGCGCCGAGCTGGGGCTGGTCAACCCGCTCACCCGGCGGATCTGGCAGGTCATGGGAATCTGGGGCTAGCTCGCCGGGCGCCTGGCGATCAGGACCTCGGTCACCGTGACGTCCTCCCACCTTCCTGCCTGAGGGGTTGCTCGCCAGCAGCGCCTTCCGCACCGCCTCGGTGAACGCCGTCAGACGGTCCCCGAGCCGGGCGGGCGCGGTGTAGGAGTAGGACAACTGCAGGCCGATCACGGCGTCGACGTCGTAGGCCAGGCGCTGCTCGTACATGGTCGAGTGCAGGTCGGAGAACGGCGAGGTGGCCAGCACGTCGTGGTGGTGCTCGCCGGTGGCCTGGAAGGAGTCGGTGGCCGTGAGAGTGTTGGCGCCGAACTCCTCGCGCACCCGCCGCGCCACCGGCTCCCAGGGCTCCTTGTGGACCTCGCGCCCGGGGCCGATGAGCGCCACGACGCCGTCCGGCGGGAGCAGCTCGGCCAGTTCGGCCAGCACCGCACGGCGGTCCATCCAGTGAAACGACCTGCCATGACGATGTGGTCGAACGCCGGCAACTCGCGCAGCATCGTGGAGTCGCCCCGGAGCCAGCGGATGTTCGGCGTTCCCGCCGCCAGACGCCTGCCTTCGGCCAGCATCTCCTCGTCCGGATCGACGGCCGTGACCGCGCGGATCCGCCGCGCCAGCGGGATCGCCACCGTGCCGGGGCCGCAGCCGAGGTCCAGCACCCTGCTGTCCCGGCCGAACGTCGTGGCCAGGTGGTCTATGGCCGCATCGCCGTAGCCGGGCCGGTATTGGGCGTAGTAGGGCGCCGCGCCGCCGAACAGGTCGGTCATCGGACCGTCCCGTGGATGCTCCGGCCCCCATGTCGGGCACTCCGCTGCCCGAAGGCGTCCGCGCCCCGTTTCGTCTGCTGACGTGTGTCCAACGTAGCCACCAAGGTCACCTCCCCATGTGGAGGTTGCCGGGTCTGGTCACTCCGGCCCGCCCGGTGCCGGCGGGGCAGGTCCCGGCCTTCAGTCCGGGGAGCGGGTGACGGGTGGGACCATATACAGGTTCGGGACAGATTCTACGGAAGGCTTGGAGCTTTGAGGCGGCTATTGACCATCCTGCTGCTCGCCTGCGCCGCGGTGGGGATCGGCCCGCCTCTTCCGGCTCAGGCGCACAACGTCCTGATCGGCAGCGATCCCGCGGACGGGGCCGTGCTGGGGGCCTCGCCGGAACGGGTGACGCTGGTGTTCGACCAGACGGTGCGGCAGGGGTACGCACAGGTGGGCGTGACGGGGGCGGACGGGTCCGCGTGGGCCGACGGGGCGGCCGTGGTCTCCGCCGAGAAGGTGTCGGTGAAGGTCAAGCCGCTGAAGGCGGGGAGCTCGTACGTGGTGGGGTACCGGATCCTGTCGGCCGACGGGCACCCGATCACCGGCAAGATCACCTTCCGTCTGTCCGAGGACGCCGCCGGGGTCGCCTCCGGACCCGCGGTTCCGGGCGAGAGCGCGGACGCCGCGGAGGCTGCGGCGAACGGCGGGGCCGGGATGGCCGTGGTGTGGATCGTGGGCGCCCTGCTCGTGCTGGCGGCCGGCACGGCCGTAGCCCTCCGGCGCTCCGGCACCACAGGACCCGGCGCGGCGGGGACGGCGGCTCCGGCCGACATGACGGCCGGAACCGCGGTTCCGGGCGAGGCCGCCGAAAGTTCCGCGCAACGGCCGGTGGTGCGGGGCGAGGGGGCGGGCGCGTGAGCGTCAGTGCTCCTTCCCTGGCCCGGCAGCGGGTCGGCGGGCGGCTCGTGGCCGGCGCGTTCGGGGTGTGCGCGGTCGTCTCGGCCGTGGCCGCGAGCTCCCTCACCGCCCAGGAGTCCGTGCCCGGCATCCCCATGCCCGGACCGATGGTGTCGGTCGGCCTGCCGGTCGTGCGGGTGCTGCTCGACGTGGCGGCCGTCGCCGTGGTCGGGCTGAGCCTGCTGCCCAAGCTGCTCGGGTTCGACGACCCGGAGCGGACGGAGCCGGTCATGCTGCGGGTGCGGCCGCTGGCCGTACTGGCCGCCTGGGCGTGGGCGATCTGCGCGTTGCTGACCATCGTGTTCCAGACGGCCGAGCTGAACCCCGGCAGCGTGCCGACATTCGGGATGATCGCCGAGTATGTCGGAAATGTCGGCACGGGTCAGGGGCTGCTGTTCAGCGCGGCGTGCGCGCTGGCGGCGGCGGGCATCGGGCTGATGGCGGTGCGGTTCGGCGAGAAGGTGCCGGCCGAGCTGCGGCTGATCGTGGCGCTGTTCGGGCTGCTGCCCATCCCCGTCACCGGCCACGCCGTCAACTCGGTCTGGCACGACCCCATCATGATCTCGATGGAGATCCACGTGATGGGCGCGGCGGCGTGGACGGGCGGGCTGGTGGCGACGGCCGTGTTCGTGGCGCCGCACCGGGGACTGCTGGCCGTGGCGCTGCCGAAGTTTTCCAGGATCGCCACGGTCTGCCTGCTCCTGGTGGGCCTGTCGGGGCTGATCAACGGACTCGGGACGATGGCGCTGACCCCCGGCGTGCGGCTCCCGGACGCGATCGTGACCAGCCACTACGGGCTGCTGGTGGTGGTCAAGACGGCGCTGGTGGCCCTGTTGGTGCCGCTGGCCGCGCACATCCGCTTCCGCCTGCTGCCCGCCGTACGCCAGGGCCGGGCCACCGCCCTGGTGGGGTGGGCGGCGGCCGAGGTGGCCGTGATGGGCCTGGCCTATGGCGTGGCGGTGGCGATCACCCGCGCCTCGATCGGGTGAAGGCCGCGCTTCCCGGCGATCCACTCGACGGTCAGCCAGGCGGCCAGCAGTCCCAGCCCGGCCCACATGGCGGACGAGGTCGCCAGCGGAGGCGCGCCCAGCAGCCCTTCCTGGCCCTTGAGCGCGCCGTACACCTGACCCATGATCGCGCTCTGCCCGACCAGCGCGCCGTACGCGACGGCGGTGGCGCCGGCGGCCCCGAGCACGGCGCGCGCCACCGGCATCCGCACCAGGAACGCGACGTCCACCATCAACCCGGCCACCACCAGGAAGAACGGCACCGCCGACGGCGGGAACCCGGTGAAGGTCAGCAGCGGCCAGATCAGCGTCCTGAAGCCCACGTACGCGGCCGCCACGAGGGTGGCCGCACCGAACCTGCCGATCAGTAACCGCGCCACCACCAGCACCGCCAGCCCGGCGACCACCGCGTAGACCGGGTAGAGGAAGTCCGGCACCGGCAGGGCGAACCCGGTCATCATCGTCCGGTCCACCGGCCGGCCCATCTGGTCGGCGGCGAACTGCAGCAGGATCGGCTCCGCGTAGACGGCCTTGTTGTCCCAGGCGCCGATCGACAGGATGCCGTATTCCTGGTGTTGCTCAGGGAAATGCACGTTCTCCAGGAAGAACGCGAAGAACGCGCCCAGCACCACCGTGCGCTCCCGGCCGGGCGGCGCTCCCACGAACCAGCCGCGGATCACACCCGCGATCATGAAGAACGTTCCAATGTAGAGCATGAGGTGCGAGGGGCTCCACGAGGTGATGTCGAGCCCGTTGACGCGGTGGTTGATCAGGTCGAGCGGCACCGCGACGAGGAAGATCCCGGTGCCCCACTGGATCAGCCTGAGCGCGGCCTTGTCCACGCCGTACCCGGTGTAGCCGTGGATGATCGTCAGGGCGAGGGCGAGGGCGGTGCCGGCCGAGTTGAGCAGGTGGGGTGGGGCGAGGTCATCGCGCAGCCACTTGAAGTGCCACGAGACGTCCCAGGCCGAGCCGAGCAGCTTGAGCGTGAGCGCCACCAGCCATCCGAAATAGAGCACCCTGAACAGGTCTTGCGGCGTGTCGCGTCCGGCCTGGCCTCTGGTCCAGTACGGCAAGGCCCACTCTGTGGCCTTTTTGAGCGATGCTGGAGACTTCACGGGAGAGAATCTTACGGACCTGGGTGGGGACGGCGCGAGGCCCACTCATGGCTGAGGCTCGCAGCGAGCCCACGAGGGGAATCCTGGGCGCGCCCGCCCGCGGCCGGGCGCCGTCGTCGGTCCGGCGCTAGAGGCGGACCGGATCTTTGCGCCTTCGCTTTCCGAGTCGTACGGGTAGGCGCTTGAGGCCGTTCTGGAAGTTGGACGTCAGCCGTTGGGGGCTGCCCACCAGGTCGACGTCCCAGGCGAGCAGTTCCCTGAAGATCGAGCGCATCTGGGCGCGGGCCAGGTGGGCGCCGAGGCAGAAGTGCGGGCCGAAGCCGAAGCTGACGTGGTCGTTCGGGGTACGGGCGATGTCGAAGCGGTCGGGGTCGGGGAAGACGGACGGGTCACGGTTGGCGGAGGTGTGGTAGACGACCACCTTGTCGCCCGCGCGGATGGGGCGGCCGCCGAGGGTGAGGTCGCGGGTGGCCGTACGGCGGAAGTGCATGACGGGCGGCCAGAAGCGGAGCATCTCCTCGATCGCGGAGTCGAGCAGGGAGGGGTCGTGGCGCAGGCGGTCCAGCTCGGCGGGGTGCTGGAGGAGCGCGAGAAGGCCGCCGGGGATGCCGTTGCGGACGGTCTCGTTGCCTGCGACGGCGAAGAGGATGAACATGTTCTCGAACTCGGTCTGGGTCAGGCCCCCCTTCGTCATGGCGGACATGAGGGATTCGTCGTCGACGGGGTTCTCGGCGAGGTCGTGAGCATAGGCCAGCACGTCGGCCAGCGCCGCCCTGGAGCGCGGATTCGTCCCGGGCTCGAGCTCTGGTCGCAACGCGACGGCGCGGCGGCCCATCGGGGTGAGGGACTCGACGTCGGCCGTCGAAAGATCCGCGTGGTCGGCGTCCTGGTAGCCGATGACCCGCGACGCCCAGTCGTACAGCAGCCGCCTGTCCTGCTCCGGGAAGCCCAGGACGTGGGCCAGCGTCCACACGGGCAGGTCGGCGGTCACCTCCACGAAGTCGCACTCACCCTCCGCGAACAGCGCCGCCGCGCGTTCGGCGATCGTCCGCTCCAGCGCCCGCACGGCGCGCGGTGTGAAGGCCGCCGCCACGATCCTGCGCAGCCTGGAGTGGCCAGGCGAGTCCATGTTGACCATCATGTCCCGAACGAAGGCCAGGTCGTCGGGGGCGTCGAAATCGCGGAGCTGGGTGGCGCCTAAATGGGAGGAGAAGTCCTCGGGGCTGCGCAGGACCCGTTTGACGTCGCCGTGCCTGAAGACCGCCCAATAGCCCGGGCCCTCCCGCCACGGGCCGATGGCCGGCTCGGGGACCCAGCAGACGGGAGTGTCCCGCCTCAGCCGGGCCAGCAGATCGTACGGCACCGCTGTCGCGTAGGTGGACGGCAGGAACACCTCGACCGCCTCTGCCTCATGCACCAGCACTTGAGCCTCCTTGCGAATACACCGGGGTCGCGCTCTCGACAGCGATCTTTACCCGCGGGCAAGCCGCCGGACGCGGCCAGAGGCGATCTTCTTCGGGAAAACTCAGTCCTCCAGCTCAACGGCACCGGGCACCATGCGGTCAATCCCGGCTCAACGCCGTCTCAGGGATCTCTCAGGTGCGAACAGTAAGCTCCCCGTCATGAAGCGTGTGGCCGCCCTGGTAGTGGCACTCGCCCTGATCGGGGTGACGACGTGGCTGGTGTGGCCGTCGGCTCCGGTAGTGCGGGGCCAGGACCAGAAGATAACCGTCGTCGACGGACCCGCCGACGACCAGCGGGTGGAGCTCGATGCGACCTACTTCCCGCCGCCTGATGGCGGGAAGGCACCTGCCGTGTTGATCGCCCACGGGTTCGGCGGCAGCAAGCAGAGCGTGCGACAGCAGGCGATCCGCGTCGCCCAGGAGGGCTATGCGGTGCTGACCTGGTCGGCGCGCGGTTTCGGCCGCTCGACCGGCGAGATCGCGCTCAACTCCCCCGACTACGAGGTCAAGGACGTCAAGCAGCTGATCGACTGGCTGGCCAAGCGCCCGGAGGTCCAGCTCGACGCCTCGGGCGACCCGCGCGTCGGCATCGCGGGCGGCTCGTACGGCGGCGCGATCGCGCTGATGACGGCCGCCTACGATCAGCGGGTCGACGCGATCGTGCCGCAGATCACCTGGTCCGACCTGGCCGACGCGCTCTTCCCCAACGCCGCCGCCGGGCAGGGCACGGAGAGCGGCGTCTTCAAGCGCATGTGGGCGGGGATCTTCTTCGGGCAGGGCGTCTCGCTGGACAGCTTCGCGCTGCAGGGCGGACGCCAGTCGGCCGGGCCGCTGAGCGCCGAGCAGGCGCGCTGCGGCCGGTTCCTGCCCGCGATCTGCGACATCTACCAGCAGGTCGCCACGGACGGAAAGGCCACCCCCGAGGCCGTCGCCCTGCTGCGCAAGTCGAGCCCGGTCACCGTGGCCGGCCAGATCAAGGCGCCCACGCTGCTCCTGCAGGGTCAGCGTGACTCGCTCTTCCCGCTCAGCCACGCCGACGCCAACGCCAAGGCGATCGCCGCCGCGGGGACCCCGGTCAGCCTGGGCTGGTTCGACGGCGGGCACGACGGCGGCAACGGCGAGGCCGACTGGCTGTCCGAGCAGACCTTGGCGTGGTTCGGGCGCTACCTGAAGCAGGACAGCGCGGCGGCGCCGGTCAGCGCGTTCACGGTGACCCGCGACGGCGGCCGCGACCCCGGCACCCGCCAGCGCATCCGGCTGCACCCGGAGGCCGCCTCCTACCCAGGCCTGGCCGGGACCGACACCACCACCGTGGAGCTGAGCGGCCCCACGCAGAACATCGTCAACCCGCCGGGCGGCGCCCCCGCCTCCATCTCGACGGTGCCCGGCATCGGCGGCCTGCTCGGCGGCCAGAACACCGCCGGCGTGTCGATCGACATGCCGGGTCAGAGCGCGGCGTTCGAGTCGCGGCCGCTCACCGCCCCGCTCCAGCTCACCGGCAGCAGCACGGCCAAGATCAAGGTGTCGGGCAAGGGCGAGGCGACGCTGTTCGCGAAGCTGTACGACGTCGCCGACACCACCCAGCCGCCGGCCTTGCCCGCCGGGCTGGTGGCGCCGATCCGGGTGACGATTCCCGAGGGTGCGGGCAGCGTGGACGCCACGGTCACCCTGCCGGCCGTCGATCACCGCTTCGCCGTGGGCCATCGGCTCCGCTTGGTGGTGACCACGACGGACATGGGCTTCGCGACTTCCGCCGAGCCCGCCGCCTACCAGGTGTCGCTGGCCGCTCCCGCGCTCAACGTGCCGACGGTGCGTACGCTGGCCGCTCCGCCGACCGGGGTCGTGTGGTGGGTGTGGGCGATGCCGCTGGCCGCCGTGGTGATCGCCGCCATCCTGCTGGCGACCGGCCGTGCCTCGGCAGGTGCCAGGGTCCGCCGCGGGGCCGTACCGATCCCGGAGGCGGACGCCCAGCCCGCTCCCACGGGGAACGGCCACCTCGTGGTCAACGGGCAGGCCCTGGAGGTGGTCAACGGGCAGGCCCTGGAGGCGTCGGGAGGCGAGCCGGTGCCGCTGGAGATCAGCGGGCTGACGAAGGCCTACCGGAACGGGGAACTGGCCGTCGACGGGCTGTCGTTCCGGGTCGAGCAGGGCCAGGTCCTGGGCCTGCTCGGGCCGAACGGTGCCGGTAAGACGACCACCATGCGGATGATGATGGGCCTCATCCGGCCGGACGACGGTGAGGTCAGGATCTTCGGCGAGCGGGTGACGCCCGGCGCTCCCGTGCTGTCCAGGCTCGGGTCGTTCGTCGAGGGCCCCGGCTTCCTGCCGCACCTGTCCGGCCGCGACAACCTCGAGCTCTACTGGGCCGCCACCGGGCGCCCGGCCGCCGAAGCCCACTTCGACGAGGCACTGGAGATCGCGGGCCTGGGCAAGGCGCTGGAGCGGGCCGTACGGACCTATTCGCAGGGCATGCGGCAGCGGCTGGCCATCGCGCAGGCCATGCTCGGGCTGCCGGACCTGCTCGTGCTCGACGAGCCGACGAACGGCCTCGACCCACCCCAGATCAGGGAGATGCGCGAGGTGCTCAAGCGCTACGCGCGCGACGGCCGTACCGTGATCGTGTCCAGTCACATGCTGGCCGAGGTGGAGCAGACCTGCAGCCACGTCGTGGTCATGCACCGGGGCCGGCTGGTGTCCACCGGTCTGGTGTCGGTGCTGCTCAGCTCGGCGGCCGCGGGCAACGGGCACGGGCCGCGCCTGGAAGACGTGTTCCTCGACCTCATCGGAGAGAAGTCATGAGCGCCGCGCCGGGCTACGCGCCCCGCCGCACGCTGCCGCTGCGCGTGGAGATCGTCAGGCAGTTCAAGCGGCGACGCACGACGGTCATGTTCGGGCTGCTGCTGGCACTGCCGTGGATCCTGGTGATCGCGTTCCAGTTCGGGCCGCAGTCGAACGGGCCGACGCAGTCGGCGCTACGCATCTCGGACCTGGCGACGCAGAGCGGCCTGAACTTCGCCGCGTTCGCCCTGTCGGTGTCGGCCAGCTTCCTGCTGGTCGTGGCGGTCGCGCTGTTCTGCGGCGACACCGTGGCCAGCGAGGCCAACTGGTCGTCGCTGCGCTATCTGCTGGCCGCCCCGGTCCCCCGGGACCGGTTGCTGCGGCAGAAGCTGATCGTGGCGCTCGGCTACTCGGCGGCGGCGGTGATCTGCCTGCCGCTGATGGCGCTGGTGGCGGGCACGCTGGCGTTCGGGTGGAACGACATCACGGTGCCCGGCACGGGCGAGACGATCCCGGCGCTCGACGTGCTGCCCCGCTTCGGCATCGTGATCGGGTACGCCCTGGTCAGCCAGCTCGTCGTCGCCGCTCTGGCGTTCCTCATCTCCACGCTCACCGACTCCCCGCTGGGCGCGGTCGGCGGGGCGGTGGGGCTCTGGATCGTCTGCAACATCCTGCAGGCGGTCGAGGCGCTGGGGGTGCTGCGCGAGTTCCTGCCCACGTTCTGGAACAACGCCTGGCTCGACGCCCTGGCGCCGGAGCTCGACTGGAGCGGCATGGCCAAGGGCGCCTCGGTGTCGATCACGTACGCGGCCATCCTGATCGCGGTGGCGTTCCGCCGGTTCCGTCGCAAGGACGTGGTCAGCTAGCTCCTTCGCAGGCGGCCGGCGCCACGCAGAGGGTCCCGGCCGCCGTGAGCGGCCGATCGCCCGGCCCGGAGCGGGTCAGAGGGGGCGGGAGAAGGTGACCAGGGTCGTGCCGGGGCCGTTGTAGTGCGGGACGGGGTCGCTGGCCGCGAAGCCCATGCGACGGTGGAAGGCGATGGACGCCGTGTTGACCGGTGCGGTGATGGCCTTGACCACATGCCGGTCGTGGCGGCGGGCGAGGTCGAAGAAGCGCTCGTACATCGCGCGGCCGACCCCGCCGCCCCGGGCGCCGGGAGAGACGCCGACGAAATGGATGTAAGCCTCATCCGTCTCTGATGGCGAGATGAACCCGATCAGGAACCCCGCCATGCCGCCAGGCCCCTCGGCGACCAGACTCGTCCGGTGGAAATGGTCCAGGAAGAGCCTGGGCAGCGCGTGCAGGATGGGACGGCCCCACCACGCGTCGGCCACGGCCGCGATGGCGTCATAGTCGGCCGGCGTGGCCGTGCGCAGATCGTATGGCGTCATCAGGCCCAATGCGGGGGCTTGTCGTCCAGGTAGAAGGCGTCCGGGTCCTCTTCCGGCAGGTCGTCGCCCCAGCCCAGCTCCATGTCGTCCGCGGTCTGCTCGGGGTAGAAATCTTCCACGACGAACATGCTACCCAGACTCACAAACCACCACCGAGCGTATTCGCGGGTCCCGGGACAGGCGGCAGGCACGGCGGTACGATGCGAGAGCAGGTGTCGCCTACCCCCCGTGAGGCTGCTCATGGCCACCCCGACAGGCTGGCGGCGAGAAGGCAATCTGCCGGCGGAGCTGACCAGCTTCGTAGGCCGGACACGTCTCCTCGCCACCCTCAAACGGCACCTCAGCGAGACCCGCCTGGTGACCGTGACGGGCATCGGCGGTGTCGGCAAGTCACGCACGGTGCTGCGGCTGGCGCATCAGGTGCGCGCCCAGTATCCCGACGGCGTCTGGTTCGCCGATCTCGGGCGGCTGCAGGACGCGGGCATGGTCAACCAGACCATCGCTTCCGCGCTCGGCATCGCCGACCAGTCCTCGCGTGCGGAGTCCGAGTCGCTGGCGGAGTGGGTCGGCGAACGCGACATGCTGCTCATCATCGACACCTGCGAGCATCTGGTGACCGGGTGTGCCGGGCTGGTGCACGAGTTGCTGGAGGCGGCGCCCAATCTGAAGGTGCTGGCCACCAGCAGGCAGTCGTTGCACCTGCCTTACGAGCACGTGATCCCGGTGCCGCCCCTCCAAGTGCCCGGCGACGATCCTGCGGAGAATCTGTTCACCAACGAGTCCGTCCAGCTGTTCGCTGCTCGGGCCAGGGCCAGCGTGCCTGACTTCACGCTCGACGAGGACAACATCGGGACCGTCGCCGATTTGTGTCGGCGACTCGACGGCATCCCGCTCGCGATCGAGCTGGCCGCCGTGCGGTTGCGGGCGCTGTCCGTGGAGCAGATCCTCGGGCTGCTGGCCGATCGGTTCAGCCTGCTGGCGGGCGCGAGCCGCACGGCCCTGCCCAGACACCAGACGCTGCGCGCGGCCATCGGCTGGAGTCACGAGCTGTGCGAGCCGGCCGAGCGGCTGCTGTGGGCGCGGTTGTCGGTGTTCGCGGGCGACTTCGAGCTGGACGCGGCCCGGTTCGTCTGCTCCGACGGACGCCTGTCCGCCGAGCGCATCACCAACCTCATCGGGGAACTGGTCGAGAAGTCCATCCTGCTGATCAAGAACAACGACGCCGGCCTCCGTTACAAGCTGATCGACACGCTGGCCGAATACGGCGAGGAGTGGCTCGACAAGCTGGGGCAGACGGAGCAGATGCGCCAGCGGCATCTGGATTACTACCTGAGCCTGGCCCGGCGCGGTGAGGACGCCTGGTCGGGGCCACGGCAGATCTACTGGTTCGTCCGCATGCGCCAGGAGCACGACAACGTCCGGATCGCGCTCGAATACGCGCTGAGAACGCCGGGAAAGCAGCCGCTGGCGCTGACGCTCCTGTCGTCACTCTGGTTCATGTGGGTCTGCTGCGGGTTCGCCCGCGAGGGGCGCCTCTACCTGGAGCGGGCGCTGGAAGCCAACCCTCACCCGAGCAAGGAGCGGTGCAAGGCGCTCTGGGTGCTCGCCTACATACGCAACTCCCAGGGCGACAGCGTCGGAGGGCAGACGGCGGCGGAGAAGTGCAGCTCCGAGGCCGTCCAGGTGGGCGACTCCCGGGCGGTGATCCTGGGCTCCAAGATGCAGGGCACCGCGGCCATGCTCCAGGGCGACATGCAGAAGGCCAGCGCGCTGCTGGGCGTGGCGATCGAGTTCAACACCGACAACAAGGAGCTCAACCCCGGCCTGCTGCCCGCCATCGTGGAGCTGTCCATCGTGCTGACCGCGCAGGGGGAGTTCTACGAGGCCGAGTCTCTGCTGCAGGACTGCCTGCAGGTGTGCAGGGAGCGCGGAGAGCTCTGGCTGAGCTCGCACGCGCAGTGGGCGCTGGCGGGCACCAGGCTGGCGACCAACCGGCCCGAGGAGGCGCTGCAGAGCGTCAGGGAGGGGTTGCGGATCAAGTTGCACTTCCACGACACCCTCGGCACCTTGCTGGCGCTGGAGTCCTCGGCACGGATCTTCGTGGCCCTGGACCGGCTACCGCTGGCCGCCCTCCTGCTGGGGGCGCTGCAGCAAAACTGGAAATCGGCCGGCCTGCCGCAGTTGGGCGCGCCGTTCCTGTCCGATGACCACAACGCGTGCGTCCGGGAGTGCGTGCGGCGGATGGGCGAGCTCGCCTACAAGAGCGCCTTCGAAGAGGGCGCCCGGTTTGACCTCGAGGAGGCGTCCGCGCTCGCGCTCGGCGAGCTGGACGCCCTCGAGGACGGCTCCTGAGAGCACTCAGACAGCCTGCGGCCAGCGGGTATCACCTGGCCAGGCGTGCACGAAGCGTGCGCTGCCGAAGGAGAACTCGATGTGGCCGCGGACCCAGTGTTCGAGACCGCGCACGTATTTGAGCACCGGCGGCGGAGCCCACCTCTCCATCGCCGCGCGCCGGTCGACGAACGCGGCGATCGCCTCGTCGTGCATCCGGGCGACCTCGAGCAGCGCGTCCTGCAGGGAGAGCGACTTGTGGGTGGCCAGCACGGTCACGAGGTTGTGCCGGGCCTTGTCGGTGCGGCGCTCCTTGGCGTAGGAGAGCAGGTCGTTGTCCCAGCCGACGAGGTCGCAGGCCAGGTCGGAGAGCGCGCGCACGTCGGGGTGGTACCAGTCCTCCGTCTCGATCCGGTAGCCGCCGCCGATGTCGATGAGCGCGAAGCAGGTGTACGTGGCGCCGGTGGTGCGGCGCATCAGGAGGTAATCCTCGGGGGTCGGGATCAGATCGACCTCGCGGTTCGCCGCCTCCCAGATTTGGGCGAACAAGTACTCCTTCACCGCGCTCCGCCACCGGTCCAGCTGTTCGGGAGTGGCTATCGCGGATATGCGGTCCAGGAGCTCCTTGAGAGCGAGGCCGAACGGGTCGCCGGCCTCCGGGTCCCTGTCCCCGTCGAGGCTCTCCAGGAGCGACGGCAGCGCGCGGGCGACCGCGGCGGCCCGATGCCCCGTGAGCTCGCTCTCGCAGAACCCGTCGTCGAAGGCCCAGAGCCAGAAGTACCAGTCGGTGATCAGCCGGAGACTGTCGCGCGGCACGGTGGGGTTGGTGCGCGCGGGGAGGAGGCCGAGTTCCGAGCGGCTGAAGTGCTCGATGGAGTCGGCGCTGGGGAGCATCTTTGAGGCGGCCAGCCATGCGTGGCTCTCCGCGTCGACCTCCGAGACATGCTCGTTGATCTCGTTCGGGAAAGGGCATGGCAGCGGAGGGATGTGGAGTGGTCGCCTACTGAAGGGGTGCGCAGAAGTAGCCACGCCTTCCAGCATGACGATGGACTGTTCAAAAGGCCACACTCGACAACTTCGAGGCTTTTAGTGGTTATTTCGCCTTATGTATCGATTTGTGAGAACCATTGGAGTAACTGGCCATTTGCGAACATTCGCGCTGTGTCCATCACGGACGGCGTACCGGCGTGCGGATCAGCGCCTGCGCCCGGCAACGCTCTGACCACGGCAGATTCCTTTTTGAACATGGCACCCGCAAGTGGCATTTGACCTCGGTCGTTTGCACGGTCAGGCGCGGCCCGCATGTTACAAGCGTGCCTAGCGTCTCAGCGTGACCGTAATAAGCCGTCGGCATCAGCAAAGTGTCACCTTTGCCGTCGGCCGGAATGACCGGCGCCCCCGCCCCGGCATACGCGCGCAGCGTCTCGGTGTCGCCCGCTCTGGCCAGGTCGAACATCCTGGTGGCGAATTTCGAGCTCCGGGTCGCCGTCCGGGCACCTCGTCGTGCCCCGATAGGGTGCCCTCCACGGAACCGCGTCCCACCCTTCGCCCGTGCGCGGAATCGTTGCGGCTCGCCGTAGGTTCTGAGGAGAGTACCTAGGGAAAGGCTGTCCAACTGTGTTCGACCCGAAGGATCTCTACGAGCTCGCAGATGACATGCCCGAGCTGCCCGATCCGGTGATGCTGTACCACTTCGACGGTTTCGTCGACGCGGGTGGCGCCGGACGCCTCGCGCTGGGCCACCTGCTGGCCGAGCTGGAGCACCGGGTCGTGGCGACGTTCGACGTGGACCGGCTGCTCGACTACCGGTCGCGCCGTCCCATCATGACTTTCGACACCGACCGCTGGGTCGAGTGCGAGAGCCCGGAGCTGGCCGTGCACGTCGCGAAGGACGCGACGGGGACGCAGTTCCTGCTGATGAGCGGGCCCGAGCCGGACCGGGAGTGGGAGCTGTTCGCCAAGGCGGTGGCGGACCTGGCGAAGCGGTTGCGGGTGAGCAAGCTGGTGACGCTGCACGGCATCCCGATGGCGGTCCCGCACACCCGGCCGCTCGGCATCACCATGCACGCCAGCCGGCCCGAGCTGATCAACTCCCAGACGAGCGCGTTCGGGCGGGTCCAGGTGCCGGGGAGCGCCGCCGCGCTGATCGAGTTCCGGCTCGGGGCGCAGGGGCACGACGCCTTGGGGTACGCGGTGCACGTGCCGCACTACCTGTCGCAGGCCGAATACCCGACCGCCGCCGTGACCGGGCTGGAGGCGGTGACGCGCGGGACGGGGCTGGTGTTCCCGATGGACGCGCTGCGCGAAGCGGCCGCGCGGACCACATCAGAGATCGAGGAGCAAATCCGGGCCTCCACGGAACTCTCCACTGCCATCTCGGGGCTTGAGCAGCAGTATGACGCCTTCGCCGGGGGCGCCGAGCGAGAGAATCTGATCGCGGAGGCCACCCCGATGCCCACGGGTGATGAGCTCGCCGCTCAGTTCGAACGGTTCCTCGCCGAGCGCGACGACCCGCAAAACCCATAAACCCTTCGTCTATTACGCGGTGCCGTGGTCGGCCACCCGCCTTACTTCGGCTGATGGCCCTCCAGGGGAACGGACTCTGACCCTTCACCGGCTGAGCGCCGTTACGGAGCGCACTGGTGGCCGGCTAAGTGGTTCGTCCGTAGCCTGGGGCGATGGACATCCGGGTTGGGCTTGTCGGCTATGGGGCCGCGGGGGCTTACTTTCATGCTCCCTTGATCCATGCCACTCCAGGGCTGTCGCTGGCTGCTGTCGTGACGCGGGACGCTGGGCGGCAGGCCGAAGTCCAGGCGAAGTACGACGCTGCCGGCGTTTCAGAACTCGATGAGCTGTGGGGGCGGTGTGACCTCGTCGTGGTCGCCTCGCCCAACCGGACTCATGTGGGCATCGCCGCGGCGGCGCTGGAGCGCGGGCTGCCTGTTGTCGTGGACAAGCCGCTGGCCAGGACCGCTGAGGAAGGGCGAGGGCTGGCGCGGATCGCCGAAGAGCGGGGGCTCATGCTCGCCGTGTTCCAGAACCGGCGGTGGGACGGGGACTTCCTTACCGTGCGGCGGCTGGCCGGTGAAGGCGTGCTGGGTGCCGTGCGGCGGTTCGAGTCGCGGTTCGAGCGGTGGCGGCCCACGCCCAAAGGCGGGTGGCGGGAGGCCGGTGGGCCGGAGGAGGTCGGCGGGCTGCTCTACGATCTCGGAAGTCACCTCGTCGATCAGGCGCTGCAGTTGCTCGGGCCGGTGCGGGAGGTCTACTGCGAGAGCGACATCAGGCGGGAAGGCGTCGCTTCGGATGACGACACGTTCATCGCACTGACGCATGAGGGCGGGGCGCGCTCGCATCTGTGGGTCAGTTCCGTGGCGGCAGACCACGGCCCCCGGTTCCGGGTGCTGGGGTCGGCGGCAGCCTATGTGAAGCACGGGATGGACGTGCAGGAGGAGCGGCTGCGGGCCGGCGTCGCCCCCGATTCGCCGGGGTTCGGGGAGGATCCGGAGGAGCGCTGGGGAGTACTCGGGACGCCGGAGGAGCATCGGGTCGTGCGGACCGAGGCGGGGGCGTACCTGGACTTCTACCGGGGCGTGGCGGCGGCGCTGCGCGAGGGGGCGGCGCCGCCGGTGGACGCGGCGAGCGCGATCGACGCGCTGGCCGTCATCGAGGCGGCCCGCCTGTCGGCCACCCAGCGCGTCGTCGTTCCGCCGGCCTGATCGCCGCTCAGTCCCGCAGGCGGGCGCGCATGGCGGTGGTGTCGGCGTCCGTCCAGCCCTGCTGGACCAGCCAGCCCATCGGGCCGCCGAAGCGGTCGTCGAGGACGCCGAAGAACTGCTCCAGGTAGCGCTCCCGGGGCAGGTGGTCGTCCGCGGGGCGGGAGTCCAGGTCGCCACGGTAGGTGTCGCTGGCCCGCAGCCGCTTGAGAATCAGCTCCAGCCGCTCCCCCGTGGCCACGTAGTCCTCGACGATGGCCTCCCTGGTGACGCCCGCCACCTCCAGCGCCAGCGCCGCCAGCACGCCCGTGCGGTCCTTGCCCGCCGCGCAGTGCACCAGCGCCGCACCGTCGTTCAGCGACATCGCCCGCAGGGCCGCCACCACCGCGCCCGGGCGGTCGCGAAGGTAGCCGAAGTAGAAGCCGGTCACCCGGAGCTCCTCGTCCAGCGGGCGCTCGGCCCACGGCAGCACCCGGTCGCCGTCGATGGTGTCGGCCTCGACGTCGGTGTGCCTGCCGCCCTCGGCGAACAGCGTCAGATGGTGATGCCGCACCTCGGGCACCTGCGTCAGGGGTCCGGGGCCCTCCAGCGAGACCTCCGCGTTCGAGCGGAGGTCCACGACGTGGCGCAGCTTCAGCTCGCCCACCAGCAGGCCCACGTCCCGGGGAGTGAGCCCCTGAAGATTGTCGGCGCGGAAAATCCGCCCACGCAGGGTGACGCCACCGTCGCGGGTAGGGAGTCCGCCCAGGTCACGCGCGTTGACCGCGCCTTCCAGTTCGATCCACCTCGTCATCTCGCTCATCATCTCGACCCTATATGTCCAGCAATTATGAGCGGATTCGAGGTTCATAACGCAGCATGAACGTATGGATCCACGAGCTCTGCCTCCACGGCTGGTGATCGATCCATCGCTGCCCCCGGAGATCTCGGTCGAACTGCGGTCGAGCCCGCACCTCCTCCGCATGGCTCGATCCGGCACGCGAATGGACACCACGTACAACCCCGCCCTGCTCTTCGTGCTGCCCGGCTTCCTGCTGCTGATCTACCTTCTCACCGACGTGGCGGGCGTTTTCGTGGCGGGCATCGGCATCAGTTTGATCGTGCTGATCCGGTGGATGGCGTTGGACAGCTCACATCGCACGACGAAGCGAAGACTCCGCCTCGCCCAGACGCACGCCGACCGCTACATCCTCGCCGAGGACCTGGACTATCCCTGCCAGATGCTGCTGCGCCGGGCGCAGAACGCGGTCCAGGCGATACTCAACTCCCGGGTGCACCGGGCGGGCCTGATCGACACCATCGACAACCAGGTGACGCTGCCCGAGGAGATCTGGCAGATCGCCCAGCGGCTGCGGAAACTGTCCGCCATGCACGCCGAGCACAGCAAGCTCATCCCCCGCGAGCTGCCGCCCGGCATGGAGGACGCGTTCAAGCCCTACACCAGCGCGCTGGACGCCGCTTGGTCGTCGCTGTCGCAGCGCGTACGCCACCTGGAGGGCTACGCCAAGCAGGTGCTCAAGGCGGACAAGGTCTACCACACGCACAAGCGGCTGGAGGCGCTGGCCGCCAGGACCCCCGAATACCAGCAGCTGATCGCCGAGACCGTGCGGGACGAGCTGGCCCACCGGCACATCAGGGAGCTGGCCGACCAGGCGGCGCACGCGCGCAAGCTGTTCGAAGAGAGCATCCACCAGGCCAGGCTGGCCGCCGGCGAGCTGCTCAGGACCCCGCTCACCTAGCTCGGTTCGCGGGCCGCGCGTCCGAGCAGTTCCAGGGTACGGCGGAGGCCGGCCTCGTTGCCGAGGCTGCGGTAGATCTCCCTGGCCTGCTCCAGCGGCGCCACGGCCGCCTGGCGGCCGCCCGCGTCCAGGTGCACCTCACCGAGGTAACGCAGGCTCCGCGCCATCCACCACCGGTCCTCCAGCTCCTCGAACTCCTGGACGGCGCGGCGCAGCTCCGCCTCGGACTCCTCGATCCGCCCTGCCCTGGCCAGCGCCCGCCCCGCCGACACGGCGGTCCGGGCCACCCCCCACGAATCGCCCAGGGCGGCAAGGATCTCCTCGGCCCGGCGTACGTAGACCAGCTCGCGCAGCCCGTTGGCCGGGTCGCCGACCTCGCCGGCGGCCCGCAGGCAGCGGGCCTCCTCCCACAGCTCGCCGCGCTGCCGGAACATCTCGGCCGCCCGGTCGAGGCTGAACCCCGCCCTGGTGAACAGGCCGGCCGCGGCCCGGTGCTCGCCCGCCCGGTGTTCGCCCCTGGCCTGCGCCGCCAGCACCTCGCCGTACACGCGTAGGGTCTGGGCCTCGGAGTAGCGGTTGCCCTCACGCTTGAAGATCGCCAGGGAGTCCTCGAGCAGTTCCCTGGCCTCCTCCGGCCGCCGCTCGGCCATCCGCATCTCGGCCAGGTTGCGCTGGGTGCGGGCCATCCACCACAGGTCGTCCTCGCCCTTGAAGGCGGTGATCGCCCCGATCAGGTAGCCCTGCGCCGGGTCCAGGTGGCCGTCGCTGAACAGCGTCATCCCGATCGTGCGCATGGACCGGGCCGCCCACCACGACTCGCCGAGCTCGGTGAAGGTCTCCAGCGCCCGCCGGGCCTCCTCCAGCGCCCGCTCCCGCAGGCCGAGCCCGCCGTGCACGGAGGCGCTGTCGAGCAGGGCGATGGCCAGGGCGCGCCGGTCGCCGGTCCGCTCGGCGGCCTCGCAGCCCAGCTCCGCGATCTCCCTCCAGTCGGCCCAGTACGCCCGCAGCGAGTGGCACAGCGAGCAGAACGCCCTGGCCAGCCCCCACGTCAGCTCCCACAGCTCCAGCTGTCTGGCCAAGTGGATCATGGAGAGCAGCGAGAGCCGCTCGGCGTTGAGCCAGTCGCCGGCGTGCACCTGCCCGGCAGCGCTGGAGCGACGCCCGCCTCTGCTCCAGTCCTGCGGCCAGCGGTTCTGGGCGGCCTCCTCGGCGCGGCGGCGGTAGCCGTAGAGCACGCGCTCGATCGCGGCCCTACGCCGCTCGGCCTCGTCCTGCTCGGCCAGCTCCGCGGCGAACACCCGGACCAGGTCGTGCAGCCGGTAGCGCATCGTGCCGGTCGGGTCGGTGCCCGAGCACTCGGCGAGCTGGGCGTCGATGAGTGCTTCGAGCTGGTCGGCGCCGTCGAGCCCGGAGATGTCGAGCAGCTCGCCGGCGACCCAGCCCGGCACGTCGGGCGCGGTGAGGGAGCTGAGCAGGCGCAGCAGGCGGCGCTGCATCCCGGTGCAGTCGTCGTAGCTGAGCTGCACGGACGCCCGTACGCTTTTGTCGACCGTCTGCGCCACCTCGAGCTGGTCGAGGCGGCGGCGCGTGTCGGCGAGCCGCCCTGCCATCTCACGCAGCGTCCACTGCTCGCGGGTGGCGAGCCGGCCGCCGCAGATGTTGATCGCCAGCGGCAGGTAGTCGCACAGCCGGACGATCTCCTTGGCCGATTCCAGGTCCTCGACGATCCTGGCGCCGCCGGCGAGCCTGGCCAGCAACTCGACGCCGTGCGCCTCGCTGAACACGCTGAGCCGCGTGTCGTGCGTGCCGTTCAGGAACAGCGGCGCGCGCGAGGTCACCAGCACCGCGCATCCCGGCTCGGCCGGGATCAGCGGCTCGACCTGAGCGGCGTCTTGGGCGTTGTCCAGGCCGATGAGGATCCTGCGGCCCTTGGTCCAGGTCAGCCAGAGTTTGCGTAACTCGTCCAGGCCGCCGGGGTCGGTGGTCAGCCGCACGTCCAGGGCCCGCAGGAAGCCGATGAGCACCTCGTCGGGGCGTACGGGGGCGTCGACGCCGCCGCGCAGGTCGGCGTAGAGACGGCCGTCGGGGAACCAGCCGGCGACCTCCTGCCCGAACCTGGTCATCAGCGCCGACTTGCCGACGCCGCCGCGGCCGTACACGGAGACGACCAGAGGCGGTGAGAGGTCGGAGGACTTCCTGCGGGCGGCGAAGACCTCGCGTAGCTCGGCGAGGGCCTCGGCGCGCCCGGTGAAGTGCTCGGGGACGGGCGGCCACTGGTCGGCCGCGCGCGTGCCGGGGTCGGTGAGTGCCGGGCGCTTGGGCCGCGACTCGGTGGTGGCCCACGTGGTCAGCCCCACCAGGATCGCCGCCCCCAGCGTCACGCCGATCTTGGCGGCCGGCGGGATCTCCCACTCCAGCGAGGCCGCCAGGACGCTCGCCGCGGCCGCCGCGAGGCCAGCGGAGACGGATGCGGCCCACGGCACCTTACTCCGTCGCCGCCGGGGCTTGTCAGGCAGATTGTCTCTCGTGTCGGACAGGTCCCCTGTCAACGAAAACCCCCTCCCGGGGTGATTCAAGCCGATGGGGTACGGCCCGCGCCAGCCGTACCCCAGGGTTCATCCGGCTACAGTCCGATCACGTGACAGGTGGCCGTCATGGTCTTGGCCGGGTCGCTCTCCGAGGTGGCGGTGAGCTTGACCTTGGCCAGCCGGTCGCCGCCGGAGGCGCGCACCGCGTTCACGGTGACGAGCGCCTGCTTGCCGAACGCGACGGCGGCCAGCGCGTTGGGCACCTGGGAGGTCCAGCCCTTGCCCTGGACCTCGGCCTTGAGCCGGTAGACGTCGGAGTTCAGGTAGGCGCTGACATCCTCTGGGTGCTGTCCTTGGGCGGGGGCGGCCTTGCCGGTGTTGAACAGCGGGAAGGTGCAGGTGGACAGGTTCTTGGCCGTGGGGACTGCGGCTCCGGGCAGCAGCTTGACGCCGCGTTGCTGCGGTCCCGGGCCGTCGAGCGAGCGGACGGCGACGGTGTAGGACAGCTCGCCCTCCCGGTTGCGCCTCACGTCGGTGATGTAGAAGTGCAGCCGGTTGGCCTCGTCGACGTACTCGTACTCGCTGCCGGAGCCGGTGCCGGCGTGGAAGAGGGCGTCGGAGAGCTGGCGGTAGTCGCCGATCGTGATCGGCACCTTGGTCCCGTCGGGCATCACGTAGTCGGTCATGCCGATGTCCTGCGGGTTGGCGTCGATCACCCACTCGAACGGGGCCTGGTCGGCGTTCTTGGTCTTGGCCAGCAGCACGCCCGCGTCGGGAGTGAAGGAGTCGGTGCCCATGCGGTCCACGACCTCGACGGTGTAGTTCTCGTAGCCGCCGCCGTCGCACAGCGGATCGGTGGCCGGGGCGCAGGCCGGGCTCTTGTCGCCGGTGTCGAAGGAGATGTTGACGCCCGAGAGCTCGCTCTCGCCGGGCTGCGCCGCTCTGGCCAGGACCCTGGCGGTCACCACGCCGGATTCGTCCAAAGCCTCGCGGGACAACCGCAGGACGTTCCGCTCGTCGACCATCTCCAGCTTGATCTTGTTGCGGAGCATGTGCTGGGCGCCCATGGACGCGCCCGCGGTGGGCGGGATCAGCCAGCGCGAGTGCGGGCCGCCGGGCCCGTTGAAGCTGCCGCGGCTCAGCATCTCCCAGATCCCGGTGTACGCCCTGCGCGGCGGCACCGCGTACGGGTTGTTGTAGTTGTCGGCGATGCCCATGATGTGGCTCAGCTCGTGGGCGTAGACGGCCATGCCGGAGCTCTCGGCCTGGACCGAGTCGACGCCGAAGCGGGCGTTGGGCCAGAAGGAGGAGCCGGCCTGCCAGGAGGTCCACTCGACGTAGCGGGTCCTGGACCAGTTGGGCAGGCCGGGGTCCGGCGGGCCCCACTCGTCGGGCACGGACTCCTTCGCCGGGAACTTCATCATCCCGAACTCCTGCCAGGTGGACGACTCGTCCTGGCCCGCGCTCAGGTAGAAGACGAAGTCGAACTGCTTGGCCACCTCCTCGCCGACGGCGGCGATCCAGGCGGCGTTGCCGTCGGTGCGCAGGTTCCTGGTGCAGGTGTCGCCGGCCGGGCAGGCGTCCCGCTGGTACTCCATGGCGTACTCGTGGTCCTTGCCCGGCATCGTGTACGGGCCGAACCCGGTCAGCTCGACCCCGTACCTGCCGCCCGAGTCCTCCATCCAGTACTCGTGGATGGTGTGGCCCTTGTTGAGGTCGTTCGGAGTGTTGAGGAAGTCCTGGTAGAACTTGGCGACCTGGTCGCGCGGGATGTCGTGGGCCTCGGCGCTCGGATTGGCGAAGATCGTCGAGCCCTGGGGCTGGGTCACCACGAACGGCTGGTTGGGGTAGTCGAGGAGCACGAGCGCGCCCTTGAACGTGCGCTTCGACCCCTTGACCGCCGGGTCGTTCCACTTGGTGCCGGGCGGCCTCTTGTAGTCCGCCCACGTCATGTGGTCCGGGTTCTCCCAGTTCTGCGGGTCGATGGGCGCGATGCCACCCGGCGGGCTGGTCCGCAGCGTCTCGGCCGCGGCCGGCGCGTCGCGCTGCCAGGGCTGCGTTTGCGGCCAGTGGTCCTGCCGCCACGGATGCTCGGGATCGGTGGGGGGTGCTGCGGAAGCGGGGGCCGCCAGTAAGCTCACGGGGAGCAGCACAATGACGGCCAATAACAGCTTCTTCGGGGCGTTCATGGATCGACCGTACAGATGTTGAGGAAGAAGATCACGCATCTGTTCGCTACGGAGATCGAGCGCCTGTTTTCAACGGGATCACGGGTCGCGGCCCCAAGCGAGCAGAGTGCCGCTACAGGCGGGCAGAAGCCGTCCCTCGGTCCTCTGAACGCTACCTACCTCGGGATTTGCCTGGTTCGCCACGATTGATTCCCTGGCGCGGCTCGCGTTTAATGCCCAGAAGGGTAAATCCCACAGGAGTTCTTGATGCCGTCTGCGACACGTGCCGGACCGATCGCTGGACGGCGCCCGCCCGCGCCCGTTGTGGCCCATACCGCCCCTCTCGTACTGCCCGTCTGCACCGATCCCATCCGGAACGGCGCGGTGGTGACCAGGGGCGAGCAGGTGCTGCAGGTGGGCTCGCGGGCCGAACTCCTGGCGCGCTTTCCGTCCGCGCAGGAGCGGCGGTGGCCGGGGATGATCGTCGCGGGGCTGGTGGACGCCTGCTGCGCCGCGCCCTCGGCGGCGCCCGGGGTGACGGCGCGGGCGAACGTGGTACGCGACCCGTCCGATCCCGGCAGGCTGCCCGGCATCGCGTACGTCGAGGTGACCAGCGGCAGCGAAGAGGAGTGGGAGGAGCGCGAGCGAGACGCGCTCATCACGGCGATCAGAGAGGTCGACCGGCCGTGCGCGGTGGGGATCGCGGCGCACACGCGCGATCCGCAGGTCCTGGAGGACGTCGCCGTGCTGGCCAGGACGTTCGGGCTGCGGCTGCTGGCCGATCTCGACCGGCACTCGCCCACGGAGCTGGACGAGGCGGGGGCGCTGGGGCCGTGGTGCCATGTCTGGTGCTCCCGGCCGCTGGATCCGGGCGAGCGCAAGCTGCTCAGGCTGCGCGACACCGTGGTGACCTTCTGCCCGTCGGGGGAGCCGCCCGTGGCCGACGTGCTGGCCCTGCTGGAGGAGGGCAACACCGTCGCCCTCGGCACCTGCGGCCCGGAGCGCGCGTCCGGCCGCGACCGCCCGGACGGCGTTCCCGCCGGGCCGCTGGAGCCGGCCGCGGCGATCCGGCGGCGCGCGCGGGAGCTGCGGCTGCGGCCCCGCGCGCTCGATCGCAAGCTGGTCGAAGCGGTGACGCTGGGCGGCGCCAGGGCGCTGGGCATGCACCGCGGCCGGGGCCGGATCGGCTCGCTGGCGCGCGGCACGCGGGCCGACTTCGCGGTGTTCGACGCCCGCGGCCGCTACCCCTATGCGGCGTTGCTCGCACAGCCGCCGTGCCTCGCCACGGTGGTCGGCGGCGTGGTGACGCTCACCACGCACTGAGTGACGCTCACCACGCACTGATTACGGAGACGCCGCGCACTCACCCGAACTGGCTCTCCACCAGGCTCAGCAACCCCCTGAGCTGCTCGCGCTGGTCCGCCGACAGCGCCGCGAACAGGTCCTCCCCCGCCTGCCTGCGCGCGTCCCGCGCCCCCTCGGCGGCCTGCCGCCCCTGCGGGGTGATCATCACCAGCGTGGAGCGGCGGTTGGCGGGATCGACCTCCCTGCGCGCCAGCCCCGCCTCCTCCAGCGCGTCCACGACGGGCGTGAGCGAGCGCGGCACGATCCGCAGCTCGTCGGCGAGCCGTACCATCCGCAGCGGCTGATCGGCGTCGGCGAGCACGCGCAACGCCCGCGCCTGGCTCGGGCTGAGCCCCAGCGGGACCAGCCGCCGCACGTATCCATGCCGCAGCCGCCGGCTGACCAGGTGCAAGAGCTCCGCGAGCTCCTTGTCCTCCATACCGGAAAGCTTAGCCGGAACAATTATGAGTTAACCTCTGTTTGAGTGGACATCTGAAAGGAGCACCACTTGGCGGAGGAACCACGGGCGCCGCTGGGGCGCATCATCAAGCTGTTCCGCGCCTACCATGGCCGTCTGGCCTTGGTGGGCCTGCTCATCGTGCTGTCGTCGCTGGTCTCCCTGGCCTCGCCGTTCCTGCTGCGCGAGGTCCTGGACGTGGCGATCCCGTCCAGAGACGTCGGGCTGCTCGCGCTGCTCGCCCTGGGCATGATCGCGGTGGCGGTCACGACCAGCGTGTTCGACGTGGTGCAGACGCTGGTCTCCACCACGGTCGGCCAGCGGGTCATGCACGACCTGCGCGTCTCGGTCTACGGGCACCTGCAGCGCATGTCGCTGGCGTTCTTCACCCGCACCAGGACCGGTGAGGTGCAGTCGCGCATCGCCAACGACATCGGCGGCATGCAGCAGGTCGTGACCTCGACCGCCACCTCCATGATCTCGAACTTCACCTCCGTGCTCGCCACGATCGTGGCCATGGCCGCGCTCGACTGGCGGCTGACCGTGATCTCGCTCCTGCTGCTGCCGGTGTTCGTGTGGATCAGCCGCAAGGTGGGCGCGGAGCGCCGGCGCATCACGGCCGAGCGGCAGCGCAAGCTGGCCACGATCTCCTCCATGGTGCAGGAGTCGCTGTCGATCAGCGGCATCCTGCTGGGCCGCACGATGGGCCGCTCCACCGAGCTGACCGAGCGCTTCGGCCGGGCCTCCGACGAACTAGCCGACCTGGGCGTGAGTGCGAGCATGGCCGGGCGGTGGCGGCAGTCGTCGATCCAGATCATCATGGCCGCGATGCCCGCGATGGTCTACTGGGCCGTCGGCTACACCGGCGCCATCTCGGTCGGCACGCTGGTGGCGTTCACGACCTTGCAGGTCAGCCTCTTCCGACCGGCGGTGTCGCTGCTGCGGCTCGGCGTCGAGGTGCAGAGCTCGCTGGCGCTGTTCGGGCGGATCTTCGAGTATCTGGACCTGACGGTGGACGTCCATCCCGGCACGCGCACGCTGGACGGCGTACGCGGCGAGGTCCGCTTCGAGAACGTCGACTTCTCCTACGGGGAGACTCCCACGCTCACCGGTGTGGACATCACCGTGCCGGCGGGCACGAGCCTGGCCGTCGTGGGTGAGACCGGCTCGGGCAAGACCACGCTGAGCTACCTGCCGCCCAGGCTCTACGACGTCACGGGCGGGCGGGTCACGATCGACGGGGTGGACGTGCGGGAGCTGACGTTCGAGACGCTGAGCGCGGCGGTCGGCGTGGTGTCGCAGGAGACGTACCTGTTCCACGCCTCGATCGCGGACAACCTGCGTTTCGCCAAGCCGGAGGCCACGGACGCGGAGCTGGAGGCGGCGGCGCGCGCGGCGCGCATCCACGACCACATCGCCGCCCTGCCCGACGGCTACGACACACTGGTGGGCGAGCGCGGCTACCGGTTCTCCGGCGGCGAGAAGCAGCGCCTGGCGATCGCCCGTACGCTGCTGCGCGACCCGCCGGTGCTGATCCTCGACGAGGCCACCAGCGCGCTGGACACCCAGACCGAGCGGGCCGTGCAGGAGGCGCTCGACGCGCTGGCGCGGGGCCGCACGACGATCACGATCGCGCACCGCCTGTCCACCGTCCGCGACGCTGACCAGATCGTCGTGCTCGACCACGGAAGGGTCGTCGAACGCGGCCGCCACGACGAGCTCATCGCCCGCAGGGGCCTCTACGCCGCACTCGTCAGCCGGGACCGGCCACAGCTCGAACCAGTCTGAAACCTCATTTGGGCGTGTTCTGCCTCACATTTCGGTCAAACCGGAATCGATGCTCCGGAACCAGGCGTTTGGAAATCCGGTGAATCCCCAAGGCTAGGACAAGTTTTCTTTGACCACCCCTGCGCAGACTTCGGCGTTCCGCGCGCTGCGTCATCACAACTACCGGCTGTGGGCCGGCGCCGACATCATCTCCGTCACCGGGACCTGGATGCAGGTGCTGGGCGTCAACTGGCTCATCCTCACGCTGACCGACTCGGCGATGAGCGTCGGGCTGAGCCTGGTCATGCAGGCGTTGCCGACGTTGCTGCTGGGCATGTGGGGCGGGGCGCTGGCGGACCGGCTGCCGAGCCGTCCGGTGGTGATCGCCGCGCAGCTCGGGCAGGCGGCGCTGGCCGCCGTGCTCGCCGTCATCACCCTGGCCGGCGCCGACTCGGTCCTGCCGATCTACGGAGTGGCGCTGGCCGGCGGCGTGGTGACCGCGCTGGGCGGACCCGCGCTCGGCCGGTTCGGCGCCGAGGTGGTGCCGCCCGGCGACCTGCCCAACGCGATGGCGCTCGGCTCGATCCTGAACTCCGCCGGCCGGATCCTGGGCATGAGCCTGGCCGGCGTGCTGCTGCCGTTCACGGGGAACGCGGGGCTGTTCGTCATCAACGCCGCCAGCTTCTTCGTGGTGATCGCGGCGGTGGCGGCCATGCGGCGCGAGGAATTCCATCGCCTCGCCGCGGCCGAGCGGCAGCCGGGCGCCGTCGCCGAGGGATTGCGGTACGTGCTGCGCACCCCGTGGCTGCTGGTCGTGCTGGCGCTCTGGTTCGTCGCGGGCAGTGTCGGCCGCAACTACCAGGTCACCATGGCCGCCATGAGCGCCGGCCCCCTGGAGGCGGGCGCCAGCGGGTACGGCCTGCTGTCCACGGTGTTCGCCGTCGGCACGGTGGCGGGCGGCTTCCTGGCCGCCGCCCGGCCGCAGCTCACGATCCGGCTGCTGCTCATCACCGCGTTCGTGACGGGAGCCGCGCAGGCGTTGAGCGGGCTGATGCCGGGGCTGTGGACGTTCGCGGCCGTGATGCTGCCGATCGCGGCGGGAGCGGTGGCCATCGACACCACCGTCTCGGCGCGAGCCCAACTCGACAGCCCCGAGCCGATGCGCGGCCGGGTCATCGCGGCGCTGTCCATCGTCAGCGCCGGCGCGGGCGCGGTCGGCGGGCCGTTGCTCGGCTGGCTCAGCGACGCGCTGGGGCCGCGGATCGCGCTGGAGATCGGCGGCGTGTCGTGCGTGGCGGCCGCGCTGCTCGCGGCCGTGGCGCTGACCCGGCTGTCCGGCCAGACGATCAGGCAGGCAGCGGGGCTCCGCCCGGGCTTGGAGAACGCCTGACTGCCTTACCGCGAGGTAAGAGCATTGTCACTCCATCTTTCTGCAGGCGCATCTAGAGCTAACCTGTAATTGCAGTTTGAGGTTATCTCCAAATCGGACAGTAGCAAGGAGGTTCGGACATGCTCTTGACTTCAATCGATCCGTTCTTCCAGGAGTTCGAGCGTCAGTTCAACCGGCTGACGCGGCAGGCCGAGGGGCCGGTCATGCCCATGGACGGGCTGCGCCGAGACGACGACGTTCTTCTGCGCTTCGACCTGCCCGGCATCGACCCCGGCTCCATCGAGGTGACGGTCGACCGGGGCGTCCTCAGCGTCAGCGCTCGCCGTGAAGAGGAGATCGCGGAAAACGAGCGGCTGTTCGTCCACGAGCGCCCGATGGGCTCCTTCACCCGGCGCGTCTACCTGTCCGAGCACCTGGACAGCGACAAGATCGACGCTGGTTACGACAACGGCGTGCTGACGGTCCGCATCCCGGTTGTGGAGCGGGCCAAGCCCCGCAAGGTGGAGATCCAGCGCGGCGAGGCCAAGGCCATCAAGGCCTGACCGGCGGTGTGGGGGCGGGCACCCCACATCCCGCCCCCACACCGGATGGAGGGGTCATATGACCGACCTGCCCTTCGACGACGAGCACGCCCCCCTCTACTCCCTCGGGCAGGTGGCGGAGATGCTCCAGGTCCAGCAGGCCTACCTGCGCCGGCTCGACCAGCACGACATCATCAGCCCGAGCCGTTCGAGCGGCGGCCAGCGGCGCTATTCCCGCCGCGACATCATGACCGTGCGGCATGTCACGCGGATGGCCGAGGAGGGCATGACGCTCATCGCCATCCGGCGCATCCTCGAGCTCGAACAGGAACTCGCGGCCCTGCGCCAGGAGCTGAAGCGAACCCGCGCGCGACTGCGTGAGCTGGAATGACATGCCCCCTGATGGGTAGCGATGGCCACTATGGCAACCGACGTCATCACTCTGATCACCAAGGACCATCGCACCGTCGAGAGCCTCTTCGAACGGCTCATGAAGCAGGAGGGTGACCCCACGGCCACCGTCGCCGAACTGCGCGCTCTGCTGATCGCGCACGCCCGCGCCGAGGAGGACCGGGTCTACCCGGGCATCGACGCCCACCACAGCGTCGAGGAGCACAAAGAGGCCGAGATCCTGCTCGACTCCCTCGTACGGGCCGAGCCGGGCACCTCGGAGTTCCGCAAGACGCTGGAACAGCTCGTCCAGGCCGTCATGCACCACGTACAGGAAGAAGAGAGCAGGATCCTGCCCATCCTGGCGAAGTCGGTCGGCGAGAAGGGGCTGAAGGAGCTCGGCAAGGCGTTCAAGGAGCGCAGGGCGGAGGAGCTGAAGGCGCTCAGCGTCCCCAAGCAGGCCGCCCGCTCCCGCGAGGGGGCCGCTCGTTCGCGTCAGAAGGCCACCCGCTCCCGCGAGAGGGCCGGCAGCTCCCGCGAGGAGGCCACCAAGACCGAGCTGTACGAGCAGGCACAGAAGGCCGACATTCCGGGCCGGTCCCAGATGGGTAAGCAGGAGTTGGCCGAGGCCCTCAGGCATGCCAAGTCCTAGGATTTCGGATCGCTCCCTGGGTAGGGAGCGCGTATGACCGAAAAACCTCCGGACCGGTACGGCCTGAGCGATGAACAGGAGATCGAGGTCAGCGAGTGGACCGAAGACCTCGGCCTGCACCATGAGGTCGTCGATGACGACCCCCGACGCAGGGACACGCTCGACGAGCGGCTGCGGCGGGAGGCCCGTGATCGGCTCCACGAGCCCCGCCCCAGACACCGGCTGACCCAGCCGGACGCGGGGCTGGAGCCCGACACGGACGACATGGAGATCGCCCAGGAGTGGGGCGACGACACCGATGACCTGTCGGCCGAGGAACGCGCGATCCGCATCGACCCCGAAGAGGACCTCAGGTGAGCGGCCGCAGCGGTGCGCATCGACCTGCGGAAGTCCTCAGCTGAGCCGCCACCGTGACCGCACCGACCCCACGGGAGGCCTCGGCTGAGCCTCCCCGTGGCCACATCAACCCCACGGGAGGCCTCGGCTGACGCCGCCACCGTGGTCCATATCAACCCCGCGGAAGGCCTCAGGAGAGCTGCCGCAGGGCGGGCAGCAAGGCGTGCAGGTCGTCGACGATCACGTCGGCGGCCCTCGCCTCGGGCCGTGCGGCGTGCAAGTAGCCCCACGGACCGCGGCGTAGCAGCGCGGTGCGCATGCCCGCCCTGCCCGCGGGGAGCACGTCGTTGTCGAGCCGGTCCCCCACGTACAGGATCTCGCCGGGCTCCCGCCCCGCGACCGCGGCCACCTTGGCGAAGAACGCCGGGTCCGGCTTGGATGCGCCCCACCCCTCGGAGGTGTGCACGGAATCGGCCGGCAGGTCCATCGCGACCAGCGCGTCGTAGGCCCGCTTCGGCTGGTTGCCGGCGATGATCACCTGATATCCCGCCGCGCGGATGGCGGCCAGCGCCTCGCGCACGTCGGGGTAGAGGTCGTCGGCGTCGAAATGGTTACGCAGGCCGCCGGGATCGTCGCGTTCCCAGGCGGCCTCCTCCGCATACAGGTCGAACCCGGGCCGGATCAGCTCGAAGGCGTCGCTGTGCGGGCGATCCAGCGCCGCCATGCCGCCGAGCGCGCCCATCAGTACGAAGCTGTTCACGCCCAGCCGCTCGGCCCAGCGCGACCAGATGCGCGTCTCGTCGATGAGCGTCTCCCCGACGTCGAACACCACGGCTTTGATCATCGATCCCCCTGCTCGAATCCGCCTGTTTCGGCTCTTTCCTCCGGGCACCAGGTGAGAGCCCGACGAATGGCATTTTTTCATGCGGCCTCAGCGTGACGCGAAGGGACCGTCGAGAGATCGATACTGCGATCTTGAAGATGTGAAATACTGAGCGTGCCCGTTCGATCACGAAGGGACAGTTCGGATGGTAGCCATGGCGATCGAACCTCCGGCGACCCAGTCTGAGGAGACCAGCACGCCCACCCCAAGAACCACAAGAGAGTTGTTCGATGCCCTACCCCCCCTCCCCGGCTTCCGGGTTGAGGTCATCGAAGGGAAACTGATCGTGAGCCCGATGGGTGATCCGGAGCACACCTGGATGGCCGCAGACCTGCACGACGCTCTGCTTCCGTTGCGTGCTGAACGCGGATGGCGAGGAGCACCCGGCGGCCCGAACGTCTGCATCGAAGGCCCCCGAGATTCTCTCGTGCCCGACTATGTCCTGACGCCTCAACACTGCCCTCGCTGGGGCCAGGGAGAGCTGCTGTCGTCCGGGGTGATCATGACTGCCGAGGTGGTCTCGCCCAGCAGCGTCCGCACGGACCGCGAGGACAAGCTGCGCCTCTACGCACTGGGCAAGGTGCCGATCTATCTGCTGATCGATCCGATCGCGAAGTCGCCGTCCGCGACCGTCTACAGCGACATCAAGGACGGCGAATATCGCGCGTTCACCTCCGTGCCTTTCGGAAAGCCGCTCTACCTGCCGGCCCCCATCGACTTCGAGCTCGACACCTCGATCTTCATGGTGTGAGTTTCTCCATCGCCTTCGCGATCCGCTTCTCCGACACCGGCGTGGGCGTGCCCAGCGTCTGGGCGAAGAAGCTCACCCGCAACTCCTCGATCATCCACCGGATCTCCGCCACATCCGGATCTCCCCGTCGCGCAGGATGCAGCTTCTCCAGCAGGTCGTGATAGTCGTCCTCGACCTTGTGCACCCGATCCATCCACTCCCGATCCCGCCACGGCTCCTCGGGGAGCTTGGCGAGACGCCGGTCGATTGCCCGGATGTAGCGGAGAATGTCGGATAGCCGCCGGTAGCCGGTGCCCGTGACGAAACCCGGGTAGACGAGCTTGCCGAGCTGGTCGCGGATGTCGTCGGTCGACTCGCTGGACCGCAGCGCGTCGAGCCGGGCGCCCGCCTCGTGCCAGACGCTCAGGATCTGCTCCACCCTCGCCAGCACGTCCGCCGCCGCGTCGTACAGGTGAGCCCGCACGTGCTGGTAGAGACGGTCGAAGGCCACCGGGTCCCAGGCCGGGCCCCCGGCGTCGAGCATGAGCTTGTCCACGGCCGCGTTGACCACGTCGTCGAACAACGCCACCGCCCCGCCGTGCGGACTGCGCGACAGGGCCAGCTTGGCCTGGTTGGACAGGCCGCCGAGCAGCGACTTGGCCGGATTGGTGACGTTGAGGAGCAGCAGGCGGCGCACGCCGGGCCAGTGGGAGCGGCGCTGCTCCGCCTCCGTCTCAAAAATCTTGATCGAGACGGAGTCGCCCGCGTCCACCAGCGCCGGATAACCCTTCATCCGGCCCTGCTCGAACACCTTGGGCAGCCGGCCGAAGCTCCACGTGTGCAGGCCGGTCTGCTCCAGGTCGTCGCCCGCCTGGGACAGCGTCTGGCGCAGGCGCGGGGCCAGGCGGCGCTTGAGCGCGTCGAGGTCCTTGTCCTCGGCGACCGTGCGCTTGCGCTCGTCGATCACCCGGTAGGTGATGCGCAGGTGGTCCGGCACCTGGTCGAGCTGCCAGGCCTCGCGCGGCACGCGTACGCCGGTGAGCCGCAGCAACTCGCGCTCCATGGCCGCCAGCAGCGGCTCGCCGCCCGGCTTGACCCCGGCCAGGACCTGCTTGGCGTAGTTGGGGGCGGGCACGAAGTTGCGGCGCAGGTTTTTCGGCAGCGAGCGGATCAGCGCGGTGATCAGCTCCTCGCGCAGGCCGGGGATCTGCCAGTCGAAGCCGTCGGCGTTGACCTGGTTGAGCACCTGGAGCGGCACGTGCACGGTCACGCCGTCGGCGTCCGCGCCCGGCTCGAACTGGTAGGTCAGCTTCATCCGCTGGCCGAGCTGCTTCCAGGCGTCCGGGTAGTCGCGGGTGCTGACGTCCGCGCCCTCGTTGACCAGCATCTCCGGCGAGAACGTCAGCAGGTCCGGCTGCTCCTGCCTGGCCTTCTTCCACCAGGAGTCGAAGTGGCGGGCCGAGACCACGTCGGCGGGGATCCGCTGGTCGTAGAAGTCGAACAGGGCCTCGTCGTCGACCATGATGTCGCGGCGGCGGGCCCGGTTTTCCAGCTCCTCGACCTCTTCGAGCAGCCTGCGGTTCTCCTGGAGGAAGCGGTGATGGGTGTCCCAGTCGCCCTCGACCAGCGCGTGCCTGATGAACAGCTCACGCGACAGCTCGGGGTCGACGCGGCCGTAGTTGACCTTGCGGCCGACGACGAGCGGCACACCGTAGAGCGTGACCTTCTCCAGGGCGATCACCGCGCCCTGGTTCTTCTCCCAGTGCGGCTCGGAGTAGGTCCGTTTGACCAGGTGCTGAGCGAGCGGCTCCACCCAGTCGGGCTCGATCTTGGCGTTGACCCGCGCCCACAGCCGGGAGGTCTCGACCAGCTCGGCCGACATGACCCACTGCGGCTGCTTCTTGGCCAGCGCCGAGCCGGGGAAGACGGCGAAGCGGGCGTTGCGGGCGCCGATGTACTCCTGGATCGGGCGGCGGCCGTCCTGGCCGCGCTTTTCCATGACGTCCTTGACGCCGATGTGCGACAGGAGCCCGACCAGCAGGGACGCGTGCACGTGGTAAGGGTCGGCGGGCTGGCTGTTGGGCTGGGCGCCGAGCGACTGGCGGAGCTGGCTGTAGATGTCCTGCCACTCGCGTACGCGCAGGTAGTTGAGGAACTCGGCCTTGCAGAGCCGCCTGAAGGCGCTGGAGGACAGCTCCTTCTGCTTGTCGCGCAGGTAGTTCCACAGGTTGAGGTAGGCCATGAAGTCCGACTCGGGGTCGGCGAAGCGGCGGTGCTTCTCGTCGGCCTGCTGCTGCTTGTCGGCGGGGCGCTCGCGCGGGTCCTGGATGGACAGTGCGGAGGCGATCACCATGACCTCGCGCAGACAGCCGTTCTTCTCGGCCTCCAGCACCATGCGGCCCAGCCGGGGGTCCACGGGCAGGTTGGCCAGCTTGCGGCCGATCCCGGTGAGCTTGCCGTGGGCGTCGAAAGCGCCCAGCTCGTGCAGCAGGCTGACGCCGTCCTTGACCTGGCGGCGGTCCGGCGGCTCGACGAACGGGAACGCCTCGATGTCGCCGAGCCCGATCGAGGTCATCTGCAGGATGACCGACGCCAGGTTGGTGCGCAGGATCTCCGGGTCGGTGAACTCCGGCCGGTTGAGGAAGTCCTCCTCCTCGTAGAGCCGGATGCAGATGCCGTCGGACGTCCGCCCCGAGCGGCCCTTGCGCTGGTTGGCGCTGGCCTGCGAGATGGCCTCGATCGGCAGGCGCTGCACCTTGGTGCGGTGGCTGTAGCGGGAGATGCGGGCGAAGCCCGGGTCGACGACGTATTTGATGCCCGGGACCGTGAGCGAGGTCTCGGCCACGTTGGTCGCCAGCACGATGCGGCGGCCGGTGTGGCGCTGGAAGACGCGATGCTGCTCGGCGGCGCTGAGCCGGGCGTAGAGCGGCAGGATCTCGGTGTTGCGGAACTCGGCCTTGGCCAGGGCGTCGGCGGCGTCGCGGATCTCCCGCTCGCCGGACAGGAAGACCAGGACGTCGCCCGGCCCTTCGGTGATGAGCTCCCGGCAGGCGTTGACGATGCCCTGCGTCTGGTCGTCGTCCTCCTCCAGCGGCCGGTAGCGCACCTCGACGGGATAGGTGCGGCCGGAGACCTCGATGATCGGCGCGTCGTCGAAGTGGCGCGAGAACCGCTCGGGGTCGATCGTGGCGCTGGTGATGACGACCTTGAGGTCGGGGCGCTGGGGCAGGAGCTGTTTCAGGTAGCCGAGGATGAAGTCGATGTTGAGGCTGCGCTCGTGGGCCTCGTCGATGATCAGCGTGTCGTACTGGTCGAGCATCCGGTCGTTTTGCAGCTCGGCCAGCAGGATGCCGTCGGTCATCAGCTTGACCAGGGTGCGGTCGCTCGCCTGGTCGGTGAAGCGGACTTTGTAGCCGATCACCTCGCCCAGCTCGGTGCCGAGCTCTTCGGCTATGCGCTCGGCGACCGTGCGGGCGGCGATGCGGCGGGGCTGGGTGTGGCCGATCAGGCCGCGTACGCCGCGGCCCAGCTCCAGGCAGATCTTGGGGATCTGGGTGGTCTTGCCCGAGCCCGTCTCACCGGCGATGATCACGACCTGGTGGTCGCGGATGGCCGCGAGGATGTCGTCCTTGCGCTGGGAGACCGGCAGGTTTTCTGGATAGGTCACCACTGGTACGGCGTCGCGGCGCCGTACCAGTCGCTGCTCGGCCCGCTCCACGTCGGCGAGGATCTCTGCGACGATCTTGTCTCGGGCGTCGCGGGAGCGCACCCGGCGCATGCCGTCGAGCCTGCGCCGCAGCCGCCGCTGGTCGCGGGGCATGAGCTCGGGCAGGCGGGATTGGAGGTCGGCGAGTGGAGAGGACAAGGAAGGAGTTCCCATACTGCTTTCAGGATATTTGAGCCCGGCATCCCCGGAGCCAACGGACCATCGTGCCTGACTCCACGGCTCCGCGCATCCCAATATCGATGGACGCGCCGGTCAGCGCGATGTCCCAGGGCGCGGCCCGGAGGCCGCCGCGAGAGCCGCGCCGATGATGCCCGCCTCGTTCTCCAGGGCGGCGGGCACCACGGGTGTGTCGAGGGTGATGTGCGGCAGGAACTTCTCCGCCTTCCTGCTCGCTCCCCCGCCGATCACGATCAGCGCCGGCGAGAACAGCATCTCGACGTGCTTGAGGTATTCCTCCACTCGCTCGGCCCACTTCTCCCAGCTCATGTCGTGCTCCTCGCGCACCCGCGCCGAGGCGCGGTGCTCGGCGTCCCTGCCGTGGAGCTCCAGGTGCCCCAGCTCGGTGTTGGGCACCAGCGTCCCGTCGGTGAACAGCGCGCTGCCGATCCCGGTCCCGAACGTCAGCACGAGCACGGTTCCCCGCTCGCCCTTGCCGCGCCCGAACGTCATCTCGGCCACCCCGGCCGCGTCGGCGTCGTTGAGCACGGTCGCGCCGCCGAACAGGGCGGCCGCGTCCACGCCCATCCAGGAATGATCCACGTTGGCGGCCGAGCGCACCACGCCGTCCACGACGACCCCGGGGAACGTCACGCCGACCGGGCCGCTCCAGCCGAAATGCTCGACGATCGACGACACCACGGGGGCCATGTCATCGGGCTTGGCGGGCTGCGGCGTGGGGATGCGCAGGCGCTCCTCGATCAGCCGCCCGGCCTCGATGTCCACGGGGGCGCCCTTGATTCCCGAGCCGCCGATGTCGATGCCCAGCACGTTCATGTTCCCTTCCTCTCCCCGACTGGATCCCCGACACATGCGGGGGTCCCACACCGATATTTCCATTGGCCCGGATGAACCCGCCTCCGGCCCTCCACGTATCTCGCGTCACAAGCGCTAACTAGGAGGCAACGGATGCGGCCACGCATCATCACACTCTGCGCTGTTGCGGTTGTTTTGGGAGCGACTCTCACCTCTCCCGCACACGCCACCACCAGGACTCGTTTCGACGTCATCAACCTTGTGTCGGACGTCCAGGGCAAGGCCCCGGTCACCGACCCCAAGGTCGTCAACCCGTGGGGCCTGGCCATGGGCAAGACTCTGTGGGTTTCCAACACCGGCACCGGCACCGCCACCGTCTACTCCGGGACGGGCAAGAAGGAGCAGACCGAGGTCGCCATCCCGGGCGGGGCCCCGACCGGTCAGGTGTTCAACCCGGGCGACGGCTTCACCGTGAAGGGCAAGCCCGCCCAGTTCATCTTCTCCAGCCCGAGCGGCGCCATCACCGGCTGGAACGCGGAGGTGGATCCGAAGAACGCGATCATCGCCGCGTTCACCCGCGGCGCCGACTACAAGGGCCTGGAGCTCGTCCAGACCGAGGACGAGGCCTACCTGCTGGCCGCCGACTTCGCCAGCGGCCGCATCCACGCCTTCGACGAGGACTTCAAGCGGATCCGCCTGGCTCGCTGGCAGTTCACGGACCCGGACCTGCCCGACAACTACAACGCGTACAACGTCGCGGTCGCCAACGGCAACATCTGGGTCGCCTACGCCCTGCGCGACCCCAGCACCGGCAAGCCCGTCTTCGGCAACGGCAAGGGCTTCGTGAGCCGCTTCAACGCCAGCGGGCGCCTCACCGGCCGCATCTCCAGGACGGGACTCAACGCCCCCTGGGGCCTGACCGCCGCGCCGAAGGGCTGGAGTCAGTACGCCGGCGCGCTGCTGGTCGGCAACTTCGGCGACGGCACCGTGCACGCGTACCGGCAGGGCCGGCACCTGGGCGCGCTCCAGAGCGCCGACGGCAGGGCGATCAAGCTGCCGGGCCTGTGGGACATCGAGCCGGGCACCGCGACCACCGGCGGCGAGAGCTCCCTGTGGTTCTCCGCCGGCATCGACGGCGCCAAGCACGGCCTGATCGGCGTGATCGCCCCGCAGGGCACGAAGCCGACGTCCACGGCCACCCCGTCGACGAGCCCGACGAGCCGCCCCACGAACCACCCGTCCGGGCACAAGAGCAGCGCGCCGACCACCCAGAGTCCGTACGGCGGGTACTGACCGGCGCTCGCACGCCGTCGCCTCCCGCCAGGCGGGAAGCGCAGCTCGCCGACAGCAGGCGGGGGGCGGCGGTCACCCATGAACTTCCGGCGCGGTTGGCGCGAGCCGCGCCGGAAACAACTCCTCCGGTACGGTCGGAGCCGTGAGCGAATCCTTCAGCGACTGGCTGCGCGAGCAGTGCGAGCCCGAGTGGACGGCCGTGGTGACGCACCCGTTCGCCATGGCGATCACGACAGGCGACGCCGACATGCGACGCTATCTGGAGCAGGACTTCCAGTTCGTGGACTCCTTCACGGCGCTGCTCGGGGCGGCCGTGGCCAGTGCCGACACGTTCGAGGCGCGGGTGCCGTACGCGCGGTTCCTCGGGCAGGTGGCGGCCACCGAGGAGAAGACCTACTTCCACCGGGCGCTGGCGGCGCTCGGCGGACGGACCGAGGTGGCGCTGGAGCCGGTGACGGCTTCGTTCAAGCAGCTCATGGACGAGGTGAGGACCGCGCAGGACTACCTGCTGATCGCCGCCGTGCTCTGTGTGGCCGAGTGGTGCTACCTCGGCTGGGCGTCACGTGCCGCGCAGCCGCTGCCGGAGAGCTTCGTGCACCGGGAGTGGATCGAGCTGCACGAGGGCGAGGAGTTCCGCGGCTGGGTCGCCTTCCTGCGCGGCGAGCTGGACCGGCTCGGCGCGGGACTGGACGAGCGGCGGCGCCAGGAGGTCCTCGGCGTGTTCCGCCGGGCCGTGGAGCTCGAACGGGCCTTCTTCGACATGGCCTAACCCAATACGGCCGCCAGGTCCGCGATCGTGCGGTAGTGGATGCCGGTCATGCCGAGCGCCCTGGCCGCCTCCACGTTCGGCAGCCGGTCGTCGACGAACAGGCACCGCTCGGGAGCGACGCCGGCGCGTTCCGCGGCGATCTCGTAGATCCGCCGGTCGGGCTTGGCCACGCCGACCCTGGCGCTGCTGACCAGGTCGTCGGCGAAGTACGTGAGCCCCAGCCGGCCGAGGTGCTCCTCCACCGTGTCCATGGCGTTGGTCACGATGATCACCGGAACGTGCTGCTGCGCCCTGGCCAGCAGCGCCCTGACCTCCTCGTCCACCCAGAACCGCACCTGCATGAACTCGGCGACGGCCTGCCGCGCCCGCTCGTCCCCGCCCAGCGCGACGGCGATCGACTCCGCCCACTGGACCTCGGTGGCCTGGCCGAGCGTGGGCGGCAGGATCAGCTCGGGGTCGAAGGCCGTCTTCATCAGGGGCAGGCCGTAACGCGCCTCGATGTCCGCCTGCGCGGCGTGGTCGAAGTGGCGCAGCACGCCGTCGAGGTCAGACAGAACAGCGGCAAAGGGGATCACAACCCCTCATTGTGACAGCCCCCGGTTTTTCGCGTACCGGTGCAGGTGCAGGGGCGACCGGCGGCACTACCATCTCCGAGACAGGTATCGGTATCGGAACGGTAGGGCATGAACGATCACCGGCTGCCACGTGAGCTGCGCCGGCTGTTCCCGGACGACGGCAGCGGGCGCACGCTGCCCGTCGCCCTGCCCGCGGGTGACGTGGTCTGGCCCGATCCCGGCTACACGCGGCAGGGTGAGGCGGCCAGGCCGGCGTTCTGGATGAGTGACGCACCCGCGACCGGCGAGGACTGGGCGCGCCTGCGGGCCTGGCATCCGCGCAGCGGGCTGTGGCCGCTGCTGCTGGACGAGTCGGCGCAGCCCTGGGGGGTGGGGCAGGTCGTGCCGGACGATCCACGCCAGATCGACCACTTCACCGCCGAGGGGTTCATGACCGAGGTGTGGCAGGAGTGGGTGTCGCAGATGCCGCAGGACGCGCTGGCCGAGCTGGAGCCGTACGGCGCGATCTGCCCGGGAACGGCGCCGCCCGGGGTGCTGAAAGCCGATCCCGAGGCGGTCGCCGACTGGTACGCGGGCGAGCTGGCAGCCAAGTCCATGCCGCTCGGCCTGGTGGCGGCGGCCAGGGGCGCGGACGCGCTGGCGGTCATGGGCTGGCAGGGCGCGCTGCACCACAACGAGTGGATGGTGCCGTTGGCGGCCGTGGTGCGCAGCTGGGAGGACAGGTTCGGGGCGCGGGTGGTGAGCGTCGGGTTCAACACGCTGGAGCTGAGCGTGGCGGCGCCGCCGGTCGATCCCGAGCACGCGTTACACGTGGCGGCCGAGCACTGGGCGTTCTGCCCGGACAACGTCGTCCAGGGACCCGGCGATCTCCAGGGCTACGCCGACCAGATCATCGGCGGATATTCGTGGTCCTTCTGGTGGGACTGAATTCCGCGGTTTTACGCTACCTTTAGCTCTCGTGTCCTGGGGAGATCTGACGCCGGAGTTGCTGCACTCCTCCGTCTGGGCCGACGGGCTGGTGGCCTCGGCGGGGATCCCCATCTACGACGTGCCACTGGTATCGGTCGGCGGGGGACTGGGCTCGTTCACGCTGGTGGACGTGCTGCGCATCCGCGGCGTCGCGGCGGCGGCCATGCGGGTGCTCTCGACGAGCGACTCGCCATGGCAGACGTGGGAGTATCTGACGCGCGTCTCGCAGCTGCCGGCGCATGAGCGCATCCGCTCCGACGCCGGCGCACGGCCCGACAACATCTGGGGCTTCCCGTCGTACGCGGTGCAGGAGGCCTGGCAGGAGCGTACGGTCAAGCCGCTCCTGCAGGTGCTGACCGAGCCGGTCATGGCGGACTTCTACAGCCCGAAGGCCGGGATGGTCACCTGGAGCGTGCGGCGCGAGGCCGACCGCATCGGCTACTGGGAGATGCTGGCCAAGGGCCAGGTGCGCATGGTCAGGAAGCGCCTGGGCGGCGGCTACTTCACCGTGCTGACCCCGCCGCCCGGCAGCGGGCCGACCAAGCGGGTGGCGCTGCGCTCCCAGTACGTGCATCTGGCCGTGGGCTATCCGGGGTTGAAGTTCCTCGACGACCTGCAGGAGTTCCGGCAGCGGCAGAATGAGCGGTATCGCGTGGTGAACGCGTACGAGCCGCACGAGCACGTCTATGACCAGTTGCGCAAGCGCCCCGGCGTGGTGGTGGTGCGCGGGGCCGGGATCGTGGCCTCGCGCGTGCTGCAGCGGCTCATGGACGACAGGGAGCGGTACGGCCTCCAGACGCAGATCGTGCACCTTTTCCGCACCTACGTCACCGGCACGCACGGGCCGCATCCGTTCATGCGCCGCAAGGGCGGCGACGGGTGGGCCTACCAAGCGTTCACCATGCCGAAGTCGGCGTTCGGCGGCCAGCTCAAGGCCCAGTTCCGCAAGGCGTCCCCGGAGCGGCGGGCCCAGCTGGCCAAGCTGGTCGCCGGGACCACCACGCCCAAGCTGGCCCGCTGGCAGGAGCAGATGAGCAGGGCCAAGCACGGGCGCTGGTACAACCCCGTGCAGGCCGTGGTGGAGCGCATCGACCAGGCGCCCGACGACCGGCTGGTCACCTACACGCGCAGCGCGAACTCGGCGGGCATGCAGTACGCCTCCGACTTCATCATCGACTGCACCGGCCTCGAGGCGGACATGCCCGAGCACCGGGTGCTCGACGACCTGCTCAAACACTCCGGCGCCCGGCCCAACAAGGCGGGGCGGCTCCTGGTGGGCCCGAACTTCGAGGTGATCGGCGCGGAGAGCGAGGGCGGCGCGCTCTACGCCTCCGGCGCGGCCACCGCGGGCAACCACTTCCTGGCCGTGGACAGCTTCCTCGGCATGCAGACCGCGGCCCTCGACATCGCCGACGACCTGGCCAGGCGCGGGTTCTGCAAGGGGATCGGCCCGGTCAGGTCAGTGACCCAGTGGTTGAAGTGGGCGGCGAACAGGAGACTCGCGTGATCCCGACGCTCGCCGGGCGCCTGCAGACCCGGCTGTTCGTGCTGGCCACGGTGGGGGCGGCGCTGACCGCGCTGGTCACGTTGCTGCTGCCGATGTCGTTCCGGGACGCCTATCTGGTGCTGCTGGCCGTGGCCGTGGCCGGCGTGGGGTGGGAGCTGCTCTACCACCTGCTGATGCAGTTCCGCTGGGACAAGGACTGGCCGACGATGTTCGGCCTGCTCACGATCGTGCCCGAGGGGCTGCTCATGTGGGTGCTGCTCGAGGCCGGGCTGGTGCCGGGCGTTCGGGGGCCGGTGTCAGGGTGGGCGTTCGCCGTGATGTTCGGCGTCGTCTGGCTCGGCCAGTGGCTGTTCGTGAACGGGCCCATCCGGGTGTTTTTCGTCAAGTGGCGGCTTCGGGGGGGCCGCTTTCTGTGATCGGACGAAGGGGGGACTCATGGGGGGCGTCGAGTTAGCCCGGCCGCTGTACTTCTGGCTGGGCACGCTGGCCACCGTCGCGGGGGTGGTGCTGCATCTGCCGATGTACCTGCACGGCGCGGAGATGCACTACCGGCTGGCCGGGATGCCGATGGACGTGCCGATGACGGTCGGCATGGCACTGATCGTGGTGGGCCTGCTCGTCACCGCGTACGGGCTGGTGCCGCCGGGGGCGTTCAAGGCCAAGCCGGCCGGAGAGGTGCGGGTCCGCGCGCTCGACGACGCGCGTATGCGGCCCGCCCACATCGGGCTCATCGTGGTCATGTCGGTCGCCGTGGTGATCGACGCCATGAAGCCGATCACGCTCGGTTTCGTCGCGCCCGGTATGGCCAGGGAATACGGCCTGAAATCCGCGCTCAACCCGGTCGGCGAGCTGCCCGTCGCGCTGTTGCCGCTGGCGGGCCTGACCGGCACCGTGCTGGGCTCGCTGCTGTGGGGCTGGTTGGGCGACAAGATCGGCCGCAAGCCGTCGATCCTGTTCGCCGGGGTGCTGTTCATCGGCACCGCCATCTGCGGCGTCATGCCGGACTTCGGGTGGAACCTGGCCATGTGCCTGGCCATGGGACTGGGCGCGGGCGGCATGCTGCCGATCACCTTCTCGCTGCTGGCCGAGACGATCCCGCCGCGGCACAAGGGCTGGGTGATGGTGCTCATCGGCGGCAACCTGGCCGTCGCCTACCTCGCGGCGAGCTGGCTGTCGGCCGAGCTGGTGCCCGAGTTCTCCTGGCGGGTGCTGTGGCTGGTCGGCCTGCCGACCGGGGTGTTCCTGATCCTGCTCAACCGGTTCATCCCCGAGTCGCCGCGATTCCTGTTCGCGCACGGCCGCGACGACGAGGCCCGGGCCATCATGATCAGGTACGGCGCCGCCGCGGTCTCCGCCGAGGACGTCGAGCGGGTCGCCGACGAGCACGACGGCGGTTACTCACGGCTGTTCCGCCGCCCGTTCACCGGGCTCACGACGGCCGTCGTCGTCCTGGGGCTGAGCATCGGCCTGGTCACATACGGCTTCCAGCTGTGGATTCCGTCGAACCTGCAGCGACTCGGCCTCGACCAGGCGACCGCCGACCGCGCGCTGCGCGACTCGACGCTGCTGGGCCTGCCGCTGATCTTCATCTCGGCCGCCATGTACGGAATGTGGAGCGCCAAGAAAACGATCATCACGCTCTCGGCGCTGGTCGGCGCGGCCCTGGTGGTGCTGTCGTTCGCGGGCGAGACGCTGGCGCAGGACCGCACGTGGCTCTACCTCCTGCTGGCCGGGCCGATCGTCGGGACGGCGGCGATCGCGGCGGTGCTGGCCGCCTACAGTTCGGAGATCTATCCGACCCGGGTGCGCTCGCGCGGCTCGGGGCTGTCGGCCGGCGTCGGCAAGTTCGGCGGCGTGGCCGTCACCGGCGTGCTGGTCGCGGGCGCGGCGGCGCCCTCCATCGGCATGACGGCGCTGCTGGGGGCGGTGCCCCTCGTGCTGGCCGTGCTCGCGGTGCTCGCGTTCGGCGTGGAGCCGGCCAAGGGTTCGGCCGGCGGACCGGCCGAACCCACTGTCGCGACCGCCGAGGCGTGACCCGGTTCAAGGAATGCAGGCCACGGCACCGTAATTGCCCGATGAGTTCGGTTGATCAAGGCAGGCGGTGTCGTGGCCATTCGGCCGCCATTCCGGGACCCACACCAATCCCGGATCCACCAGCACCAGACCCTCGAGCAACGCCTCCACCTCCTCCCGGGTGCGAATCGCGTGGCCGGGCAGCGTCATCGCCAGCAGGTCATGAATGGCGGGAAGCAGCTCCGGCGGAATCGCGTCGAACGTGGTCTGCAGCAATGACAGGTAGCTTCCTTCCGGCGCCACCTGCCTGATCCGCTTGATCACGTAATGGAAGTACTCGTCGTCGTTCAGGCTGTGGGCCGACAGCAGCAACACGGCCATGGGCCGGTCCCAGTCGAGGAACAGCTGCAGGACCCGGTCGTCGAGGACGTCATCGATCTCGCGTACGTCGCCCTCCACGACGCGTACGAGATCAGTGACGGGCTCGATCGTCGCCCTCGCTCCGGCCAGCACCATCGGGTCGCTCTCCACATAGACGACTCTCGGCACCGAGGCGACCAGGGCGTCCGCGGCGATGTCATGCAGCTGACGGCCGGCGGGCAACCCGCTGGGCACGCCGCTGCCGACCACCACGAACTGGTCCACGCCTTCGGACGCCAGATGACGGACCACACGGCATAAATATTGGAGCACGGCCCGCGCGGCCGTCGTCGTGATGGGAGCGGCCTGGTCGTAGCGGCGCACTGCGTCTCTGTCCGCCACGAAGTTGTTCTTTCCACCCGTGGCGGCGTCGAGAACCCGGGTGATCCTTGCTTGGGTCATCTCCAGCTTCGCCAGGTTTCGGATGGCACGCTGACGCATTGAGTGTTGCCCCTTTCCCCTCGCCCACTATCTCGGGAAAAGATGTCCTTTCGGACCCCACTCGATGACCCAGACCATATGATCCTCACTACTCGCGAGAACACAACAGGAAAAGCTATTAGTTTTGGGTATATGTGCGTACCCCTCCCCCACGCATAACGATCATTTATGCGGGAAAGAGATCACTTTCCGAGCGAACGCGAAAGCCTTTCGCAATGGAAATTCAGCACCTCAACGGTCTCTTCGCGGGTGGTCGTCGTCACCGACAGCTTCGTGAACGCCTGGTGGTAGACCTCCACCGCGGCGGCGTCGGTGATGAGCTCGTCGCGCTCGATGCCGTGCGCGCAGGCGATGTCGGACTCGAACGCCTCGGCGAAGCGCCAGAGCGTGAACGGGCCGGTGCGCGGCACGTACGCGGGATCCTCCAACGGCACGACATGTAGTGAGACGTTGGGCCGCTTGGCCTGGTCCATCAGCGTCTCGAGCTGGCGGAGCTGGACGTGCGGCCCGACGATCGAGCGCGCCAGGACGCTTTCGTCGATGATCGCCCACACCACGATCCCGCTCTCGCGGGACAGGGCCTCCTGGCGGGCCAGCACGAGGGCCAGCGCCTCCTCGACCGTCGCCTGCCCGAGGGTGGCGGGGCCGGTCACGGTGACGGCGGCCCTGGCGTAATCCTCGGTCTGCAGCAGCGGGGGGACGAACTGGTTGTGGTAGCTGCGGATCAGCGTGGCCCGCTGCTCCAGCGCGTAGGTGGCGGCCAGCCAGACGGGGATGGACTGGGCGTCGTACCAGGCGGCCTCGCGTTCGCCCCTGGCCAGCGCCAGCACGTATTCGCGGATCGGCGGCGAGGTGACACCGTAGACGGTGAGCAGGCGCTCGACGGTGATGGGCGGCGGCGCGATGCGGCCCTCCTCGATGGCCGGGATCGCGGCCGCGCCCTTGCCGAGCGCGCTCTCGACCTGCTCGACCGACAGCTCCACGGCGAGGCGCAGGCCGTGCAGCCGCTTGCCGAGCGCCCTGCACTGCGGCTCGCTCAGCGGCGTGGCGGCGTCGGGGATGTCGGGGGTGGGCTCGGGCTCGCCGGGCAGGCCCTCGGCCTTGCGGGCGAGCTCGACCACGCCGCGCAGCACGGCGAGGGAGCTCTCCGACAGCCCGGAGGCGGACAGCCCGAGTGCGGCCGCCCGTAGTTGCAGGTCCTCGACGGCGCCCGACTCCAGGTGGTCGTCGCCCACCAGCCAGCCGACGCTCACCTGGAGGCAGGAGGCCAGCGCACGCAGCACCTGGAGCGTCGGGTTGGTCTGCTTGCCGGTGCGCAGCTGGCTGACGTAGGCGCGGGTGATGGGGATGCCGGCCTCCGTCAGCGCGGAGGCGAGCTGCGCGCCGGTGAAGCCGCGCTTGGTCAGCGCGAGATCGAGCCGCTCGGCGAAGTTCGCCACGGCACACACCTCCTACCGCCCGTGAACTTTTCCAGCGTAAGGGACACGAGCCCCACTGTCCCCTGCCATGCGGGCAACCTCTGCCACGCGGGCTGCTATCAACTTATGCGGAAACTGTCAGTTGACACACCCCCCAACAGAAGCGGACTATCGGAGCACGCGGTAACTGTGGCTTAACAGCAAGCAGGTTCAGAGAGTTCCCGAGCGAGGAGGTGGCCGGAAGTGACGATGGATTCCTGGTTCCTGGACGATCTGGCCTCTCCGGCGCAGGAGCAGGTGGTCCAGCGCATCTGCGCCCGTGTGGCCGGCCCCCTGGCCGGTGCGGGTGTCCAGGTCGCGAGCCTGCCGCTCGGCGGAGTCCAGGTCTGGCTGGACAACCCTCGTCACCGCTGGCGCTTCTACCACCGGATGGCCCGCGAGCTGCGGCTGACCGGCTGGCACACGGAGACGGGTCCCGACCGGCTGCTGTTGCTGGGGTGGAGCGCGCTCTGCCTGGGCCACCGCGCCAGGATGCTGGCCGCGGCCCTCGCGGGCCGGCTGGCCGACTTCGACGCGACGGCGTTCATGGCCGTCATGATCGCCACCCGGCTGCGCCACGCGGGGTTCCCGGGAGCGGACATTCCGGGCGAGGTGGAGGATCGCTGCGCCGGCGCGCTGCGCTGGCCCGCCCGGCTGGCCGATCTCGACGGACTCGAACGCCGGTCGTCGCTGGAGCCGCTGCGGCTCAGGCTGGCCCAGGTGGCCGGGCTGGAGGCCAAGGTGGGCCGGCGCTGCGGGGAGCACCTCACGCTCGCGTCGAAGGTCGCGCGCACAGTGGCCGGTGGTGCGGTGCCGGCCCGGTCGCGCGCCTCAGGACCGCGGGTGGGGCTCACGGAGCGGATGGTCGGCGTCAGCGTGCCCAACCTGGCCATGACCGCGGGGACGGCGCTATGACGCCGGCCCTCTCCCCCGAACGCCGGCCCGGCCCGGCCCCGGCCGCCATGCGGCCGCGACCGGCCGCCGAAGCGGGCACAGGTGCCGCGTTCAGACTCCCCGCCTTTCTCGCGCCGCTCCTCGGCGTGCCGCCCACCCGCCGCAGGGTCCAGGGCGTCGCACCAGGGTGCGCGAGCGCGGGCGCAGGGATATTCGCGCCGCTGCCAGAAGGAGGCCCGCCGATCAGGCTCGCCTCCTGTGCGGGACTGGCGGCGGCGCTCATGGCGCTGGCCCCGGCGCTTCCCCACCCCCCCGGCACCGTGTGGCACGTGCCCGACCTAGTCGGCGCGGTGTCGTTGACCAGCGCGTTAGCGGCTGGCGTGCTGGCCATCTCGAGGGGTAGCGCTTGGGGTCGGCTTAATCCGCTCTCGCCATCGGCGCGGAGGCGGTTCCGGGCGGGGCGATCGACGTGACGGGCGCCACGGTGCCGATCTACCGGCCGTTCCCGGACGGACCTGTGCCCGGTTACACCTCCGTGCTGGTGGCCACGCCGGCCGCCGTCCTGCTCGCCGCCACGGCGCTGGTGCGGGTCGCCGGGGCGTCGGGCCGTGAGACCGAATGTGGCTCTCAACGCGCGGCCGAAGAGGAGCCGGCGCCGCCGCGCCGGCTCCTCGCCGGGCTGCTCCACCGTTTCGACCAGGCACGAAGCGCGGCACGGGTGGGGCCGGCCCGCTTCGACGCAAGCGACCTCAGGGTCGTCAACCCGATATAGAACAGGAGCGATCATGCTCGCCGACGAGATGCGCAGGTCACAACCACACGAAGTGCACGCGCGCGGCGCCCGGCCAGGCGCGCCGCCGCCGTCCTGGGGCGAGGACCAGGACCAGGCGGACTCCGCGCGTACCGTGCACCGGCTGCGCCGCATCCGCCAGGTGTCCGCGCAGGCCGTCTCCGAGATCGACCAGGCGCTGCGGCACCGCGCCTCCTGAACCCCCCGCCTTCGCCCTCGCAGGAGGAGACACCCAATGCGCACCGGTGCGGTGAGCCGCGGCAGGGTGGGCGTGATCGTGGCGCCCGCGAACCCGTCGGCGGAGCCAGAGCTGACCCGCCTGCTCGGGTCGCGTGCCGACATGCACGTCACCCGTTTCCCCATACGACCCGGGCTGGCCCCGGCGCAACGGCTGGAAAGCTACAACGAGATCCTGCCCGCCATGGTCCACGCGTTCGCCGGGCTGCGGCTCGACGCGCTGGTCATGGCCTGCAGCGAGCCGCGCTACCTGCTCGGCCCCGACGAGGACCGCGACCAGTGCGCCGAGCTGAGCGCGGCGGCCGGGACGCCGTTCGCCTCGGCCACGCTGGCCATGCGCGAGGCCATGGAGCACGCGGAAGTGGGCGACATCGTGCTCGTCTCGGCGTACCAGCCGTGGGTCACGGAGCTGGCCGAGCGGTTCTGGAAGACGGCAGGACTGAACGTCACCCAGGTGGTCCAGGTACGAGCCAAGGACGGCTACTCCCCCTACGCGGTCACCCCGGCCGAGCTGATCACCCAGATCGAGCTCGCGGAGCTGCCCGGAGACGCGGTGCTGCTGTTCACCGGCACGGGCCTGGCCACGCTGCCCGTCCTCGGGCCGCTCAGCACCGGCACCGACCGGCTCCTGCTCACCTCGAACCTCTGCACCGCCTGGTGGGCGCTGTCCCGGGCCATCGGGCAGCCCGTGACGCTCAGCCGCGTGCCCTACCGCCGTCCCATGGCGGCGCAGGGGAGGCGCCCGGCATGAACGGCGTCATCGTGGTCGGAGCGGGGCCCGCGGGACTGACCGCTGCGCTGTCGCTGGCCAGGGCCGGGATCCCGGTCACCGTGCTGGAGCGCGAGAGCGAGCTCGGCCGGCAGCCGCGTGCCTGCACCTTCCACCCGGCCACGCTCGACCTGCTCGACGGGCTCGGCGTGGCCTCGCAGCTCGTCGCCAAGGGCCGCGTGGTGGACCGGGTGCAGTGGCGGGATCGGTCGGGGATCGTGCTGGCCGAGATGGGCATGAACCGGCTGGACGGCCTGACCCGGCATCCGTTCAGGATCCACGCCGACCAGACCTCGCTCACTCCGCTGCTGCTCGCCGCGCTCAGCGTCTATCCCGACGTCGACGTGCGGTTCGGCACCCGCGTGGACGGAGCGGCCGAAGGCGGCACAGGGATCCGGGTCCGCGTCGGCCACACCTGGACGCGGGCCCGGTACATGATCGCCGCCGACGGCGCGCACAGCACCGTGCGCGGCTCGCTGGCGCTGCCGTTCCCCAGATCCGGCTATCCGGCGCAGGCGCTGCGGGTGTTCACCGACTCGCCGCTCGACCGGCTGCTGCCGAGCCTGGCGCCGCTGACGTACGTACGGGATGTGCAGCAGTCGTGCACCCTGCTCGCGCTGCCGGACCACTGGCGGATCATCTTCAAGATCCCTTGTGACACGCACGAGCCGCTGTCGCCGTCCAACCTGTCGCTGCTGGTCCGCAGGGCCCTGCCGGGCGCCAGCGGGCCGATCCACGTGACGGGCGCCGACCGGTTCGGCCTGTCGAGGGGCGTGCTGAGCTCGTACCGGTGCGGGCGGGTCCTGTTCGTGGGCGACGCCGCGCATCTGACGTCCACCGTCGGCGGCCTGAACATGAACGCGGGCATCCACGACGCCGCCGAGGCCGCCCAGGTGATCGCGGCTGTGCTCGGCGGCGCGGCCCCGCCGGCCGCGCTGGAGGCCTGGGCCTGGCGGCGGCGCTCGGTGCTGCTGCAGCGGGTGATCCCGCGCGGCGAGACGCGGCTGGTGGGCGTGCGGGAGCACGACAGCGCCAGGCTCGCGGCGGCCATGGCCGGGCTGCGGGCGATCGCCGGAGATCCCGACGCGACCCGCGCCTACCTGGCGCAGGCGTCGCTGCTGGACACCGTGCCAGGGAAGACCTGACAGGCCGCCACGATGATCTTGAGGGAGGTGACGCCGGATGTGGCGAACCCTGTCGGACGAAGCGCGCCAGGCCATTCGTGACCTGTGCGACCAGCACGGAGCCCGTCTCTACGACTACTGCCGCACCGAGCTCGCCGCGGGGGACGCCGAGCAGGCGGTCGCCGGCGCGCTGCTGACGGCGCACCTGTACGCGGACCGGATGAGGGACCCGGCCCTGCGCCGGCCCTGGCTGTACGCGCTGACCCGGGTGCACCGCGCGATCGTGGCCAAGCCCGCGAGCATCGGCTCGTGGTCGCGCCCCGGCCGCATGTCCGAGCTGCTGCCCGAGGCCCTGCTGTCCCTGGATCGCCCGCAGCGCGAGCTGCTCGACCTGTCCGTACGGCACGGCCTGGCCGACGCCGAGCTCGCCATGGTCTTCGAGCTGGACCCGGCCGAGATACGGGCCATCGTGACCAAGGCCGCCGCCGGCCTGGAGGAGTGGTTCGCCGCGATCATCGCCGCGCGGACCCGCGACGGGTGCCCCGACCTGACGGCGCGGGTGGCGGTGTGGGTCACCGCCCCCGGGCGGCGGGCCAGGGCCAGGATCGGCCGCCACATCCAGTCCTGCGCGACCTGCCGGGCCGCGCCCAGGACCATGTCGGCGGGGGCGCTGCTGCGCCGCCTGCCGATCACCACCGTGCCCGGCACACTTCCCAACCGGCTGGCGTTGGCGCAGCCGCTGCCCGGCGAGGGGCCACTCTGGCGGGCGGACGGCTTTCCTGTGCAGGCCCGCACACTGGTGGAGACCCGCCCAGTAGAGACCGGCTCAGTGGAGACCGGTACCGCGGCGGTCCCCCCGGTCGCCGACGCCACGCCGCCCGTCCCGGCCGCCGGCCCCACGACGGCGCCGCCGGGAGAGCCCTGGTCGGCGGCGGGCGCGGCCGCCGCCGACCAGGAGCGCCCTCACGTGCTGCGCGGGCGGCATCCGTTCACGCCGCCGAGCCGGACGCGGGCCTTCCGCGGCGGCGCGTACGGCGACAAGCTCGTCTACAGCACCACCATCAGTGGCGCGAGCAACGGCGCCCCGGTCGCGGGGCCGCCGCCGAGCGTCAACGGGGCTCGGGGCGGCGAAACCCCGGGCGACCAGCCCTCCGGCGGCGGCGCGATCATCCGGTACGGCGGGGTCACCCTGAGCGGCGACCTGTCCCAGCTGCAAGGCGAGCAGTGGCAGGAGTTCTGGAAGGACCGGCCCGACGACGATCCCGAGGCCGGGGCGCCGATCAGAGCCGTCGCCAGGCTCGGGCTGATCATGGGCGTGGGCCTGCTGGCGGCGGGGCTGGTGTGGGCGATGCTCAACGCCCGAGAACAGCCGCCCACGCTCACCAGGGCCGCCGCCCAGACGGGCCCGCTGCTCGAGGAGCCCTCTCGCCGGACGGCCGAGGTCACCACCGCCGCCCGTTCCGGCCTGACGAGCCTGCCCAGGAAGGCCGAGCTGCCCAGGCCGGGGCCCCCGGTGGCACGGCTGTCGCCGGCGTCGCTGTGGCTGGGGCCGGAACGTGCCGGGTCGTTCGCGCTGTCGTGCACGGGCCGGTGCGAGATCACCTCGGTCACCGGCACGGACGGCATCACCGTGTCGGGGAACCGCTTCAAGGTACGTGCGCCCGCCTCCCGGCCCGGTTGCGGGCGGCCGGACGTCCAGCGCGGGAAGATCACCATCAGGTGGGCCGGCACGACGACCGGCGACGGCGTCCGCACCGGCGGCACCACCGCCGCGAAGGGCGCCCTGACCCTGCGCGTGAGCTGGACGGTCGCCAGGGACAGGGGCGCGCGGATGCTCGACTCGCGTGGCCGCGTCCATTGGAGCGCCTGCGAGTAGGGGGGCCTTGGGCTCCGGAGAGCCCAAGGCCGGGAACGGTTTTAGAAGAACTGGAACTCAGGCTCCGGCTGCGGCAGCTCGATCCGGTCGGGCCCGTGGAACCTGGCCTTGTCCTGCGGCACGTCTGCCAGCGGCGTGCCCAGCACGAACGGCACCACGACGCTGCTCTTGGCCAGGTCGACGGTCACGTTCGCGCCGGTTCCGGTCTCGCCGCTGTACGTGGCGTCGGTGCCGGCGAGCACCAGGCCGATCCGGTGGCCCTTCTTGAAGGTGTAGTCCTGCGGCAGCGTCAGCCACTTGACCGTGCCGTACGTGCCCACCGGCAGCGGCGTGGACTGGCTGAGCGACTGGCGGTTCTGCACGTCGATCCAGCCGCGGGCGACGATCTCCAGCGGGCGGGTGGCCAGGTTCGTGACGACCTTCTTGTAGCAGGCGTCGTCGGCCGCGGTGCTCTCGCCGTGGCAGTCCTCCTCGGTGAGCGTGGTGATGCCCTGGCCACGGCGCCAGTCGACGCGGGTGTCCGCCCCGAAGTCGACGAGCAGGGCGGTCAGGTTGGCAGTGGGCTTGTCCAGCTTGACCCGCAGGTCGGCGGTGGGCGTGCCGGACAGGCGCAGGTCGAGCGGGAGCGGGCCGGTGGTGAACGCCACCCGTCCCGGGTTGGCCGTGCCGACGTCGGCCACCATGTCGGTCTCGCTCATGGCGACGTCGGTGAAGGAGGCGGTGCTGTTCCTGGCGGCGGGCTTGAGGCCGAGCGAGCCGTCGGGCGCGGGCCGCAGCGACGCCTTGGCGGCGAACGGCGCCGGCCAGTCGCGCTGCGTGATCCACTGCGCCGGGCCGATCTCGACGTCGGCGCGGGGCTCCTGCGTGATCCCGTTGCTTACGCCGTGCAGCCAGTAGTCGAACCAGCGGTGCAGGGTGTCCGCCCAGATCCCCCTGCGGCCCTCGAAGTCGAACGGGTCCACGTGCTGGGTCTGGCCGACCCAGATCTTGCGCGGCACGTTCCTGTCGGCCAGGGCCTTCCACCAGGCGGAGAAGTTGTCCGGCTTGACGTTGAGGTCGTTGACCGTGTGGATGACGAAGACGCTGGCCTTGACCTTGGACACGTCGCCGAGCAGGCCGCCGATGTAGTCGCGTTCGGCCCAGAACGGGTTGTGGTTGCCCGTGTCGTCGCCGTCCTCGGCGTCCATCCTGTCGCGGACCGCCTGGCACTTGGGCTCGGGGTCGGTGTCGATGTAGTTGGCCAGCCAGGAGGCGTAGTCGTAGTTGTAGACGACGCCGTTGCTGCGCTGGTACTTGTACCAGGAGCTGATCGCGGAGATCGGCACGATGGTCTTCAGGCCCTCGACGCCGGTCGCGGCGACGGCGTTGGCGAGGGTGCCGTCGTACGATTTGCCGATCATGGCGGCCTTGCCCGTCGTCCAGTCGGCCACGGCCGGGGAGCCGTCCGGCTTGACCGCCTTGGCGCGGCCGTTCAGCCAGTCGATGACGGCCTTGCCGCCCAGCACGTCCGCCTTGCCGCCGATGTCCGGGCAGCCCTCCGACCTGGTGGTGCCGAGCATGTCCACGTTGAGCACGGCGTAGCCGCGCGGGACGAAGTAGTTGTCATAGAAGAGCGGGAATTTCACGACATTTCCGGCGGCGTCGTACACCTTCCGCTCGCCCTCGTTGCCGCGGCCCGAGTTGTCGTAGTACGGGCTCTCGTCGATGATCACCGGCACCTTGAGCCCAGGGCCGGACTCCTTGGGCCTGATGATGTCCACTCGTACCTTGTCGAGGTTGCCGTCCTGGTCGCTGTCGACGGGGGACTCGACGTACACGTGCTCGCGGACGGCGTCGGCGTAGGAGAAGACGGGCTGCGTGCGGTTGTTCTCGATGGTGATCGAGGGTCCGGTGGCGGCCTGTGCCGGGGTCGCGATCGCCAGGGTGAGGGCGACGGCGAAGACGGCCGGGCGTAATTGTGACACGCGTGACCTCCGTGATTGTCGATGAAACAAACCGCAATGTCTCAGACGGCCTGGGACCTGACAAGATCCCAGGTATGGATGTTCAGGATCGGGCCCGGGGCTGCCTCCTCGGCGGCGCGATCGGTGACGCGCTCGGCGCGCCGATCGAGTTCCAGTCGTTGCGGGAGATCCGCAGGGATCACGGCACGGACGGCATTTCCGGATATATCGCTACTTGGCGCGGCGAAATCGGCCTCATTACCGACGACACCCAGATGACCCTCTTCACCGTCGAGGGCCTGCTCCGCGCCGATCACGCTAGCGGATCACCGGCCGCCGGGCTGGGTGGCGCGCCGGTGGCGGAGTCGGTGCGGGAGGCGTACCTGCGCTGGCTCGACACCCAGGACCACCACGCTCCCCCGCCCGCCGACCGCCCCCACCGCACGGGCCGCCTCCGCGAGGAGGGCTGGCTCTACTCCAGGAGGGCGCCGGGCAACGCCTGCCTGTCCGGGCTGCGCCGGCCGTTCCCCGGCCCGTCGCCGCTGGGCGAGCCGGGACCGGTGAACCCGAACTCGAAGGGCTGCGGCACGGTGATGCGCTCGGCCCCGTTCGGCCTGGTCACGCGGGACGCGCGGGAGGCGTTCGAGACGGCGGCGGTGTGCGCGCAGATCACCCACGGCCATCCGACCGGCTACCTGGCCGCCGGGGCCTTCGCCGCGATCGTCGCGCACCTCATGGCCGGTGAGGCGCTGGAGCAGGCCGTCCACCGCACCATGGACCTGCTGGCCGGCTACCCCGAGCACGAGGAGACGACGGCCGCCCTGCATGCGGCGGTGGAGTTGGCGGCGGCGGGCGGGCAGCACACGCCGGAGAAGGCCGAGTCGCTGGGCGGTGCGTGGGTGGCCGAGGAGGCGCTGGCCATCGGGGTGTACTGCGCCCTCGCCGAACCCTCCGTGGAGCGGGCGCTGCTGCTGTCGGTCAACCACTCGGGCGACAGCGACTCGACCGGCTCGGTGTGCGGCAACCTGCTGGGTGCGCGCCACGGCGCCGCCGCCCTGCCCGCCGTCTGGCTGCGTCCCCTGGAGGGCCGCGAGACGATCGAGCGCCTGGCCGCCGAGCTGGCCTGACCGCGTCGCCGCGACCTGTGTCCCAGCAGCGTCTAGGGTGGAATTCCCAGCCGGATGAGAAGAGGATGCATGCGCAACGTCGCTCGGACCTCGCTCGTTGACGCGGCCATCGACGAGCTCCGCCGGGAGATCGCCCGTGGGGCGTGGCCGGTCGGCACGAAGATCCCGTCCGAGAGCCGGCTCGCGGAGAGCCTGGGGATGAGCAGGCTGTCCGTACGCGAGGCGGTCCGGGTGCTGGCCCATGCCGGCCTGCTGCACACCCGGCAGGGTGACGGCACCTACGTGATCGCCATCGACGAGTCCAAGGTCGCGCTGCGCCGCCGGCTCGACACGGCGGCCGCCATGGACATCATCGACGTGCGGCGCGGACTCGACCTCGTGGCGGCGCGGCTGGCGGCGGGGCGGCGCACCGAAGAGGAGCTGGGGGCGTTGCGGGAGACGCTGGCCCGCAGGGACGCGGCCGGGCGGGCGGGCGATCTCGACGGGTTCGCGGACGCGGACGTCGACTTCCACGTGCTGGTGGCGGACGCGGCGCACAACGCGCTGCTCGCCGACCTCTATCGCAGCATGAGCGACGCGCTGCGCGACAGCGTCAGGGACCAGGAGCAGGCGGCGCTGGATCCGGACAGCTCGCACGAGGACCTGCTGCGGGCGATCGAGGACGGGGATCCCGCTCGGGCGGTCGCGGTCTCCGTCGCCATCCTGGACCAGCAGGAACGCCACCTCTGACAGCTCCTGTGGCGGCCGCCTCCGTTACGAGCAGGCGGCGGCTTTCCCGATTTTCAGACATAGCGTGATTTGTGCGGCAAGGTCGTCGGTATTCCCGATCTTCGCGAGGTACACCTCATGTACTGGCCGAACTGTCCCGGCTGCGATGCCGGCCTTGCCGGCTCGCCGATCGCCTGTCCTGACTGTGGCCTGCTGCTCCACGGGCCTGCCGCCGCGGGCCATCTCGCCGCCGTGGCCGCGCTCGCCCAACTGGAGAAGCGCCGTGCGGAGCTGCTGAAGCGCCGCGATGAGGCCCTCGCCCGAATGCGCGCGGCCACCGCCGCGGCGGCGGCAGCCGCCGAGACGGTGACCGCCCCCGCGGAGGCGTCGGCGGCCGTGGCCGCCGGACCGGTGGCTGCGGGCGGCGCGGGTGGAGCGGTGTCCGTCCGGGCGCCCCGGCGTGACCTGTCGCATCGGGCGGTGCAGAACCTGTTGCTGCTGCTCGGCGGCGTCCTGCTGTCGATCGCGGCGGTGGTGTTCACACTGGTGAGCTGGCAGGTGCCGGCGCTGCGGGCGCTCATACTCAGCGTTTTCACGCTTGCCGTGCTGGCCGCGCCCTGGCTGCTGGTACGCCGCCGGCTGGTGGCGACCGCCGAGACGGTGGCGCTGATCGGCCTCGTGCTGATCCCTCTCGACCACGTCGCGATCACGCAGGTCTTCGACGACCGCTTACCCTCCGCGGGTCCCGGGCTGGACCCGCTGTGGGGATATTCGCTGAACAGCGCCGCGCTGGCCGTGGGGTGGGCGACGTACTCGCGGTGGGCGCCCCTGCGCCTGCCCGCGCCGGTCGCGCTCGTGCTGGCGCAGGCGCCGCTCCCGCTGGCCGGGCTGGCCATGGATCGCCATTCCTCGTTATGGCTCGCCGTGGCGCTGGTCGCCACGGCCGCGCTCGACCTGGCCCTGTGGCAGGCGGCGCGGCGGGCACGGGCCGCCATCGAGTACGTGACCGCGGCCGTCGCGGGCTCACTCGCCTGGGTGCTCGGCACCGGCCTGGTCATGATCCTGTCAGTCGCACGGAGCCTGGACCCGCTCCCCGTGGCCCCTCTGGTGGTCTCGGCTCTCGTCCTGGCCGCCGCCTCCGTGGTGGCGATGCTGTGGGCGGCCGCGACCCGCGGCCAGGCGGCCCGCCGGCTGATCGCGACCTGCGCGTGCCTGGCGGCCATGGGGGCGGTGTGCGTCGTGCCCTGGTCGTTGGTGCCCGGCTCGTGGCAGGCCGCCGTCTTCGCGGGCGCCGCCTGCCTGATCCTCGCCGCCACGGTCAAGCTCCCGGTACGGCTGCGCGGCGGCGTGCGCATCGGGGCCCTGCTGACGCTGGTGGCGGCGGCGGGCTGGAAGGCGCAGGCCGTGACCGCGGCCGCGCTCACCCCGCTGAGCTGGTTGGGATCGGTGTGGGACGAGGCCGGCGGGCCCGCCTCGCAGGTGCTGGGGCCGCGTGGCATCCAGTGGGACGACACGGCAGCCACGCCGGTGGTGATGGTCGCCGTGGCACTGGGGCTGGCGCTCGTACCGCCGTGGGGCGAGGTGTGGACGACCGGGCTCCGGCATGCGGTTTGCCTCGTCTTCGGCTCGCTGGCGGTGCTGACCGCGCCGGTGGCGACGGGGATGCCGTACGAGGCGGCGCTGGCGGTGCTCGTCGCCCTGACCGGGGCCCTGCTCCTCGTGGCCGCCCGCGCCACCCACGAGACCGAAGGCGGGACCGGTGCGGCGGTGCGGGCCGTCACCACCCGCCGGGCCGGTGACCCGGCATATCCCGGCAGGGCGGCGTTGTGGCTGGGCGGGTACCTGGCCGTGCTGGCGATGGGCTGGGCGCTGGCCGATCGGCAGGCCACCGTCGGGGTGGCCGCCGGGCTCCTGGTGGTGTCGCTGGCGGGTGCCGTCGCGGTCCGGCCGAAGGCGGTGCAGGCCGCAGGCGGCGCCGGGGCCACACTGGCGGCGGGCCTGCTCGTCTGGGGCCTGTTCGCGGGCGGCTTCGGGGCCGCGTTCGCGCTGCTCGGCGTGCGGGCGGCGACGCTCGTCGTGACGAGGCCGTCGCGCAAGCTGGCCGCCGCGGTCGTGCGGGCGCGAAGCACGGGCGCCACCCTCGCGCTGGGCAGCCTGGATCGGATCACCAGGCTGATCAAGCCGGGCGGGTGCGCGGCGGTCGAGACGGCGGCCGTCGCGGTGGGGTTGTTCGCGCTGGCCCAGCACGGCGTTCAGGGCGAATGGCCGGCGCTCGTGCTGGCGCTCTGCGCGATGCTGGCGGCGGCCTCCGCGTGGCGGCGGCCCAGGGACCCGTGGCGGACGGCGGCGGCGGTCGAGGCCTGCCTGCTGGCCGCTCTCGCGCCGCTGCCGGTGAGCAAGGCGGTCGTGCCTGCACTCGTGGGCCCGTACGGGTGGCTGACGCACGCCTGGGCCGGGGCGGCCGAAGGGGCGCGCGAGGCGGTCAGCCCGTCGGGGCCGTGGCAGGAACAACCGATGCTGCTGCCCGTCCTGGTGCTGGCCGCCGCCGCGGGCACGCTCGCCGCCTGGGCGTGCTGGGGCAGGCCGGCCGCGATGGGGGTGGCCAGGATCGCGTTCCCGCTGGCGGCCACGACGTTGCCGGTGGTGGCGGACCTGCCGTACTGGGCGGCGCTGGCCTTCCTCGTCGCGCTCACGGCGGGACTCGCGCTCTGGTCGGCGGTGAGCCGGTCGGCCGCGGGCAGCGCGAGTCTGTGGACGGCGACGCTGGCGATCTCGTGGTCGCTGGCCGACCGTACGGCGACGCTCGCGGTACTGGCGGCGATCGTGGTGACCGGGCTGCTCTGCGCGATCCGGGGCAAGGGCTCTCCGGTCACGAGCGTGGCGTCAACGGTCACCGGGCTGGCCATCGGGGCGGAGAGCGTGGCCGCGGCGCTCGGCGGCGGGCTGGGGCCGGAGAACGCGGCGCTGGTCCTGCTGCTGGTGGCGGTGCTGCTGGCGCGGGCCGCCGCGTTGCCGGGCCTGCCCGTCGCCGTCCCCGGGCCGGTGGGCGGCACGGCGGTGGTGTTGTGGCTGGTCGCCCTGGCGCTGTCGGTGGCGGATCCGGCGCGGCTGTCGCTGGTGCTGGCGGTGGGCGCGCTCGCGCTGGCCGGGACGGCCGGGCGGCTGGCGGTCCGGCACAGAGCGGGGGCGTACGTGTTCGCGGCGGTGGTCTCCGGGGTGGCCGTGCTGCCGCATCTGGCGGTCTGGGCCGCCGTTCTGTGGGTGCCGTATCCGCGGATCGGTGATCCGTGGTCCGAGCAGTTCACGGGGTGGCCGGCTCAGGTGGCGGCGTACCAGTGGCTGGGATCGCAAGGGGAGCCGTTCCAGCTGGATCGGGCGGGGTTCGTGCTGTCGGGGGTGGAGACCGCGCTGGGGGTGGGCGCGTTCGTGGCGGTCACGAGCGTGATCGTCGCTCGCGGGCTGGGCGGCGCGCTCGCGGGGCGGGCCGCGGCCACCGTGGGGGCGTTCTGGTGCCTGCTGCTCGTGCCTGCGGTCGCGGACATGCCGTATCCGGGGACGTCGGTCTTCTACGGGGTCCTGCTGGTGGCGCTGGCCACGCAGGCCGCCGCCGGGGCGCGGGCCGGGGTCGCGGGGGTGCTGGCCGTGGGGTTCGGCGGGCATCTGGTGGCATGGTCGCTGAACGCGGAGCCGTACACGCTGCTGGTGCTGGGCGGGGTCGCGGTGCTGGGAATCGTCACCTGGGTCCTCGGCCGCGACGAGATCGCGCGCACGGGCGCCGCCGCCTCAGCCACCGTCGCCACGGGCGCGCTCGCGATCGCCTCGGCGCTGTCGGCGGGGTTCCGGGTTCAGGTGGCGGCCTTCGCGCTGCTCGCCGTCGCCGCGCTGGCCGCCCTCACGGCCGCCGCCTTGACCCGCCGAAAGGCACCCCGCCTGGCCGCACCCGGCTTCGCGCCGACGGCCCGGACCGGCTCAGGCACGCCGCCGCCTCGCCGCCCCTTCAAAGCACGCACCCCAGCGGCCGCCATGGTGCCCGCCGGGATCAGCACGGTGCCGTCAGAGATCGAGCAGGCCCAGGTCGGTGTCGAGCAGAAGCGGGCCGATGCCGAGCAGGCCCCGGCAGGAGCCGGCCCGGCCGGGGTCGATGCCGAGCAGGCCCCGACAGGAGCCGATCCGGCCGGGGTCGATGCCGAGCAGGCCCCGGCAGGAGCCGATCCGGCCGGGGCCGATGCCGATCGACGCCGTCATGGAGTCGGCCACGCCCGCGGGGGGACCGAGCGCGATCGGCGCGGGGGCAGGGTTGCTGTGGGGGTCGAGGTGCCGGGGTGGTGTCTGGCCGGGGTTGCGGTGATCATGGCCGCCACGGACGCGGGCCTGCTGTCCCTGGCGCTGGCCTGCGCCGGCGTCCTCGCCCTCGCCGTCGCCCTGCGCCCCGATCGGCGCCGGGCCGCCTGGCTCGGGTTGGGGCTGCTGCAACTCGCCCTCTGGCTCCGGCTCGCGATCTCGGACGTCACGGCCCCCGAGGCGTACACCGTGCCGCTGTCCGTGGCCGGGCTGGTCGCGGCGTTGCCGGCCAGGCGGCGGGATCCCGGCATCTCCTCATGGGTGGGCTACGGCACGGCGCTGGCGCTGACGTTCCTGCCGAGCGCCTACGCGGCCTGGAACGACCCGGGCCTGGCCAGGCCGCTGCTGCTCGGCGTGGCCGCGTTCGCCGCGACCCTCGCCGGGGCGTGGGCGAGGTTGCAGGCGCCGCTGATCCTCGGCGGGGCGGTGCTGGTGGTGACGGCGGCGCACGAGTTCGCGCCGACCCTCGCCGAGCTGATGGGCGAGGGCCCGCGCTGGCTGCCGATCGCGCTGGCGGGCGCGTTCCTGCTGTTCACCGGGGCGACGTACGAGCACCGGCTGCGTGACCTGCGCAAGATCCGCAAGCTGATCGTCAGGATGCGCTAGCCGGTCGCCGCAAGAAGGACGACGCCGGACGCGTGTCCGTGACGGCGATCGTAGAGCCGGAGTGCGCCGTGGCGTACTCCGGCGGTCTGCCCTCGAACCCGTCGGCTAACCCGAGATGGTGATCGTCTCCGCCGAAGCGTCCACCGGCGGATCCTGGTCGTCGTCCTTCCGGCGCGACGGGTGCGGCAGGCGCGACAGGGCGGACCAGCGCAGGGCCGCCACCGCCAGCAGCGCGCCGCCCGCGGTGGCGATCAGCAGCGTGTACGCCGGAACCCCGCCAGAGTCCCGTCCCTGCGCCACCTGCCCCTGCGCCACCGGCGACGCCGACGCGGACGCGGACGAAGACGGCGCCACCGGCCCGGTGGCCACCGCCGCACCGACGTCGGACGCCACCACGCCGCCCTTCAGCACCGGGAACCCGGGCGGCCGTACGGCCCCCCAATAGTCCTTCCCGTTCGCCTCGAAGCCCGCGATCACTTCTTCCGGCACCGGGTCGATCTCAAGGGCGCCGGGAACCTCGAGCGTCCCCACCCGGTGCGGCCGGAACAGTCCTTGGATGCCCTCCACGCGCCACACCCCTTCGGGCACGACCACCGACGTGGCGTAGTGACCTGCCTCCGGCAGGGCCGTGCCCTTGAACGACAGGCTCTTGCCGTCCTTCTCCCTGGTGAACCGCAGCCCGACAGTCCCGATATCGCCCTCGAACGGGTGGTTGCCGTGCTGGAGCACCCAGAAGCCCAGCGCGTACGGCGAGCCACCGGCGAACCGGGAAGGCAGCGGATCGAGGTACGTCACCGCCCAACCACCCGCTCCGGCGGCCGGCACGGCCCCCACGGCCAGGGCCGCCACCGCGGCGACCAGCATGGCCAGGATCCTCTTCATGGGACCACCTCCGGTGTAGTTACACCGCGTGGAGGGCGCAGGTTCCCGGTGATGTGACAGAGCGGCCGGCCGGCCCGAGCGATGGCCGGCCGGCCTCACGATCTGACGAGCCGGGCGATGACGCCGGCCGCCTCCTTCGCCTTGGCCTCCGCCTCGGCTCCGCCCTTCTGCGCGGCCTCGGCCACGCAGTGCGCCATGTGCCCTCTCAAGCAGGGGCAGCGCGAACGACTGCGGCGCGCTCGTCGCCGCCGCTCGCTACACCGACGGCACCGCTGTACACCCTCCCGTATTCCGCCGTGGAGTCCGCTCAGGACGCGACGTTGCTCATGAACCGCGAGATCTTCCACTCGCCGCCGTCCTTCGAGACCACGAACAGCTCGCGCATGTTCCTGTCCCCCACCTTGCTCGTCGAGCGGACGATGGCGTCGTTGTCGCCGGCCATGCGTGCCTCGTCGATGTTGTGCGTGGCCTGCGCGTGGTTGCCCGGGCGGTCGATCTGCTTCTTGAAGACGTCCTGGATCGCGTCGGTGCCCGTCGCCGTGGGCTGCCCGGCCACGGCGGCCACCGCGTCGTCGGCGAACGTCTTCGCGACCTGGTCGGGCTTCTTCTCCTTGAGCCCGTTGAAGAACTGCTGGACGACCGCCCGTGCGCCGCCCACGCCCATGTCCGTCACCGGAGGGCTCTCCATCTCCGTGCCCGTCCCCGTCGGCGCCTCTGGAGAGGCCTCGTCGGGCGGCACCTCGGTGTCCGTCGGCTCCACCGGGCTCGCCGCGCCCTTCATGGCTTGCGTGCCGCTGCCGGCGGCGCAGCCCGTCACGAGCATGGCGGGGACGATCATGGCCAGCAGGAGTGCCCTGCGCTGAGAAATCTTGCTCATGGCCGCTTTGATGCCCGCGCCGGTCATGAGCGAATGCGCGGTTTAGGCACTTTGCACGCTCCCTTTACCTCTACCGGCATTACTGGGCAGAATGACCCGTTTTGGCGAGACCATTCAGAGCTAGGATCGTTGCCGCCACGAGACCAGCCCGGCGGGTGTCGCGGATACCGTCCGTCCAGTGCCGCGAACACAGGCGAACCCCGAACCCCTCCCCCAGCGCGAGGACGCAGAGCGCTGCGACAGCGTCGAGGCGGGTCGGCGTTGCGTGTTACCAGTGGCCCACCACAGCCCCCACGTCTACCCGCCGGTGGAGACCGGGCCAGGCCACCGCACTGCCTGACGATCGACGCCGGGACGCCAAAGGCCCAGGCCGCCGCACTGCCTGACGGACGACCGGAACGCGAAAGGCCCAGGTCGCCGTGCGAGCGGACGACCTGGGCCCCGGAAACGACGTGAGCTCTAGACGCTGACCTCCACGTACCCGTCGGCCACCCGTATCTGATAGACGGGCACCACCACTTCCTTCTCGTCCAGGCACATCCCGGACACCAGCGAGAACACCTGCTTGTGCAGCGGCGAGGCCACGGTCGGCTCGCCCTTCCTGGTGCCGACGATGCCGCGCGAGAGCACGTACGCCCCGCTGAACGGGTCGAGGTTGTCCAGTGCGTGCAGGGTGCCGTCGTAGGTGCGGAAGACGGCCACCTGCTTGCCCTTCACCAGGGCGCAGACGCCGCGTTCGGGCAGCAGCGCGTCGTAGTCGCAGATCGGGGTCCAGCTCATTGGGCCATCACCGGCTTGATCTGGCCGCGCTCGCTGGCGAACACGATCGACGGGTCGGGCACACCCGGCGCGTTCACGAAGCTGACGAACCTGCTCAGCTTCTCCGGGTCGTCCAGCGTGGCCGCCCACTCGTCGGCGTACGTGGCGATGTGGTTGTCCATCTGCGCGTCCAGGTCGGCGCAGATACCGAGCGAGTCCTCCATGATCACCTCCCGTAGGTAGTCGAGACCGCCGTCCAGCGACTCCAGCCAGGCGGCGGTGCGTTGCAGCCGGTCTGCCGTGCGGATGTAGAACATCAGGAACCTGTCGATGGTCCTGATCAGCTCGTCCGAGCTCAGGTCCTTGGCCAGCAGGTCGGCGTGGCGGGGCTTGAAGCCGCCGTTGCCGCCGACGTACAGGTTCCAGCCCTGCTCGGTGGCGATGATGCCGAAGTCCTTGGACCGGGCCTCGGCGCACTCGCGGGCGCAGCCGGAGACGGCGGACTTGAGCTTGTGCGGCGAGCGCAGGCCGCGGTAGCGCAGCTCCAGCGCGATGGCCATGCCGACCGAGTCCTGCACGCCGTAGCGGCACCAGGTCGAGCCCACGCACGACTTGACCGTGCGCAGGGCCTTGCCGTACGCGTGCCCCGACTCGAACCCGGCCTCGACCAGCCGCCGCCAGATCTCCGGGAGCTGGTCGACCGTGGCCCCGAACAGGTCGATCCGCTGCCCGCCGGTGATCTTCGTGTAGAGGCCGAAGTCGCGGGCCACCTCGCCGATCACGATGAGCTTCTCGGGCGTGATCTCACCGCCGGGGATGCGCGGGACGACCGAGTAGGTGCCGTTCTTCTGGATGTTGGCCAGGAAGGCGTCGTTGGTGTCCTGCAGCGTGGCCCGCTCGCCCTCCAGCACGTGCCCGTTGTGCAGCGAGGCCAGGATCGAGGCCACGGCCGGCTTGCAGATGTCGCAGCCCCGGCCGCCCTGCCCGTGCTCGGTGATGAGCTGGGAGAACGTCGTGATCTTGCGGACCCGTACGATGTCGAACAGCTCGGCCCGGGAGTACGTGAAGTGCTCGCACAGGGCCTTGCTGATCTCGACGCCCGACTTCTCCAGCAGCTGCTTGAGCATCGGCACGCAGCTGCCGCACGTGGTGCCGGCCCGCGTGCACGCCTTGATGCCGGGCACATCGGTGACGCCCTTGTCGGCGATGGCGGTGCGGACGTCGCCCGCGCACACGTTGTTGCACGAGCACACCTGCGCCTCGTCCGGCAGGTCGAGGCTCGCCCCGGCGCCGCTGAACAGCAGGTCGGACGGCGCGGCCGGCAGGGCCTTGCCGACGAAGGGCCGCAGCGCCGTGTACGGCGAGGCGTCGCCCACGCAGATGCCGCCGAGCAGCGTCTGCGCGTCGTCGCTGATGAACAGCCTCTTGTAGACGCCGCCCACCGGGTCCATGTAGGTGACGTCGAGCGCCCCGTCCATCGCCCCGAACTGGGCCACCTCGACGCCGAGCAGCTTGAGCTTCGTGGACATGTCCGCGCCCTCGAACGTCGCGGACCCGCCCATGATGCGGTCGACGGCCACCTCGGCCATGTTGTTGCACGGCCCTACCAGCCCGTAGATCATCCCGCTGGCCAGCGCGCACTCGCCGACCGCGTAGATGGCGGGGTCGGAGGTCCGCATCGCGGAGTCGACCACGATGCCACCCCGCTCGCCCACCTCCAGCCCGGACGCTCTGGCCAGCTCGTCGCGCGGCCTGATGCCCGCCGAGAAGACCACGACCTGCGCGTCCACCAGCGTCCCGTCCGGCTTGCGCAGCCCGATGACCTCACCGCTGTCGTCGGTGACGATCTCCTTGACGCCCGAGCCGGCGTGCACGCTCAGCCCGAGCCCCTCGATGTGCGCCTTCAGCACCGAGCCGCCGCCCTCGTCGACCTGGCGCGGCATCAGCCAGGGGCTCATCTCGACGATGTGCGCCTTCAGCCCGAGCGCGCGCAGCGCGTCGGCCGCCTCCAGGCCGAGCAGCCCGCCGCCGACCACGACGCCCTCGGCCGCGTCCTTGGCGGCCACCTTGATCGCGTCCAGGTCCTCGATCGTCCGGTAGACGTAGGCGTGCTCGGCGCCGGGGACCGGCGGCACGAACGGGGCCGAGCCGGTGGCCAGCACCAGCACGTCGTACGGCTCGACGTCGCCGTCGGCGGTGACGACGTGCTTGGCGTCCCGGTCGATGCCGGTGACGCGGGTGTTCAGCCGGGTCACGGCGCCCTCGGGGACGGCGTAGGTGAGGTCCTCCGCGCTGGTGCCCGACAGGTAGGAGGTCAGGTGCACCCGGTCGTAGGCCGGGCGCGGCTCCTCCCCGATCACGGTGACGCGCCCGTCGAAGCCCTTGCTCACGAGGGTTTCGACGAGCCGGTGGGCCGTCGGCCCGTACCCTACGACGACGATCCTGTTCATCGAACCTCCCCAAGCTCAGATACCTTCGCCTTACGGCGTTGTGCGGAAACGCGGCACGTTGCCGCAGGCCATCCGTTATGGTGGCGGGCCTCCGGCGGCCTCGGCAGTGGGACGGAAGTCAAACCGAGATCCCTTCCTGCTCGCACAGCCAGCCGACGATGCCTTCCACGGCGTCGCGGCAGGTACCGCATCCGGTCGTGGCCCTGGTCGCGGCCGCAACTCCGGCCACGTCCCGCGCCCCGGCCTCCCAGCACGCCCTGATCTGTCCCTTGGTCACGTTGTTGCACTGGCAGATCTTGGCCGCGTCGGGTATCAGCGTCGGGTTTTCGGTCACGGGCGCCGACGACAGCCCGGGGAACAGCAGCCCGGCCCGGTCGCCCGGCACCGGCCCGCCGCGGTCGAAGAGCTGGGTGAGCGTGCCGACGGCGTCGCTCTCGCCCAGCAGGATCGCGCCGACCAGCCGGCCGTCGCGGATGACGAGCTTGCGGTAGGTGCCGCGGGCCCGGTGGCTGAAGCGGACGACCTCGGCGTGCTCCTCGGTGAGGTGGGTCTCGCCCATGGCGGCCAGCTCGACGCTCTTGGCCTTGAGCCGGGTGACGAGCCTGGAGCCGTGGTAGAGGGCCTTGCCGCCGGTGATGACGTCCGCGGCCACGGAGGCCTGCTCCCAGGCGGGGGCGACCAGTCCGTACACGGTGCCGTCGTGCTCGGCGCACTCGCCGATGGCGAAGATGGACGGGTCGTCGGTGCGCAGCTCGTCGTCCACGACGACGCCGCGCCGCACCTCCAGCCCGGCCTCGCGGGCCAGGCCCGTGATCGGGCGGACGCCGCAGGCGAGCACGACCAGGTCGCCCTCGATCAGCTCGCCGTCCGCGAGCCGGACGCCGTCCTCCTGCACGGCCTGGGCGCTGACGCCGGTGCGGATGTCCACGCCGAGCCCGGCCAGCGTCTCGCCGAGCACCTCGCCGGCCTCGACGTCGAGCTGACGCTCCATCAGGTGCCCGGCCAGGTGCAGCAGCGTGACGGGCAGGCCGCGCCCGGCCAGGCCGCGGGCGGCCTCGATGCCGAGCAGCCCGCCGCCGATGACCACGGCCCTGCGGGCGTGCTCGGCCGACTCCAGGATGCGCTCGCAGTCGTCGAGGGTGCGGAACGGGATCGCCCGCTCCACGCCCGGGAGCGGCGGCACGATGGCCTCGCTGCCGGTGGCCAGGACCAGCAGGTCGTACGGCTCGCGCCGGCCGTCCTCGGTGACGACGTGCCTGGTCTCCCTGTCGATGTGCGCGACCGCGCTGCCGAAGGCGGCCTCGACGTTGTGCGCGGCGTACCAGGAGGCGTCGATCAGCCGCACCTGCTCCGGGCGGGAGCTGCCGGCGAGCACGTTGGACAGCAGCACCCGGTTGTAGGGCTGGCACGTCTCCGCGCCGAACACAGTGATCTTGATGTGCGGGTCACGGGTGCGCACCTCGCTCACCAGCCGCGACCCGGCCATCCCGTTCCCCACGACGACGAGTCTCATGAGTCCCTCTCCACCCTGACCGCACAGACCTTGAACTCCGGCATCCTCGACGTCGGGTCGAGTGCCGGGTTGGTGAGCCGGTTGGCGCCCTCCCAGTGGAAGGGCATGAATACGGTGTCGCGCCTGATGGCGTCGCTGATCCGGGCGACGGCCTTGGCCTCGCCTCTCTTGCTGCTGACCCGCACCACGTCCCCCGCGGTGATGTCGAGCTGCTCGGCGAGGTCCGGGTGCAGCTCGACGTACGGCTCGGGCGCGGCCTGGACGAGCGAGGCGATCCTGCGGGTCTGGGCGCCGCTCTGGTAGTGGGCCAGCACCCGGCCGGTGCTCAGGTAGACGGGGTAGTCCTCGTCGGTCTCCTCGGCCGGGGGCCGGTGCTGGACGGGCACGAACCTGGCCCGGCCGTCCGGGGTGGCGAAGGAGTCGAGGAACGGGCGCGGCGTGCCGGGGTGCCCGGGCTCGGGGCAGGGCCAGAACACGCCCTTTTCGGCGGTGATGCGCTCGTAGGTGATGCCGGAGTAGTCGGCGGGACCGCCCTTGCTGGCGCGGCGCAGCTCCTCGAACACCGTGGCGGGCTCGGTCTCGAAGCGGTGGCCGAGCCGCTGCGCGAGCCCGGCCAGGACCTCGAGGTCGCTCCGGACGCCGTCGGGCGGAGTGACGGCCTGGTTGCGCAGCAGGACGCGGCCTTCGAGGTTGGTCATGGTGCCGCTCTCCTCGGCCCACTGCGTCACCGGGAAGACCACGTCGGCCATCGCCGCGGTCTCGGACATGACGAAGTCGCAGGTCACGAGGAGATCGAGAGCGGCGATGCGCTCGGCGACGTGCTCGGCGGCGGGCGCGGAGATCACCGGGTTGGACCCGAACAGCAGCAGCGCCTTCGGCCCTTCCGGGGTGCCGAGGGCGTCGAGCAGCTCGTACGCCGACCGCCCCGGCCCCGGCAGCGACTCGGCCGGCACGCCCCACACCCCGGCGACGTACTCGCGCGCGGCCGGGTCGTCGATCTTGCGGTAGCCGGGGAGCTGGTCGGCCTTCTGGCCGTGCTCCCTGCCGCCCTGCCCGTTGCCCTGCCCGGTCACGCAGCCGTACCCGGAGCCGTGGCGCCCGGGCAGGCCGAGCGCGAGCGCCAGGTTGATGAACGCGGTGACGGTGTCGGTGCCCTTGGAGTGCTGCTCGGCGCCGCGCCCGGTGAGGATGTACGCCTTCTGGGCCGCGGCCAGGGCCCTGGCGGCCTGCCGCATCCGGTAGACGGGCACGCCGGTGATCCGCTCGACCCGCTCCGGCCACCAGGCGGCCAGCGAGGTGCGTACCTCGTCGAAGCCGGTGGTCCTGGCGGCCACGTACTCCTCGTCCACGAGCTCTTCGGCGATGACCATGTGCAGGAGCCCGAGGGCGAGCGCCAGGTCGGTGCCGGGCGTGGGCTGCAGGTGCAGCCAGGCCAGCTTGGCGGTCTGGGTGCGGCGCGGGTCGATGACGATCATCCGCGGGCCGGACAGGTGACGCACGAACGGCGGCATGGTCTCGGCGACGTTCCCGCCGGCCAGCAGCACGATGTCGGCTTCGGCCAGGTCGGTGATCGGGAACGGCATCCCGCGGTCCATGCCGAACGCCTTGATCGACGCGGCGGCGGCCGACGACATGCAGAAGCGCCCGTTGTAGTCGATCTGGCTGGTGCCGAGCGCGACCCGGGCGAACTTGCCGAGCGTGTAGGCCTTCTCATTCGTGAGACCACCCCCGCCGAACACGGCCACGGCGTCGGGGCCGTGTTCGGCGCGGATGGCGGTCAGCCGGTTCGCCACGTAGTCGAGCGCGACGTCCCACTCCACGGGCTCGCCGTGCAGGAGGGGGGTCGTCAGGCGCTCGCCGTTGGTGAGCAGCTCGCCTGCCGTCCAGCCCTTCTGGCACAGCGCGCCCGAGGCGTTGGCCGGGATGTCGGTCCTGGGCTGGATGGCCAGCTCAGGACCGATCTCCATGCCGCACTGCAGGGCGCAGTACGGGCAGTGCGTCTTCACCGCGTCAGTCACTGGCTCAGACCCGGGCGTAGGCGAGGCTGGCCACGACCTTGACGCCGACCTTGCGCGTGTAGCACCACCACGTGAGGGCCAGGCAGGCCACGTAGAAGATGCCGAAGGCGAGGAAGGCGGGGGCGGGGGTGCCGTAGGCGGCGAACGACATTCCGAACGCCCGGTTGATGAGGAACCCGCCGAGCGCCCCGACCGCCGAGATGATGCCGATGGCGGCCGATGCCTGGCGCTTGCCGTACAGCAGGGCATCCTCGCTCTCGCCGCGCTCGGCCACGGCCTTGGCCTGGAAGATCGCGGGGATCATCCGGTACGTGGAGCCGTTGCCGATGCCGGAGGTGAGGAACAGCAGCTGGAAGGACAGGAAGAAGAGCCAGAAGTTGCCGGAGGTGCTGGACAGCCAGACCAGCAGGATGCCGCCGCCCATCCCGGCGAAGTTCCACAGCGTGACCGGGGCGCCGCCGAACTTGTCGGCCAGCCAGCCACCCACCGGCCTGATCAGCGACCCGACCAGGGGCCCGGCGAAGGCCACCGCCGCGAACGGGGCGTCGGGGAACAGGCTCTTGCTCAGCAGCGGGAAGGCGGTGGAGTAGCCGATGAACGAGCCGAAGGTGCCGATGTACAGGAACGACATGATCCAGGTCTGGGCCTTGCCGGCCACCGCGAGCTGCTCGCGGGGGTTGGCCTTGGCGCTGGTCAGGTTGTCCATGAAGAACCAGGCGCAGATGGCGGCCACGACGACGAACGGGATCCAGAACCAGCCGGCGGCGGCCAGCCCGAGCGAGCCGATGACCAGCGGCATGACGAGCTGGACCGAGCTGACGCCGATGTTGCCGCCCGCGGCGTTCAGCCCGAGCGCCACGCCCTGCTTGTGACGCGGGTAGAAGTAGGTGATGTTGGCCATGCTGGAGGCGAAGTTCCCGCCGCCGAAACCGGCCATCGCCGCGATCACGAGGAACAACCAGTACGGAGTGTTCGGATTGCCGACCGCCACCCCGAGCAGCACCGCTGGGATGAGCAGCAGCAGCGCGCTCACCACGGTGAAGTTGCGGCCGCCGAACTTGGCGGGGCCGAAGGTGTAGGGGACGCGCAGCACGGACCCGATCAGGTTCGGCAGGGCGACCAGCCAGAACAACTGGTCGGTGGTGAACTCGTAGGCCCCCATCTTGGTGGCCACGATGCTCCACAGCGTCCACACCGTGAAGCCGAGGTGCTCGGCCACGATCGAGAAGATGAGGTTGCGGCGTGCGACGCTCTTGCCTGAACTCTCCCAAAAAGCTGGGTCATCGGGGTGCCACTCGGCGATCCAGCGCGCCATCGACTTTCTCCTACACTCGGCGTCCGGGGATCTCCAAGGTAGGAAGCGCTCGTTACGCACTCTGACAATCCGTGGCTGTGCGTTCGTTACGTGTGATTCACCGCTGTAACAAGCCGCGCACATGCGTCACGCCGGAAACATACTCGTAATCTTCGATTACATGATCGCCCCTCGGGTACCTGCACTCACAGCAAGGGGGGAAAGATGATCAAGAAGCTACACGACATGGGCCTCAGGTCCGGCCATCTCTACACCGCGGGGGCGGCGTCGATCGTCCTGTCCTGCGCGACCTGGCTGATGTCGAGAAACATGGAGCAAGCAGGCATCGACCGGGCCGACCGGTGGGGGATCTTCGTCGGCGAGTGGGCTCCCACGCTGTTCGCGCTCGGGGTGGCGCTGCGCATCGAGGAGACCCACCGCGAGTTCGCCGAGCCCGGCAGGGAAGAGTTCGAGCAGGCGGAGCGGCCCCGGGCCAGGACGCACGCCGGCGTTTAACCGATATGTCACGCGGGTCACGTCACCGAGCGTGACCTGCGTGACAGGTCCCGGTCTCCGGCCCGGGCAACGGGACTACCAGCGGTGGTGAACCTGGGGCCGGATCAGCTCGTCGTAGACGGACTGGACCGCTTCCATCGTTTCGGCGGAGAGCGGGGGCAGGGCCGCCGCGGAGGCGTTCGACATCGCCTGGGCCGGGTTGCGGGCACCCGGGATGACCACCGAGACCCCTTCCTGGTCCAGGATCCAGCGGAGCGCGAACTGGGCCATGGTCATGGCCTCCGGGACCAGCGGGGCCAGGCGGCGGACCGCCTCCAGGCCGGTGGCGAAGTCCACGCCCGAGAACGTCTCGCCGACGTCGAACGACTCCCCTTGCCGGTTGTAGTTCCTGTGATCGTCCGGAGCGAACGTGGTGTGCTCGTCGTACCGGCCGGACAGCAGGCCGCTGGCCAGCGGGACCCGGGCGATGATCCCCACTCCGGCCGCCCGCGCGGCGGGCAGGACCCGCTCCAGGGGCTTGAGCCGGAACGCGTTCAGGATGATCTGCACGGTCGCCACCCCTGGCCGGGCGATCGCGGTCAGCGCCTCGTCGCAGGTCTCCACGCTGACCCCGTAGGCGGCGATCTTCTCCTCCGCCACCAGCGTGTCCAGGGCGTCGAACACCGCGTCCGCCGAATAGACCGGGGTCGGCGGGCAGTGCAGCTGCACCAGGTCGATGGTGTCCACGCCGAGGTTCTGGCGGGAGCGCTCGTTCCAGGCGCGGAAGTTGGACATCACGTAGTTCGAGGGGATCTGCTCCAGCCGGCGGCCCATCTTGGTGGCCACGGTGAGCTCCGGGCGGCCCTTGGCGAAGCGGCCGACGAGCTGCTCGCTGCGCCCGTCCCCGTACACGTCCGCGGTGTCGATGAACGTGACACCCGCGTCCGCGGCCGCCTCCAGGGTGGCGAGCGCCTCCTCCTCGGAGACCTCGCCCCAGTCCGCGCCGAGCTGCCAGGCGCCGAGCCCGACCACGCCGACCTCGCGTCCGGTACGTCCCAACACGCGATGCTCCATCGAAGCCAACCTTTCCGTTGCCGTTCCCACCAGGGGTTTTCCTCAGGCAAGTGTCGCGGATGGGACTGGTCGGCGCGTCATCGGCCCCATGGCCGGGGCAACCCGTCCGGAGAACGAGTACGCCCGCGTGACGCGGCCGGGTTCACCCCCGGAAAATGTCGGTCCCGGCGGGCAGAATCGCTCGCATCATGATTCCTTTCAACGCCATGCGATCGCCCGCGGGTGACATCGTGGTCTTCTACGTCGGCGTCGAGCCGCGCCTGACCTCCGAGCAGGCGATCGCCTTCGCCGACCAGCTACGCGCCCTCGCCGCCGAGGCCCACCGCGCCGAACCGTCCTTGCTCACCGTATGATCGCCGGCCGTGGGCCGGGCCGGCGGAGGCGGCGCCCCTCGCCCGCGGCGGGTGTCCGAGACCCGTAACCTGGTCGGCATGATTCGTCCCGCAGCGCCTGCCGACGTGCCTGTGATCGTCGAGCTGATCCGCGAGCTCGCCACCTACGAGAAGGCCGCTCACGAGGTGCTCGTGACCGAGGAGCAGCTTCACGCCGCCCTCTTCGGCGAGCGTCCCGCCGCTTTCGTCCACATCGCCGAGCAGGACGGCGAGGTGGCCGGCTTCACCCTGTGGTTCCTCACCTTCTCCACCTGGCGGGGCGTGCACGGCATCTACATGGAGGACCTCTACGTACGCCCCCAGCACCGCGGCGGCGGCCACGGCCTGGCGCTGATGGGCGAGCTGGCCAGGATCTGCGCGGAACGCGGATACCAGCGCCTCGAATGGGCGGTGCTCGACTGGAACGAGCCGTCCATCGGCTTCTACGACAAGCTGGGCGCGGTCCGGCAGGACGAATGGCTGAAATACCGGCTGACCGACGAGCCGCTGAGCCGCCTGGCCAACCGGCAGGACTGACGCCCGGCGCTTCGAGCAACGCGACCGCGGCCAGGATCCGTCGTCGTGCGCTGTGACGGCGACGGATCCTGAGCTAGGACACCAGCCGGTCCACCAGGTGCGCGCGGATCCTGGCGGGGATGCCTCCGGCGAAGCGCTCCAGATACGACCCGAGGTGCCCGGTCTCGTCCCACAGAAAAGGCAGATCGAAGGCGAGCATCATCCGGATGGCCAGCAGCGGAATGGGCGAGCGGAGGGGCCGGAAATCCCCGTTCCACAGCCCCGGCTCGGCGCAGGTGGGATGGAACTGGCCGATCATCAGCCCGGCCGCGACATATTCTTCCTTCAACCGCCGCTGCAATTCGTCGAGTTCCGGACCGTCGATCTCCGGCAATACCACGACGAATGTCAGCAATTCGCGGCGCTCGGGGGAAAGCGCTTCCAGCATTTCCAGGAAACGCTCGCGGAAAGCCGTCATGGAATTGACCGTCACGCCGATGTCCGTGTCCTCCTCCACCGCGAGATAGAACAGGCCGCGACGCAGCGAAGGAGCGCTGAAAGGGCAGACCGGACCCGAGCGCCCCAGCTCGGGATGGCCTTTGGTGAGGAACTCCCGGCTCCAGTCCAGGATCTTGCGCATCTCGGGCAGCCTGGGATGGTCGAAACCGGCCGCCACCTCGGCGGCCGGCCACACCTGAGGTCCGGGCGCGCTCATTGCGGGTCCCGCCACATCGGACGCAGGTGGGGGCCGCCGGGGATGAAGATCGCGGGCCCGTGCGGCTCGAAGCCGAAGCGGCGCGCCAACGCCGCGCCGCCCGCCGAGCTGGCCTCCAGGTAGACGGGGGTGCCGTCGCGGTCGCAGCCGTCCAGGATCTGCCGCATCAGCACGCTGCCCAGCCCGCTCGCCTGGCGGTGCGGCGCGACCGCGCCGAAGCCGAGGTAGAGGTGCCGCGGTGCCGCCGGGTGGTACAGGTCCTGCAGGTTGACGATGGTCATCAGCGCGTCGGCGTACTCCCCCGCGGCCTCGCGCAGTCGCCGCTCGAACGGCTCGCCGGGATCCGGGGCGCCCGGCGGGGTCGAGAGCACGACCGCCTCCAGGTCGTCGCTGGTGAACGCGCCGGCTTGGGAGAGCGACAGGTCGTAGAAGGCGCGGAAGAGGCCGGGCAGGATCTGACGACGGCGTACCGGGTCGGGGAAGGCCCACACGGTGAGCGCGTCCTCGTGGAAGGCCTCGGCGAGGAGCGCGACCAGCGGCTCCGTGTCGGCCCGGGTGGCTGGGCGGATGGTCAGGGTGGAGAGTGTCATGGCGAACTCCTTCTGGTGGCGAGCTCCTCCAGGCGGTGGTGCAGGTGCCCGAGGTGGTCGCCGGTCTCTGGCTTGATCAGGACGCTGCGCAGGATCCGTGCGCTCGGGGCGTCGGCCACGAGTCCGGGATGGCGCGCGGTGAGCGCGGGCGCGTCCACCCGCAGGGCGCTGACGTACACCGGGTCGGGCCCGGTCATGCCGTCGGCGAGCACCCGGGCCGAGGCGGCGTCGATGCCGCTCAGCGCCGGTTCTGACGGGAAATAGGAGACGATGTCCAGCTCGGGCTGCTGATACAACGTCAGGTGCGGCGACGCGGTCAGCATCCCGGCCCATTGCCGGGCCGCGCGCAGCCCGGGCAGCAGCACCCGTCCGAGCCCCTCCCGGGTGGCGGGCAGCAGCCGCAGCGTGAGCCAGAGCGCGGCCGCCGCCGCGCCCGCCCTGGAGCACTCCAGGCTGATCTCGCCCAGGTGCAGGTCGCTGGGCGTGTAGTAGGTGTACGGCGAATCGTGCCGGAAATACCGGGCCACCTGCGGATCGGAGAAGAGCACGGCCCCGCACCCGTACGGCTGCAGCCCGTGCTTGTGCGGATCGACCACGACGGAGTCGCAGGACGCGATGGCCCGCCACGGCCGCGGATCGAACAGCCCCTCGCCGGCCAGCAACGCGTAGAACCCGCCATAGGCGGCGTCCACGTGCAGTCGCACGCCATGACGCGCCTTCAGCTCCAGTGCCTCGTGCACGGGATCGACGGCGCCGGTCCCGGTGGTGCCCGCGGTGAGCACCACGGTGCCGATGCGCTCCCTGCGCAGCAGGTCCTCCAGCGCGTCGAGGTCCATCCGGCCGTGCGCGTCCACCGGCACAGCGTGCCCGCGCACGCCGAGGACGTGGCACATACGGGCGTGGGTGAAATGGCTGTCGGCGCTGTAGGCGATGCCCGCGCCCGGGTGGGTCTCGCGGGCGACGTACAGGGATTCCAGGTTGCCCATCGTGCCGCTGGTGGTGAGGTGCCCGAGGTGGCTCCCCAGCCCGAACATGGCGGCGAGTTCCGCGATCACCTCGCGTTCCATGTCGGCGGTGGCGGGGCCGCCCTCGCGGGCGTGGTTGTTGGGGTTGAGCCGCATCGCGGTCAGGTAGCCGACGACCGCGGCGGGGTGCGGCGGCTTGACCATCTGCCCGATGTAGCGGGGGTGGAAGAACGGGTAGTTGTCGCGCAGGCGCTTGCCGAAGTCGGCGAAGGCGACGGCGAACTCGTCGTCGCCGACGTGGTGCGAGGGGTGCGGCGCGAACGGGCCGAACTCCGCGGCCCACTCCTCCACCGTCTCGACCGCCTGCCCCAGCCAGTACCGCAGGTCCATCGGGCTCACCCGACCCGCTCTAGCACGGGTACGGCCGGTCCGAACTGGGCGATCCAGCGCTCGTCCTCTTCTGGGGTGGGCCGCAGCCTGGCCATGGCGACGCGCAGGATGGGCGGCGCGATGACGGAGGTGACGACGGCCACCAGGATGATGATGGTGAACACCTCGGTGCCGATCACGCCCAGGCGCAGGCCCACCATGGCGACGATGACCTCGATGACGCCGCGGGCGTTCATGCCCGCTCCGAGCGCGAGCGCCTCCCACCGGTTCAGCCTGCTCGTACGCGCGCCCAGATAGGCGCCGATGAACTTGCCGGCGATCGCGACGGCCAGAATGAGCACCGCGAAGCCGAGCACGTCGATCCTGGCCAGCGCGGTCAGGTCCATGCGCAGGCCCGCGGTCGCGAAGAAGACCGGGGCCAGCACGCCCACGACGACGGTGCGCAGCGGGGCCAGCTTGGCCGGGTCGGGCTTGCCGTACTCGCTGATGAGCAGGCCCATCAGGAATGCGCCGAAGACGGCCTCCAGGCCGAGGGCGTGGGTGCCGGCGGCGGCGAGCAGGATCAGGATGACCGTGGTGGCGACCGTCGGGGTGGCCTCGGACGAGCGGGCGGCGAGCCGGAAGGCGGTGCGGACGAGCGGGCGGCCCACGACGAAGGCGAAGGCCAGCACGGCGGCCAGGTAGGCCACTGACAAGCTGATCGAGCCGGCGCTCAGCCCGCTGGTGGCCATGGCCGACACCACGGACAGCATGAGCCAGCCGAACACGTCGTCCACCATGCCCGCGGTCAGCGTGAGCTGGCCGATGTTGCGGTGCATGAGGTTCATGTCGATGAGCATCTTGGCGATCACCGGGATCGCGCTGACGCACATGGCGACGCCCAGGAAGATCGCGAAGACGGTTTGGTCCCGCGCGCCCACCAGCGCCTGGGGCAGCAGCAGCCCGGTGGCGACACCGAACCCGAGCGGGATCACCAGCCCGAACGCGCTGACCTTCACGGCGGAGGCACCCTGCCGGCGGATCAGTTTCAAGTCCACGTGGGCGCCGGTGATGCCGACGAGCAACAGCACGCCGAGCTGCCCCACCGCGTCGAGCAGATGGAACTGCCCGGTCTGCTGCGGAATCAACCATGAGGAAAGGTCGGGCGCCAGCAAAGCGAACAACGAGGGACCGAGCAGCACTCCGGCGCACAATTCGCCGACGATCGCCGGCAGCCGCAGTTTCATCGCGAGCCGGCCGAGTACGAGTGCCAGCAGCAGCAGCACCCCAATTTGCAGGAGAAGAAGTAGCAGCGCGTGCGGTGCCATCGGCTGAATGGGAGCCATGAAACAGACCTCCGCTGGGCAGTGGAACGTATTCTCAGGCTGCCATCGACAGGCCGGTTTTCCACCGAGGAAAAGACCGAAGACATTCCGCTGAATCCGGCTTGAGTGGCCTTCTATCACCCCCTGTGATACTGGGTTCGCGTAAGGCAACACGAAGGGGGGGCCATGCAACCTCTGCTCGGTCGCGAGGCCGAGATCCGGCTCCTGGATCGCGTCGTCGGCGACGCCGCGCAGGGCCGTTCGGCCGTAGTCGTCATCGAGGGCGGGGCGGGCACGGGGAAAACCGCTCTGCTCAACCACGTCGTGGCGGCGGCACGCCGCGAGGGCACCAAGGTGCTGTTCGCCTCTGGCGGCCGCCGCCGCCCGCAGCCGGAGTTCGGGGCGGTGTGCGAGCTGCTCCAGCTCCGGCAGCCGCCGGCAGTTCCCGACTCAGGGAGAGAAGATGTGTTCGCCGAGCTGTACGAGCACGTACGCGAGATCACCGAGGAGGGCCCGCTGGTGCTCGTCGTGGACGACGTGCACCACGTCGACGAACTCACGCTCGGCTGGCTCGCCCACCTGGCGCGCCGCTTATCCAACCTGCCGGTTCTGCTGGTTGTCTCTTTTCCTGTAGGGGAATGGCCGGCGTACGACGTGCTGCGCGGCACGGTCAACCACACCGAGATCCTGCTGAACCCACTGGGGCAGGAGGAGGTGGCCGGCCTGCTGGAGCTCTATCGCGGCGCGCGGCCGACCCCGCAGTTCGCGGCGCTGTGCCAGCGCCTCACCGGCGGCAACCCGCGCTTCGTCCACGAGCTGATCAGACAGCTCAACCAGGAGGGCATCGGCACCGACGACGAATCGGCAGGGCTGCTGCCCGGACTGGCCCCGCCGCGGATCGCCCGCTACGTCGCCGACCGCCTGGCCCGCCACTCCGCCCACTCGCTGACCGTGGCCAAGGCGCTGGCGGTCCTGGACGGCGACGCCCGGCCCACCCTGGTCAAGGAGCTGTGCGGCATCGAGGAGAGCGAGGTCGCCAACACCATCCTGGGCCTGACGGAGCTGGGCCTGCTGCGCGCCGGCGGCACCATCGCGTTCGTCCACCCGATCGTCCGCACCGCGCTCTACCGCTGCATGCGGGCGGAGGAGCGCAGCCGGCACCACCTGGCCGCCGCCAGGCTGCTGGCCGCGCGGGAGGCCGACGCCCCGGTGATGGGCCGGCACCTGCTCGCGGCGGGGCCGACCGCCTCGCCGGAGATCACCGAGCTGCTGTGCGACGTGGCCGTGCGGCTCACCTCGATGGGATATCTGGAGCAGGCCACCGCGTGCATGCAGCGGGCGATCCAGAGCTCGCTGTCGCCCGCGCACCGGGTGAAGCTGATGCTGCAGCTCGGCGTCGCGCTCAGCGGGTACGACCACCACGCCTCGATCAGGCATCTCAGGAACGCGAGCGCGGGGGTGCGGACAGCCGCCGAGCACGCGCTGATCGGGCAGCATCTCGCGCTCGCCACGGCGGCGCTCGGCGACCTCGACGCGGCGATCGGCGTGCTGGACGAGCATGTGGAGCGGGTGGACCAGGCGGACCCGGCGCTCGGCGCGCGGCTGCGCGGCTACCGGCTGATCCTCCGCATGCTGAACGCCGCCGGACCCGCTTCCGCGGCGGCCGGCCCTGACAACGGCACGCGGCCCGAGTACGACCTGGTGACGGCCACTCCCGGCGGCGAGCCGGGAGTGGACCTGGTGGCGGATGTGCCGGCGGCCGGGTCCGACGGTGGCACGCGGGCCGCGTTGGCGGTGCGGCTGGCCTGGGCCGGGCGGGAGCTGCCGGCCGCGCGGGCCGCGGCCGAGGCGGCGCTGGCCAAGGACGGGCTGCTGGACGCCGGTGGGCTGGTGACGGGCTTCGCGCTGCTGCCCCTGCTGTACGCCGACGCCCTCGACACGGTGGAGCGGCACCTGCTGGACGCCGAGCAGCGGGCGCCGGCCGTACAGGTGCCCGAGCTGGCCGTGATGCGCTCGCACGTCGCGCTGCGCAGAGGAGACGTCCAGCAGGCGGAGGCGGCGGCGCGCACGGCGGTCGCGGCCATCGAGGACGGGCTGCCGGAGCCGGTGGTCTTCCACCACCTGGCGGCGCTGATCGACGTGCTGCTGGAGCGCGGCGACCACGAGCAGGCCGACGACCTGCTACGCCAGGCCCGGCTGCCGAACGAGCTGCCGCTCGTGTGGCGCTGCAACCACCTGCTCGAAAGCAGGGGCCGGCTGCGAATCGCCTGCGGCCACGTGCGGGCGGGCGTGGAGGACCTGCTGGCCTGCGGCGAACGCCTGGCCGCATGGGGCGTGTCGAACCCCGCGGTCAGCGCGTGGCGCACGCACGCCGCCGCGGCCCTGGCCACGCTCGGGGAGACGGAGCGGGCCAGAGAGCTGGCCGCCGACCAGCACCGCGCCGCCCGGCTCTGGCCGACGGGCCGCGCCGTCGGCGGGAGCCTGCGGGCACTCGCGCTGGTGGCGCACGGGCCCGGCGAACAGGAAGAGCGGGTGAGGCTGTTGTGGCAGGCCGTACCGGAGTTGGAGAGCTCTCCCGCGGCCCTCGAACTCGGCCGCGCAGTGGTCGATCTCGGCACCGCGCTCGCGGCCGTGGACCAGGAGTCCGAGGCCCGGGACATGTTGCGCCGGGCCCTGGACCTGGGCCAGCGCTGCGGCGGCACCGCGCTGGCCGACCACGCGCACGCCGAGCTGCTCAAGTACGGAGCGCGCCCGCGCCGGCGGGCGCAGACGGGGTGGGACTCGCTGACGCCGGCCGAGAGCCGGGTCGCCGACCTGGTGGTCGAGGGGAAGAAGAACAGGGAGATCGCGGGGATTCTGTTCGTCTCCCAGCGAACCGTCGAGCTCCACCTGACCAGCATCTACCGGAAGCTGAACGTGTCCAACCGGGCAGAGCTGATCAAGGAGGGCTGATGCGCTTACAGTCTTGCCGCGACGGCGGCCGCCCGCTCCTCGCGGCGCGTGACGAACCGGTCCGCTTGCACGTCGAGCACGTGCAGGAACGCCGACAGCTCGGCCCGCGCGGCCTCGCCCTCCGGGCCGAAGCCGGAGCGGTCGAAGATCCGCCAGTGCCGCAGGATCGGCATGATGACGCGATCGTGGTGCAGCCGCATGTCGTAGATGCCGCCGTTGGCGATCTCGACCGCCATGCGGCGGAAGCCGGGCTGGCCGGTGCCGGGCATCTCGAAGTTCTTCACCACGTCGGTGATGGCCCGCATCGTCGCGTCGGGGGCCAGCTCCAGCGCCGCGCCCACCAGGTTCCGGTAGAACAGCATGTGCAGGTTCTCGTCCGCGGCGATGCGGGCCAGCAGCTGCTCGCCGATGGGGCAGCCGGTGGCGGTGCCGGTGTTGCGGTGCGACAGCCGCGTGGCCAGTTCCTGCAGCGCGGTGTAGACCACGTTCGGCAGCAGTTCGGTGGGCTCGTTGGCGGGCCCGGCCGACATGAGCGCCATCCGCCGCTGTTCCAGGTCCACCGGGTCGACGGCGCGGGTCACCACGAGATAGTCGCGCAGCGTGATGGCGTGCCTGGCCTCCTCGGCGGTCCAGCGGTAGATCCACTCGCCCCAGGCGCCGCCCGTGCCCAGGGCGGTGAGCAGATTGTGATGGTAGGCGGGCAGGTTGTCCTCGGTCAGCAGGTTCACGATCAGCGAGGCGCGGGCCACCGGTGCGATCTTGGTGTCGCCGGGCTGCCAGTCCTCGCCGCCGAGGAAGGCGAAGTTGCGCCCCTCGCTCCACGGCACGTAGTCGTGGGGGTGCCAGTCGCGTACCACCTTGAGGTGGCGGTCCATGTTCTCGGCGACGACCGGCTCCAGCTCCCGCAGCAGGTCCACGTCCTCCATGCGCTTGCTCCTCTCGAGTCAAGGGGGACGGCCGGATGTCCGGCCGTCCCCCGGTCATGGACCGCTCAGACGCCGACGGACTGGTTCTGCCCGATGTGGTCGAGCACGGCGCTCACGGTCTCCAGCTCGACCGCGATCTCGTCCGGGGTCGACACGCCGAACTTCTCCTCGACGGCGACCATGATCTCCACCAGGGACAGCGAGTCGATGTCCAGGTCGTCACGCAGGTGGCTGCCGGGCTGCACCTCGGCGGCGGGGATGCCGACGACCTCGTGCACGATCTCGGCGAACTCGGCGAGAACTCGTTCGTTGCTCATTTCCCTGTCTCCTTGCTGTAGTGATGTGGGTCGGTGCTGTAGTGATGTGGGTCGGTCAGTGCTCGTAGCGCCGTACGACGAGGGTGGCGTTGTGCCCGGCGAAGCCGAACGAGTTGCTCATCGCCACCTTGACGTCGTGCTGCTGGGGCCGGTGCGGGACGAAGTTGAGCCCCGGGTCCTCGGGGTCGTCGCAGTTGATCGTGGGCGGCACGATGCCGGTGAGCAGGGTCTGCACGGTCGCGATGAGCTCGACCGCGCCGGCCGCGCCGATCATGTGCCCGGTCATCGACTTGACGGCGGTGATCGGGATGCCGGGAGCGTGGTCGCCGAACACCCTGCGGATGGCGGCGGCCTCGGTCCTGTCGTTGAGCGTGGTGCTGGTGCCGTGGGCGTTGATGTGGTCCACGGCCGCGGCGGCCACGCCCGCGTCGTCGAGGGCGAGCTGCATGGACCGGCGCGCGCCGAGGCCCTCCGGATGCGGCGCGGTCGGGTGGTAGGCGTCGCTCGTCGCGCCGTAGCCGACGACCTCTGCCAGGATGGGCGCGCCCCGCCGCTCGGCGAAGCGGGCGTCCTCCAGCACCAGCGCCCCCGCGCCGGCCGCCATGACGAACCCGTCCCTGTCCTTGTCGAACGGGCGGCTCGCGCGCTGCGGGTCGTCGTTGCGCCGTGACAGCGCCCTGGACATCGCGGTGGAGCCGATGTCGAAGGAGGTGATCGAGTTGTCGGCGCCGCCCGCGATCATCGCGTCCACGTCGCCGCGCTGGATCATCCGCATGGCCTCGCCCACGGCCGAGGTACCGGACGCGCAGGCGGTGCTGACCGCGCCGGACGGGCCGGTCGCGCCCAGCCTGAGCGCGACCTCCCCGGCGGCGCAGTCGATCGACGTGGCCGCGGACAGCCACGGCGCGAGCGCCCGGTGTCCGCGCTCGTCCAGCGTCAGGGTGCCCGACTGGACGAGGGCGGTGGGGCCGTACCCGGAGCCGATGAGGATGCCCACGCGGTGCGTGTTGGTGTCGTCGACGACGAACTTGGCGTTCTCCACGGCCTGCATGGCTGCGGCCACCGCGAACTGGGCGTACTTGTCGATCCTGCGGCTGACCGTGCGCGGCATGTACTCCACGGGGTCGAAGCCCTTCACCTCACCGGCGATCTTGACCGGCAGCTCGGCGGTGTCGAAGGACTGGATCGGGCCGACCCCGCTGCGGCCGGCGAGCAGGGAGTCCCAGAAGTCCTGGACGCTCAGTCCGACGGGGGTGATGACGCCCTGGCCGGTGATGACCACGCGCCGTCCGTAAGTTCTCATCAGTGTTGTCCTTCCGTCTCGGTGAGGTCGGCGGGCACGTCGTCGAGCCGGACCGGGATCTCGACCACGGCGACCCGGCCCGCCGCGCATGCCTCCGCCGCCTGGCGCAACTCCTTGTCCAGCCGCGTCTTGTCGTCCACCACGGCGTGGTGCACCCCGGCTCGTCCGGCGCTCGTGCCGCCGGGGTGGCCCGCGAAGGAGAACCGGGACTGCCCGCCCTTGTCGAGCTGGGCCTGGAGCCAGCCGAAGCCGCCGTTGTCGAGCACCACGTACAGGACGCCGAGCTCCTGCTCGACCAGCACGTCGAGGTCGGCGCCGAGCTTGCCGAAGGCGCCGTCCCCGACGAGGGCGGCCACGGCGTGGCCCGGTGCGGCGAGCTTCACGCCGGCCGCGGCGATGGCGCCGAAGCCGAGGCTCGTCTGCTCGGAGGGCACGATCGAGCCGGCCGGCGCGGCGCAGCTCCAGTGCGGGTAGAAGTACGACCACATGTCCTGCAGGCCGTTCTCCTGCACCAGGATGCGCTGGTCCGGCAGCACCTCGTCGAGGACGCGCAGCAGGTCGGCGATGTGGATGCCGGGCAGCTCGCGGACCCGCCGCCGCTCGGCCTCGACCCGCTCCGCCGCCGCCCTCTTGGCCGCGCGTGCCCGCTGCGCCCATTCGCCGGCCTGCTCGGGGAACTCCGCCAGCCAGGCCCGCACGGTGGCGGCGCCGTCGCCGATGACGACCGGACCGGGCCACTCGGCGGATACCTCGACGGGCTCCAGGTTCACCTGGAGGACCTCGGTACCGGGGGCGGCGAAGCCCGGCCGGTAGACGGCGGTCTCCTCCAGCCGGCTGCCGAGTGACACGACCAGGTCGGTCTCGGCCCACAGCGGCAGCGTCTCCTCGGCGGCGTACAGGCCGGCCAGGCCACAGAAGAGCGGGTGCTCCTCGTCCACGCAGCCGCGCCCGGAGGCGGTGGTGAAGATGGCCGCGCCGAGCCGCTCGGCCAGCCGTTCCACCTCGCCACGCGCGTTCCTGTGCCGCATGCCGCCGCCGACCAGGACGATCGGGCGGCGGGCCGCCCGCAGCGCGGCCAGCGAGCCGGCCAGCGCCTCGGCGTCGGGCACCGGGCGGTGGGCGCGCGGCAGCCGCCACGCCCGGTCCCTGGTGACCTCCGCGTCCAGCAGGTCGGCGGGCAGCTCCACGTAGACGGGCCCGGGGGCGCCGTTGGCGGCGACCAGGAAGGCCCGCTCGATCGCGGGCACCACCCGGTCGGGGTGGTCGACGCGGTGCGCCCACTTGACCACCGGCGCGATCATGGAAAGCTGGTCGAGCTCCTGGAAGGCGCCCGAGCCGCGGGCCTTGGCCGCGGTGCCCGAGGCCAGCACCACCATCGGGGCGCTGGAGCAGCGGGCCTCGACCAGGCCGCCGACGACGTTGGCGGCGGCCGGCCCCTTGCCGATGACGCAGAGCGCGGTCCGGCCCGAGGTCAGCGCGTGCCCGGCGGCCATGAAGGCGGCCGCGCGCTGGTCGCGGCAGAGCACCATCCGCAGGTCGGTGCGCTCCATCGCCTGGAGCGGGACGAGGTCGTCGTCGGGGAGCCCGAAGACGGTGTCCACGCCGTACGCCCGCGCGAAGTCCACGGCCGCGTGCCAGGCGCTGGGGTAGGTGACGGGGTTCATCGGGCACCCGCCTCGACCGGGACCCTGCCGTACTCGGCGACGATCTGGGAGATGAGCAGCGGCTTGGAGACGCGCTTCTTGCGGTGGGCGACGTAGTTGGCCATGATCCCGCGGCCGCCGAACGGCTCGTTGCCGTTGTCGATGTCGAGCAGGGTCTCGTTCACGGCCACCATGTGCCGCTTGCGCAGGTGCTCGACCAGCTCGGGGGCCTCGCCGTACACCATGGCGCCCATGGACCTGTCCTGGTAGTAGCCGGTGCCCAGGCGCTCGCGCACCTCGGCCAGGTCGGTGTAGGAGACGATGTTGAAGATGGGCGAGAAGATCTCCGCCATCGACATCTCGTCCCGCATCGAGCGCAGCAGCACCGTCGGCTGGATCTGGCGGGTGCGGAAGTCGATCTGGCCGCCGTAGATGATGTGCTGCCCGTTGTCCTGGAGGTACTCCGCCGCCTCGAAGATCGCGCTGACGTAGCACATGGGCCCGTAGTCGGCGTCGGGGTCGTCGTAGTCGCCGAAGGTCAGCGTGGACAGCCGCTTGAGCAGCGCCTCCACGAACCGCGGGACGTCGCTCTCCTGGACGAAGAACACGTCGGGGCCGAAGCAGTCCTGGCCCGAGTTGAGCATCCTGATCCGCAGTGCGTCCTCGGAGGCCACATCGATGTCGGCGCCTGGGGCCAGGATGAAGGGGTTCGCGCCCTGGCCGAAGAGCAGGAAGATCTGCTCCGGCGACAGCTCCGCCCGGATCGTCTCGGCGTTCTGGTAGGTGCCCGTGAAGACGACCACGTCCGCCTCGGCCACCGGGCCTTCCTTGAACTTGCGCTGGCTCAGCGACGTCATCTCGATCGGCAGGCCGTGCACGGGGGCGAGGAGCTCGTGCAGCCGCCACGTCTGGGCGGCCACCTGGCTGGACGGCCTGGCCACGATCGACTCGACGTACAGGGAGGGGACGAGCAGGTACAGCACATAGGAGTTGAGCAGCACGTTGGACGACATGAAGACGGCCATGCGGTCCATCCGCGCCGGGCCGTTGCGCACGACCTCGTCGATCGCGCCGGACAGCGTGTGCAGCGCCGCCTCGATCTCCGACTCGACGGACTTGTAGTCCGAGATCTCCGTGAGCACGTCCATGATCGCTCCGGGGTCGGTGCGCAAGTAGTGCGCCACCGCCCTTAGCGCAGCGATCCGTTCGGCGAACGGGATCCGGTCCAGGTCCTCGGGCAGCGGCGCCTCCTCCTGCCGTACCTCAAGGGGGCGCAGCCGGGCGGGCCGGTACACCGCCTGCTCGGCGAGCATGCGCAAGGCCCTGACGTCCACCTTGCCGGTGCCGTTGACCGGCAGCCGGGGCAGCACCACGACCTTGTTCGGGTGCTCGTAGGAGGGCAGCAGCGAGCAGATGGCGCTGCGCCAGTGCGTGGCGGAGCCCTCGTTCTGGTCCTCCACGAAGAAGACGAGCAGGCTGCCCTGGCGCTCGTCGTCCACCGGGACGATCTTCACGGGCCGGCCGCAGAACTCGGCCTTGCGCTCGATCGTCTCCAGGTAGAGGTTGTGCCCCATGCGGTGCACGGCCTGCTTGCGGCCCATCACCACGAGGTTGCCCTCGGGCGTCCAGTAGCCGAGGTCGTCGGTCGCGTACGCCCCCTCGCCGAGCGGGGTGACGGTGCCGTCGTCGGCCAGGTAGCCCTCCATGAGGCTGGGCGAGGAGACGAAGATCTCGCCGACCTGGCCGGGCACCACGGGCGAGCCGTCGCGGTCGAGGATGCGCACCTGCACGTCGGTGAGCGGGCGCCCGCACGCGACCGGGTTGGCCAGGTTGCCCAGGGCGATGTTGCCGACCTCGTTGCTGCCGTAGCCGTCGAGCAGCGGCCGGCTGAACGTGCGGGCGAAGCGCTCGGCCAGCGCAGGCTGCAGCGGGCAGCCCCCGGTGCAGAACATCCGCACGCTGCTCAGCTCCCTGACCGTGACCGGGCGGCGCTGGCTCATCGCGTGCAGGGCGTGGTATGTGGACGGCGTCGCGTCCACCACGGTCACCCCCGCCACGGCGGCCAGCCGCACGGCCAGGTCGAGCCGCTCCAGCGGCGCCACGACCAGCGAGCAGCCGACCGTCCACTGCAGGATGGCCAGCGTCAGCCCGTAGAAGTGGGAGAACGGCAGCAGCGGCATCAGCACGTCGTCGGGCCGGTAGCCCATCCGCTCGCGGGTGCGCTGCAGGTCGTTGAGGAAGCTGCGGCCCGACCGCACGACGCCCTTGGGCGCGCCGGTGGAGCCCGACGACCAGGTGACGAGCGCGTCGGTGCGGGCGTGCCAGGCGGAGAAGGACAGGAACTCCGCGCTGGGCTCCCGCCGCCTGGCCTCCTCGGCCAGCGAGTGGATGGCCAGCGTCGGCACGCGGGCGGTGAGGTCGGCCAGGTCGCCGTCGTTGATGATCAGCCGGGCGCCGGCGACGGAGCTCATCCTGCGCCGCTCCGCGGCGGTCTCGCGGTGATCGATCAGGACGATGGAGGCGTCCAGATGCATCAGGGCGAGAAGGGCGGCGATGTACTCGGCGGAGTTGTCGGCGCTGACGACGACCCTGTCGCCCGGGGTGAGCGAGCTCTCGGCCAGGATCGCGGCCATGCCGAGCGCAAGCTCCTCGATCTCGATCGAGGTGTAGGTGGCGGTGGGAGTTATGACTTTTCCTGTGGTCCAGTCCACTGTCTCATCCATTCCGTACGGGTCGTGGGGCCGTGGTTCAGCCCGCCAGTCCCTTCAGCTCATCGGCGAGCACGCCGATGGTGTGTTCGATCTGCTGGGTGGTGTGTTCGGAGGTGACGAAGAACCGCAGGCGCACCAGCTCCTCCGGCACCGCGGGGTAGAGGATGGGGTTGGCGCTGATGCCCCGGTCGAAGAGCCGGTTCGCGAGCGTCAGGCACTGCTCGTTGTCGCCGACGATGCAGGGGACCACCGGAGAGTCCTTGCTCACGCCCGTGTTGATCCCGGCTTCCTTGGCGAGCCTCAGGAACAGCTCGGAGTTGGTGCGCAGCCGCTCGAGACGCTCGGGCTCGTCCCGCATGACCCGCAGGGCGGCCAGCGCGGCGGCGGCGTTGGGCGGGGTCATGCCGACGCTGTAGACGAAGCCCGGCACGGTGTACTTCATGTAGTCGATGACCTCGCGGGAGCCGGCCACGTAGCCGCCGCAGCTCGCACCCGCCTTCGACAGCGTGCCGGCCCAGAGCTCGACCTGCGAGCGGTCCACGCCGAAGTGGTCGCCGATCCCGCCGCCCGACTTGCCGACCGTGCCGTAGCTGTGCGCCTCGTCGATGAGCAGGACGGCGCCGTGGCGGTTCTTGATGTCGATGATGGCGGGCAGGTCGGCAAGGTCGCCGTCCATGCTGTAGACGCCCTCGATGACGACCAGCGCCCGGCGGTGCAGCTTGCGGTGCCGGCTGAGCACCGCGTCCAGCGCGGCCGGGTCGTTGTGGGCGAACGGGCGCCGGGTGGCGCCGGACAGCGCGCAGCCCTGCATGATGCTGTCGTGGGACAGCTCGTCGTGGACGATGAGGTCGCCGGGGCCGACGATGTGCCCGATCACCGAGACGTTGGTGGCGTGGCCGCTGACCATGACGACCGCGTCCTCGGTGCCGAGCAGGGCGGCCAGCTCGGCCTCCAGCTCGTGGTGGATCGGCCGGTTGCCGGACAGGAAGCGGCTGGCCGAGACGGAGGTGCCGTACCGCTCGACCGCCTCGCGCACCGCCTCGTTGACCTTGGGATGCCCGGACAGGCCGAGGTAGTTGTAGCTGGAGAAGCTGATCAGTTCCTTGCCGTCCACGACGGTGGTGTCCCTGATGTTGGCCTGGTGGTCGATGAAGTACGGGTTGCGCTCGATGCCCTTCATGAACTCCCGGTGCTCCACCAGGTCGGACCAGGTCTCCAGGGAGGTCTCCATCGTCACCTGAGGCTTCGGCGGCTCCGGTGCCGCGACCTCGACCACGACCCCCTGCGAGCCGGACACCGCCGCGACGACCTCGTCGATGGTGGGCCGCTTGGGCAGGCTGGTCAGCTCGGGCCACACCTTCTGCAGGGAGACCCGCAGCTCGGTGACCATCAGTGAGTCGAACCCGAGCTCCTCGACCAGCAGGGTCGGCCCGCTCAGCTGATCCGCGGGGAACGCGCCGATCCTGGCGATGTGCTCGTACACGGTCTGCCTGGCCCTGGTCACCACCGCGTCCCCGGCGGGCGCCTGCGGCTCGGGCCGGGCCTGCGGCCGGGGCTGGACGGCCGGGGCGGCGATCGCCGCCGCCGCCGGCGCGGCGTCCACCTGGGCTCCGGCCGAGCGCAGCAGGGCGATCTGCTCGCGGAAAAGACTGACGATCTCGCTCACATGACTCTCCTCCGCTTGGAGCGGCTGCGCCGCCGCGGTCTCTTGTCGTACGGAAGGCATCGGCTGCGCCGACTGCATCGGCTGCGCGGAAGGCATCGGGAACGGGGGAAGAGCGTGCACCTTGCGCAGCAGCGGTGACGGCGGCAGGCTCACCAGGTCCGGGCGGGCGCCGGTGTCCGGGAGCGTCACGGGCAGGCCGAGCACCGCGAGCTGGCCGAGCCCGGCCAGGAAGGAGCGCCCGTCGTCGGCCGCGTCGCCGGACATCGCGACGTAGGTGGCGCCGGGCCTGTCGCCGAGCGTGCGCTTGACCATCGCCAGCAGCGACCGGCCGCCGCACACCTGCACGAACACCCGCGCGCCGTGCTCGTACGCGGCCAGCGCGGCGTCGGCGAACCTGACCGGCGAGGAGGCGTGTCCCTCCCACAGCTCGCGCAGCCGCGCGGGCTCCTCGACCCGGCCGCCGCTCATGCAGGACACGTAGGTGACCGAAGGGCTGGCGATCTCGCGCAGCTCCAGATCCGCGCGGATGTCGCCACGGATTCCTTCCAGCAGGGGGGTGTGGAAGGCGTTGGAGACCGCGAGCGGGACGGCGCCGACCTTGGCGGCCGCGCACCGCTCGGCGAGTGCCGCCAGCCCTTCGGGCTCTCCGGCGACGACGGTCTGCCGCGGGGTGTTGTAGCAGGCGGGCCAGACGCCCGCGATCCCGTCCGACAGGCCGGCGACGGTGTCCGGGGCGGCCTGGACGACGAGCATGCCGCCGCCCTTGCCGTTCTCGGCCCGGCGCATGACCGCGCCGCGCCCGGCCATGAGCCGGACCGCCTCCGCGTCGTCCATCGCCCCGGCCACGGCCGCCGCGGTGAACTCGCCGACGCTGTGCCCGAGCGCCACCGCCGGGCGCACCCCGCAGGAGGCGACCAGGCGGGCGGCGGCCAGGCCGAGCACGCCGAGCAGGGGCTGGCACACGTCGGTGCCCTTGATCCGCTCGCGGCCCGCGTCGGTGTCGGCGCCGGCGCCGTAGACGGCGTCCAGGACGTCGACGCCGAAGCCCTCTCTGGCGACCGCGTCGAGCGCGCCCGCGGTCTCGCGGAAGGCGGGGAAGCGTTCGTACAGGTCGGCCAGCAGGTGGGGGCGCTGGCTGCCCTGGCCGGGGAAGAGGAAGGCGACCTGGCGCTCGTTCGCCTCCAGTGGCACCGCCGCGGCGTACACGCCCTCGCCGAGGGGGCCGGTGCGGCCCGCTCTCAGCGCCGCGGCGGCCGTCTTGAGTCGCGTGGCCAGTTCCTCGTGGCCGGCCGCGACCACCGCGAGCCGCGCCTTGAGCAGCTCGCGCTCGGCCAGCGTCCGCGCCACCGCGTCCAGGGGCACCTCGGCGGTCACGGGGAAGGCCTCCACGTGGTCGGCGAGCAGCTCGACCGTCGCCGCGGAGAAGAGGAACAGCTGCGGCCGCTCGTCCGGGCTCGCCTCGGCAGCCGGCTCAGGGGCCTCCTCCATCACCACGTGGACGTTGGTGCCGCCGAAGGCGAAGGAGTTGATGCCGGCCCGCCGGGCGTCCGCGCCGGTGCGCGGCCACGGGATGTTCTCCTGCGGAATGGTGAGCCCGGCGATGGCGGGGTCGGCCTCGGGGTTGACCTCCGTCTCCGGCTGGCGCGGGATCACGCCGTGGTGCAGCGCGAGCGTCGTCTTGATGAGGGAGGCCATGCCGGAGGCGGTGAGCGAGTGGCCGATCAGCGCCTTGACGGAGCCGAGGTAGGCGGGCCCGGGCTCGCGGCCCGACGCGTTGCGGGCGTGCCGGAGCGACTCCAGCTCGACCCGGTCGCCCACGGTGGTGGCGGTGCCGTGCGCCTCGACGAAGCCCACGGAGCCCGGCTCGACCCCGGCGTCGGCGTACGCCCGGCGCAGCGACAGCCGCTGCCCCTCGGTCCGCGGCGTCATCGGCCCCTCGGTGGTGCCGTCGTTCGAGCAGCCGATCCCCTTGATCACCGCGTAGACGCGGTCGCCGGCGGCCAGCGCCGCCTCCAGCGGGCGCAGGACGACCACGCCGACGCCCTCGCCGAGCACGAACCCGTCGGCGCGCCGGTCGAACGGCCGGCACACGCCCTCGCGGGAGACCGCGCCCACCTTGGAGAAGCCGATGAGGCTGTGCGGGATCAGGTTGATGTAGGCGCCGCCGACGATCGCCTCGGCGCACACCCCGGCCCGCAGCGCGACCACGGCCTCGTGCAGCGCGACCAAGCCCGAGGAGCACGAGGAGTCGACGGTGAAGCTGGGCCCGGCCAGGTCGTAGAACTGGCTGACGTTGGTGGCGGCCATGTTGAGCTGCTCGCCGGGGATGGACCAGGGCTCCATGTCCATGGGGTCGGGCGTGAGGTACATGAAGTCGGCGGTGCTCATCGCGAAGTACACGCCGGTGTTCTGCCGGTCGAAGGGCCGGCGCTCCCAGCCGGCGTCCTGCACGGCCTCGCGGGTGACCTCCAGGATCAGCCGCTGCTGCGGGTCCATCGTGCGGACCCGGCGCGGCGGCATCCTGAAGTACGCGGCGTCGAACCGGTCGACCTCCGGCAGATAGGAGACCTGGTCGGTGTACGCCTTCCGCGGCGCCCGGCCCTCGGCCGCGTTGAAGAATTCGCGGTGGTCCCATCGCGTCGCGGGAACCCCGTGGAAATGGCGTTCGCCGTCGAGCAGCATCCGGTGATATTCATTGAGATTTCCGGCGCCGGGGAATCGGCATCCCATTCCGACTATCGCGATATCACGCATCGTGTCCCTACTTCGCGAAATCAATGGTGTTCGCCTGCTGAATTCAGCATCGCATCGGGGCCGCGGTTTTCCACCGAGGGGAAGACCGAAGTACTTCGGTGGCCCACCGAGGGAATTACCGAAGTGCTTCGGCGGCGGGCCGTACGCGCCGGGTGAGGCGGGTGGCCAGCACGACAGTGACGAGCGCGACGGCCCCCGCGGCCGCCGTGACGCGGAAGGCGTGGTGCCCGTCGAGCGCGTCGGCCACCTGCCCGGCGAGCTGCACGCCGGCGGCCAGGCCGATGACGAGGGCGCTCTGCACCCAGGCGAACCCCTCGCTGCTGCGCTCGCCGGGCACCAGCGACTCGACCATCTCGTACACGACGATGAGCGTCGGCGCGAGGGCGGCGCCCGCGACGAAGGAGGCCAGCGCCATCAGGGGCGCGCCGGTGACCAGCGTCAGCGGGATCAGGCCGGCGGCCAGGCAGGCGGCGAAGGCCAGGAAACGCTGGGAGAGCGAGGAGCGCCACCGGCGCGAGCCGTACCAGAGCCCGGTGAGCAGGCTGCCGACGGACAGGGCGCCGACCAACGGCCCGGCCAGCGCGGTCGCGCCGAGATCCGCGGCGAAGCCGACCATGGCGATCTCGCTGGAGCCCAGCACGACGCCGAGCACCAGCGCGAACAGCAGCGTGACGCGCAGCGCCGGGATCCGCAGCAGCGAGGGCCCGGTGCGCGCGACGGGCATGGGCGCGGGCTCGGTGCGGCGCATGGCGGCGAAGGACAGGCCGCCGGCGAGGGTCAGCACCATGCCGGCGACGTAGCCCACGCTCGGGCTGACGGCCACCGCGACCGTGGTGGCGATCACCGGACCGACGATGTAGATGACCTCGTCGATGGCGCTCTCGATGGCGAAGGCCGCCTTGAGCAGCGGCGTTCCGCCGACCCTCGCGGCCCACCGGGAGCGGACCATCGGCCCGAGCGGCGGGAAGGCCAGGCCCGCCAGCACCGCGGAGGGGAAGAGCAGCCAGTGCTGGCCGGTGGCGACGCCGCCCATGATGCCGGCCAGGCCGACCGCGTGCAGCAGCAGCACCGGCCGCAGCACGCGGCCCTGGCCGAGACGGTCGCCGAGTCTGCCGATCCTGGGGGCGGCGAAGGCCTGTGAGATGAGGATGGTGGCGCCGACCGCGCCGGCCAGCCCGTAGGAGCCGGTGGCCGAGGTCACCAGCAGGATGGTGGCGATGCCGAGCATCGACATCTGGAGCCGCCCGACGAAGCCGGCCAGGACGAACCAGCGGGCCTCGGGCGGGGCGAGAAGCGCTTTGAAATCATTGTCAGCCACGACCCAACAGTGCACGCCGCGGACACCGGTATTAAGACCGCAGCAAATGACTTCGGTAATCTCCTCGGTCCGCGACCGGCCGGTCGGATGCCATTGTGGCCTCGGTGGGCCTCGCCCTCCGCCCCCGACGCCCGGAGAAAGAGGAAGCAATGACCGACGCGGTTCGAGACTATTACGACGTCATCATCATGGGTGGCGGCCCGGCAGGCTCGACTTTGGCCGCGCAATTGGCGCGGACCACTGATTTGAGCGTCGCCGTCTTCGACAAGGTGAAGCACCCTCGCGAGCACATCGGCGAATCTCTCGCGCATCCCACGACGCCGGCCCTCGAGGAGATCGGCGCGCTGGACAAGGTCATGTCCAGCGAGTTCAAGGTCCAGAAGTACGGCGGCATCTTCAAGTGGGAGGAGAAGCCCAGCGTGGCCTTCTTCGACCACGAGTCGTACGTCAGGGACGGCGTGCAGCGCTGGGCCTCCCACGTCAACCGCTCGGAGTTCGACGAACTGCTGTTCAGGCACGCGGGAGAGTGCGGCGCGCACATGTTCGAGGAGATGACGATCTCCGAGTTCGAGCGGCTGGAGGACGGCTGCGAGGTCACCTTCAACGACGGCCGCAAGGTCCGCTGCGGGTACTTCGTCGACGCCTCGGGGCGGCGCAACAGCATCGCCTCGAAGAAGAAGCGCAGCTACCTGTCCGGGTACAAGAACATCGCGATCTGGCAGCACTACACCGGCGCCCAGCACGCCTACGACGTCCCCGAGGACTGGAACATCTTCCACCCCAAGAGCCAGTCCCCCATCGCCTGCTCGGCCTTCAGCGACGGCTGGTGCTGGTACATCCCGGTGCCGAAGGTCATCAACGGCGAGCGCGTGATGACGCACTCGGTCGGCATCGTGACCATCCCGGCCATCCTCAAGGAGGCCGGCAAGGACTTCACCGACATCGCGCAGTTCACCAACGCGATCAAGGACATCCCGCTGGTCGGCGAGCTGGTCAAGAACGGCACGCCGGTCTCGGACAAGATGCAGACGGCCACCAACTACTCCATGATCAACGACCAGTTCGCCAACTTCGACGAGCGCTGGATCCTGGTCGGCGACGCCGCTTACTTCGTCGACCCCCTGTTCTCCTCGGGCGTGGCGTTCGCCATGCACCACGGCCTGTCGGCGGCCACCGTGCTCAAGGCCACCTTCGACGACAGCATCGACGAGCAGCACAAGCGTGACCTGTGGCACGACTACGACATGGAGTGGCACGGCATCGCCGAGTCGTTCTCGCTGTCGATCGACCAGTGGTACCACGCCATCGGCAAGAGCAACCCGGACAGCATCTACTGGCGCACCCGCGGCCAGGACGTGACCGGGAACTTCCGTGAGCAGACCTTCCAGGTCCTGCTCAGCACCACGATGGAGCCCGACGTGCTGCGCCATCTGACCGGCGAGGGCGGCACGCAGTCCGACCTGGACGCCGACGGCCCGTACATGAAGGCGTACGGGATGGCCGACCCCGGCCGGATCAGCGACGACGACCACGTCAGCCTCACCCCGGGCGCCACCATCCGCACGAGCCTCGGCCTGGACATCCCCGGGTTCAAGGGCTTCGCCCCGCCGCCCCCGTTCAAGCTGTCGGAGGAGGAGGAAGCGGCGCTCACCAAGTACTGGGAGGACCCGGTCGCGAACGGGGACGCGGTGGTCTCGCCCCTGTCGCAGCCGCTGCCCTGCCACCGCTACTCGGTCGAGGGCTCGGCCTCCGGCGTCGAGGTGCGCAGCTTCGACGAGGTGGACGGCGGCAAGGTGGTCTGGGACTGCCTGTCGGACGGCGGCATGAGCTACGGCGAGCTGAGCAAGGAGCTCAACGAGCTCCAGCTGCACCTGGTGAAGCTGCTGTGGCGGACCGGCGTCGTCACCGTCACCCCCGCGGGGAGCTGACATGGGCATCCTAGACGGCAAGAACCTGCTGGTCACGGGCGTGCTGACGGACGCCAGCATCGCCTTCCACGTGGCCAGGGTCGCCCAGGAGCAGGGCGCGAACGTCGTGCTGACCGGCTTCGGGCGGATGAGCCTCGTCCAGCGCACCGCCCGCCGGCTGCCGAACCCCGACACCCGGGTCGTCGAGCTGGACGTCACCGACGAGGGCCACCTGGCCGGCCTGGCCGACCGGGTGGGCGTGGACCGCCTGGACGGCGTGTTGCACGCGATCGCCTTCGCCCCCGAGTCGGGGCTCGGCGGCAACTTCCTGGAGACGCCGTGGTCGGACGTCTCGACCTCGCTGCAGGTGTCGACGTACTCGCTGAAGTCGCTCAGCGTGGCGTGCCTGCCGCTCATGCCCAACGGCGGATCGATCGTCGGCCTCGACTTCGACGCCACCGTCGCCTGGGCGAACTACGACTGGATGGGCGTGGCCAAGGCCGGGCTGGAGTCCTGCTCCCGCTACCTGGCGCGCTATCTCGGGCCGCGCGGCATCCGGGTCAACCTCGTGGCCGCCGGGCCGCTGCGGACGGTCGCCGCCCGCGGCATCCCCGGCTTCGCCGGCGTCGAGGCGAGCTGGGACGCGCGCTCCGCGCTCGGCTGGAAGGCCGACGACTGCGAGCCGGTCGCCCGGGCCTGTACGGCGCTGCTTTCCGACTGGTTCCCGGCGACGACCGGAGAAGTGATTCACGTGGATGGAGGATTCCATGCGATGGGCGACTGAGAAGAGGACCGCGTTCAGGATCGGCGCGGCCGCCGGGATCGCCGGCGTCACGCTGGCCGTGCTGAGCGCACTGGCCGTGCTGGTGGTCATCCAGGACCCGTTCGCGGACGTGTCCGCGGCGGCGTACATGAAGGGCATCGCCGCGATGCCGGGACTGTGGGTGCTGCTGCACTTCGCGGTCACCCTCGGCACCTCGCTGCGGCTGGCCGGGCTGCTGACCGTTGGAGAGACGTTCGCCGGCACGCCGGCCCGGCCGCTGGCGATGATCGGCAACGGGTTCGCCGTGGCCGGCGTCGCGCTGCTGATCGTCACCTACGCGCGGGACGGCTACGTCCACACGTTCCTGACCCAGACCTGGGAGCAGACCGGGAGCGTCCAGGAGGCCATCTTCAGCGCGAGCTCGCGGACGGCGTACTCCACCGAGATCACCGGCGTGCTGCTCGTGGCCGGGCTCGCTCCCCTCGCCTACGGCCTTGCCATGGTCGTCAGCTCGCTCTACGCCAAGTGGATCGGCTGGCTCGGCATCGCCGGCGGCACGGGCGCGGTGGCCACCGCCGGCTACCTCTACGCGACCGGGCTGACCGACCTCGGCTACGGGGTGCTCTACCCGCTGTTCGGCATGCTGACGCCGACCGTGTGGCTGATCGCCGCCGGGCTGCAGATCTGGCGCGCGCCCGCCCTGCCCAGCCTGACCGAACCGGCCCTCGCCGAAGGACAGCACGCATGACCATCCTCGAAGACACCCGTGGTCCCGGCCTTCTCTCCAAAGACGTGGAGAAGGCCGGGGGCCCGGCACTCAGAGAACCGGATCCCCGAGACCCGTCCCTGCGGCTTACGTCGTTCTTCGACCCCGGCACGCTGACCCTGCTGACCTCCGCCGACGACAGCGGCGTCCTCGCCGGGATCGGCCGGGCCAAGGGCGTCACCGCGGTGGCGTTCGCGAGCGACCCCCGGGTGCAGGGCGGCGCGATGGGCTCGGCCGGATGCGCGCACATCGTCCACGCGTACGAGGTCGCCCTGCGCAGGGGCGTGCCCATCGTGGGCCTGTGGCATTCGGGCGGCGCCCGGCTGGCCGAGGGCGTGGGCTCGCTGAACGCGGTGGGCACCGTCTTCGCCGCCATGACGCGGGCCTCCGGCCTGGTGCCGCAACTGTCCGTCGTGTTCGGCCCCGCCGCCGGCGGCGCCGCCTACGGGCCCGCGCTCACGGACATCGTGATCATGTCGGAGCAGGGCCGCCTCTTCGTCACCGGCCCCGAAGTCGTCCGCAGCGTCACCGGCGAGGACGTGGACATGGCCACATTGGGCGGCCCGGCCGCCCACGCGACCAAGAGCGGCGTGGTCCACGTGACCACCAAGACCGACCTGGAGGCGTACGAGCGGGCGCGGGCCCTCACCGCACTGCTCGGCGCGCAGGGCGAGGCGCCCGGCGAGGTGGCCGAGGTCGACTTCTCCGCCCTGCTGCCGGACAACCCCAAGCGCGCCTACGCCATCCAGCCGCTGATCGACGGGCTGCTCGACGAGAGGGGCGTGGAGCTGCACGCCAAGTGGGCCCCTAACATCGTGACCACGCTCGGCAGGCTGGGCGGCCGGACGGTCGGGGTGATCGCCAACAACCCCATGCGGCTCGGCGGCTGCCTCAACGCGATCTCGGCCGAGAAGGCCGCCCGGTTCGTCAGGATGTGCGATGCGTTCGGCGTGCCCCTCATCGTCCTCGTGGACGTGCCCGGCTACCTGCCCGGCGTCTCTCAGGAGTGGGAGGGCATCGTCCGCCGCGGGGCCAAGCTGCTGCACGCCTTCGCCGGCGCGTCGGTGCCCCGGGTGACGCTGGTGACGCGGAAGGCGTACGGAGGGGCGTACATCGCGATGAACTCCCGCTCGCTCGGCGCCACCCGCGTGTTCGCCTGGCCGAGTGCCGAGGTCGCGGTGATGGGGGCGGTCGCGGCCGTGCGCATCCTGCACCGCCGCAAGCTGGCGGCCTGCGCCACGCCGGAGGAGAGCGCCGCGCTGGAGCAGGAACTCGCCGAACAGCACGACCGCACCATCGGCGGCCTCGACCGGGCCGTGGACCTGGGCGTGGTCGACGAGATCATCTCCACCCGCGAGACCAGGGGCGCGATCGCGCGGGCCATCGCCTGCGCGCCGGCCGCCCGTGGCACGCGCGGCAACATCCCTCTCTGACCTTGGAGCTTCCGGCATGGATGACGACGTCTACGCCGCCCTGGCCGCGTTCATCGAGCAGGGCGACTTCGTCTGCCTCGGAGCCAGGGCCGCGCTGCGCAAGAAGGCCATCGTCCACCACCACTATCCGGAGCTGGGCGAGGAGCAGTCGGTCCAAGCCCACCACGGCGACGTGCTCAAATTCCTGGAGACCTTCGAGCCGTCGGCACGCAGCTTCACCTCGTTCGTGGCCACGTTCGAGGGGCCGCTCGAGCTGTCCGAGCACGAGTACGAGGCGCTGCTGTGGCGGCATCTGCAGGCCATGCACGACATCGACAGCGAGCTCTACCCGTGGAACGACACCTACGACTCCGATCCGGCCTCGGCGGACTTCGCATATTCGGTCGGCTCGCACCCGTTCTTCGTGGTGGGTTTGCATTCGGGGGCGTCCCGGCCGAGCCGCCGGTTCGAGAAACCCACGCTGGTTTTCAACTCACACATTCAATTCAACGCGCTCGGAATCAAGTTCTTCAAACTCCGCAGTAAGATACGCAGCCGGGAACGGGCGTTCCACGGCTCGCCGAATCCCAGTTTCATCGCCTATAAGGACGAGTCCCGCCACTACGGGGGCCGGTTCACGGAACCGGCGTGGGAGTGCCCGTTCGCGCCCAGGACCGGCTGAACCTCGATCAACTAGCCAGGCGGGACCGGTTGCCGGTCCCGCCTCACTCATGTCCGATATCGGATGCGTGCCGGCGTGTACTCCTTTCGATACCTTGGCCGATCCTCCGTGAATTACTGTTGTGGGTGCATCCCCCGGCTGGCTACGGTCCTTTTAGACGGCGACCGGAACCGGTCCGAGATTGGGGTTCAGCCAGATGGTCGAATTCAAAGTCCTCGGTCCCCTGGAAATCAGCTCAGAGGAGCGGGTTTGGCGTCTGAGCGCACCACGGCAGCGGCAGATGATGGGCTTGCTGCTGCTCAATGCGAACCAGATCGTCGACATCGATTCTCTTATGGTGGAGCTGTGGGGGGACAATCCTCCGAAGAGCGCTCTCACGACAATCCAGACCTACATCTACCAGCTCCGGCGGTTCTTCGACCAGGAGCACAGCCTGCCCTCGGGTGAGGAGATCCTCCTCACCCGCCCGCCCGGCTATCTCATCTCCGTCCCGGAGGAGCGGGTGGACGTGTTCACCTTCCGCCGGCTGGTGACCGAGGGCCGCGGCTGCGCGGCGGCCGGGCGGCCCGAGGAGGCCTCCCTCCGGTTGCGGCAGGCGCTCGACCTGTGGTCCGGGCACCCACTCACCGACGTCGTGCCGGGCCGGATGCTGGAGGCGTACCTGGCCGACCTGGAGGAGTCCCGCCTGCGGGCGCTGGAGCTGCGCATCGAGGCGGACCTGGAGATCGGCAGGGGCCGCGACCTCATCGGGGAGCTGCGCTTCCTGGTCGCGACCAATCCGCTCAACGAATGGTTCCACGGCCGGCTCATGGAGGCTTTGTGCCAGGTCGGCCGGCGCGACGAGGCCCTGGGCGCCTACCGGGAACTGCATGCCGTGCTCGATCGCGAGCTCGGCCTGGAGCCCTCCCGGGAACTACGCCAGCTCCAGTACCGGATGCTGCACGCGCAGGGACCCAGGCGCCGCGTCAGGGTCGGCGCCGCCTGACAGTCGATCTCGTAGAAGGGTGGAGGACAGTGAAGGCTCTCGTCCTGGCGGGCCGTACGGGGACGCGACCGCGCCCTTACGGCCACGCCGTCACCGTCGCCAACCGGCCGGTGGTGTTCTACGGCCTGGAGGCGATCAGGAAGGCGGGCATCTCCGAGGTGGCGATCGTCGTGGACCGGCACGTGGCGCCGGTCCGGGACGCCGTCGGCACCGGCGCGGCCTTCGGCCTCGACGTGACCTACATCCAGCAGGACGCCTCCAGGCTGGGGCAGGGCGTCCTGATCGCCAGGGACTACCTGGGCGATGCCGACTTCCTGGTCCTGCACGGCGACGACGTCGTGCTGGACGACATCCCCGGGCTGGTCGCCGAGTACGAGCGCCGCGACCGCCCCGAGGCCATGGCCATGGTCGGCGACCTCGCCAGGACCGGCGGCGGGCCCGTCGCCGTCGTGGACGAGCTCGGCCGCGTGACCGGCGTCACGAACGGGCACGGACATCCGTCCTTCGACCGGGCGCTGGTCGGCGCGTACGTCTTCGGCCCCGCCATCCACCAGGCCGTCCTGTCCGCCCGGCCCGCCTGGCACGGCGGCCGCGACCTCACCGACGCCGTGTCGTGGCTGATCGCGCACGGGGGCACGGTGCTCGCCTACTCCGCTCAGGGCTACTGGAACACGGTGGGGTGCGTGGACAACGCGCTCGACTGCAACCGCGAGGTGCTCTCCCGCATCGACCCTCTGGTGCTCGGCGACGTGGACGGCGACAGCGAGCTGATCGGACCGGTGTTCGTGGACGCGGGCTCGTCGGTCCGCGGCTCCCGGGTGGTCGGGCCCGCCATCGTCGGCGTCGGCGCCACCGTGACCGGCAGCGTGATCGGGCCGCACACCTCGCTCGGCGCCGACTGCGCCGTCGAGGACAGCACGGTCGAGAGCTCGATCGTGCTGGACGGCGCCTCCTTGCGCGGTGTGGGCCCGGTCAGGGACTCCCTCATCGGGCGCGACGCCCAGGTCCGGGCCGGCGCCGTGGGATCGCGTCTGGTCCTGGCCGACCGCAGCCAGATCCTGCTGACCACGGACCTGACCTCTGCTCCGGCCTTTCCGAAGCGGGAGCCGAGCGGCTCCCACCTTGCGACGGTTCCCCTGAAGGAGACCCGTGACTGAAGTGCTGTGGCCGCCCGCGGTCGAGAAGCAGGCGCTCGGGCTGATCGCGCGCCTGGAGGAGCTGGGTGTCCGGGCGGGTGACCGGGTACTGCTGACCGGGGAGAACTCCTCCCCTTTCGTGGCCGCGCTGCTTGCGCTGTGCCACCTTGACGCCTCCATCGTCCTGGCCGACCCGCAACTCGCGACCGACCAGCTCGCCCACATGTCCGGCATCTCGGGCGTGCGCTGGGCGGTCACCGACGCGACCGGGCGGATCCCGCTGCCGGCCTCCGCCGTGCTGGACCTCACCGTCCCCGACGGGCCCGCCACCCCGGTGCCTGCGACGATCTCCCTCGACCGCTGGGAGAAGCGCAGGGACGCGGTGATCATGTGGTCGTCCGGCACCACCGGCGCCCCGAAGGCCGTGGTGAAGTCCGGCCGCGCCGTCCTGGAGAACTCCCGCGTCACCGCCGCGTCCATGGGCTACACGCCCCAGGACGTGCTCGCCCCGCTCCTTCCGTTCTCCCACCAGTACGGCATGTCGCTGCTGCTCATCTGGTGGCTGGTGGGCTGCGGCCTGCTCGTCGCCCCCTTCCGCAGACTGGAGCCGTCGATCGTGGCCGTCGCCGAATCGGGCGCCACGGTCGTGGACGGCACCCCGCCCACCTACCACGGCATGCTCACCCTGCTCGCCCGCGACCCGGCGCTCCTGGACAGGCTGGGCCGCGTCCGCATGTGGTGCGTGGGCGGGGCGCCGCTGAACCGCCCGCTGGCCGAGCGCTTCCACGCCGCCACCGGACACCACCTGCTCGACGGCTACGGCATGACCGAGACCGGCAACATCGCGCTCACCCTCCCCGACCTGGTGGAGGGCTGCGGCCGGCCGCTGCCCGGCGTCGAGGTGCGGGTCCGGGGCGCGGACGGCGAGATACGCGTCCCGGGCGCGGACGGCGAGCCCGGCGAGATCGAGGTACGCACCCCCGGCCGGCTGGAGGGATACCTGCGCCCCGACGGCTCCCTCGCCCCCTTCGACGAGCCCTGGTTCCGCACCCGCGACCTCGGCAGGATCGACGAGCACGGGGTGCTTCACGTGTTCGGGAGAATGAACGCCGTGCACAGATTAGGCCACACCCTTTATCCCGAATATCTCGAACGCCGCGCCGAAGAGTGCGGCGCCCCCGTGAAGGTCGTAGCCGTCGACGACGACCGGGCCGGCGCCATGCTGGTCTTCTTCGTCCAGGACGCGGCCAACGACGAGCGCTTCTGGCGCGGGCGGCTGCGCGCCTGCCTGGCCTCCTACGAGCGGCCCAACGCCGTGGTCACCCTGCCCCGGTTCCCCGTCAACCGCAACGGCAAGGTCGACGTCAACGCGCTCACGGAGCTGGCCGCCGCGACGCTGAAGGGCGGCGCCGGTGGACGCTGAGATCCTGGCCCGCCTCGAGTTCGCCATCACGGTCGGCTTTCACTGGCTGTTCGTGCTGCTCACGCTCGGGCTGGCGCCGATCATCGCGTATATGCAGGCCCGCCACGTCATCGGCGGCAATCCCCGCTTCGAGCGCATGACCCGGTTCTGGGGGCAGATCTACGTCGTCAACTACGTGCTCGGCATCGCCACCGGGCTGGTGATGGAGTTCCAGTTCGGGCTGTCGTGGAGCGGGCTGTCGGTCTTCGCCGGCAACGTCTTCGGCGCGCCGCTGGCCATCGAGACGCTCGTCGCGTTCTTCGCCGAGTCGACCTTCCTCGGCATGTGGATCTTCGGGTGGGGGAGGTTGCCCAAGGTGCTCCACATGCTGCTGTTCTGGCTCGTGACGCTGACCGCCTACGCGTCCACCTATTGGATCCTGGTGGCGAACGGGTTCATGCACAACCCCGTGGGCCACGAGGTCCGGGGCGGGGTGGCGTACCTCACCGACTTCGGCGCCATGCTGGCCAACCCCAACACGCTGTACGCCATGTGGCACATCGTGGCGGCGGCCATGGTCGCCGGCGGCGGGTTCGTCGCGGGGGTCAGCGCGTACCAGTTCGTCCGGCGTACCCGCGAGGTGCCCTTCTTCCTCAGCTCCGCCCGCACCGGGCTGGCGGTGGCGGTGCCGTTCTCCATCGCCGTCGCCGAGACCGGCTTCCGCCAGATCACGCCGCTGCACGAGGCCCAGCCGATGAAGATGGCGGCCCTGCGCGACGTCCTGCTGCCGGAAGATCGCGGGCCGGCCACGGTGGCGCAGGTCCAGTCGGAGATGGCCGCGCGACTCGGCCCCGGTGACTACGCGCCGCCCGGCTGGATCGCCACCGCGTACGACATCATGATGACCTCCGCCTTCTTCATCGTGGTGATCGCCCTGTTCGGCGCGGCGTGCCTGATCCGCGACGGCATCGCCCGCTCGCGGGGCGCCGCTTTCGTCGTGGCGCTCATCGTGCCCATCCCGTTCGTCGCGGCCACCCTCGGCTGGCTCGTGCGCGAGGTGGGCAGGCAGCCGTGGGCGATCTACGGTCAGCTCCTCACCTCGGAGGCCCGCTCCCCCGTCGGGGCGGGGACGATGCTCATCTCGCTGATCGGGTTCAGCGCACTGCTGGCCGCGCTGGCGATCACCAACTGGTGCCTCATCGCCCGGTACGCCAGGCGCGGCCCGCGCGACACCGACCTCGGCACGCCGGCGGCGGACTCACGCGAGCAACCCGCCGTCGCCCTTCAACTCTAGGAACGGCTCCCTTGGAAACGATCTGGCTGGCTCTGCTGGGATTGCTCCTCGCCGGGTACTTCGTGCTCGGCGGCTACGACTACGGCGTGCAGTTGTTACAGGCGCCGCTGGCGCGCGGCGAGGCGGAGCGGCGGCTCGCGCTCAACTCCTTCGGACCGTTCCTGCTCGGCAACGAGGTGTGGCTGGTGGCCTTCGCCGGAGTCCTCATCGGGGCCTTCCCCCATTTGGAGGCGGCCCTGCTGCCGCCGCTGCACCTGCTCGTGGCCGCCCTGCTCGGCGGGATCGTCCTCGGCAACGTGTCGGTCCAGCTCCGCAGCAGACACGCGGGCCGGAGAGCTCGGGCGGTCTGGGACGTGCTCGCCATGGTGGGCGGCCTGATCCCGGCGGCCGGCTGGGGCCTGCTCGTCGGCCTGCTGCTGCGCGGTCTGCCCGCCGCCCCGTCCGGATTCGCGGTCGGCCCCGGCGAGCTGCTCCATCCGTTCGTGCTGCTGTGCGCGGCCGCCACGCTGGCGCTCTTCGCGGGGCACGGCGCCGCCTTCATCGCGATGCGGACCCGCGACGGGCTGCGCGAACGGGCGCTGCGCGCGGGCCGCCCCCTGCTGCTCACGGCGGCGGCGCTGACCGTGGCGGCGGCAGCCGCCGGCGCTGTGTCCGGCACGGCGGCCAGCACGGCGGCCGGCGGCTGGCGGCTCGCCGCGCTCGCCGCGGCGATGCCCTGCCTGCTCGCCCTCGCCGCGCTCGCGCTGGGGCGCGGGGCTCCGAAGTGGGCGTTCGCCGCCACCTCCGGCGCCGCGGCCCTGCCCGTGCCGATCGTCGGGTTCGGCCTCTACCCGAACGTCCTCGCGACGCCCGGCGGCGGCCAGGGCATGACCGTCGCCGAGGCCGCCGCGGACGTCACGACCCTGCAACTGCTGCTGCCCGTCGCGACGCTGGTGATCCCCCTGCTGCTCGCCTTCCAGGCGATGGGCTGGTGGGCCTTCCGCGGTCGCCCCATCACATACTTGTGAACACTTACGGAGGTGATCCCGTGCGGCACAGAAGACTGGGCCGGACCGGACCTGTCTCATCCTGCGTCGGCCTATCACTCTTGGGCGTGCGGGAGCAGCTGGATCCGGCCGCCTGGGTCGAGACGCTGCACTATGCGATCGCGTCGGGGATCACCTTGTTCGATGTCAGCGACCTGGGCGCGAGCAGCGAGCTGGCGCCGCTGATCGGCAAGGCGCTGGCCACCCGGCGCGCGGACCTGCTGCTGACCGCCTCCCACCCGGACACGGAAGAGGAGGGTCCAGGATGGCTGCGGCGCAGCTGCGACGACACCCTCGCCCAGTACGACGTCGACTACATCGACATCTTCTTCCTGCGCCCCGGGCCGGCGACCCGCATCGAGAGCAGCGTCGCCGAGCTGGCCGAGCTGGTCAGGCACGGGAAGGTCCGCTACATCGGGCTGCTCGGCGGGTCGACCGCCCAGCTCCGCCGCGCCCACGCCATCCATCCCGTGACGGCGCTGGCGACGGAATACTCGCTCGGGCACCGGGAGGCGGAGATGGAGCAGCTGCCCGTGGCGCGGGAGCTCGGCATCGGCGTCGTCGCCCGTTGCCCGTTCGCCCGCGGGCTGTTGGGCGGCCGCGTTCCCGACCTGTCCGGGTTCGACCCGCGCGAGTCGCCCGGCGCCACGGGCATGCTGCGGGAGGCGGAGGCCATCGCGGCCGACCTGGACATCGGCATGAGCCGGCTGGCCCTGGCCTGGCTGCTGTCCAGGAACGACGACGTGGTCCCGCTGCCGAGCGCGCTGGACCCGGTCCAGCTGGAGATGGACATCGCCGCGGCCGAGGTGCACCTGACGCCGGAGACCTGCGAGCGGCTGGCCCGCGTCTTCTCCCCTCCGGCGAGCGCGTGATGCGGTGGCTGGTGCTAGCCGAAGCCCTTCGGCATCGCGCCGGGATCGCGCCGCACGGTGATCAGCGAGGCGGCCACCGCCCGGTTGACGGCGTCGATGCGGGAGACGGCGCCGAGCTTGACGAAGACGTTGCGCAGGTGCCGCTTGACGGTGGCCTCGGTGAGGCCGAGCCGGTTGGCGATCTGCTGGTTGCTCAGCGCCTGCGCGGCGAACTCCAGGACCTGGCGCTCCTTGTCGGTCAGGATGTTCGGGGCAGGCGCGTGGACCTGGGCGAGGCTGTCGCGCGAGACGGCCAGCACGAGGCGCTCGGGGTCGTTGACCACGCTCCTGATCGCGGAGATGACCTCTTCCCTGTGCACGCTCTTGAGGAGGTAGCCGCGGATGCCGGCGGACAGCAGCCTGCGCAGGAGCTGCGGGCCGTCGTACATGCTGAGCACGATGACCTTGGTCTCGGGCGAGATGGCCCGGACCCGGCCCACAGTGTCGAGCACGTCCTCGCCGGGGATCTCGATGTCGAGCATGAGCACGTCAGGGCGCCGCTCCTGGACCAGGGCCACCGCCTCGCCGGAGTCGCCCGCCTCCCCCACGACCAGGAGGTCGTCGCACGTCTCGAGGATCTCGCGTAAGCCCTCACGGAAAAGGGCGTGGTCATCGACGATGCCTACCGTCGTGGGCTCACTCATGACATCGCTCTTGGCACGTAGAGTTCCACCGAGGTCCCCTTACCCGGTTCGCTCGACACGGTGACCGAGCCACCGAGCAGCTCGGCACGCTCCCGCATCGACTTCAGCCCCATTCCCGACGGGTCGGAGCGCTCCCCCGTGAAGCCACGCCCGTTGTCCTGCACGACACCCCGCATCTCGTGCGGGGCGATGTCGATCCTGATCAGGATCAGCGACGCCCGCGCGTGTGCCAGCGCATTGCGCACCGCCTCGCGGAAGATGAGGAACGACTCGTCGCGCACCTGTGGCGAGGCCCACGCCTCGTCGCCGTTGACCTGCAGGCGCACGGCCGCCTCGCAGTCCACGGTGTCGAGATAGCCGAGCAACGCCTTCTCCAGGCTCTTCAGCGGCTCGTTCGGATGCAGCTCCGAGGTCACCTGCCGCAGGTTGCGCATGGTCTCCTGGATGGCCTGCTCGGCGAGCTTGACGTTCCCCGAGGCCCGGACCGGCTCGGTCAGGCGGTTGTGCTCGTGCAGTTCGAGCTGCTGGTGAGCGACGCTGATGCCGTGGCCGATGCGGTCGTGGAGGTCCCTGGCGATCCGGCGCCGCTCCTCTATCTGCACGGTGTGCACCCTGTTGAGCAGGAACGCGGTGTAGCTGGCCGACGCCGCCTTGATCCTGGTCGAGATGCTGCGCTCCAGGCTCAGGACCACGATGTTGAGCAGTTCGGCGTAGTCGGGGCGGTCCGCCAGGGCGCTGCTCAGCCGGGGCAGCGCCACCCTGAAGAAGATCGACGCCGCGTCCAGCGATTCCTTCGGATGGATGCCCGCCTCGGCGCGGTCCGCGCCGATCTCCCAGGCCAGACGGCTTATCGAGTCCCCGGTCTGGATCTTGCCGGCGGCCAGGGCAGCCACGATGTCGTCCAGAATCTCCTCGGCGTTGGCCATCAATTGCCGATGCGTCGCCGGCTCTCGCACCAGCGACGCGCATTCGGCTCTGAGTCTGCGAGTGTATTCGCCGAGAATCTGCTCGCGGCAGCTTCCAACGAGGACCGCGAAACTCTCTGCCCCGTGCGGATGCCCCAACGTACTCTGCCTCCGGACCTAGAGAAACCGGATGGCCTATTTTTACCCAATTAAGTTGGCCAGGCAACAGGAGATATGACCATGGATCCGACTAAAAATAGATGAACTACATACTGCGTGGTCATGTACGCACGATACGGACGCCTGCGCCGTGACCGGCTCCCATGCGAGAGCGGCCCCAGAGTGACGACGGCCAGCGCGACCGCGCCGGCCAGCATGATCACGGCCGCGGCCACCAGGGACGGCCGCCAGATCAGCGCGGCCGCCGCGAACGCGCAGGCGGTGCCGAGAGCCGCCATCGCGGCCAGCAGCCGTACGGTCCCCTCGCCCCGGGTGACCCCGAGCGTCCTGCGCCCCGCGGCGGCGTCTCCCTCGATGTCGGACAGATCCTTGGTGAGGCCACCCACGAGCCCCGTCCACAGGGAGACGGCCACCGTGAACACGACGAGCAACTCGACCTGTGCCACCCAGCCGTCCGTCCGCGCCAGGAACCCGGCCGCGTACGTCATGAGGCTGGCGGCGACGCCGATCGTCATGGTGCCGGCCGAGCGGCGTTTGAGACGGAAGGGAGGCCCTGAGTACATGTAGCCGAGCAGCAACAAGATGGGCACCATCCAGCCGATCGGCGCCGGCAGGTGCATCGCCCCGGCGATCGCGGCCAGCGCGGCCACGCAGGTGACTCCGAGCGCGGCGCCGGGCGCGAGCTCACCCTTGGCGATCGGCCGCGCCGATCCGTTCGCCCGGTCCTCCCGGAGGTCCTCGACCCCGTTGAACAAGTAGACGGCGAAGATGGCGAAGACCCAGACCAGCGCGGTGCCCGCCACCAGCAGGAGGGAGCCGTCGCCGGCGCCGAGGGCCTGCGCGCCCAGCACAGCTCCGGCGGCGAAGCGCAGCGCGAACAGCATCAGCACCGAAGGGCGCGTCTCCACCACGCACATGCGCAGCATATTGACGCCGTGTTTGACACGGGCGCCGAGCGGGGGTAGGGAGGCGACGGACGAGGACATGGGTGAGGTCTGTACGCTTGGCATAACGCCGACATTGCATTAAATATGGATCGAAGTTAAGTAGGGAATTGAAAGTTGTAGGTGCGTCTACTACTTCCGATATATGCACTGTTACTTGTCGATCTCCGGACACCGACGATAGCTTGAGTTCGGCCGTGCCCGCCACCGGAGAATGGAGATCCCTGGCCATGCGGCACTCTCGAATTTCCGCCGGACGGTATAAAGAATTCGTTCCGCTGACCTTGCCCGACCGGTCCTGGCCCGACCGGCACCTGACCGCCGCGCCGCGCTGGCTGTCCACCGACCTGCGCGACGGAAACCAGTCCCTCGCCAATCCCATGGACCCCGAGCGGAAGCTGGCGATGTTCGAGTTGCTGGTCCGCATGGGCTACAAGGAGATCGAGGTCGGCTTCCCCGTCGCCAGCAAGGATGACCATGCCTTCGTCCGCATGCTCATCGAGGAGGACCGGATCCCCGACGACGTGTGGATCACCGTGATGGTGCCCGCCCGCGACGAGTTCATCAGGCAGAGCGTCGAGTGCCTGCGCGGCGCACCACGCGCCACGTTCCACCTCTACAACGCCCTCGCGCCAGTATTCCGACAGGTCGTCTTCAAAATGTCGCGGGACGAGTGTAAGGACATGGCGGTTCAGGGGACCCGCCTCATGATGAAGTTCGCGGAGCGCACGCTCGAGGATTGCGATCTTCGATTCCAGTACTCCCCCGAGGCGTTCAACGAAACCGAGCCGGATTTCGCGGTCGAGGTCTGCGAGGCGGTGATGGACGTCTGGCAGCCGGACGCCGAGCGCCCGATGATCCTCAATTTTCCGGCGACCGTAGAGCGCTCGCAACCACACGTCTTTGCGGACCAGGTGGAATGGCTTGACCGCACCTTGACACGGCGGGAGCACGTCTGCCTGTCCATCCACCCCCACAACGACCGCGGCACCGGTGTCGCCGCCACCGAGCTCGCCCTGCTGGCCGGCGCCGAACGCGTCGAGGGCTGCCTGTTCGGCAACGGCGAGCGGGCGGGCAACGTCTGCCTTGTCACACTCGGCATGAACCTGCATACCCAGGGGATCGACCCCGAAATCGACTTCTCCGACCTCGACGAGATCAAGCAGGTGGCCGAACACTGCACGGGCATGGAGGTCCACGCGCGGCACCCGTACGCGGGCGACCTCGTCTACACGGCCTTCTCCGGCGCGCACCAGGACGCGATCAACAAGAGCCTGCACGCCTTGTCCCGCGAGGCCGCCGCATCGGGCGTGCCGGTCGGCGAGTTGCCATGGCGGATGCCGTACCTGCTGCTGGACCCCCATGACGTGGGCCGCTCGTACGAGGCGATGGTCCGCATCAACAGCCAGTCGGGCAAGGGCGGCATCGCGTACGTGATGAGCGCGCACCACGGGGTCGAGGTGCCGGCACAGCTCCATCGGGAGTTCGCCGACGTCATCCAGTCGCTGGCTGACGCCGAGGGCGGCGAGATCACCCCGGACCGGATCGCCACCACCTTCACCACCATGTACGGGAGGGCGTCATGAGCCGCTCAGTTCTGGTCACCGGCGGCAACCGCGGAATCGGCCTGGCCGTGGCCCGCGCCTTCGCCGACGACGGCGACAAGGTGGCGGTCACCTACCGCAGCGCCGAGCCCCCGCCCGGTCTGGCGGGCTGCCGCTGCGACGTGACGTCCGCGGAGCAGGTGGACCGTGCGGTCGCGGAGGTCGAGACCCTGCACGGCCCTGTCGAGGTCCTGGTCGCCAACGCCGGCATGACGCGGGACAAGCTCCTCCTGCGCATGACCGAGGACGACTTCGAAGCCGCCCTGGACACCAACCTCAAGGGCGCCTTCCGCGTCGCCAAACGCGTGGCCCCCGCCATGCTCAAGGCCCGCCGCGGCCGCATCGTCTTCATCTCCTCCACCGTGGGCCTGCGGGGCGAGCGGGGCCAGAGCAACTACGCCGCCTCCAAGGCCGCTCTGATCGGCTTCGCCCGGTCGCTGGCGTGGGAGTTCGGCAGCCGCGGCATCACCGTCAACGTCATCGCGCCCGGCCTCACCGACACGGACATGACCGCCGTGCTGTCCGAGCAACGCATCGCCGACATGTGCGCCCAGATCCCCCTGCAGCGGATGGCCACGCCCGAGGAGATCGCGGAGGTGGTCCGGTTCGTGGCCTCTCCCGCGGCGTCGTACCTCACGGGGGCGGTCATCCCGGTGGACGGCGGCGCCTCCATGGGACACTGAGCCCTGTCACGGACACCGGCGGGCGAGCGCCCGTCGGTGGCGCGTGGCCGCTTATCGTGGTCTCCTCGACGGGATCATCTCCACGGGGAGACAGACATGACTGCTCGCGAGTACGGATATCAGATCCTTCCCGGCACCGCGGCGCAGACGCCGGGAGTGCTGGACATCGTACGCAAAGAGGCACGAACGGGCCTTCGCCTAGGATTGCCCGTGCTCGCGATCCAGCTCTGCCTCACAGGATGGCTGATACCCCGGGGAGAAGCGGCGAGCTTCCTGGGCGTGATGCTCGCCCTCACCAGTGCGGTCACGCTCGGCCTCATCCTCATGTGGCAGCGGGCGCGGCGTAAGGAACTACGCATTCTGCAGACCAGTCCGTGGGAGGTCTGGCCTTGCCGGGGCGAGAAGGTCCGCGTGGTGTCCTCGGAAGGCGAACGAGCCAACGGACGGCGATGGAGCACCGACGGCCGTCTCGTCCTGCTCAAGCCGGACGGCCAGTCCCAATGCTCCTTCCCCGTCCCAGGCCCCGGCGTCAAGGACGAGGTCTGGTTCGCCGGAGACATCAGCGCGAACGGAATCCTCGCGGTCCCCGGCGGGCTGCCGTTCCGCTACGTCACGCGCACGGTGAAGGCCCGCTGACACCCTGAGCGGCTCCTGACTTCGCCGTTCATCGCGGCCACAGATCGGTCGATCACAGGCTCGCGCACCCCCGCCCGCTCCACTGGCGCCGGCTCCAGCCGGGTCCCTCACGTGTCTCCCTGCCCCTTAGTTGATCGGGGCTTCAAAGTAAAGCCTTGGCAAGCGCTTTCCGATACCGGTAAAACGTTCTAATCAAAGATCACTCGGCAGGAGAACGCCTGTGAGGCTCGCACTCATCGCCGCCGCGGTCACGCTGACCGTATCGGCGACCTCCGCCGTGGCGGCCCCCCTCGACCCGGCCCCCGGACTCAAGTTCGACTTCGGTTCCACGTCCAGCCCCTTAGCCGACGGCTACACGCGCGTCGCGCACAACACCCTCTATAGCGCCGACCGCGGCTACGGCCTGGACCGGACGGTGGGCTACCGCGACCGCGGCACCGCCGACCCGGTGACGCGGGACTTCACCGTCTCCGGTTCGTACGGCTTCGCCGCCGACGTACCCGACGGCGAGTACGAGCTCACCGTGATCTCCGGGGATGCCGTCGCTCCCAACATCACCACGCTCGCCGTGGAAGGCGAAGACCGCGGCACCATCACCGCGAGCACCGGCGCGTACGGCGACTACACCGGCACCGCCCGGGTCGCCGACGGCCAGCTCAACCTGGGCTTCGGCCGGGACGGCCGGGTGAACGCGGTCCTCATCAGGCCGGCCACCGCGCCCACCGGCCTGGCCGCCACCGCGATCAAGGCCACTGCCACCCCGAGCGTCACGCTGGCCTGGAACGCCACCGGCTCCACCGGCTACGAGATCTACCGAGCCGAGAACACCGCGGGTCCATGGGCCAAGCTGGGCGAGAGTTCCGCGCCCGCCTTCACCGACAGCACCCCTGAGCTGGGCCTGACCTACGTCTACGCGGTCGCTGTGCCCGGCGGCACGTTGGGCGCGCCGCTCACCGTGACCGTCAAGGACGCCACTCAGGCCGCCCCGGCCGCACCTGAGAACCTGGAACTGGTCACCGCCTCCAGCAAGAAGATCACGCTGCGCTGGCGGCCGGTCGAGGGCGCCCTCCTCTACCACCTTTTCCGGGACGACAAGCGGATCGGTGTCGTGACCGAGCCCGGCTACACCGACGAGATCGTGCCCAGCGACCGGCACCGCTACCGGGTGGTGGCCGCCGGAACGGGCGGGTTGTCGGCCTCCTCGGCCGAGCTGACCTCGCCGGTCACCGCCTATCCGCTGCGCCGGATGCCGAAGCTGGACCGTGGCCTGGTCGCTGTGCCGACCGAGCAGGGCACGCTGGTGAGCTGGCGGATGCTCGGCACCGACCCGGCCAAGGTGAGCTTCAAGCTCTACCGGGACGGGAAGCTCCTCACCACCACGGACAAGACGAACTATCTGGACAGCGGTACCGGCTCCTACACCATCGCCGCGGTGCTGGACGGCCAGAAGGAACGCCGCTCGGCACCGGTGCGGCCGTGGGCGGCACCGTACCTGGACGTCCCGCTGGACAAGCCGACCGGGGGTGTGACCCCGAGCGGAGGGAGCTACGACTACCGCGCGAATGACGCGGCAGCCGCCGACCTGGACGGAGACGGGCAGTCCGAGATCGTGCTCAAGTGGGACCCGTCCAACTCCAAGGACAACTCTCAGGGCGGCTATACCGGTGAGGCCGTCTTCGACGCCTACGAACTGGACGGGACCAGGCTCTGGAGGATCAATCTCGGCCGCAACGTACGGGCCGGGGCGCACTACAGCCCGTTCCTGGTCGACGACTTCGATGGGGACGGGCGGGCCGAGTTCGTGGTCAAGACTGCGGACGGGACCGTGGACGGCGCCGGGAAGGTGATCGGAGACGCCGCCGCCGACTACCGGACCACCGGCGGCCGGATCCTGACCGGGCCGGAGTATCTGACCGTCTTCGACGGGCGCAGCGGCGCGGCGCTCGCCACCGTCGATTACGAACCGGCCCGCGGCAACCTTGCCGACTGGGGCGACACCGGCGGCAATCGTTCCGACCGCTTCCTGGCTGCCGCCGCCCACCTGGACGGCGTACTGCCCAGCATCGTGATGACCCGCGGCTACTACGCCAAGTCCATGCTGGTGGCCTACGACTGGCGGGACGGCAAGCTGACCAAGCGCTGGACCTTCTCCAGCTCCGACAACCCCGGGTACGGCGGCCAGGGCAACCACAACCTGTCCGTGGCCGACGTGGACGGCGACGGCAGGGACGAGATCGCCTACGGCGCGATGACCCTGGACGACGACGGCACCGGGCTCTACACCACCAAGCTGGAGCACGGCGACGCCATGCACCTGGGCGACCTGGATCCGGCACACCCCGGCCTGGAGATCGTCGGCGTGCACGAGCACACCAACATGCCCTGTGGGCTGGAGATGCACGACGCCGACAGCGGCGAAATCCTCTGGTGTGTCAAGACCGGCCAGGACACCGGGCGCGGCCTGACCGGCGACATCGACCCCTCGCATCCGGGAGAGGAAGCCTGGGCCTCCACCGGGGCCGGTCTCCGCACCACCACCGGAGAGCTCATCTCGGCGAAAACCCCGGCGATCAGCAACACCATCTGGTGGGACGGCGATCTGTCCAGAGAGATCCTGGACCACGACTACTCCGCCGACAAGCTGGCCGGCGTGCCGACCATCGGCAAATGGGACCCGGCCCCGCAGAGCACGGTCAACATGCTCACCGCGACCGGCACCTACTCCAACAACACGACCAAGGGCAATCCCTCGCTCCAGGCCGACATCCTGGGCGACTGGCGTGAGGAACTGATCGTCCGGACCGAGGATTCGAGCGCGCTACGGCTCTACGCCACGCCGTACCCGACGGATCACCGCTTCCCGACGCTCATGCACGACCCGGTCTACCAGTCCGGGATCGCCTGGCAGAACGTCGGCTACAACCAGCCCCCGCACACCGGTTTCTTCCTCGGCACCGGGATGACCACGCCGGCGGCGCCGTACCTGACCACCGGCTCCCCTCTTCCGGCCCGGCCTCGGCTCCGTAAGGACCAGCTCCACGTGGAGCTGCCCGGCGTGGACCGTGGGCACCATGCCGGCGGTCGCGCCGGGATCCTGCCGGGCACGGTCCGCGCGGTCGCCGACGGGAAGATCGTCGAGCTCGGCGCCACGGCGCTGCCGCACGGCGGGTTCCGCGTCGACGGTGCCGCCATCGAGAAGGCGCTGGCCGGTTACACCGGTAGTGTCACCGTGACCATCACCGGCCACCTGACCGACGGTCGTACCTTCACCGGCGAGGTGAAGATCCGCCCGTGACGTAAGGGATCGTCCGCCCCGCCGACCGCGCGGGGTGGACGAGCTTTCTTTGGGCACGACCTTTCCGGCGCACGAGGCCTCGCCGCCGAGGCGTGCCCTAGGAGTATCAGTACCACCCTGCTCCACGGGTACGGAGCTACCGTCGAGCCATGGACAGCGACAACCTCCTTGGACAGTTCCTCAGAGCCCGCCGCGAACTGGTGAAGCCCGAGGACCTGAACATGCCGGGCGGCGACCGGCGCCGGGTCTCGGGCCTGCGCCGGGAGGAGGTGGCGATGCTGGCCGGGCTCAGCACCGACTACTACGTACGTCTTGAACAGGGCCGTGAGCGGAACCCTTCCGTACAGGTGCTCGAGGCCCTGGCCCGGGCCCTGATGCTGGAGGACGACGCGATCGCCCACCTGCACCAGTTGGCCCGGCCGGTGCCCGCCAGGGGGCGCAGGAGCACGCGCAGCCGCCGGGTCACCCCGGGCTTGCTGCGGATGCTGAACAACTGGCCGCACACCCCGGCCGTGATCCTGGACCGCTGCTTGACGGTGGTGGCCCATAATCCGCTCGGCGAGGCCCTCTTCGCCGGACACACCTACAGCGGGGATCTGATGCGCCTGGTCTTCCTCGATCCCGACGCCCGGGACTTCTACCCGGACTGGGACCGGGTCGCCGTCAACACGGTGGCCGGGCTGCGCGAGGGGGCGGGAGCAGACCTCAACGATCTCCAACTGATCGAGGTGGTGGGCGAACTGTCGCTCAAGAGCGCCGACTTCCGCAGGTTGTGGGCACGCCACGACATCCGCCAGAAGACGCGGGAGACCAAACGCTTCCACCACCCCGTCGTCGGCGAGCTCACCCTGGACTACGAGTCGTTGACCATCAACAGTGCGCCGGGGCAGCAACTGGTCGTCTACCAGGCCGAACCCGGCAGCTCCTCCGAACACGCGCTGTTCCTGCTGGGCAGCCTGATCGCCGCTGAGACCCCAGAAGCCGCGAAGGCGGCGGACCCCCCTGCCCACCGCGACTGAGCGGCCCGCCTCACCGCCTTCCGAGCGCCCCCGATTCCGGCGTTCCTCCCCCGCGCACCCCGCCGTCCCGCCGTACCCCACGCTGTCCGTCCGACGGCCCGGGCTTCAGGCCGGGCCGTCGGACGACGTCCTGTGTGGCGATCCGAAACTTTCGGAACGAGGACCCGGAGGAGGCATAGCCTCCCTCACTCATGCCGAGCAGCAGAAAGTTTCTACAACCTTCTGATGAACATGCCTGCTCAGAGCAGCATCAGCATCCTGCGCTCCGAAATATTTCACATAATCCTTGACACATTTCGGAGTGATTCTCACACTGATCAGCGACTGCGCGCGCGGTGAACAGCCCCGTCCCGTCGATCACCGGTCGGGGATCGTCCTTTCCATCAGCTACCCGGAAGGAGGGGCCAGTGATCATCAGGTCGGGCCGCTCTAAGATCCGTTCGGCGGTCGTCGCGCTGGCGCTCGCGGTCGCTGGAGCGGTAACGGTAGTGGTCGCCGAGGCCGCCGCGCCTCTCGCCGCCGGTGTTGAAGACGAGGGTGCCGACTGCGCGGTGCCTGCCCTGCCCGACGCAGGATCCCTGCCTACCGACTCCAGGCTTCCCGATCCCTTCAGGAAGCTGGATGGTACGCGCATCGCCGCCAAGTCCGAGTGGCGATGCCGCCGGCAAGAGATCAAGAAGCTCGCGGAGAAGTTCGTCTACGGCGAGAAGCCCGGCAAGCCGGCAAGTGTCACAGGAACGGTCTCGAGTAGCAACATCACTGTGAACGTGTCGCACAACGGCAGGAGCGCCGGCTTCTCAGCGAGTGTCCAACTGCCGAGTGGTACCGGACCTTTCCCCGCCGTCGTCGTCCTGGGCGGATTCGGCGCGGACACGGCCGCGATCAGAGCGGCCGGCGCTGCCGTCATCACCTACGACCCCTACGCGGTGGGGCGAGAGGGCACGCCACGAAACAACAAACAAGGCGCGTACTACAGCATCTACGGCTCCTCGAGCAGCACAGGGCTGCTACTCGCCTGGGCCTGGGGTGTGAGCCGGATCATCGACGTCATCGAGCAGTCGGGCGGCAGCATCCTCAAAGCGGACGCGACCGGCGTCACGGGATGCTCGCGGTTCGGAAAGGGCGCCTTCGTGATCGGTGCCTTCGATCAGCGCATCGCCCTGACCATGCCGATCGAGTCGGGCAGCGCCGGTGTTCCCATCTTCCGCGGGATCCCTGGGGAAGGCGCCCAGAGTCTGAGCAGCGCCTACGGAGAGCAACCGTGGCTGGGCGACGCGTTCGGCTCCTTCACGAGCAGCCCGGCCAGGCTGCCGGTGGACACGCATGAAATCGTGGCAATGGTCGCGCCGCGAGGACTGTTCATCATGGACAATCCCCACATCACCAATCTGGGCCCCAGGTCCGCGAGCGTGGCCGCCTTGGGCGGGGCGGAGGTCTACAAGGCGCTCGGCGCGGGCGAGAACATCACCTACTGGTCCGACATCCAGGACGGTAACCACTGCGCCAACAGGCCTGAATGGCGCGACCCCTTGCAGAAGAACATCAGGAAGTTCTTGCTGAAGACGAGCAATGATCCCGGTGCGATCAGGATCTCGCCCAGGGCGAGTGGCAATCTGGCCGAGTGGAGAGACTGGCAGACTCCCACCCTCAACGACTCCAGCCCGTCGGGCTCGCCAACCGGCCCCACCCCCACCATCACCCCGACCCCCGCAACCGAATTCCGCCTGCACAACGAGGCGGCCGGCCGCTGCGTCGACTCCCCCAACAGCGCCACCGCCAACGGCACCCAGCTCCAGATCTACGACTGCCACGACAACGCCAACCAGCGCTTCGGCTACAGTTCCGGCAGACTCCAGATCCTCAGCAAGTGCCTGGATTCCCCGACGAACGCCGGCTCCGGCACGCGCGTTCAACTGTGGGACTGCCACGGCAACAGCAACCAGCAGTGGACCTTCAACTCCAACGGCACGGTCACCAGCGCCGCCAACAACCTCTGCCTCAACGTCACCGGCACCGGCAACGCCTCCGCCGTGACCATCGCCACCTGCAACGGCCAGGCCACCCAGAGATGGACCAGGTCATAACCGGGAACTGGCGATATCAACACGCCGGGTCCAGGCGACCTCCCCTGGACCCGGCGCACATCGTCCCAGGCCCACGGCTCGCCCCGGTGACCCTCGTGGAGTACGGCGACTACGAATGCCCTACTGCGGGCAGGCAGAACCGGTCATCCGTGAACTCCTCGCGGACTTCGGGGACGTGCGCTATGTATGGCGACACCTGCCGCTGACCGATGTGGGTTCGTCGCGGTCGAACGAGCTTGGCCGGGTCGAGGGGAGGCGGCGGAGCCGATGTTGAAGCTCCACTTTCCGAGACAGCATGGGCAGCGGTCACGAGGTTGCGAGCGCGTAAGGTGAGCCGGGTTGCGGGCCGGTTCCCTCATAAGCGGCGATCCAGGCGTCGTGGAGCCACATCTGGGTGCCTCGGCGACTCTGACCGGAGTCCCAAGTGATGTCGCGCTCATACGTCAGCACGGACTCATCGGGACCGACGATGACCCAGGCGTAGAGGCCGTCGCCGTGGTGCATCTTCACCTTCATGCCGGAGACCGTCTCGGTGGCGCCGTCGGGCCGGGTCACGATCTCATCGTGTTGCGAGACCCAGTTGACGCTGAGCCCTTCGGCGTAGTCGGGCGCCACCTGCCGCAGGAAGCGGAGGGCCACCTCTTCGGCGCGGGATACGCCGGGGAGCGGGCCGTCGCTGACGCCCTGGAGGCGGGTGAATCCGAGAATCGTGCCGTCGGCATCGAGGACGATGCTCGTGTGCGGGCCGCCGGGCCGGTAACCGTCGGGCTGGTAGCGGATCACGGTGACCGCGCGGTCATCGTGCCGCTCCTCGCGGACCCTGACGATCTCCCACCCGCTGGGGATGAGGAGGCCAGTGCCGTCCAGCGCGTCGGTCGCCCGGCGTCGGGCGTCGTTCGCGGCAGCGGTCGTAGGTGCGGCGGTAGGCGACGAGGTGGTGCGCTCAGGGGGGCCTGTCACGGGCTCGGCAGATGCCGCTTGGATGTCGTCGCGGGAGATCGCGGCGTAGGCGGCTCCGGAGGTGGCAAGGATCGCAACGGCGATCCCGGAGAGGACGACGGAATTCCGACGGGACATGGAACAACTCCTCACGTGGTGATTCGGACGTGGGTGGTCACCTGTGCTGGTTCATGGGGCACGCTGCGTAGACGACGGCGCCTGCGACCAGGTACAGCCCGGACAGGACGCCGAGCGCGGCGCCAAGACCGCCCGGCAACGCGATGGCATAGGAGCCCAGACCGGCTCCGAGGAAAAGAACGAACCCGTTGAGGGCCATCCCGACGCCCCTAGCGGGATGCGCGGCTTCACCCCACAGCGTGATCATCGTGGGGACAAGGACGGCGACTCCCGAAACGAAGATCACGCTGGCGGCGACGAGGCCCGCGAGTACACCGCCCAGCACCGCCACGGCTGCCAGACCGGCGGCCGAGAGAACGAAGCCGGTGAGCGCGGCACGAGGCAGGCCGAGGCGTGCCGCCAGCGGACCGGCGAGGAGCGAGCAGGACATCGCCGGCAGCGCGGCGGCGCGAACGAGCATGATCTCGGTATCGGAGAGACCGGCCGCGTTCAAGTGCGGGCCGACCAGGCTGTGCATTCCCATGAAGCCGCCGAGGACGACCAGATGCCCTGCAGCGAGGAGCAGCGAGCGTCCCCGTACGGCGAAGCGGACGAGAGCGGTGTAGTGAGCAGAGAGAGACTGGCGGGGCCGGTCGATGTCGGGTTCGCGGAGGACGGCGAAGGCCGCGAGGGTCAGGGCAGCTAGGAGGACGCTGCCGAGGGAGAAGGTTCCGCGCCAGCCCACGGCAGCGGCCGTGACGGTGGCGGCCAGTTGTCCGAGGATCCCCGCGGAGAGGAAGGCGATCGAGATGGCGCCGATCGCGGTGGCCCGCTGCCGAGGAGGCAGCACCTCCCCGAGATAGGCCAGGGCAGTCGGTGCGAACGTGGCGGCTGCCAGGCCCTGTACGGCTCGCAAGACGGCCAGAGCACCTACCGAGGGGGCGAGGCTCACCGCGAGTGTGGCGACCGTGAGAGCCGCGAGGCCGGACACCAGAACGCGCCGACGGCCGTAGTGATCCGACAGCGGTCCATAGATCAGGAATCCCAGAGCGTAGGCGAAGGCGTAACCGGCGACCAGTGCGGCCGTCACACCGGTGGACCCGAGGTCGGCGGCCACGGGCTGGTGAAGCGGGATGGACACGTACAGCTGAACGAGGACGACCAGCGCGGTGGCGACCAGCAGCGGGACCGTGCCTGCCCGCGCGACGCCTGGCTCGGTCGAGGGTGAGTGCGGCGTGCTCAAGATGGTGGCCATGAATTCCAACTCCAACGTTTGGGTTGGAAATCACTCTAGCGCGCCGTCGGAGATTTGCAACGCAAGCGTTGGATATGCTGCATGGCATGGCTTGGAACACCGCCGAGACCAAACGCAGGCTCCAGGAGGCCGCGACCGCCGAGTTCGCCGCTCACGGCCTCGGTGGAACGACCATGGAGCGCATCGCGCACCGGGCGGGGGTCAACAAGGAGCGCCTGTACACCTACTTCGGCGACAAATCCCAGCTGTTCGCCACCGTGCTGGCGGACGAACTGAACAAGGTCGCAGCCGCCGTTCCCCTGGACAGCCTGGACGGACCCGAAGCAGTGGCGGCGTACGCAGGCGCGGTGTACGACTACCACGCCGAACACCCCGAGCTGACCCGGTTGCTGTTGTGGGAGGGTCTGCTCGACCTCCCAGAAGTGCCCGACGAGGCATCCCGCACGGACTACTACCGCACCAAGGTCGCGGCTTTCACCCGGGCACAGCAGGCGAATCTGATCAGCAACGACATACCAGGCGCCGACCTCGCCTTCCTCATCCTGGCCCTGGCGGGCTGGTGGTACGCGGTTCCGCAGATGGCGCGCATGATGCACGCCGATGATCCGACGAGTCCGGACACGGCCAGGGCAGCGCTCATGCGCGCAGCCGCGAAGCTGGCCACGCGGGGAGATCCTGGCGGTGTCAGCCATGTCGAGCTGCCGACCGGTCTTACGGAACGTGCCGGTCCGGCGCGGCGGCGGCCTTGAGCGCGGACTTCGCCTTCTGGACCTCGCCGGGGTCGCCGCCAGCGACCAGGTAGCGCAGACCGCCGAGGGTGAGCATCAGGGTGGCCGGCGAGACGAGCAGGCCGATCAAGCCAGTTTCTGATGTTGGTGAAGACGGCGTTCAGGTCGTCTCACTTTCGGACTGAGGTCACGATCATCACTGACCGTCACCCAGAGATTGCCGGCGCCGCGCAACTCGGTCTGAATCCGCCGCTGAGTCGTGGCGCAGTCCAGTCGCACGTCCATAGGGGCCGGGCAACCTGGTGTCCGCCCGTCAGCCTGAAGGCAAATGGTCCACGTCGAGGCCATCGCGGCGAGCGATAAGCAGCCCAAGCTCGTATCGGCTCCGGCGACGTGGTGGATTCGGCTCGGAGACGTCCAGGATCTCAGCTGTCTAGCGTTGCTTGAGGCGGAGTGCTTCTTTGCGGGCCTCGGCCTGGATGGACCGCTCGCGCTCCAGCCACGCCGGATTCTCCGCCTTCAGCGCATCGATCTCAGCGGTCGTGAGCGGTTCGGTGATCCCGCCTCTGGCCAGGCCGGAAATGGAGATACCGAGCTTCGCGGCGACGACCTGCTTGGGGTGCGGGCCGTTGCGGCGAAGGTCAACGAGCCAGGCGGGTGGCGTCGACTGCAACTCGTTCAGCTCGTCCCTGGAGACGACACCCGCCTGGAACTCGGCGGGAGTGGCCGAGAGGAGGACACCCAGCTTCTTGGCCGCCGTCTCGGGCTTCATCGTCTGGATGGTCTTCGGTTTGGACGAGGTCATGGCGTCGAGAATAGTCAGTCGGAACGGGTTCCCCTGACATCGGTACCCTGAGGAAGTGACTGATGGAGAGACTGGCAGGGTGTTCCGGCTGGCGTACGTGCCCGGGGTGACACCCGCGAAATGGGTCAACGTCTGGACCGAGAGGATGCCCGGCGTGCCGGTTACCCTCGTCACGGTTCCCGCCGCCGAGGTGGTGGGACTCCTGCGGGATGGCGGCGCCGACGCCGGATTCGTCAGGCTGCCGGTCGACCGGGACGGGCTCAGCGTGATTCCTCTCTACGTGGAGACCACGGTGGTCGTGGTGCCCAAGGACCACGCGGTGGCCGCCGCCGACGAGGTGGCCATCACCGACCTGACCGACGACGAGGTGCTCCATCCTCTGGACGACACCATCGAGTGGACGGTCCGGCCCGGGCTGCCCGCGTTCACCCGCCCGGCCACAACGGCGGACGCGGTCGAGCTCGTGGCGGCCGGCACTGGACTTCTCCTGGTTCCGCAGTCGCTGGCACGCCTCCACCACCGCAGGGATGTCACTTACCGGCCGGTGCTGGACGCGCCGCAGTCTCAGGTCGCGCTGGCCTGGCCCACGGACGCGACCACTGACCTGGTGGAAGATTTCATCGGCATCGTCCGCGGCCGGACGGTGAACAGCTCGCGAGGCCGTACCCCCGCCTCCCCTGCGGAGAAACCGGCGCAGCGGCAGGCACGAAAACCCGCACAGAATGGCTCCGGCCGCCGGGCCGTGCCGGCCGGCCGTAAAAGGAAGGGCCACCGGCCCCGGTGACCTGCAGCCCGAACCTCCGGTTCGGACCCGGCCTCAGTTAATTGCTGATGGCCTGCCCCTCGGCGTGTCGCGGGCACCGCGCCTCTTGGGAAGTTTCAAGCCGCATCATGCGACGACGGGATTCCGCGCATCCTGTGCAACCACTCATTGAGGGGGGCGTAGTCGGCATCGCCGAGCCCCTGACTGGGGTCGACACAATGGAGCAGGGCATGCCCGCGGTGGTGTGCGGATACCCAGGCTCGATCGATGCCGGTGATCTCATCGTCGACCCAGGCGAACGAGCGCCCTGCTGCCCAGTCGACAAGGGCGCGGGTTTTCCAATGCATCCCGTCCCGCTCGTCCTGTTCATCGACGTCCGATGGCTCCGGCCAGATCACCACGGGCACCCGCGGCAGGCCGAGCCACGGAGGAGCTGAGGGCGCTGCTCTGGTCGCATGTAGTGGCGTACGACGAGGCTCAGGCCGCCTGGCTGCCGGTGGGCCAGGCGGCCTGGGAGCACAACGACTTCGCGATCTACGTCTGGCGGTCCGTCCGGCAGAAGGGCGACAGCAAGACGGTCAAGTCCCGCCGGTCGCTCAAGCTTCCCCGGCGTTGCGTGGACGCGCTGCGCCTGCTCAGAGAAGCTCAGAACATCGCGCAGGAGAAGGCGGGTGACCGGTGGCAGAACACAGACCTCGTGTTCTGCACACGTACCGGCACACCCGTCACGGCTCACAACGTACGGCGCGACTTCCGGAAGGTCGTGGAGGCAGCGGGGCTCACCGGGCGGGAGTGGTCACCTCGCGAGCTGCGGCACAGCTTTGTGTCCGTGCTGTCAGACTCCGGCGTCCCCATCGAGGACATCTCGCGCCTGGTCGGGCACTCCAACACGGTGGTCACCGAGACGGTCTACCGACACCAGATGCGGCCCGTGATCACAACAGTGGAGACTTTGGTGTGTCCCGGCTTTCGGATCATGACATTCCTATCGAGGACATCTCGCGCCTGGTCGGGCACTCCAACACGGTCGTCACGGAGACGGTCTACCGTCAGCAGATACGGCCAGTCATCCAAGAAAGCGCGACTGCAATGGACCGCATCTTCCCCATGGTGGATGATGCATAGCCGTTCAGGATGTCACTCAGTTTGTCACTCACGCCCCGTTTCCATGATCGGAGACGGGGCGTTTTCGCAGGTGGGCGGTACTGGGTTCGAACCAGTGACCCCTCGCTTGTAAGGCGAGTGCTCTACCGCTGAGCTAACCGCCCCTGATCGGCACTACACCTTACGACACCAAGGGCTCCGATCGCACATCCACCACCCAGCCGGGCCCAAGTTCGGGTCGGCCCGCCGCGCGCCAGCCCAGCAGGGCCGCGCCGAGCATGCCCGCGTCCACCCCCAGCGCCGCCGGGACCAGCGGGGGCGCCTCGCGGAAGGCAAGGCGCTTGACCAGGCGGGTGCGTACCGGGTCGAAGAGGGCCGGGCCCGCTTCGGCCAGGCCGCCGCCCAGGACGATCATCGAGGGGTCCAGCAGCAGCGTGTACGTGGCCAGCGCCAGCGACAGCGCCTCCACGGCCTCGTCCCATACCTCGATGGCTCTGGGATCGTCCGAGGAGACCACCTGCTCGGCCTTGACGCCCTCGACGCCCGTCCGCAGGCTGTAGCGGCGGCCTACCGAGGCGGCCGAGGCGTAGGTTTCCAGGCAGCCGAACTGGCCGCACGCGCACTGTTCGCCGTCGGGGAAGACCGGGGTGTGGCCGATCTCGCCGGCCCAGCCCGAGGAGCCGCCGTACGGCTCGCCGCGGATGATCGAGGCGCCTGCGATGCCCGTGCCGATGGGCAGGAACAGGAAGTCGGAAAGGCCCCTGCCCGCGCCCAGGATGCTCTCCGCGAGCCCGCCGGTGCGTACGTCGTGTCCCAGCATCACCGGCAGGTCCAGGGCGGTGAACGCCGTGGCGGGAACGTCGCGCCAGCCCAGGTTCGCCGCGTAGATGGCGGAGTTCTCCGACACCAGCCCCGGTACGGCCAGGCCCACGCCGGCCGGGACGCCGTCGCCGGCGGCTGCCAGGTGGCTGATGAAGGCGGAAATGGCGGCCACGACCGCCTCCGGGCCCTCGGCTCGCGGGGTGGGGCGCCGCTCGCTCAGCAGCACCGCGCCGGACTCGCTGATCAGGCCGCCCTTCATGGACGTGCCACCGACGTCGAGCGCGACGACGAACGTACTCATTGCGGACACGGAATGAGACGATAGCGCAGCTCAGCCCCAAAGCCACGCCGCGCCCTGCGCCCCCCGTCCACCAGCCCGGACCGCAGGGGCCTCCCAGCGCCTATGTCCACCAGCCCAGCCCGTAGAGCGTCCCCGCGCCACCGGGGCCGCCAGAGCACGCCCATGACCGCGAGCCTGGCCGGGGACCTTTCAGGCGCGGCCCAGGACGCGGTTGAGCGCCGCCTCGACCTCGGCCGAGAGGCCGGGCGGCGGCGCCACGGAGGCCGCGAGAGGCGTGTCCGCCCGCGCCATTCGCACGGCGCCGCAGGACCGGCACTCCACCTCGCCGAGCCGGCAGATCAGCGTGGTCGACCCGCAGGTCCCGCACGCGTCCAGATCGAGGTCGTGCAGGCGTTGACAGTCCGGGCAGACCAGGACCTGGGTCTCGTTGCGCACCCCGCGCTGCCACGGGCTGGCGCCGCGTACCGGGTCCGTCTGCCGGGCCCCGCACCGGTAGCAGGGCATCCTTCCCTCCGAAGTCAGTGAATATCGGCGAGTGCCTTGACGTAGTCGGCGACGTCACGTGCGGAGGAGATCGGGTTGATCACCGACCACCGGATCACGCCCTCGCCGTCGATGATGAAGGTCCCCCGCAAAGCGAGCCCCTTCGCCTCATCGAACACACCGTACGCCCGCGCGACCTGTCCGTGTGGCCAGAAGTCGGAGAGCAGCGGGAACCCGTAACCCTCCTGATCCGCCCAGGCACGGTGGGTGAACACGGAGTCGACGGAGACGGTCAGCACCTGGGCGTCGAGCGGATGATCGCGCAGGGCGGACAGCTCGCCGTGACAGATGCCGGTGAAGGCAAGCGGATAGAAGACCAGCACGACCTTCCCGCCCCTGAACTGGGACAGGCGCACCGGAGCGCCGTGCTGGTCCTGCAGCTCGAAATCCGGAGCCAGGGCGCCGACCTCGGCAGGATGTGCGTTCACAGGCATCATCCTGCCGTACGGCAGGCGCTCGAGCTCCTTACCGTCGGCCCTTGGGCGTCACGAGCCTGGTACCTGACCAGTCAGGTGCGGCGGAGATGCTGCTGGTCTGCGAGAGACCCGCGGTGGCGGCATCCTCCCCTATGTCGCTCGGCTCCACGTGGCCCTCGCGCCCGGCCTTGGGAGTCAGCAGCCATATCTGGCCGCCGTCGGCGAGTGCTCGCATGGCGTTGGTCAGTGCGTCGAAGAGGTCTCCGTCGCCGTCGCGCCACCAGAGCAGCACCACGTCGACGACATCGTCACTCTCCTCGTCCAGCAGCTCGTTGCCAGTCAGGTTCTCGATGGAGTCGCGGAGTTCGTCGTCGACGTCCTCGTCCCAACCGATCTCCTGCACCACCTGACCCGGCTTGAGGCCGAGTCGTTCGGCCAGGCCGCGCTCGCCCTGCGCCTGACCCGCGGTCGCGCTCACGTTTATCCCTCCTGCTTGAGTGGCCCCGCTTATGCGGTTTATCGCTTCGGCACAGTCCACACGCTGTGACCCTCAGTCGTCAACGGTCGCCACGGGTACGGCCATAGTCGGCCAGAATCAATCCGACAAAAACGACAGGCGAACCTGGCGTTGCGGGTTGTCGACGTTGAGGTCCACGAGCGCGACCGACTGCCAGGTGCCCAGCGCCATCCGCCCGTCCAGCACCGGGATGGTGGCGTACGGCGGGATCAGCGCGGGCATGACGTGCGACCTGCCGTGGCCGCGCGAACCGTGGGCGTGACCCCAGCGGTCGTCGGCGGGCAGGAGATCGCGGAGCGCGGCGAGCAGGTCGTCGTCGCTGCGCGAGCCCAATTCGAGCAGGGCGACCCCGGCCGTGGCGTGCGGCACGAAAATGTGCAGCAGCCCGTCCTCGCCCTGAGCGCGCACGAAGTCGGCGCATTCGGCCGTGATGTCGTGCACCGTCTCTCGTGAACCCGTGGCCACGGAGATTATTTCGGATCTCACGGGGAGATCTTACTTAGGCACAACGACGGCATCAGGGCCGGGAAACACCAGCCCAGTGTGCCCGTCGTCGAACCGCACCATGTAGGGAGGCCCTCCGTCCGGGCCCTTGACCTCCACGATCACGCCGCTCCTGTCCCTTTCCCCAACGCTCTTCCCATGCACCAGGAGCCGGTCGCCTACCGTCGCGTTCATACCTCCCAGATTGGTACGTGGAGGGCCGCTCGAAAAGAGCGAATCCCAAGATCAAGCGATTTTTGCCTCCTCTTCAGGATGAGGACGAAACATGACCAAAACGTTACGGTGCGCCGATGTGGCGTTTCGGCTGTTAGGGCAAGGACGGCGGCCTCGTACGTGCTCCTCACCGCCACCGCGGTGCTGCCGGTCGAGGCCGTGATCGCGGCGCTCTTCCTGAGCCGCTGATCCACGCCGCCGATCTCACGCTGTGCCGCGGGAGCCGGCGGACAGGGACACCGAGCTGATCAGCTTCGAGGCGGCCAGGGCGCCGGCCGCCAGGCCCGGCGTGTCCGGGCCTTCGCGGAGCCCGCCGCGCAGACGCGGGGCAGGACAAGGGTGGGCGATGCCAGGCCGCGAGCCGAGCTGGGCTTCGCGATGCCGGCGATGCCCGTCGACACAGGCGGGAGATCGTCGCCGGCTCCGCGAGACGAGCCGGGTGCGCGGCTGACGAGCCGGGTGCGCGGACCCGCCGCCGTCACCACGGCCGTGGCGGCGGGCGGCTTCCGGAGGTCGCGGTCACGGCGCACGGCGGCGCCGCGCCGACGACGAGGTCTGTCCGGCAGGGCCTGCGGTTCGTCCTGGAGCAGGAGGACGGCAATCCACGCGCTCCAACACGGCCTCGGCCCCCTGAACGAAGCCCTCTGGATCGGCTCGGCCCGGGCCGTCTAGCTGCGGAAACACACCCCGCAGGAGGTGTACGCCGAGGCCGCGGCTAGACTCGCCCAGCGCATTGCGCCGACTGCCGGTGAGAACAGCCCCTGTTCGGGGGAAGTTGAGGTACGGCAGAGATCCACGGGACGACGGGGCCCACGGCATTCGAGCGAAATTTCGTTCGTTTTCCGGTCTTGTTAAATTCCACCGGGGATGTAACCTTTGGTGCGATTCGTCCTACCATCGGTGGTCTAGGCCATCGAGCATGGCCCTGCCAGCAGGGACACCCTGGTTACCGGTCAGTAGAGATGCGTTTTCTACGGCTAGCGACCAGGATGGAAGGCGAGACCCAGACCAGACATCAGTCATTCTCGGAAGGCGAGACCCAGTGGCTTCCGGACGCCAGCGATTCTCGATCATCAGCGACGGCCTACCCAGCCAGCTGCCTGATGTCGACCCCAGTGAGACCAACGAGTGGCTCGAGTCTCTCGACAACGTCGTCAAGACCGAAGGCCGCTCCAGAGCCCGCTATCTCATGCTGCGCATGCTGGAGCGGGCCCGCGAGCACCAGGTCGGCGTGCCGGGCCTGCGCAGCACCGACTACATCAACACGATCCCGCCGGAGCGCGAGCCTTGGTTCCCCGGTGACGAGCACGTCGAGCGCCGCATCCGTGCCTACATCCGCTGGAACGCGGCGATCATGGTGTCCAGGGCCAACGCCCGCACCAACGTCGGCGGCCACATCGCCACCTACGCCTCGGCGGCCTCGCTCTACGAGGTGGGCTTCAACCACTTCTTCCGCGGCAAGGACCACGGTGAGTCGGGCGACCAGGTCTTCTTCCAGGGGCACGCCGCGCCGGGCATCTACGCCCGCGCCTTCCTCGAGGGCCGGCTCAACGAGGCCCAGCTCGACGCGTTCCGCCAGGAGTTGTCGCACGGCTTCCACGGACTGCCCTCCTACCCGCACCCGCGGCTCATGCCGGACTTCTGGGAGTTCCCCACGGTCTCCATGGGCCTGGGGCCGATCGGCGCGATCTACCAGGCGCGGTTCAACCGCTACCTGCTCAACCGGCAGATCAAGGACACCAGCCGCAGCCACGTGTGGGCGTTCCTGGGCGACGGTGAGATGGACGAGCCCGAGTCGCTCGGCGCGATCGGCCTGGCCTCCCGCGAGGAGCTCGACAACCTCACGTTCGTCATCAACTGCAACCTGCAGCGGCTCGACGGCCCGGTGCGCGGCAACGGCAAGATCATTCAGGAGCTGGAGTCGTACTTCCGCGGCGCCGGCTGGAACGTGATCAAGGTTGTGTGGGGCCGCGACTGGGACCCGCTGCTGGCGGCCGACGTCGACGGCGTCCTGGTCAACCAGATGAACACCACCCCCGACGGCCAGTTCCAGACCTACTCGGTCGAGTCGGGCGCCTACATCCGCGAGCACTTCTTCGGCGGCGACCCGCGCCTGCGCAAGATGGTCGAGCACCTCACCGACGAGGACATCCGCAAGCTGTCGCGCGGCGGCCACGACTACCACAAGGTCTACGCGGCCTTCAAGGCGGCCCGCGAGCACGTCGGCCAGCCGACCGTGATCCTCGCCCAGACCATCAAGGGCTGGACGCTGGGCAAGGACTTCGAGGCGCGCAACGCCACGCACCAGATGAAGAAGCTCACCAAGGCCGAGCTCAAGGAGTTCCGCGACCGGCTCTACCTGCCGATCCCGGACTCGGCGCTGGAAGGCGAGCTTCCCCCGTACTTCCACCCGGGCGAGAACGACCCCGAGATCCAGTACATGATGGAGCGCCGCGCCGCGCTCGGCGGCGTGCTGCCCAAGCGGGTCCTGCGCGCCAAGCCGGTCAAGCTGCCCGCCGACGAGATCTACAACACCTTCGGCAAGGGCTCGGGCAAGCAGCAGGTGGCCACCACGATGGCGTTCGTGCGGCTGCTCAAGGACCTCATGCGCGACAAGGAGATCGGCCACAGGTTCGTGCCGATCATCCCGGACGAGGCCCGTACGTTCGGCCTGGACGCCATGTTCCCGACGGCGAAGATCTACTCGCCGCACGGCCAGACGTACGAGGCCGTCGACAGGGAGCTGCTGCTGTCGTACAAGGAGGCCGTCCAGGGCCAGATCCTGCACGAGGGCATCACCGAGTCGGGCTCGATGGCCTCGGCGATCGCGGCGGGCACCGCCTACGCCACGCACGGCGAGCACATGATCCCGATCTACATCTTCTACTCGATGTTCGGCTGGCAGCGCACCGGCGACCAGATGTGGCAGATGGGCGACCAGATGGGCCGCGGCTTCCTGGTCGGCGCCACCGCGGGCCGCACCACGCTGAACGGCGAGGGCCTGCAGCACGAGGACGGCCACACGCCGCTCATCGCCTCGACCAACCCGGCCGCGGTCTCCTACGACCCGTCCTGGGCGTTCGAGGTCGCGCACATCGTCAAGGACGGCCTGCGGAGGATGTACGGCGACCAGCCGGAGGACATCTTCTACTACCTGACCGTCTACAACGAGCCCTATCTGCAGCCGGCGCAGCCGGCGAACCTCGACGTGCAGGGGCTGCTCAAGGGCCTGTACAAGTTCGCCGACGGCCCGCAGACCCAGGGTCCGAAGGCCAGCATCCTGTCCTCGGGCGTGGCCGGCCCGTGGGCGATGGAGGCGCAGCGGCTGCTGGCCGAGGACTGGGGCGTGTCGGCCGACGTGTGGTCGGCCACGTCGTGGTCCGAGCTGCGCCGCGAGGCCCTCGCCTGCGAGGAGCACAACCTGCTCAACCCGGACGCCGAGCAGCGCGTCCCGTACGTGACCCAGGTGCTGTCGCAGGCGCAGGGGCCGTTCGTGGGCGTCAGCGACTACATGAAGGCCGTGCAGGACCAGATCGCGCAGTGGGTGCCGGGTGACTGGTCCTCGCTGGGCACCGACGGGTTCGGCCTGTCCGACACCCGCTCGGCGCTGCGCCGCCACTTCCACGTGGACGCCGCCTCGATCACGCTGGCCGTGCTGACCAGCCTGGTCAAGCGGGGCGAGCTCGACGGCGAGGTGCTGCGCGAGGCCATCGCCCGCTACCACCTCAAGAACGGCGTCACCGAGGCCGGCGGAGCGGAGAGCAACGACACCCAGTCCATGGGCGTCTAGGACATCCGGTGATGGCGCTCCCGCGAAGCTTCTCGCGGGAGCGCCATCGTGTTCCCGGCGGGCGCTCCGCCCGCTCGCGTGAGGCGGCACGTCAGGAGGGGTACGTGCCGCCTCACCCGACTTTGGTGCGACGTCGCGTATCGTGGGCACTACTTCCCCCCGAGAGACGAGGGGAAGTTAGTTTTATGCGACGAGTCCTAGCCGCCGCCCTGCTCGTGACGGCCGCCGGCTGCTCCACCGCACCTGCCGAGCCCGCCTCGCGGCCGACGGCCACCACCACCGGCGCCGGCACTCGCACCGCCGCCGGCACGATCAGCTGGGGGCCGTGCACCGACATCAAGCGCCCTGACAGCGAGCCGCCTGCCCGCCAGGACACCTCGGTGCGATGCGCGAAGCTCGCGGTGCCCCTGGACTACGCCAATCCCGAGGGGGAGAAGCTGGAGCTGGCGCTCATCAAGCTCCCGGCCGCCGGCAAGGGCGAGAAGCTGGGCTCGATGGTGTTCAACTTCGGCGGCCCGGGGGCTTCCGGCGTCGACACGCTCGACCAGGCCGCCAAGGCGCTCACCACGCTGCGTTCCCGCTACGACCTGATCAGCTTCGACCCGCGCGGCGTCGAGCGCAGCTCCGGCGTACGCTGCGGCGACACCGCCCAGATGGACCGCTTCGTCTCGCTGGACACGCTGCCGCCGGACGAGGAGACGCACCGGCGGACCGAAGCGGCCAACAAGGAGTTCGCCGCACTGTGCCAGCAGCACTCCGGCAAGATCCTCCCGTACGTCGGCACCGTGAACGCCGCCCGCGACATGGATCGCCTCCGCGCCGCGCTGGGCGAGGAGAAGCTCAACTACGTCGGCATGTCGTACGGCACCCAGCTCGGCGCCGTCTACGCCACCGAGTTCCCGAAGAACGTGGGCCGCATGCTGCTCGACGCGCCACTCGATCCCACGGTCACGTTCCAGCAGCGCACGCTGGCCCAGACACGCGGTTTCCAGAAGACGTACGAGAGCTTCCTCAGGTCGTGCGTCAAGGGCGGCTGCGCCATAGGCAAGGATGTGGAGGACGCCAACGCCAACGTCACGAAGCTGATGAACCAGCTCACCGTCAAGCCGCTGGCGGTCGGCAACCGTCCGCTCACCCAGGGGCTGGCCGGCACGGGCGTGGCGGCCGCGCTCTACTCCGAGCTGACCTGGCCGTTCCTGGAGCAGGCGCTGGCCGACGCGCTGAAGGGCAGAGGCGCGGCGCTGATGTACCTGGCCGACTCCTACGTCGGGCGCCGCGAAGACGGCACCTACACCACGCAGATGACCGCCTTCCCGGCCGTCACCTGCGTGGACACCGCCGAGCGGCCCACCGAGGCCGAGGTGCGGCGAACCGAGGCGGCCGCGCTCAAGATCTCGCCGCTGTTCGGCAGCGAGGGCTCGGGCGGGCTGTGCCGGTTCTGGCCGGCCAAGGGCAGCAACGAGGCGAAGCAGGTGGACGCCACCGGGTCCGCGCCGATCCTAGTGGTGGGCGGCAAGAACGACCCGGCCACGCCGTACCAGTGGGCGCCCAGGCTGACGGCCCAGCTCAAGACCGCGACGCTACTGACGTACCAGGGAGAGGGGCACGGGGCGTACCTGTCGGGCAGCAAGTGCGTGCAGGGGCTCGTGGACGCGTACCTGATCAACGGCAAAATGCCGCAGCAGGGGGCGATCTGCCCGGCGGCCTAGTCCGGTGTACGGCGACCGCATCACAAGGCGGCCGCGGCCGCCTTGTGATGCGGTCGCCCTGGACGCGCTGCCGCTCGGCGATCGGCGGCGTGTCCAGGGCGACGGGGACCACTCCTCGGGAACCGCTCATTTCGAGCGGCCCGCCCGCGTGCCGGGGCCGGCGGGGAAGACGCTCTTCCCGGCCCGCGAACGGGTGGTCACCTGGACTGGCGGATCCTGACGGCTGAGGTGCCGGTCAAGGGGCCGATCACCTGCGGTGGAAGACCCCGAAGACGCTGCCCGAGGTGTCGCGCAGGTAGGCGAAGTCGGTGCCCGCGCCATCGTCGATCACCTTGGTGAGCACCTTGCCGCCCAGCGCCTCGCTCTTGGCGCACGTCTCCTCCACGTCGGCCACGTGCACGTGGAAGATCGCGTGATTGGGGAACTCGCCCTTGGTGTTGTAGAGCCCGCCCCCGGGCTGCTCACCACCCGGATAGCTGATCAACCGGTAGTCGATCGGGCCCTCGTCACTCGCGAACGTCCAGCCGAACAACCCGCCGTAGAACTGCTGGGCGCCTTCGGGATCGTCGGTCGCAACCTCGAACCAGGTCACCGTGTTGTCCATCGTCATCTCCTTGCTTTCTCGAACAAGACAACGATCTAACGCGTTGGCGACAACCTTATGTCGGTGTTTTCGATTGACTAATCGAGCGCCGTGCCGCGCACGATCATCTCGGGGACGTCGGTGGCGAAGCCTTCGAGCGGCCGATCGGGGCAACGCTCGTTGGTGACGGTGGCCGAGGCGATGCGGTCGAGACGGAAGACACGCACGTCGTCGCGCATCCGGCACCACGCCACGAGATACCAGAACCCGCCGCGCCCGCCCAGGTAGACCCCGGGCTCGACGTCACGGGAGGTCAGCGCCCCCTTGGCGTCGACGTAGTCGAGCTTGAGCACGCGGCGGCGCAGCAACGCCTCCTCGATGGCCCGGGAGATGCCCTCGCCGCCGAGCGGCAGGATCTCGCTGCCCGGCTCGGGCGGCGGGCTGACGAGCTGCACGCGGCGGGCCAGCTCCCTGGCCAGCTCCCCCTCGGGGCCCGGCATGGCGGCGACCACCTTGCGTAACGCGCTGCGCGCCTGCCGGCCGAACGGCTGGTCGCCGGCCTGGCTGAGCGCCACCGCGATGGCCACCGCCTCGGCCGGGGTGAAGTTGAGCGGGGGCAGGGACATCTTCTTGTCGATGGCATAGCCGCCCGTGCGGCCCGCCTCGGCGTAGATCGGCACCCCGGACTCCTGCAGTGCGGTGATGTCGCGCTCGATCGTGCGCACGCTCACCTCGAACCGCTTGGCCAGCTCTCTGGCGGAGCGGCAGCGGGGCGCGATGGCGCGCAGGTCCTCGACGAGCGCGTAGAGCCGGTCGGTACGATTCACAGCCGTGACGTTACGCCGCGCCACCGACAATCGCGGCGCGCCCGGCAGCCCCGGGACACCCTCCTCACCGCGCGGCAACAGGGGTCTCACGGTCTCGGCCAGTGTCCCGCGCCTCGTGTGACCCATCTCACGCCACTCTTCGGTTCCGGATGTCGGGCCTTGCTTTCACGCACCAGCAAAAATGATCGCCCCTTTCACCTCGCTCGCGGCGGCCCCCAGCAGGCAATCATGGCGTGACGGCCTGCCGTGACCGCGAGTGTCATGTCACCCAGGGCTATTTGATGGGCGCAGTGCGTAGTATGTTCGAGAACATGCGGAGGGAAGGAGGTCACAGACCCTCTCCGTCCTCCCGTGTCCATTCCAGGAGCCGGTCCAACGACCACGTGTTGATCACGCGTTCGGCCTCGATCCCGCACCTGGCGACCCGCTCGCAGCCGTACCGCTGCCAGTCGAGCTGCCCCGGCGCGTGCGCGTCGGAGTCGATCGCGAACAGGCACCCCATCTCGTACGCCAGCCGCATCAGCCGCTTCGGCGGATCCAGCCGGTCGGGACGGGAGTTGACCTCGACCGCCACCCCGAACCGCCGGCAGGCCTCGAAGACCAGCTCGGCGTCGAACTCCGACTCCGGCCGCTTGACGCCCCGCCGGCCGCCGGCCTGCACCACCCGGCCGGTGCAGTGCCCCAGCACGTCCACCAGGGGGTTGGAAATGGCGGTGACCATCCGCCGGGTCATGTCCTCACCGCCCATGCGCAGCTTGGAATGCACGCTGGCCACCACGACGTCCAGCCGCTCCAGCAGCTCAGGCTCCTGGTCGAGAGAGCCGTCCAGGTCGATGTCCACCTCGATGCCGGTCAGGATCCGGAAGGGCGCCAGCCGCTCGTTGAGCTTGTCCACGACGTCGAGCTGCCGCTCCAGCCGTTCGGCCGACAGCCCCTTGGCGATGGACAGGCGCGGCGAGTGATCGGTCAGCGCCCAGTACTCGTGGCCGAGCCCGATGGCCGCCTCGGCCATCTCCTCGATCGGCGAGCCGCCGTCCGACCAGTCCGAGTGGCTGTGCAGGTCGCCTTTCAGCGCGCTGCGCAGCACTGCGGTCTCGGCGTCCAGCTCGACCTCCGCCGTGGCCCGCATTCTCCGCAAGTACGTAGGAACCTGACCATCGAGGCTTTCGTTCACAACAAGAGCGGTGACCTTGCCGATGCCCGGCAGGTCACCGAGTCCGCCGGTACGGGCGAGCCGTACGAGCTCGTCTCTGGGGAGGTCGGCGACGACGGCGGCGGCTCGGCGGAAGGCACGCACACGGTAGGTGGGCTCGCCGGCGCGCTCCAGCAGGAAGGCGATCTCGCGCAGCGCCTCGATCGGATCCATGCGTGAAGTCATACCCAAGCCAACGACAACCGCAGACCACTACACATTGATCAGGGACAACGGCCACCGCTAGGCTGATCGGCCCAGGAAAGCAGGAGTTTGATGGCAAAACCGCCGCAGGCGCCCACACAGCCGCCGCGCAAGTCTTCGAAGATCGTCCCGTTGGTGGTCCTCGGGGTCCTGTCGGTGATGGTGGTCGGCTATTGCGCCGCGCAGGACGACGAGGAGGTCACCGCCGACTGCGTCATCCAGTTGGAGGACGGCACCTACGAGGTCGTGGACGACGACTATTGCGATGACGACAACGGCAACACCCACTACTACAGTGGGTCACGCGGCGCTTACACGTGGTACTACGGCGGCCGCAGGGTCGGCAACAAGATCGAGAGCGGCACCACATACCGGCCCTCCGACGTGGACATCACTTCCCGCAACGGGAAGTCGATCCAACGGGGCGGCTTCGGCAACAGCTGGAGCGGCGGGAGCTGAGGCATGCGACGCGAGCATGGCACTCCCAGGGACGGCTGGGAGAAGACGATCGAGGGCCAGGGCCTGGCCTACCACCGCGCCGCCCACCCCATGGGCCTGAGCAGGCCCTACTGGGACGAGTCCGTGCACTACGTCTTCTCGCTGGAGGAGGTCGAGGCGCTGGAGGAGCAGGTCGAGGAGCTCCACGGCATGTGCCTGAGCGCCGTCGAGCACGTGATCTCGACTGGGCGCTACGCCGACTTCGCCATCCCCGAGTGGGCGCGGGAGGAGGTGGCGCGCTCGTGGGAGCGTCGCGACCCGCACCTGTACGCCCGCTTCGACCTGCGCTACGACGGCACGGGGCCGGCCAAGCTGCTGGAGTACAACGCCGACACGCCGACCTCGCTGGTGGAGTCGTCCGTCGTGCAGTGGTTCTGGCTGCAGGACGTCCATCCGGGCGACGACCAGTGGAACTCCGTGCACGAGCGGCTCGTCGACCGCTGGCGCGAGCTGCGACTGCCGCCCGGGCCGGTGCACTTCTCGTTCACGAACGCGGACGAGACCGGCGAGGAGGCCATGACGGTGGCGTACATGCAGGAGACCGCCGAGCAGGCGGGCCTGCAGACGGTCGCCATCGCGATGGAGGACATCGGCTGGGACTCGCTCAACCGGCGCTTCGTCGACGTCCAGGAGCAGATGATCCGGTCGGTGTTCAAGCTCTACCCCTGGGAGTGGATGCTGGCCGACGAGTTCGGGCAGCACGCGGTGCGGCACGCGACGTGGATCGAGCCGCTGTGGAAGACGCTGCTGTCGAACAAGGCGCTGCTGGCCGTGCTGTGGGAGCTCTACCCTGGGCATCCAGGACTGCTGCCCGCCTATCTGGACGGGCCGCGGGAGCTGACCTCGTACATCGCCAAGCCGCTGCTCGGCAGGGAGGGCGCCTCGATGAGGATCGTCACCCCAGAGGGCACACAGGAAACGCCCGGCAGGTACGGCCAGGAGGGATACGTCTTCCAGGGCTTCGAGGCCCTGCCGGTGTTCGACGGGCAGCGGCCGGTGCTCGGCGCCTGGATGGTCGCCGACGAGGCGGCCGGGCTCGGGATCCGCGAGACGACCGGCCTCATCACCGACGACACCTCCTCCTTCGTCCCGCACCGCATCGTCGGCTGAGCCGACCGAGCCGAATGATGTGTCACCTATCACCCCCTCGCTCTGACCGAGCCGGACCCTTCGATTGGAACTGACGTGACCCTTCTCGAGACCCTCGCCCGCGGCGCGGGCGCGATCGCCTCATATGCCGCCGTCGGCATGATTCTAATGATCGTCGGCTTCTACGTGATCGACTGGGCCACGCCCGGCAAGCTGAGCGAGATCATCCGCACCGAGCGCAACCCGAACGCCACCCTGCTGGCCACCTCCGCCATGGCCGCCGTCGGCCTGATCGTGGCCGCCTCCATCTGGGCCTCCGGTGGCCGGCTCGCCGAGGGCCTGGCGGGCACCGCGGTGTTCGGCCTGGTCGGCATCGTGGTGCAGACGGTGGCGATGCTGGTGTTCGACCGGGTCGTCGGCATCTCGGTACGCGATCTGGTCAAGGAACCGGAGTTGCAGCCGGGCGCGCGACTGCTCGCCGTGACGCATGTGGCGATCGGCCTCATCACCGCTGTCGCGGTCATCTGAAACGACCTGGCACTCTAGGAGGCGTGACAGACCGGACCCGGGAGGACACCACGCGCAGGCTTGAGCGGGCCATGGGCTCGCTCGGCACGGCGGCGATGGCGCGCATGGACGACCAACTGCCGTGGTTCCGCGCGCTCAGCGCCGAGGACCGGTCGTGGGTCGGGCTCGTGGCCCAGGCCGGCATCGCCGCGTTCGTCGAGTGGTTCTCGACCGCCGGCGAGGACCGGCCCACGCCCAGCATCGAGTTCTTCGGCACGGCGCCGCGCGAGCTCAAGCGGTCGATCTCGCTCCAGCAGACGGTCGACATCGTCCGGGTCGTGGTCGAAGTGGTCGAGGCGCAGGCGCACGAGCTGGCCGCCCCCGGCGGCGAGCATGAGCTGCAGCAGGCCATGCTCCGCTACACCCGTGACGTGGCCTTCGCCGCCGCCCACCTGTACGCCCGCGAGGCCGAGGCCAGGGGCTCGTGGGACGCCCGGCTCGAGGCGCTGATCGTGGACGCCCTCGTACGCGGCGAGGTGGACGACGGGCTGCATTCGTGGGCGGCCGCGCTGGGCTGGACCTCCTCTCCCGTGGTCGTCATCGCCGGCCACGCGCCCGACGGCGACCCTCGCGCGGTGATCGACGGCCTGCGCGAAAAGGGCCGCCGCATCGGCATGGACCTGCTCGCCGGGGTGCAGGCCGACCGGCTGATCGTGATCGTGGGCGGCGCCAGCGGCGTCGACGACGCGGCCAAGCAGGTCGTGGCCCGCTTCGGCGTGGGTCCCATCGTGATCGGCCCCGAGGTCCCCGACCTGCACGCCGCCGCCAGGTCCGCCAGGGCGGCGCTGGCCGGGCTGAAGGCGTCCGCCGGCTGGCCGGATGCGCCCCGGCCGGTGCACGCCGAGGACCTGCTGGCCGAGCGGGCGCTCGACGGCGACGACGATGCCAGGGAGCAGCTCATCGAGAACGTCTATCTGCCGCTCGCCGGCACGCCGCTGCTCGATACTCTCGCCACGTACCTCGAACAGGGGACGTCGCTGGAGGCGACGGCGCGGTTGTTGTTCGTCCATCCCAACACCGTCCGCTACCGGCTGAAGAAGATCACGGAGCTGACCGGATACCAGCCGACGGAGGGCAGATCCGCCTTCACCCTACAGGTCGGACTGATCCTCGGCAGGCTTGCGGAGAGCGCCGTAACGTGGCGAGCCCTAACGTAACGGCGCCGAAATCCCCACTGTAGGGTTCCTACAAATCACCCCGGACAAAGTTCGTACGGATCTCCATCCGCGTGTCGGAGTTCTACAGGGCATGGTGGATTTCGTGCTTGTACTCGTCGCTCCGGGCCAAGGTGCCCAAACCCCAGGCTTCCTGACCCCCTGGCTCGAGCTGCCCGGTCTGGCGGACAAACTCGGCGCCTGGTCGGAGGTCGTCGGGATCGATCTGATCGCCTACGGGACCACCGCCGACGCCGACGAGATCCGCGACACCGCCGTCGCCCAGCCTCTGCTCGTGGCCGCCGCGCTGGCCTCGGCGGAGGCGCTCGGCGCGGCCCCGGACCTGCTCGCCGGCCACAGCGTGGGCGAGTTCGCCGCCGCCGCGCTGGCCGGAGTGCTCACCCCCGAGCAGGCGCTGACCCTCGTACGCGAGCGCGCCCTGGCCATGGCCAAGGCCGCCGCCGTCACCGAGACCGGCATGACCGCCGTGCTCGGCGGCGTCGAGGAGGAGGTGCTGGCCGCCATCGACAAGCACGGGCTGACGCCCGCCAACATCAACGGCGCCGGCCAGATCGTGGCCGGGGGCACGATGGAGCAGCTGGCCGCGTTCAAGGACGACGCGCCGGCCCGCGCCCGGCTCATCCCGCTGTCCGTGGCGGGCGCGTTCCACACCCACCACATGGCCCCGGCGGTGGAGAGCCTGCGCACGGCCGCCCAGAACGTCGTTCCCGCCGACCCCGCGATCACGTTGCTGTCCAACGCCGACGGCCAGGCCGTCGGCACCGGCGCCGAGTTCGTCGAGCGGGTGGTCAAGCAGGTCAGCAGCCCGGTCAGGTGGGACGCCTGCATGACCACCATGGCCGGGCTCGGTGTCACCAAGATGATCGAGCTGCTGCCCGGCGGCACGCTGACCGGCCTGGCCAAGCGCGGTCTGCGTGGCGTGCAGACCGTGGCGCTGAAGACACCCGACGACCTCGACGCGGCCAGGGAGCTGATCAAATGAGGATCCCCGACATCGCTCCCGGCGCCAGGGTGCTGGCCCTCGGCCACTACCAGCCGGCCAACGTGGTCACCAATGACGACCTGGCCAGGACCATCGAGACCAACGACGAGTGGATCCAGTCCCGGGTCGGCATCAAGGAGCGCAGGATCGCGCTCGAGGCGGAGTCCCTCGAGGACATGGCCACCATCGCCGGCGGCAAGGCGCTGGCCGCGAGCGGCCTGTCGCCCGACGACGTCGACCTGGTCATCGTGGCGACCTGCACGCTCGAGTCGCAGATCCCCAACGCCTCCGCCGTCGTGGCGCACCGCCTCGGCATCAAGGCGCCGGGCGCTTTCGACCTCAACGCCGCCTGCGCCGGCTTCTGCTACGCGCTCGGCACCGCCAGCACCGCCGTACGCGCGGGGTCGGCCAAGAACGTGCTGGTCATCGGCGCGGAAAAGCTGTCACAGTGGATCGACTGGACGGACCGGGCCACCGCCGTGATCTTCGCCGACGGCGCCGGAGCCGCGGTGGTGGGCCCCTCGGAGACCCCCGGCATCGGCCCGGTCGTCTGGGGCAGCGCCGGCGACAAGTCCGACGCCATCCGCATCGAGGACCGCACGAAGTTCCTCCACCAGGAGGGCCAGACCGTCTTCCGCTGGGCCACCACCGCGCTGCACCCGGTGGCCCTGGAAGCCTGCTCACGCGCGGGGGTGGACCCGTCGGAGCTGGCGGCGTTCGTCCCTCACCAGGCCAACCTGCGCATCATCGAGGCCATCGCCCGTAAGCTGGGCGCCGACAAGGCCGTCGTCGCGCGCGACATCGTCACCGCCGGCAACACCTCGGCCGCGTCCATCCCGCTCGCGCTCTCGCGCATGCTGGAGCGCGGCGAGGTCCGCTCGGGCGATCTGGCGCTCGTGCTCGGCTTCGGCGCGGGCCTCACCTATGCGGGCCAAGTGATCGAGATTCCGTAAGATCACGCCGTACCACTCAAGGCTTGTGCGGCACTCCGCACAGAACCCGGCAACACCAAAGGAGAACCAACGATATGGCTGCCACCGAGCAGGAGATCCTCGAAGGCCTCGGCAAGATCATCAACGAGATCACCGGCATTCCGGCCTCGGAAGTGACCCCCGAGAAGAGCTTCGTGGACGACCTTGACATCGACTCCCTGTCCATGGTCGAGATCGCCGTGGCCGCCCAGGACGAGTTCGGCGTCGAGATTCCCGACGACCAGCTCAAGAACCTGAAGACGGTCAAGGACGTCCTCGGCTTCATCCAGGGCTGAAAAACCCACCGACCAGCACCGACCAGCACTGATTAGCAAGGAGCGCGAAACGTGAGTGCGAACCGGGTACGTGTCGTCGTCACCGGGCTTGGCGCGACGACGCCCGTCGGTGGAGACGTCACCTCGACCTGGACGGCGCTCCTCGCCGGTCAGTCGGGTGTCGAGACTCTCGCCACGGACTGGATCGACACCGTCCCCGTGAAGTTCGCGGGGACGGCCGCCGTGGACCCCGCCGAGGTGCTGCCTCGGCCGGAGGCCCGCCGCCTCGACCGCAGCGAGCAGTTCGCCCTGGTGGCGGCGAGGGAGGCCTGGCAGGACGCCGGTGCCCCCGAGGTGCCGCCGGAGCGGCTCGGTGTCGTGGTCTCCAGCGGCATCGGCGGCATCAACACCACGCTGGCGGCGTACGACACCTACCGGGAGCGCGGCTGGAACCGGCTGTCTCCCTTCACGGTGCCGATGCTCATGCCCAACGGCCCGGCCGCCTGGATCGGTCTCGACCTGGGCGCCCAGGCGGGCGTGCACGCCACGGTGTCGGCGTGCGCGTCCGGCGCCGAGGCCATCGGCTACGCGATGGACATGATCAGGGTGGGCCGCGCCGACGTCGTGGTCGCCGGCGGCACCGAGGCCGCCATCCACGGCCTCAACATGGCGGCCTTCGCCGCCGCGCGGGCCATGTCCACCCGCAACGACGACCCGGCAGGCGCGTCCCGGCCGTGGGACCGCGACCGCGACGGGTTCGTGCTCGGAGAGGGCGCCGGCATCGTCGTGCTGGAGTCTGAGGAGCACGCAAGGGCGCGCGGCGCGCGGATCTACGCCTACTGCGCCGGCGTCGGCTACTCCGCGGACGCCCACCACATCACCCAGCCCGAGCCCGAGGGGCGCGGCATCATCATGGCGATGACCCAGGCGCTGACCAACGCGGACATCACCGGGCTGGACGTCAAGCATGTCAACGCGCACGCCACTTCGACCCCCGCGGGCGATGTCGGCGAGGTGCAGGCGGTGGCCAAGGCCATCGGCACGCACCCGCTGGTGACCTCCACCAAGTCGATGACCGGGCACCTGCTCGGCGGCGCGGGCGGCATCGAGTCCGTCTTCACCATCAAGGCGCTCCAGGAGCGGATCGTCCCCGCCACCATCAACCTCGACAACATCGACGACGGCATCGAGGTGGACCTCGTCTACGGCGAGAACCGCAAGCTCCCGGAAGGCGACATCGCCGCGGTCAACAACTCGTTCGGATTCGGCGGGCACAACGTGACCGTCGTGTTTAAGGGGGCTTAAATGACCGTGCTCGACAACCGGGTGGTGACGCGGGACTCCGATCAGGAGCCTGCTGATCCCCGCGATCCCATCGTCCGTCTGACCGCGCTGCTCGACGAGGGCTCGCTGCGGCTGATCACCGCTGAGGACAAGAGCGGCGTGCTGGCCGCCATGGGCCGTGTCGAGGGCGTACCTGTCGTCGCCTTCTGCAGCGACGCCCGCTTCCAGGGCGGCGCGATGGGCAGCGACGGTTGCGAGCACATCGTGCACGCCTACGACGTGGCCGTCCGTGAACGGGTGCCGATCATCGGGATCTGGCACTCCGGCGGTGCGCGACTCGCCGAAGGCGTCGAGTCGCTGCACGCCGTCGGCCGGGTCTTCGCCGCCATGACGAAGGCATCCGGTGTCGTGCCGCAGATCTCCGTGGTCGTCGGCGCCGCCGCCGGCGGCGCCGCGTACGGTCCCGCACTCACCGACCTCGTCATCCTGGCCGACTCCGGCCGCATCTTCGTCACGGGCCCCGACGTGGTCCGCAGCGTCACCGGCGAGAACGTCGACGCCGCGGCCCTGGGCGGCCCCGAGCCCCACAGCAAGCGCAGCGGCGTCGTGCACGTCGTCACCAAGACCGAGACCGACGCCTACGTCAAGGCGCGCCAGCTCGCCACGCTGCTCGGCCACCAGGGCCGGGTACGCACCGGCGAGATCGGCGAGGTGGACTTCTCCACGCTGCTGCCCGAGTCGGCGCGACGGGCATACGACGTCAAGCCGCTGGTCAACGGCCTGCTCGACGAGCCCGGCATCGAGCTGCACCCCAAGTGGGCGCCCAACATCGTCACCTCGCTCGGCCGCCTCGGCGGCCGCACGGTCGGTGTGATCGCCAACAACCCGATGCGGCTCGGCGGCTGCCTCGACGCCACGTCCGCCGAGAAAGCCGCCCGCTTCGTACGTATGTGTGACGCGTTCGGCGTGCCATTGGTTGTCCTCGTGGACGTGCCCGGTTACCTGCCGGGTGTCGGGCAGGAGCACGACGGCGTGGTGCGCCGCGGCGCCAAGCTGCTGCACGCCTTCGCCGAGGCGTCGGTGCCGCGGGTCACGCTGGTGACGCGGAAGGCGTACGGCGGGGCGTACATCGCGATGAACTCCCGCGCCCTGGGCGCCACCAAGGTGTTCGCCTGGCCGACGACCGAGGTCGCGGTCATGGGCGCGGTGGCCGCGGTGCGCATCCTGAAGCGGCGTGAGCTGGCGGCGGCGCCGGAGGAAGAGCGGGCCGAGCTGGAGCAGCGGCTGGCCGTCGAGCACGAGCAGCTCGCCGGCGGGCTGGCCAGGGCGCAGGAGCTGGGGGTCATCGACGAGGTGATCAAGCCGGAGGAGACCCGCGGCGCGATCGCCAAGGTCCTCGCCCAGGCGACCCCGGCCAGAGGCGCCCACGGCAACATCCCTCTGTAGGTTCTCCCCGAAAGGCCCCGCACCGGCGCAGGTGCGGGGCCTTTCGGCTGTGCGCCACCGCGCCCGGGGCGGCTGGGGAAGGTACGGAACTTTCGCCGCGCTGCCTCGCAGAGCGGCGAGGGAGGGCTTCCGCGTAGGACGGCCGCCGCCGGGGGGCGCTGCTCGCTGGGGCGCCCGAGGGGAAGGCGTGGGCGCGGGGGCTTCGGCCCGGCGGGCAGGCGAAGGCGCACGTGGCGGGGGTCAGGCGGCGGGGGTCAGGCTTGTTGGCGTGCGGCCGACGGGCCGGGGTCTGAGAGCGGCCGGGCAGGCGACGGGCCGGGGTCGGACAGCGGCCGGGCAGGCGGCGGACCGGGGTCGGACAGCGGCGTGCGGGCAGGGGGCCGGGTCAGACGGCGGCGTGGAGCCAGCGGACGGGGGCCCCGTCCCCGGCGTACCTGAACGGCTCCAACTCCTCGTCCCACGGCCGGCCGAGCATCTTGTCGATCTCCTCCTCCAGCACGCACCGCCCCTGGGTGGCCATCATCATCGCCGTCCTGAGCCGGTCCTCGGGGATCATGATGTCGCCGGCGGCACCGATGACCGCGGTGAAGGCCCCGAGCGTCGGCGTGTAGGCATGCCTGGACCCGTCCACGCCCGGTGAGGCGTCCTCGGTGATCTCGAATCTGAGGCGCTGCCAGCCCATGAGGGACGAGGCGATGGCCGCCGCGATGCCCGCGCGGCCCTCCCACTCCGCCTGTGCCCGCACGACGTTGGGCGCGGCGGGTTGCGGAGTCCACGTCAGGTCTACGGGCACGCCAAGAACACCCGCGACTGCCCATTCAATGTGAGGGCACAGCGCGGGCTGAGCCGAGTGGACGTAAAGGACGCCACGAGCAGACACCGGACCTCCCGTTTCGGTACGAGGTGCGCCTTCCCCAACGGCCTCGCCACGGGATGATCACAAGTGACTAGGGAGAGACTACCGTCGGTCGCTATCCGGCACCAGAGGGGGGCCATACCAAGTTGGTGCGGGAGTGTCGCGTGACAGGTGTCCGGGGCGGGAAACATACCCCGCCATGGAACTGCAATCTGTCGGCGCGGCGTTCATCCGGCCAGGCCAGGTGCTGACCGACCGGGCGGCGCTGTCGGTCGTGTCGCGCTGGACCCAGGCGGTCTCGGAGGCGGACGGCGTCTGCGTCATCCATCTGTCGCCCGGCGTCGACCCCTGCGAGATCACGGCCGAGCTGCGCGGGCGGGGGCTCCGAGCCTCGCCGAACCACGTGTTCCGCGGCCAGCCGCTGTTCTTCGGCGGCCCGGCGTCCAGGCCCTTCCCCGCCCGGCCCATCGCGTTCAAGCCGGGCAGATCCCGGTCCGGCGTGGTGATGGGGCTGCTGGACACCGGTGTCGCCAAGCACCCGTGGTGGTCCGGCGCCGACTGGTACGACGACGTCGGCCCAGAGGAGGCCGACGCGCCGGAGGGCTCGCAGGCCGGGCACGGCACGTTCATCGCGGGACTGCTGACCCGCCGGGCGCCCGGCGCGCCGCTGCGCGTCGGCCGGGTGCTCAACGGCGACGGCCTCGGCGACGAGGCGAGCGTCGTACGCGCCCTCCACCGCATGCGGGAGCGGCCCCCGCACGTGCTCAACCTGTCCTTCGGCGGCCACACGTTCGACGACCGGCCGCCGCCCCTGCTGGCGGACGCCATCCGCGCGCTGACCGGCACGGTGACGGTGGCCTGCGCCGGCAATACGGCTTCCGACCGGCCGTTCTGGCCCGCCGCCCTGCCCTACGTGGTGGGCGTGGCGGCCGTGGACGCCTCTGAGGAGCGCAGGGCCCCCTACTCCGGATACGGCACGTGGGTGGACGCCTGCGCCCGTGGCGACTGGCTGACCAGCAGCTTCCTCGACACGAGCGAGTTCGGCGGCTATGCGGCGTGGAGCGGCACGTCGTTCGCCGCCGCGCTGGTGTCCGGCGCCATCGCCGACGCGGCCAGGAAGGAGCCGGCGAAGGAGGTGGTCAGGCGGCTGCTCGATGAGGAGGCGACCCGGCAAATTCCCGATCTGGGAGTTCTCTTCCCGGCGAGTCTGTAGAGTTTACGCTGAGTCCCCGGTCAATCACGTGGAGGCATGATCGCCTCTCCGTGCCGGACGAGAGGAGGCCGCGATGCACGATCCGCGCGAACCGGCGGAGCTGCTCGAAGCCGCGGCCGAGGGCGACCGGTCCGCCTGGGACGAGCTCGAGTCCAGGTTCGGGCCGCTCATGTGGGCCGTGGCCCGCGCGTGCGGCCTGAGCCCGTCTGACGCGGCGGACGCCGTACAGGGCGCCTGGCTGCGCCTGCTCCAGCACCTCGAGAGCATCAGGGATCCGGCGGCGGTGGGGGGCTGGCTCGTGACGACCGTGCGCCACGAATCCCTCCTGCTCCTGCGGAAGGACCGCCCGGGAGTCTCCTCCCTCGAGGTCGTCGAGGACCCTGACCCAGCCTCCGCCGTTCTGGAGACCGACGGCAGGCGGCTGCTCTGGAAGACGGTCTCCGCTTTGCACGAACCCTGCCGCACGCTGCTCCAACTGGTCGCGATCGACCTGGGGAGCCGGCAGACGGCGACGCGGCTCGGGCTGCCGATCGGCAGCGTCGGTCCGACCAGGGCCCGCTGCCTGGAAAAACTGCGCACTCTGATCTCATCACAGGAGACGGCGCAATGATCAATGACGAATACTTCCTGGCGGCTCTCCGGCTGGCCGCCGGGAACGACCCGATACCGAGCCACGTGTCCACCGCCGCACGGGAGGTCTACGGGCTTCGGGTCCCCCGGGCGGTGACCGCCGCCCCAGCCGAGTTCGCCGCGATCCACACCAATGCGGGGGCGCGCGGTGACGACGGCTCCCACTTGGTGCGCTTCGTCGCCGCCGGGCTCACGTTCGACCTGGAGGTGACGGTGGGTGACGGGCTCATCGACGTCGCAGGACAGGTCTTCCCGTATCCAGGAGAGGACGCCCTCGTCGATGTGAGAACCCCGCACCTGACGCTGACCAGACGCATCGCCGACAACGGCCATTTCGTCGCCACCGGGCTGCCTCCGGGCTGGCTCAGCGTGGTGTGCCACCGGCCCGGCCATGCCCCGATACAGACCAGATGGGTGCGCATCCGGCCCTGACCCGCGATCGGCCCGTTCCCACACTGACCCGCAGCCAGCCGGTCTGATGTGATCCTCAGCAAGCCGGCCGGGAGAGCCGCGCCTTTTCCGGCCGTTTCGAGCAAGGCCCGCCCATGAGCGACACCCCGGAGCACCACGGCTCGCCCGGCGGCCTCGACCCGCTCATCGCGGCGGCCGAGGCCGCCATGATGCGTTCTCTGGTCGATCCCGACCATGCCATGCATGCCGGCCGTGTCGTGCTCGCGGCCGCCCGCCGGGCCGGATCCGCCGAGGCCGAGGCCGTCGCGCTCCGGGCGATGGCGCTGGCCGCGCGTGAGCTGGGCGATCTCGAGGGCGCCGAACACCATCTGCGCCGGGCCATCGCCACCCCGGGAGCGCCGCAGGAGCGGGTCGCGCAGGCGCGGCTGTCGCTCGTCACCGTACGCACCGAGCGCGGCCATCCGCTGCAGGCCTTGCGCGTGGCCGCGCTGGCTTGGGCCTACCTGTCCCCGCTCGACCGCGCCAAGCTCGACACCCAGCGCGCGGTCGCGCTCGCCCACCTCGGCCGCCACCAGGAGGCCATGGCCTCCTGCGACCGGGCAGTGCGGGCCCTCGTGACCGCGCCGGGCACTCTGGACAACCGCAGGTTCCTGGGGGGCGGCCTGCTCAACCGCGGCCTCATCCACTCCTACCGCGGCGACTGGGACGCCGCCATGCGCGACCTGACCGCCTGCCTGGAGATCTCCCGTCACTCCGGGCTGCAGCACCTGGCCCGCCTGTCCGCCGCCAACCTCCCCTTCCTGGCAGTACGCCGGGGCGACATCGCAGGGGCGTTCAACCACTACCGGGAGGCCGAGGACACCCTGTTCGGCTTTCCCGAGCGGCTGGCCACCATGCGGGCCGACTTCGCCGGCGCGCTGCTGGCCGCGCACCTCCCCGGCGAGGCCAGGGCCATGCTGAACCTCGCCGTACCCGATCTCGAGGCGTCGGGGGCGCACGTGGCGCTGGCCGAGGCGCGGCTGAAGCTGGCCCAGGTGGAGTTGCTGACCGGGGACCCGCGCCAGGCCCGGCGGGTGGCCGAGCAGGCGGCGGCCGAGCTCGCCGCGCAGGATCGCACGTCGTGGCTGCCGCTGGCCAGGGAGGTCGTGCTGCGTTCCCGGCTGGCCCTCGAACCCGTCACGCCGGCTCTGGTCGGCGAGCTGATCGCGTGCGCCGACGAGCTGGAGGACGGCTCGGCCCAGCTTGCGGCGGCGGCGGCGCTGCGGCTGGTGGCCGCCGAGGCGGCGCTCGCCATCGACGATCACCCGACGGCCTCGGCGCAACTGGCCAGGCTCACCCGGCACGTTTCGCGGGGCGAGCCGTGGTCACCGCCCGCGGGCGCCCGCCTGACCTCGCTGGCCGCCAAACCGCAGGCCAAGCAGCTCGGGCGGAGATGCCTCATCCCCGCCCCAGTACGCCAGCACGCGCTGGCGCTGGAGGCGTCTCTGCAGGAAGACGTCACGGGGGCCTTCCGCGCGGTCCGCGACGGGCTGGCCGAGGTGAGCGAGCAGGTGGAGACGTTCGACGATCCGTCGCTGCGGGCCCATGCGGCCCGGGCCGGCGAGCGGCTGGCGGCCTTCGGGCTCGGGCTGGCGGTGCGCGACGGGGGTGCGGGTGAGGTGTTCGAGTGGGCCGAGCGGTGGCGCGCGGTGACGGCTCCCGCCCACGCCTGCGCGCTGGCCGATCTCGAGCGGGTGCGGGCGGAGCTGGGGAGCGGCGGGGCGCTGGTGGAGTTCGTGGTCGACGAGGAGTCGCTGCTGGCCGTACTGATCACCGGGGAGCGGGTGCTGCTGCGGTGGCTGGGGGCCGCGCGGCCGGTCGAGGAGGCGATCGTCCGGCTGCGTTACGTGGTCCGCAAGCGGGGAGAGGCCCGGGATTGCCTGGGTCTGGCCGGCGCGGCGAGACACGCGCAGCATGAGCGGGACGTCGAGGCCGCGGCCGGGGATCTGGAGGGGCTGCTGCTGCGACCGCTGGCCGCCGAGCTGGGTGACCGGCCACTGGTGGTGGTGCCCGTGGGCGCGCTGCACACGCTCCCCTGGGGAGCGCTGCCCTTCCTGCGCGAACGGCCGGTGAGCGTGGCGGCCAGCGCGGCCGCCTGGGTGCGGGCGAGGGAGCTCGCAAGCACCCGCAGGGACGGGCCTCCGGTGGTGGTCGCGGCGGCCGGGCCCGCCCTGACGCACGCGCACGCCGAGGTGGCGCACGTGCTGGCCTGCCATCCGGGCGGGCGCGAGGTGCCGGGACGCACCGACGCGGTGCTGGAGGCGCTGCTGGACGCGGACGTGCTGCATCTGGCAGCGCACGGGGTGTTCCAGGCGCGTAGTCCGCTGGTGTCCGGGATCACGTTGGAAGATGGCGCGCTCATGGCCTACGACCTGCTGAAGTTGCCGCGGTCGGCGGGGCTCGTGGTGCTTTCCGCCTGCAATTCCGGCATGTCGCGGACGCCGGTGGAGGGGGCGCCGCTGGGGTTGCCTGGAACGTTCCTGGCCAAGGGGTCGTCGTGTGTGATCGCGGGGATGGTGCCGGTGCAGGATGAGGCGGCGCGGGCGGTGATGAGCGCGTTCCACGAGCTCATCGCGGCCGGTCGGCCCCCGGACGCGGCACTGGCCTGTGCCTCGGCCAAGACGGGGGTGTTCGAGTTCACCTGCTTCGGGGCCGGTGATCGCGCCCTCTACTGACCTCCGCCGCCGCTCGGTGCACCGCCCTCCGCCCCGGTACGGCCGCGCCCCGCTCAGGCGGGCTGCGAGCGCCTGCTCAGGCAGTCGGCAGGTGTCCGCTCAAGCGGGATGCGGGTGCCTGCTCAGGCAGTCGGCAGGTGCCTCGAGCGGGATGCGGGAGCCCAGGAGCCGGGGACTGTGCTGCCGGCCGCCAGGTTCGCCGGCTCGTCCAGCAGCCCGGCCCTTGTGCCGACGGATGGCCGGGCCGGGAAGTGGCCGGCTGTCCGGTTCGGCTGTGGTGGTCAGCCGGTGGCGACGGGTCGTGACGGGTCGGCGACCCAGTTGGACCAGGAGCCCACGTAGAGAGCGGCGGGCAGACCGGCCACCTCCAGCGCGAGCACCTCATGGGCGGCCGTGACGCCGGAGCCGCAGTATGCCCCCACCTGGACGCCTTCTCCGACCCCGAGCTCGGCGAACCTGGCCCGGAGCGCGGCGGGATCGCGGAACCTGCCGTCGGGGCCGACGTTCTCCGTGGTAGGCGCGCTGACGGCGCCCGGCACGTGTCCGGCGACCGGGTCCACGGGCTCCACCTCGCCCCGGTAACGCTCCCCCGCCCTGGCGTCCAGCAGCACGCCCTCGGTCGCCAGTGCGCCGGCCTCGGCGGCGGCCAGCACCGGCATCCCGCCCGGCCGGGCGGTGAAGTCCCCCTCGGCGGGAACGGGTGCCTCCTTCGTGGCCGGCAGCCCCGCCTCCGTCCAGGCGGCCAGGCCGCCGTCGAGCACGCGCACGTCCTGGTGCCCGAAATACCGCAGCGCCCACCAGGCTCGGGCGGCGACGGTGGACCCGGCGTCGTCATAGACCACCACCGGCCGCCCGTCGCGTACTCCCAGGCGGCGCATCGCCCGCTGGAACGCCTCCGCCTCGGGCAGCGGATGCCGCCCGCCCTCGCCCGGAGGGGCCGCGAGATCGGTGTCGAGGTCACAGTAGACGGCGCCTTCGAGGTGCCCCTCGCGGTAGAGCTCCACCCCGGGCGGCCCGCCCAGCCGCCAGCGGACGTCGAGCACCGTCACGTCGCCGAGCGCGGCGAGCTCGGCGGGAGTGATCAGCGGGCTCATGCGCGTACCTCCAGGAGCGGGACGTTCTGTTCGGCCGCCGTCATCGAACCGTGGTATCCGGTGAACATGGCCTCGATCGGATGCATCGTCGGGGCGGTGATGGCCAGGTCGGCGTAGGGGACGGCGACGACGTCGCCGATGCGCTCCAGCCACGCGTCGCGGACCCGGGGCCCGAACCAGCCCGACTCGACCGCCTCCTGCCTGGACACTACCCAGGCCTTCCCCTGGAGAGTCGCACGCCACGCCTGGAGCACCTCCTGGGCGGCGCCTGGCTTGGCGTAGACGTGCCTGGCCCTGGCCTCGCCGCCGAGCAGCGCCACCCCTTCGGTCAGCTCGGACAGGCTCTCAGCGTCGATCTTCTGGGTCGCGTTGACCATGCCGTGGTCGGCGGTGATGTAGAGGGCGGACCCGGGAGGCAGCCCTTCGGCCAGGCGCTGGGCCATGTCGTCGACGATGGCGAGCTGCCGCAGCCATTCCTCGCTGCCCCATCCCACCATGTGGCCGATGGCGTCCAGATTTCCGTAATAGACGGTGACGTGCGTGGACCGGCGCTCGCGCAGGGCGTCGAGCGTGCGGGCCACGCGGTCGTCCACGGTGTCGGCGGGCACGTAGCGCACGCCCCGGTAGACGGCCCTTGTCAGGCCGGTGCCTTCGAACTCGGCGGGGGCGACGTAGACGGGCTCGACCCCGGCCTGGGCGGCCCGCTGGTAGACGGTGGCGGCGGGCTGCCACTTCTCCGGGTCCATCGTCTGGCCGTCCGGCAGCGTCCAGCGCAGGCAGTTGAACAGGTGCCCGGTGCCCGGCACGGCCAGGGTCAGGCCGAGCATGCCGTGCTCGCCCGGCGGCAGGGCCGTGCCCAGCGAGCAGAGGCTGGTGACGGTGGTGGTGGGAAACCCGGCCGTGAGCGTCCTGCTCCCCAGCCCGGACAGGAACGGCGCGGCCTCGGGGTGCGCCCGCAGCAGCTCGGCGCCCAGGCCGTCGACCAGGAACAGGCAGACGCGCTCCGCAGGCGCCAGGACGATCGCGGGATCCTGGTCTGACTCGCTCGGAACACCGACCGCGGCCAACAACGCACCCGAGAGATCCGCCAGCGTCGCCATGCCCTCATCCTAGCCCTCGCGGATCTCGCTCTTCTTTACTTGTAGCCGCGACCAACTCGCCGCGCATTTTGCCCGGCACTCGCCCACTGTCTATTTTTTTTCTTTACGGCCGGCCGGCTTACCCGCACTCGCCGTCGCTGGTCTCCGTCTGTCATGGCCGGTCGTGAAGGCTCACGGAGTCCTCGCCGTTACGAGCGCATGCTTGGCCTGCGTCTTCGCTGACGTCTTGGCCGGCGTCTTCGTGTCCGCCCGGTGGGCGCCATGGGCGCTGCGCCGATCACGGCCACGCGCGCGTCGTCGTCGCCGCATCGGCGCAGCGGGCTGCTGGGAGTCCGCCGGTGGTGCCAGGATCAGGAGGTGGTGTGGGCCGTTGCTTCGGAGAGAGCCTTGGCGAAGGCGAGGACGTGGTTTACCGCCTCCGGGCCGTCGGCGGCCTCGCTGACCCTGAGCGACAGGTCGTCGGCGGTGATGGCGCCCGTGTAGCCGTGGTCGGCCTCGCAGTTTTCGTCGCCGCACGTGGCCGGTTCGAGGTCCACGTGGGAGATGGCGCCCCATCCGATGGTGAGCGTCGCCTCCGTGGGAGGGACGCCTGGGACGTAGGAGGCGGGGTCGGGCACGACGCGGGTGACGGCCACCGACTGGATGCGGCTCAGCCGGACGGCCTCCGTCGTCGTGGAAGCGTGGGACGTCGAGACGCCCTCGACCGCGGGATGCTCGTCGGTGTGGCAGACCAGGAGCCGCGTCCCGGTGAGCACCAGCACGGTGACGTGTCTGCGCACCTCCATCGCGGGATCGAAAGTGGCCTCGTGATGGACCACGAACGCGGTCACGGCCTCCTTGCCCAGCGCGGATTCGACCGCATCGGTGACGAGGTCGGGATAGTAGCCGCTGCGCTCGATCGCTTCACGCAGGCCCGCGGCTGAGACTCGGGTTTCCCTCATGGCTCCATCCTGCCAGGGACGGGCAGTGCACTCACCCACCAGATATAACGCTCTATAACGTCTTAAGCAGGTATCACCTGCCACTCCGGCCACGCCCTGGTCAGGAGAGCCGGCGCGGGCCGCCGTCCAGGCGCGGGCCCGCCGGGGTGCGCAGGGTCGCGCGGGCTCCGAGGATCATGACGTTCGACTCCCCCACCAGGACCTGGTCCAGGTTCAGGCGGGCCACCTCGGGCAGGTCGTGGGCCAGGCGGCCGACGCGCACGAGCAGTTCTTCCAGGGCGTCGACCGCGACCGGCGGGTAGCCGTACTGGCCGAACAGCAGCGGCGCCGCCCGCACCGAGCGGACGAGTGCGGCGGCGTCCTCGCCGGTCAGCGGGGCGAGGCGGAAGCCCTGGTCGAGCAGGAGGCGTGCGGTCACCTCGCCGAGCCCGAACGACACGACCGGGCCGAACGCCGGGTCCTCGACGACGCCCACCACGGTCGGCACGGCCGGCTGCGGCGCCATGCGCTGCACGGCCAGCTCGACCTCGGCGCCGAGTTGGTCGGCGAACTCGGCATACGCGTGGCATACCATCTGCGGGCCCGTCAGCCCCAGGCGCACGGTGCCCGCGCGGCGGGAGGCGCCGGGGTCGGCGACCTTGAGCACCACGGGCCAGCCGAGGCGCTCCGCGGCGGCCACGGCCTCATCGGGCGAGCGCACCACCTCGGCGGGCCAGACGGTGAGGCCGTAGCAGGACAGCAGCTCGGTGGCGTCGATCTCGACCGGCGGCCCCGGCTCCGCGAACCCCGCCCCCGCCCCCGGCTCCGGCGACGCGTCGGCCGCGGCGGTGGACAGGGTGGCGCTGACCAGGGCGCGGGCGCGGCCGGTGTCGATGTCGTCGAGCTCCGGTGGCGGCACCGCGGGGTGGGCGCGCCAGGTGGCGTACTGAACCACGTGGGCCAGCGCTCTGACCGCCTCCTCCGGCGCCGCGTACGAAGGGATGGACCCGCGCGCGGGCGTCGCCTGGTCGGCGGACGGGCCCGCCACGCGGAGGGCCGGGTGCATGCCCAGATGGCCGCGGAACGTCGTGAGCACCGGCTTGGGCACGTCCTTCGACACTCGCAGCAGCTCGGCCGCCACCGCCTCCGTGTCGCCGGGAATGGGCGGCATGTAGATCACGACGGCGGCGTCCACGTCGGGGGAGTCCAGTTCGCCGGCGAGGGCCGTGCCGAACTCCGTGGCGCCCGCGGCGGGACCCAGGTTGACCGGCGGGCGCGGCTCGAGTCCCGCGGCCACGCAGGCGTCGGCGGCGAGCAGGCCGAGTGCGTCGGAGTTGGTCACGAGCGCGACCCTGGGGCCGGCGGGCAGCGGCTGGTAGGCCAGCAACTGCCCCACGTCGAAGAGCTGGATGAGGTCGTCGACCCTGATCAGACCGGCCTGCGCGAACAGGGAGCTGATCGCGGAGTCCGGCAGGCCGAGCTCCTCCGCGGAGTGCCCCGACGGGGTGCCCCCGCTCTTGACCACCACGATCGGCTTGCTGCGCGCGATGCGCCGGGCCAGCCGGGTGAACTTGCGCGGGTTGCCCAGCGACTCCAGGTAGAGCAGGATCACCTCGGTCGAGTCGTCTTCCTCCCAATATTGGAGCAGGTCGTTGCCCGACACGTCGGCCCTGTTGCCGGCCGAGACGAACGACGAGATGCCCATGCCGCGCTGCGCCACCCGCTGCAGCAACGCGGTGCCGAGCGCGCCCGACTGGCTGAAGAAGCCCACCTTGCCCCGGCCCGGCACAGTGGCGGCGAGAGTGGCGTTGAGCCGGACGGCGGGGTCGGTGTTGGCGATGCCGAGGCAGTTGGGGCCCACCACGCGCAGGCCGTAGGCGCGGGCGATGCGGGCCAGCTCGTCCTGTCTGGCCTTGCCCTGCGGGCCGGTCTCGCCGAAGCCGGAGGAGACCACGACCAGACCGTGCACGCCCTTTTCCGCGCACTCCTTGACCACGTCGATCACGCTCTCGGCGGGCACGGCCACCACGGCCAGGTCCACCTCGTCGCCGATCGCGCCCACGCTCGGGTAGGCGCGCACGCCCGCCACCGCCCGCACCTCACGGTGCACGGGATAGACGGGCCCGGTGAAGTCGGCGGCCAGCAGGTTGCGCAGCGCGGTCTGGCCGACCCCGCCGGGCTCGCGCGAGGCGCCGATGACGGCGATCGAGCCCGGGGTCAGCAGGCGGGCGATGGACCTGGACTCGGCCCGGTGCTCGCGGGCCGCCGTCACCTCGGCCGAGGTGTCGGTGGGGGTGAGGTCGAGCGTCATGCGTACGACGCCGTCGGCGAACTGGCTCTGGGCGGTGTAGCCGGCCTGGCGCAGCAAGCCCATCATGCGCATGTTGGCGGGCAGGACGTCGGCGACGAAGCGCTCGATGCCCCGCTCGCGGGCCGTGGCGGCCAGGTGCTCCAGGAGCACGGAGGCCACTCCCCTGCCCTGGTGGGCGTCCTCGACGAGGAAGGCCACCTCGGCCTCGCCAGGCGCGGTGCGGTCGTAGCGGATCACGGCGACCATCTCGGCGCCGATGGTGGCGATCAGCGCGACCCTGTTGACGTAGTCGACGTTCGTGAAGCGCTCGACTTCCTTGTCGGACAGCCGCGGCCGGGGCCCGAAGAACCGGAAATAGATCGACTCGTCGGATAGACGGGAGTAGAAGGAACGGAGGCGATCCGCGTCAGCGGGCCTGATCGGGCGAACGTGCGCGGTCCCGCCGTCGGCCAGGACGACATCGGCCTCCCAGTGGGCCGGATAGTGTGCCTCCACAGTCCCGAGGGTAAACCCGCATCCCACATGCCAAGACCCGGGGTCCGGTTGGGCAACGCTTGTGCATCGACTCAAGCCCGGTGTCCTGGGTCCGCCCCACGAGCAGCCCGGAAGCTGTTAGTTTTGCCGTGGCCAGGGTCGTTCTGAAGGCAGCAAGGTGGTGGCATCATGACGCGGGTCGTCGTGGTGGGCGATCTCATGACCGACGCGGTCGCGCGCGCCCGTTATGCACTCGCCAGGGCGAGCGACACGCCGGCGATCGTCACCATGCACGGTGGCGGCTCAGGGGCCAACATCGCCTCATGGCTCGCCGTCGAGGGCGCCGAGGTGGCCTTCATCGGCCGCAGGGGCGCTGACATCACCGGGCGAAACCGCGACATGGAGCTGATGGGCTACGGCGTCGACGCCCGGCTCGTCATGGACCCCGAGCGGCCCACCGGCACCTGCGTGGTGCTGGTCACGCACAAGGGCGAGCGCACCATGCTGTCCGACCCCGGCGCCAACGCGGCGCTGTCCCCGGAGGACCTGCCGCGCGACCTGTTCGCATCGGGCGCGCATCTGCACCTCTCCGGCTACACCCTGATCAACGAGGGCTCGCGCGACGCCGGTCTCGCGGCGCTCGACATGGCCCACGACACCGGGATGTCGATCTCGGTCGACTGCGCCTCGTCCGCGCCGCTGGAGCGCACGGGGGCCGAGCCGTTCCTGGAGTGGACCAACGGCGCCAAGCTGCTGTTCGCCAACATCCAGCAGGCCAAGGTGCTGACCGGCCGCGACGACGCCGAGGCCGCGGCCAAGGTGCTGACGGCGTGGTTCCCGCAGGTCGTCATCAAGATGAACGCCGAGGGCGCGCTGTGGTTCAGCAACGGCCGCCCCGACTCCGTCCGGGCGGCCGCCGAGCCGGTCGACAAGATCGTTGATGGGACGGGCGCGGGCGACGCGTTCTGCGCCGGCTTCCTGCCGCCGTGGCTGGAGGGCAAGCCCCCGGCCGAGTCGCTGGCCTCGGGCTGCCGGCTGGCCGCCAAGGCGATCATGCACCTGGGTGCGCGTCCGCCCTTCTAGGCGTGCTGACCGGCGCTATGGTGGCAGGGCCGGATAAAGCGCGACATAGGGGAGCCGGATGCGCGGCGTGCGCCCGTTACGGGCAGGCGACCCTCCGTCGGTTGGCTCCTACAAGATCACCGGTTTCCTCGGCGAGGGCGGCCAGGGCAGCGTCTATCTCGGCGTGTCCGCCAGCGGCGAGCAGGTCGCCATCAAGCTGCTGCACGCCAGGTTCGCCGACGACCAGAACGCGGTACGCCGCTTCCGCCGCGAGGCCGAGGCGGCGCGGCGGGTGGCGGAATTCTGCACGGCTCGCGTGCTGGAGGTCGGGGCCGTCAACGACCAGCCGTACATCGTGGGCGAATACGTCGATGGCCTTTCCCTGCAGCACCAGGTCACCAAGGAAGGGCCGGTGCAGGGGCCGTCGCTGATGCGGCTGGCGATCACGACGGCCACGGCGCTGGTGGCCATTCACCGGGCCGGGGTGGTGCACCGGGACTTCAAGCCGAGCAACGTGCTGCTTGGGCCCGACGGGCCCCGGGTGATCGACTTCGGGATCGCGCGGGCGCTCGACATCAGCCAGAGTCTCACGACCGGGATCGTGGGGACGCCTGCGTTCATGGCTCCCGAGCAGTTTCTCGGTGAGGCGCTGCCTGCCGGCGACGTGTTCGCGTGGGCGGGCACGATGGTGTTCGCGGCCACGGGGCGGGGGGCGTTCGGGGTTGGGCCGATGCCCGTCGTGATGCATCGGATATTGAACCTGGAGCCTGATTTGTCGGGCGTGCCGGGCGAGCTCGCGCCGCTGCTGCGGGCCTGCCTGGCCAAGGACCATCGCCATCGGCCCACCGCCGAGCAACTGATCCACGACCTGATCCGAGCCGGCACCGCGCCACCGCCCGCGTCCCCGGCTCCACCGCCCGCGCCGTCGGGCTCGGCGCCCGCGCCATCGGCCCCACCGCCCGCGCCCTCGGGCTCGGTGCCTCGGCCGGGAAGCGGTGCCCCATCGCGGCCTCCGCAGGCGGCGAGCAGCGCTCAGGCCGAGGCGCCTCATCCGACGAGCGGCCGGCAGGTCCACGCCCCTCAGGCGGCGGGCGGCGGCCCCTACCCGGTCAGCGGGCCCATAGCGCCCCGCCTCGGAGCTGCCACCGAGCCCTCCCGGCGACGGCGGAACGTGCTGGTGACGGTCGGGGCGGCGGCCGTCACCCTGGTGACCGGTGTCGCGGTCTGGTTGGTCGCGCAGGCCGGCCTTCCGATCACGCCGACCGCCACCCGCACGCCGGCCACCCCGCCGGCCACCCCGCCGGTCACCGGCTTCGGCACGGCGGTGACCTCGGTCGCGAACCCGTCCGCCAAGACCGGTGGCACCCTCCGCGTGGTCTCGACGTCGTCTCTGGAGTCCACCGACCCGGGGAACATGTACTTGCCGGACTCGTTCAACATGGTCAGGCTCTATGGGCGAGCGCTGACGATGTTCAAGCCGGCCCCTGCAGCCGCAGGGACGCAGCTCGTGCCGGACCTGGCGGAGTCGCTGGGCGTGCCTGGCGACGGCGGCAAGACCTGGACCTACAGACTCCGGCACGGGCTGAAATATCAGGACGGGAGCCCGATCACCTCAGCCGACGTCAAGTACGCGGTGCTCCGCAGCATGGACGCCGGTTACTCCAACGGTTCGTACTACTTCGACCAGATGCTCGATCTTCCCACCGGCTACGAGGGCCCGTACAAGTCGCCGGGCGAGAACACCGACTCGGCCATCCAGACGCCCGACGAGCGCACGATCGTCTTCCGCCTCAAGAAGCCCTACGCCGCGTTCGACCACGTCGCGCAGCTCCCCGACACCATCCCCGTGCCGGCCGCGAAGGACACGCGGGCGCAGTACGCCAAGAGCGTCATGTCGTCGGGCCCGTACAAGCTGGACGGCGTCACCGAGGACAAGGTCGTTCTGGTGCGCAACGAGCAGTGGGCCGCTGCGACGGACCCCAACCGCAAGGCGCTCCCCGACCGCTACGAGCTGGAGTACAACGCCGACGACGCCACCGAGCGGCTGCGCGAAGGCGACGCCGAATTCGGGCCGTACCTCCTGAAAGAGGAGGTGAACACGGTGCTCGCCGCGCCGGCGCTCAAGCAGCGGGCAGACGCGCCCGTGACCACCTCGGTCCGGATACTGGCGATCAATCCGCAGGTGGCGCCGTTCGACAAGGTCGAGTGCCGGCAGGCGGTGGTGCGCGCGCTGGACCTGAACGCGCTCGCCCGCGCCTACGGCACCGACCTGACGCAGTCCCCCGTGCCCACGTCGCTGCTGCCGCCCGCGGTCGCGGGGCGCCGCTGGATCGACCCGAATCTCAAGCCCGCGGGCGACCAGCAGGCGGCCAGGCAGTCGCTGCAGGCGTGCGGGCAGGCGTCGGGGTTCGCCGCCACGTACCTCTACCGGGACGTGCCCGGGGAGAAGGAGGCGGCCGAGAGCGTGCGGGCCGCGCTCGCCAAGGTTGGCGTCACCCTGACCCTGAAGCACGTCTCCATCGCGGACTTCCACCGGAAATACGGCAGCAGCCCCGAATATCTCAAGCAGCACAAAATTGGCCTGATCTCCAAGTCCTGGACGCCCGACTGGCCGGACCCGGACGCGTTCCTCGGGTTGCTCGCGGACAGCAGGCAGATCAGCGAGAAGGGTTCGTCGATCAACATCAGCGTCCGTGTCAAGGCGATCGACGACCTCATCGACCAGGCCAGGGCGGAGCTCGACCCGGCGAAGCGGGCCACCGTGTGGACGCAGGTGGAGCAGCGCCTGGCCGCCGAGGCGGTGCTGGCCCCGCTGGGCTGGGAGAGCCCGCTCCTGCTGCGCGGCGAGAACGCCGCGAACGTCCACGTGAGCCCGGTCTTCGGCGACTACGACCTGCTCACGATGGGCGTCAGCTGACGGTCGCCAGGGCCAGCGGCAGCACGGCGGGGGCGCCCGCGTGGCGGACCAGGGCGGTCGCCAGCGTCATCGTCCATCCCGTGTCCACCCGGTCGTCGATGAGCAGGACGGGACCGCCGCAGCCGGCGATCTGGGCGCCCAGCTCCTTGGGCATGGCCAGCGTGCCCCGGACGGCCTGCACCCGCTTGGCGCTGTTGAACTGCTGCCCGGGCGAGCCCGCCCGGTAGCCCAGCTCTCCCAGATATGTCAGCCGGCCGACCTGTGCCAGCCGCTCGGCGAACGAGCGTACGAGCTGCGGCCGCGTCGCGGACGGCACGTTGACCACGGCCACGGGGCGTTCGCGCCAGTCCCAGGCGGACAGCACCTGCACCACGGCCTTGAACATGTCGTCGGCGATCGGCCCGTCGCCGCCGTTGAACAGCTCCCGCAGCCGGTTGCCCCACCCGATGTCGGTCAGCCGCCCGAGTGCCCGGCCCGGCTCGGCCCCCAGCTCGGGCTTGATCCGCCCGGACAGGTCGGGCAGCCCGGTCGGCCACTGCTTGCGGGCCTCGATCTCGACGCCGGGCCTGCTCAGCCGCTCCCGTGCGGTCTCGACGGCCTGCGCGCCGATCTCCGGCGAGCGGTGGCTGCCGGTGCAGTTGTCGCAGCGGCCGCACGGCCTGGCGGCCTCGTCGTCGAGGTGCCTGCGCAGGTATTGCTCCCGGCACTCGCCCGTCGTCAGGTAGCCGAGCATGGCCTCCTGCTCGGCCTTGCGCTCGGCGGCGATGCGGGCGTAGCGCTCGGTGTCGTACGCCCACGGCTCCCCGGTGGCCTCCCATCCGCCCTTGACCCGCCGGACGGCGCCGTCGACGTCGAGGACCTTGAGCATCATCTCCAGGCGGCTGCGGCTCAGGTCGACGGCGGTCTCGAGGGCCGGAGTGGACATGACGCCACGCTCTTCGAGGGTCTGGAGCGTGGTGCGTACGAGGGGTTCGGGAGGGAAGGCCAGCGAGGCGAAATATGCCCAGATATCCCGGTCCTCGGTGCCGGGCAGCAGCATCACCTCGGCCCGCTCGACACCGCGCCCGGCCCGGCCGACCTGCTGGTAGTAGGCGACCGGCGACTGCGGCGCGCCCACGTGCACCACAAAGCCCAGATCCGGCTTGTCGAACCCCATCCCGAGCGCGCTCGTCGCCACCAGCGCCTTGATCTTGTTGTTGAGCAGCGCCTCCTCGGCCGCCAGCCGCTCGGCCGGATCGGTCTGGCCGGAGTAGGCGGCCACCTCGTGACCCTGCTCGCGCAGGTAGCCGGCGATCTCGTGGGCGGCGGCCACGGTGAGGGTGTAGACGATGCCGGAACCGGGCAGCTCGCGCAGCGTCTGGGCCAGCCAGGCGAGGCGCTGCTCGGCGGTGGGCAGGCGGACGACGCTGAGATGCAGGCTCTCCCGCTCCAGCGGCCCGCGCAGCACCAGCGTGTCCTCGCCGTCGGGCCGCAGCTCGGCGGGAAGGCGCATCTGCTCGGCCACGTCACGCGTGACCCTGGCGTTGGCGGTGGCGGTGGTGGACAGGACCGGGATGCCGGGCGGCAACTCCTCGAACAGCCTGGCCAGCCTGCGGTAGTCGGGCCTGAAGTCGTGGCCCCAGTCGGAGATGCAGTGCGCCTCGTCGACCACCACGAGCCCGGCGCTCTCGGCCAGCTCGGGCAGCACGTTGTCGCGGAAGTCCGGGTTGTTGAGCCGCTCGGGGCTGACCAGAAGCACGTCCACCATGCCGTCGGCGACCTGGCCGTAGACCTCCTCCCACGCCTCGGGGTTGGCGGAGTTGATCGTGACGGCTCTGATGCCGGCCCGCTCGGCGGCGGCGATCTGGTTGCGCATCAGCGCCAGCAGCGGCGAGACGATGACCGTGGGGCCCTCGCCGAGCTCGCGCAGGAGCGCGGTGGCCACGAAGTAGACGGCCGACTTGCCCCAGCCGGTCCGCTGCACGACGAGCACCCTGCGCCGGTCCACGACGAGCGCTTCGATCGCGGCCCACTGGTCGTCACGGAGCTGGGCATGCTCGCCGGCCAGGGCTCGCAGGCGCTCTTCTGCCTCTTCCCGCAGCGCGGCGGCATCGGGGGCGTCAATCATGCCTCCTTGTTACCAGCTTCCGCCGACGGTTTGCGCATGCTGCCCGTTCAACCCAGCATCTTTTGCGGCGGTGCCGCCGTCACCCCACCCGTACAACCCACCATCTTTCACGGCGGTGCCGCCGTCACCCCACCCGTACAACCCACCATCTTTCACGGCGGTGCCGCCGTCACCCCACCCGTACAACCCACCATCTTTCACGGCGGTGCCGCCGTCACCCCACCCGTACAACCCACCATCTTTCACGGCGGTGCCGCCGTCACTCCACCCGTACAACCCACCATCTTTCACGGCGGTGCCGCCGTCACTCCACCCACCGACCATGGCTGGGCCCCGTCCAGGGAACGCTCCTCCGGTTTACGGGGCCGGGCGCCGTTACGTGCGCACTGTGGGCCGCCCGCGTGGCGAATCGCCGGCCTGCGCATGGTCGGGTGGGCCGGTGGGGGTTTCAGGAGGGGTCGGCGTGTTCGGGGAAGGCGTTGATCGTTACCCGGTGCATGCGGCGGCGTTCTGTGTAGTCGGCCACCGCGTAGTGCTGCGTTGGGCGGTTGTCCCAGAAGGCGAGAGTGCCGGGCCGCCATCTGAGGCGGCACTGGAACTCGGGCGAGCGGATGTGGTCGATCAGGAGCGGCAGCAGGGCCTCGTTCTCCCGGTCGGACAGCCCGACGAGCCGAGTGGTCGAGGACCGGTTGACGAAGAGGGCCTTCCTGCCCGTCTCCGCGTGCACGCGGACCACCGGACGTTCGATGGGCGGCCATTTGGCCTGGATCTCGGCCAGGTCGAACGGGTGGCCCTTCGCGATCGCCTTCTTCATCGACATCGTGATGTCGTGCACGGCCGTCAGTTCGTCGCACAGCCGCTGCAGCGGCGGCGAGAGTGTCTCGTACGCCATATAGGTGTTCGCCCAGCACGTGTCGCCGCCCACGCTGGGTAGCTGGACGCAGCGCAGCAGGGAGCCCATCGGCGGCGTGGGCTCGAAGGTGTTGTCGCTGTGCCACTCGTCGCCGCCTTCCCCCTTGGGGGAGGTCTGGTCGAGGACGTGGATGGGGCTGGCGGAGTCCTTCTTGAAGGCGGGGTGGTTGAGCGTGCCGAAGTTCAGGGCGAACTGCAGGTGCTGCTCGTCGTCTATGGGCTGGTCGCGGAAGAACAGCACGAGGTGTTTGAGCCAGCCTTCCCGCAGGGTGGCGACGTCTTCCTGCGACAGCGGCTTGCGCAGATCGACCCCGGTGACCTCGGCGCCGATGTGCTTGGCCACGGGATGGAACTCGATCATGACCCCTCCGGGACAGCGGAACGCTCGTGCCGCGAACGTAACACCAAGCAATTGCTTGGTCAAGTATGGAGCGATCGAACACGTATGCGAGAAGTGGCGGACATCGAGTATCATCCTCATCTCGGCACGACGGTGCGACGTTGCACTCTCCCCGGCGAGGAGGGCCATGGATACGTCATAGGGGCCCCGGCTCGTGCCATCATCTCCAGGGGCAAACACGTCGGAACCCATATCGGTCGCGTGGCCGTACGCGCCTCTGGCCGCCACCGCGTCGCGACCGCCGCCGTTACGTCGACGCCTCACACGCCGATCTGACGCTTCTCCAGCGAGCGACGGCTACGGTTACAGCACAAGGACAGAAGGAGGATGCGCTTCCCCTCGGCGCGACGGCCGAGGCAGCCGCGCAGCACAAGATGGCCCGACGCACGACTGCACCCCCACCTGAGGACTTCGAGGAGCGGATCGTCGACATCGACGTCTCCTCCGAGATGCGCACGAGCTTTCTCGAGTACGCCTACTCGGTGATCTATCAGCGCGCCCTGCCCGACGCTCGTGACGGACTCAAGCCCGTGCAGCGGCGCATCCTCTATTCGATGAGCGAGATGGGCCTGCGCCCGGACCGCGGGCACGTCAAGTCCTCACGCGTCGTCGGCGACGTCATGGGCAAGCTGCACCCGCACGGCGACTCAGCGATCTACGACGCGCTGGTGCGGCTGGCCCAGCCGTTCTCCATGCGGCTGCCGCTCGTGGACGGCCACGGCAACTTCGGCTCGCCCGACGACATGCCCGCCGCCATGCGTTACACCGAGGCCAGGCTGGCCCCGGCGGCCATGCTCATGGTCGAGTCGCTCGACGAGGACACCGTCGACTTCAAGCCCAACTACGACGGCCAGGAGACCGAGCCGGTCGTCATGCCGTCGGCGTTCCCCAACCTGCTCGTCAACGGCGCGAGCGGGATCGCGGTGGGCATGGCGACCAACATGGCGCCGCACAACCTCACCGAGGTCGTGGCCGCCGCTCGCCACCTGATCAAGAAGCCGGACGCGACGCTGGACGAGCTGATGACGTTCGTCCCGGGTCCCGACCTGCCGACCGGCGGCACGATCATCGGGCTGCAGGGAGTGCGGGACGCGTACGAGACCGGGCGTGGCACGTTCCGCATGCGGGCCAAGTGCACTGTCGAGCAGATCACTCCGCGCCGCAAGGGCATCATCGTCACCGAGCTGCCCTACAACGTCGGCCCCGAGCGCGTGGTCACCAAGATCAAGGAGCTGGTGACCAGCAAGAAGCTGCAGGGCATCGCCGACCTCAAGGACCTCACCGACCGGCACAAGGGCCTGCGGCTGGTCATCGAGATCAAAAACGGCTTCATCCCCGAGGCCGTGCTGGAGGAGCTCTACCGGCTGACGCCGATGGAGGAGACGTTCGGGATCAACAACGTCGCCCTCGTCGACGGCGAGCCGCGCACCCTCGGGCTGCGCGAGCTGCTCCAGGTCTACGTCGACCACCGGCTGGAGGTCGTGCGCCGCAGGTCGGAATACCGGCGCCGCAAGCGCGAGGAGCGCCTGCACCTGGTCGACGGCCTGATCGTCGCGCTGCTCAACATCGACGAGGTCATCCAGGTCATTCGCGCCTCCGACGACTCGGCGCAGGCGCGCACGCGGCTGATGAACGTCTTCGACCTGACCGAGATCCAGGCCGCCTACATCCTCGACACGCCGCTGCGCCGCCTGACCCGCTATGACAAGCTGGAGCTCGACCGCGAGAAGGAGACGCTGAGCGACGAGATCGCCAAGCTCACGGAGATCCTTTCCTCGGAGACCAAGCTCCGTCAGGTCGTCTCCAGCGAGCTGGCGGACGTGGGCAAGAAGTACGGCACGCCGCGCCGCACGGTCCTGCTGGAGGCGCCGGGCGTGGCCCGCACCCCGGTGGTCTCGCTGCAGGTGGCCGACGACCCGTGCCTGGCGATGCTGTCGTCGACCGGCCTGCTGGCCCGCACCTCCGACGCCACGCCGCTGCCGGGCGAGGGCGAGCGCGCCGCGCACGACGTGCTGGTCTCCGTCGTACGCACCTCCGTACGCGGCGAGGTCGGCGTCGTGACGTCGCTGGGCCGGCTCATCCGCGTGCAGGTCGTGGACCTGCCCACCTTGCCGCCCACGGCCAATCCCCCGACGCTGTCGGGCGGCCACCCGGTCTCCGAATACGTCTCCCTGCAGCCGGACGAGAAGGTCGTCGGCCTGGGCTCGCTCGATCCCGACGGGCCAGGGCTGGCACTGGGCACGGCGCAGGGCGTGGTCAAGCGGGTGGTGCCCGACTACCCGGCCAACCGCGACGACTTCGAAGTGATCACTTTGAAGGACGGCGACAGCGTCGTGGGCGCGGTCGAGCTGGTGTCGGAGTCGCACGATCTGGTGTTCATCTCCTCCGACGCCCAGCTGCTGCGCTTCCCTGCCTCGCTGGTCCGGCCGCAGGGCCGTCCCGCGGGCGGCATGGCCGGCATCCGGCTGGACGGCGACGCCAGGGTGATCTGGTTCGGGGCGGTCGATCCCGAGCGTCCGGCGCAGGTGGTCACGGTCGCCGGGTCCTCGACGGCGCTGCCCGGGACGCAGGTGGGCGGCGGCAAGGTGTCCGACTACGCCGAGTTCCCCGCCAAGGGGCGGGCGACCGGCGGGGTTCGGGCCCAGCGGTTCCTGAAGGGCGAAGACGAGCTGCTGCTGGCCTGGGCCGGACCCGCGCCGGCCAAGGCCGTCTCCGCGGTGGGCAAGCCGGTGCCGCTGCCGGAGGAGCTCGGGCGCAGGGACGGCTCCGGCGTCCGTCTGACCCACACCATCGGCGCCATCGGCGGCGCCCTCGCCTCCACCCCCTGGCCCGAGGCCACCGCCGGCCAGGTGACCGCGGCACCTCCTGCGGACGACTGAACGTCGCTGCAATGGAGACGCATGGCCGCGCACTGACCCGCGGCCATGCGTCCCACCTGGGACGCTCGGGCGTGACATGGACCAAACGATTGGTGCAACAGGCGAGAGCGCATGTGGCGCGGCTTGACCTCAGCGCGGCCCAGGCGGCCCGGCTCGATGGGCAGGCTCACACCGCCCGGGCCCCGTGGAAGTTCTGGCGCCGCCTGCAGGCCTTCGCCGGTCGGCCGAACATGGGGTGGCCAGGGCGTGAAGTGACGGTAACGGCTCGGGGGTGTGGTACCTGTGGGGCGTCCCCACCGGTATACCGTGGCGTGCAAATTTGATCATTGTTTATGCCGCGCAGGCGATGCTTCAGGGTCTGCGGCATGATCGGAGGGCAGCCATGGCCACGGGGGCCCCGGGCGACGAATGGCGGAGCTGGAGTCTGCACCCCTCGAAGCCGGGAGATTGGCCCGGGCTCGGGCTGGACGAACGGCGGACCATCGACGTGGCCCACCAAGGGCTAGGCTCCGTCCGCACCCGTCTCGGGGAGATGGTGCGCGATTTCGATGGGTACGCGAACGTCTGGGGGAAGCCGCAGATCGGGAAGGAGATTCTCGCCGCTCCCCCGCACGCCGGCTTGCAGTTGGCGCTCACCTTCTCGGTGGCAGCGGAGGCGATCAGCCGGTACCTCATGTCGCTCGGCGGCGTGCTGTCGGCGTTCAGTCACGGGATCGGCCTGGCGAACAAGAACTACAATTCGGTGGACTTCACCAAAACCGCCGACACTGATGCCCGCGGCCCCGGGCCGAGCGATTACACGGCCCGGGAGAAGATGCCGATCCAAGGGCACGTCTACGAATTCGCGCCCGACCCCGGCGACGTCCGGAACGGCCTGTCCGCCGACGACATCCTGATCATGTTCGCGCTGGCGGAGCCGTACACCATGGACGACATCGCTCGCAGGTACGGGCAACTCGCGTCCGACCTCGTCGCCGTCACCCACAAGCTGTACCAGCGCGCGCTGGACATGCGCGACGCCTGGGTCGGACAGGCCGCCGAGACCGCCCAGGAGGCGCTGCGCCGGATCTACACCGAGAGCCAGAAATTCGCCTATTTCACCGGGTTCGTCGGCGACCGGGCCGCCGAGACCGGCGCGGTCCTCACCGAGTACCGCAGGACCGTGGGCCTCGTCGTCGACCCCGACGACGGCGGATTCGGGCGCTGGCTCGCGGATCTGGTCGGCGACCCTCGCGCCGACGCGGCGCGCGACCATCTGCGCAAGCTCGGCGAGGAATACGCGGCGATCTACCACAAATTCCCCCAGAGCATCGAGTACAAATTCCCCTGGATCCAGATCAAGGAGACGGTCTCCGGCCGCTGAGACGGACCTGGCGACGGAGACCTGTCCGAATCGGGCGGGCTGTCGGCTCAAGGCCACGGGACTGGAAATCGCCCGCCATCAGCAGCTCGGTGTGCTCATGATCGTTGAAGCCCCGCTCCAGGGAAGAGATGGCTTCGCGATCGCGTCGCCGAGCAAGGCGGTGGCCATGCTGATGCTGTTGGCCAGCCGGTGGGACTGCCGGCGGCGCGGGCGGTGAAGATGGCGGTGCGTGCGGCAAGGGCCCGCTCCCGGAAACCCCCGCCGAGCGCCAGGTCAGTCCCGGCACAGGCAGAACGTGTGCCCGGCTGGGTCCAGGAACACCCGGAAGCTGTCTTCCTCGCTGGGCTGGTGCTCGTGCTTGACCGCGCCGATCTCCAGGGCCCGCTTCTCCGCCTCGTCCAGGTCGGCCACGCGGAGGTCGAGGTGGAGCTGCTGCGGCCGCTCGGGGTCCGGCCAGGTCGGCGGCCGGAAGTCGGGCGCGAGCTGGAAGGCCAGCCGCCTGGGCGGCCCGCCGTCGCTCACCACCACCCAGTCGTCCTCGACCGACGTGACGGGCCAGCCCAGCAGCTGGGAGTAGAACTCCGCCAGCCCTTTCGGGTCGGGGCAGTCGAAGACGACGCTCTGGAATTCCGCGACACCGCTCATCTTCACCTCTGGATCTTGTTTGGCCGGACGAGGCCAAGGACGACAATGGATGTCATGGCTGTCAACTCGTTCATGGTTCCGCTCGGCACACCTGCGCCCAACTTCGACCTCACCGCGATCAACGGCGGCAGCGTCTCGCTGGCAGACCTCAAGGGCTCTCCCGCCACGCTTGTGGTCTTCCTCTCCAATCACTGCCCCTATGTGCGCCACATCGAGCAGGGCATCGGCGCACTGGCCAGGGACTACGGCGCCAGGCTCTCGATCGTCGCCATCTGCAGCAACGACAGCGTCAATTACCCGGACGACGACCCGACACACCTGGCGGAGCAGGCGGCGCGGGCCAGGTTCACGTTCCCGTACCTGCTCGATGACACCCAGGAGGTGGCCAAGGCGTACAAGGCGGCGTGCACGCCGGACTTCTTCCTGTACGACGCCCGGCTCCGCCTCGTCTACCGCGGCGAGTTCGACGGCGCCCGGCCCGGAAACTCCGAGCCGGTCACCGGCGCGTCCCTGCGGGCCGCCATCAACGCCCTGCTGGAGAGCGGCGAGGTGCCCGCGGAGCAGCACCCGTCGCTCGGCTGCGGCATCAAATGGAAGCCGGGCAACGAGCCGTCCTGAAGCAGCCTGGTGCTCAGCAGCGTCACGCGGTCATCCCTGCTGCTGATCGCGGCGGGGATGACGTCGGTCTGATTCTCCGGCCGGCTACTGGGTGGAAGCGGTGATGGCGGAGGGGATCGCCAGCAGGAGCTCGTGCGGCTCGCCGCCCTCCCAGTGCCGGATCAGCTTGCTGCCCGTCTCCCCCGGGTCGAACTGCTCGCATCCCAGCGGGCCGAAGCAGCCCACCTCGTCCAGCATGAGGATGAGCGGATCGTCGTCGGGAAGACTGGCCGCGTAGGCGGCGGTGTCGAGGAGGGCCAGGGCGCACTTGGCGTTGCGGCCACCGTCGTTGGACTCCACGCGGTCGAGGCGGCGCCAGGCTTGAGCACGGAGATACGCGGCGAGCGATTCGGACCTACTCACGACTAACCTTCTTCGATCACGTACTTTCGGCTACGACATCATCACGCACGGTGAAGCGTTTTCGTGGGACGTTTGCCAAGTCCGGCCAGTCGCGCCACCCCGGTAGCCAGCACTTTTAGGGCGTACGCCATCATCTGTGCCATGAGTGCGTTCGACGACGTCTATGCCGCGAACACCAAGTTCGCGAAGAATTTCGGAGACTCTGGGCTCACCGGCCGGGCAGCCCGGGGTTTGGCCGTCGTGACCTGTATGGACTCGCGCATCGACCCGCTGGGCCTGTTGGGGCTGAAGGCGGGCGACGCCAAGATCCTCCGCAATGCCGGGGCCCGTGTGACGGACGACGTGCTGCGTACGCTGGTGCTGGCCGTCTACCTGCTCGGCGTCGAGCGGGTGCTCGTGATGCCCCATACGGACTGCGGCATGGCGAAGGTGACGGACTCGGATGTCCACGCGCTCACCAGCGAGCGCGGGGTGGACACCCGCAGCCTGGAGTTTCACACGGTGCCCAGCCAGGACGAGGCGCTCCGCCACGACCTGATCCGCGTCAGGACCAGCCCGTTCCTGCCCGAGGACATGCCGGTGGCCGGCGCGATCTACGACGTCCGCACGGGCTGCCTGACCCCTTCTCCGCACTGACACCGCCGCCAAACCGCCACCAAACGCCCCAGACGGCCCTCACGCCCGCCACGAAGGCGGGCGTGTCCGCGAGGGCGAGTAAGAGGGTCAGACGGCTTGCAGACGCCTACAGGGGCTCCAGGAGGGCGCCACTCAGCAGGGCCCTCTCAGGCGCTCCAGGAGGCGTCTGCCGGCGATCACGGGACGGCTGTCCTCCGGGACCGCGACCGGGCTGCCCGGCCGGCACGGCTCACAGGCGCCTCCAGACGCGACGAGCAGGCACCCCCCTGGACGCGGGGGGCTACTGCGGACGCGCCTCGGAGGCGCCGCATCAAGAAGCGGCGCGCGCGAAACCTCAGACGCGACTCACCGGCCCGCGTCCTACGGAGACAAGCCGCCAGCCCGCGTGAACGGAGCCACACCGATCGACGCCCGCACCTCACGGAGACGACCTTCCAGACCCGCCCCACGGCGAGAGCATGCCTCCGGACGCACTTCGGGAGCCGTCCAGGCGTCTAGGCGTCGATGTGGTCGCGGTCGACCTCGGCGGCGCTGTTGACGATGAACTCGCGCCGCGGCGCCACCTCGCTCCCCATCAGCAGGCTGAAGATGCCCTCGGCACCCTCGGCGTCCTCGATACGCACCCGGCGCAGGATCCGGTGCCGCGGGTCCATCGTCGTCTCGGCCAACTGGTCGGCGTCCATCTCACCCAGACCCTTGTAGCGCTGCACCGGGTCCTTCCACCGCTTCCCGCGCCGCTCCAGGTCGCGCAGCACCTTGTGAAGCTCGGCGTCGGAGTAGCAGTAGATGTATTTCTCCTTGCCCCTGCCGGGGTTGGTGAGCTCGATGCGGTGCAGCGGCGGCACGGCGGCGAACACCCGGCCGGCCTCCACCATCGGCCGCATGTAGCGGTGGAAGAGGGTCAGCAGCAGGCAGCGGATGTGGGCGCCGTCGACGTCGGCGTCGGCCATGAGGATGACCTTGCCGTAGCGGGCGGCGTCGATGTCGAACGAGCGCCCGGAGCCGGCCCCGACCACCTGGATGATGGCGGCGCACTCGGCGTTTTTGAGCATGTCGCTCACGGACGCCTTCTGCACGTTGAGGATCTTGCCCCGGATCGGCAGCAGAGCCTGGAACTCCGAGTCGCGGGCCAGCTTGGCGGTGCCCAGCGCCGAGTCACCCTCGACGATGAACAGCTCGCTGCGGTCCACGTCGTCGCTGCGGCAGTCGACCAGCTTGGCCGGCAGCGCGGAGTTTTCCAGCGCGCTCTTGCGGCGCTGGTTGTCGCGGTGCTCACGAGCCGCGATGCGGGCCTTGGCCGCGGCCACGATCTTCTCGAGAACGGCCCGCAGCGGCTGCTTGTAGCCTCGCGGCGGGTTGGTGTAGAGCTCCTTGAGCTCGCGCGAGACCACGTGGGAGACGATGCGGGTGGCCGCCGAGGTGCCGAGCACCTCCTTGGTCTGGCCCTCGAACTGCGGCTCGGGCACCCGGACCGTCACCACGCCGGTCAGCCCCTCGGAGATATCGTCCTTGGTGACCGGGTCGTCGCCGTTTTTCAGCAGGCGGGTCTCGCGCAGCAGCTCGTTGATCGTGCGCACCAGGCCGCGCTCGAACCCGGTGAGATGGGTGCCGCCCTTGGGAGTGGCGATCACGTTGACGAACGAGCGCACGGTCGACTCGTAGCCCTTGCCCCAGCGGACCGCCACGTCGACGGTCAGCTCGCGCTGCACCTCGGTGGGCGTCATGTGGCCCTGGTCGTCGAGGACCGGCACGGTCTCGTGGAAGTGGCCCACGCCCTGCAGGCGCAGCACGTCGCAGACGGCCTCGTCACGGGCCAGGAACTCGGTGAACTCGGAGATGCCGCCGTCGAAGCGGAACTCCTCCTCGACGCGCTCCTCGTGCCTGCTGTCATAGACGACCAGGGTCAGCCCGGGGACGAGGAAGGCGGTCTGCCGCAGGCGCACGTGGATCTCATCGAGCGAGACCTCGGCATCGGGCAGGAAGATCTGCTTGTCGGCCCAGAAGCGCACGCGGGTGCCGGTGACGTTGCCGGGGAGCTTGGCGCCGACGCGCAGCCCCGACTTCTTCTTGAACTTGGCGGTGGGCCCGTCGCCGTCGAAGACGCCGGTGACGCCACGGCGGAAGCTGATCTCGTGCACGAGGCCGTCGCGGTCGACCTCGACGTCCAGCCGCGCGGACAGGGCGTTGACCACGGAGGCGCCCACGCCGTGCAGGCCGCCGGACGCGCCGTAGGAGCCGCCGCCGAACTTGCCGCCGGCGTGCAGCTTGGTATAGACGAGCTCCACGCCGGCCAGGCCGGTCTTGGGCTCGACGTCCACGGGGATGCCCCGGCCGTTGTCACGGACCTCGATGGAGCCGTCGGGGTGGAGCTCGACCTCGATGCGGTCGCAGTGCCCCGCCAGCGCCTCGTCGACGCCGTTGTCCACGATCTCCCAGAGGCAGTGCATGAGCCCGCGGCTGTCGGTGGACCCGATATACATGCCGGGACGCTTGCGAACGGCCTCAAGCCCTTCCAGCACCGACAGGTGACGAGCCGTGTAACCCGCCTCCACTAGCGTCACTCCAGCTCCCCAGGTCTAGGCATCGAACACGTGTGCGCAGCTTACCGTTCTTCCCGTACGTGCGCGTACAAGCTTGCCACGTCGACCCGTTTGCCGTTACCAACCGGCTGATCATCATTACTTTGGGACACATTCCGCTCTGGGCGTAGAGAGGGGGCGGTTGGGAACGTCCACGTCCGGTTAGATGTTGTTCCAAGTGACTGACGCCAGATCCTCGCTTCGGCGGGGGTGACCCGAAAGGCGATACGTGACTGGAGCTCTCGCCCCCGTTAAGCCGCTGACGGCCCTCGACCGCTGCGACCGCTGCGGCGCCCAGGCCTACATTCGCGCAACCCTGCCAGTGGGCGGGGAGTTGCTGTTCTGTGCCCACCATGGGCGTCAGCACATCGCAGCGTTGCGCGAAAAGGGCGCCGACATCCTGGACGAGTCGGCTCGACTCAGCGAAACCCGCTCGATGACCCCCAACGACGAGCGCTAACCCGCGCTTGCCGTGCTGAGATAACCACATATCGCATATTGCGTGATCATGACGGCGACCCCGGGCGTGCCCGGGGTCGCCGTCATGCTTATCGGACACGACCTGGGTCATTCCAGGGAGCGAGCAACGAAAGACCAGAAAGACGAAAGACAGACAGACAGACCCGACCACGTCCGCGTTGGCGGCGTACCCGCACGTGACGCAGACGAAGCCGGCCTGGGTCGTGCGATTCTCCCCTGACACGTGCCCGCATTCGGGGCAGGTGCGGGAAGTGTTGCGGGGATCCACCGCGATCACGACCCGACCGGCGATTTCAGCCTTGTTCGTGAGGATCGCGAGGAACACCCCCCAACCCGCGTCCAGGATGCTCTTGTTCAGCCCAGCCTTCGCCGCTGACCCGTTGGGCAGGAATCGGCCCGCCTGCTCCGGGTCAGGCTTCACTGCGGGACTCTTGGTCATGTTCGCGATGCGCAGGTCCTCGATCGCGATCATGTCGGCCGCGCGGACCAGGCCAAGCGCGCTCTTGTGCACGTGGTCGCTCCGCTGCCGGGCCACCTTGCGGTGGATCTGCCCGATCTTCCTGGCAGCCCTCTTCCTGCGGCTGCTGCCGCGTCGGGTGCGGGCGTAGGCCCGCTGCGCGGCGGCCAGTTCCTCCTCCACGGTCTTGAGGTAGCGGGGGGTGGCGATATGCCCGCTCTGGTCGGTGACGCCGTCGATCGGCTCGCTCACGGTTGCGAAGTGCGCGACGCCCATGTCCACCCCGACCTCGCGGCCGGTCGCAGGCAACGGCGCGGCAGGCACGCTGTCGCAAGAGCAGATCACATACCAGCGCGAGCCCTCCCGTTTGATCTCGATCTGCTTGACCCGCCCAGCGATCGGCCGGTGCTGGTGCACCCGCAGGTGCCCGACGCCCCGCACGCGCAGGTAGGTCGCGGACGGGTGGTGTGGCTGGGAGTCCCATCTCGCGCCGTCGCCCTCGACCAGGGTGACGGTGTCGAACCAGCCCTTGCCCTTGAACCGGGGATAGCCAGGTGTCCGGCCGGCCCTGACCCGGCGGAAGAACGCCTCGAACGCCTTGTTCAGCCGCCGCAGGGTCTGCTGCTGGCTGGTGAACGACCAGCGGCCCTGACCCTCGGGGTCAGCGTCACGGATCTCCTTCAACTGGGCGGACTGATCGCCGTACCGGATCGAGACTCTGGACCGCCGCCACGCTTCCCGTCGTTCCTCCAGCGCGGCGTTGTACAACACCCGGTGATCGTCCAGCATCGCCGTCAGCGCGATCTGCTGGTGCCGGGTCGGCCGCAGCAGGAACTTGAACGACCTACGCACCCTCGCCCCCGCTCTTGGCCTTAGGGGCGCGCTCGTACTGGGTCTCGATGTAGCGCTGGACCGTGCCCGCGCTGACCGCGCCCGCACTCGCCACAAAGTAC
>NZ_JBQHCV010000011.1:0-337620 GCF_052068215.1 Nonomuraea sp. H19 | reverse complement strand
TGTTCGCAGGCATGACACGCCGGGAAAACCGCCGAGATCACTCCAGCTCGGCCGTACCGACCAAACCCTTTGTCAGCAGGCTCTTACAGCGCGGCGAACTCCACGCGCTGTGCGAAGCGACGACATACCGCCGACATACCGGGCTGAACTACCATCGCTCCGCCAAGGACTGCCGCTTCCGCTGCTGGTCAGATACCGCCGCCACAGGGAGAAAGTGATCACAAGCATGCGTGAGATCGCGCGCCGCGTCGCGTCCTGGGCGATCGGTGGTCTGCTATGGCCCGAAGGAGCTGCCCCAGGACATCGAGCTGTTCTGGCGGCAAGCCGTGGTTGCGGATCCGGGTGGTGCACCTGCTCCATGCGTGGTGCTGGCGCGCCGCACGCCAGCACCGGGATGCCATGGCCAAGGCGCTCATGAGCTTGGCCCAGGAGTCAGGGGCCGCGAACGTCGGCCACCCGCTGGAAGGCCCCGCCCCGCGCGCCTTCGTCACCTCCAAGGCCGTCTGACTCCGACCACCCGTAAGCCCCAGCTATGCCGTTCTCCGTCCAGCCAGCCCCCCTTTGGGAAGGAATCCCGTGCGTCTCGCTCGTCCTGTTGCTGCCGCCATGCTCGTGGCCGCCGCTTTGTCTGTTCCGCAGCCCGCACAGGCTGCCGGGTTCAAGCACCCCGGTGTCCTAGTCAGCCGTGCCCAGCTCGACTTCGTCAAGGCCAACCTCGACAAGGAGCCTTGGAAGTCAGCCTGGGACGCCCTGCAGAACAGCTCCTTCGCCTCGCTGTCCTACACGGCCAAGCCCCGCACCGACGTGAACTGCGGCGGGAATTCCATTCCCGACAACGGCTGCTCGGACGAGCGTAAGGACGCGATGGCGGCCTACACGCACGCCCTGCGGTGGTACCTCAGCAAGGACACCCGATACGCCAAGAAGGCGATCCAGATCATGGACGCCTGGTCGGCCGTGATCACCAAGCACACCGGCAGCAACGCGCCGCTGCAGACCGGCTGGGCGGGCGCCAACTTCTCCCGGGCGGCCGAGCTCATCAAGCACACCTACGGCGGCGGCTGGAGCCAGGCCGGCCGGTTCGCGAGCAAGCTCCGCACCGTGTACCTCCCGACCCTGATCGCCGGACGGCCCGACAACAACGGCAACTGGGAATTGATCATGACCGATGCCGCCATCGGCATCGCCGTACACCTGGACGACCGTGCCTCCTTCGACCGGGCGGTCGCGACCTGGCGCGGCAGGCTGCCCGCCTACATCTACCTCGCCACCGACGGCTCGATCCCCAAGGCGCCGCCCGGCAGCACGGTCAACACCAAAGCCGAGATCATCGACTACTGGTACGACCAGACCACGTTCGTGGACGGCCTGACCCAGGAGACCTGCCGCGACTTCTGGCACACCGGCTGGGGTCTGGCGGCCATCTCCCACGTCGCGGAGACGGCCCGCCACCAGGGCGTGGACCTGTATTCAACGGCCAAACACCGGCTGCGCCGCGCGATGGACCTGCACGCCAAGATACAACTCGGCGGCTCAGTCCCAAGTTGGCTGTGCGGCGGCAAGGTCAAGGCCGACCTCGGCAACCACTACGAGGTCGGCTACAACGCGCTGCACAACCGCCTCGGCTACAACGACTTCCCCTACGCCGCCAAGTGGGTCGAGCAGAAGCGCCCCATGGGGACGTCGCACTTCCTGGGCTGGGAAACCCTCACCCACGCGCAGAACCGTGCCTCCTCCTCGGTGGAGACCGCCTCGGTTTACGGGGCGCTGCCGGACGGGAAGTTGACCTACACCGCCATCGATGCCGCTACCGGACAGCGCACGCGTGGCGCCTTTGTGTCCACGGCCACTCTGGGTTTCACTCCCAAGGCGATGGCGACGCTGGACTTCAATACCATCCTGGTCACCGAGAAGGGGCCGGAGGGCCGGCTCTACCGGGTCGATATACAGACCAATCGTGACAGCCTCATCTTCGAGCCGCCTGTCTATCTCGGCAGCGGTTACACCCACGACCTCCTCGCCTACGACGGCAACGGCCAGCTGTTCGGCATCGCCGGCGGGACCCTGCGCCGCTACACCGTCAACGCGACCAAGCCCACGATCGACAACATCAGCGGCAACACCGCGATCGGCGACGGCTTCACCCTCAAGACCCTGACCGCCACCGGCCCTGGCTGGATTCTCGGCACAACGGCTGACGGCAAGCTGATCTCTTACCGGATCAACGGCCCCGGTTCCTGGCAGAGGTACCAGCTACGCGACGCCACCTGGCAGGTCTTCGACCATCTCCTGTCGCCCGGTGGGGGCGTGTACTACGGCCACCGGAGCGAGGGCTCCCTCTTGCGCTACGACGACCAGAACCCCTACGACGGCCAGGGCGACGACCTCAGCAGCCAGGGCGCCGTCGGCACCGAAGGCTGGACCCAAACCCTCCTGTCCGCCCAACCCGCCAGCGTCAGCTGACCGAACAACCGACAGCCGCCGGAGAACCCCGGGTATCGTCCGAGGTCCTCCGGCGTGGCCTGGCCCTCGATGCCTGACTCCACAGTGGCGGCATTGACAACAACGAGTTGTACCCGATCGGGGCATGCCGGACCGGTCTGAGTGTCCGCCTAGGTCACTCGTTCTACGGGCACGTAGCGGGCCGAAATCCAGCCTCAGCCCCTCCTCCGCCCTTCACGTCCACCCCTACCTGACGCTCCTATGTGCAAGGGGTTGGTTGGGTTGATATCTCGTCGTGGCTCTGGGCGTCTTGGAGCCGTCGTCACATGTGCTGTCAGTCGGACGATAAAGCTGTGTGGGCAGCGCTGGCCGCATGCAGGATGTTGATCCATCCAGGATGGTCGAGGTAGGCGTTGTCTGGAGCGGCAGGGCCAAGGTCATCGAGGACGCGCAAGAGGGCATCAACGACCGTCTGCACGAGATCGGCTTCTCGTTGATCAAGGAAAAGGTGCGGGATCAGTGCTCGTGCGCCATGTTGGTCGATGAAGGTGTCGTCGATGAGCCAGTGCACGGCAGCGGTGAGGTCCGGCCATCCCTTCCCGGACCGCCAGTGTTGGTCCTGGTAGGCCCGTGCTGAGGAACGAAGCACGGATCGTCGATCGCCCTCAGCAACCTACGACGGCCAGCCATGCAGTGGCGATCGTAGGGCTGCATCTGTGCGGCGGCGTGGCAACCCCGGTCGGCGTGTTCGGCAAGTGCGGTTGGGGCCGGCGTGCGGTGCCCGGCCCGGTGTCCCGCCGCCGTTCGGGACCGGCCCCCAGGCCGCACGCCCGGACGGCGGGCGGGTGGAGGGCCGGGGGTACGGCGGCGCGCCGCGCCGCCGCTTGATCTCTACAAGAACAATTCGGCAACTCGCTACAGGGCAGCTACAGGACAGCGGCCTACCGGTTCATGGGCTTCTTTCATCTCTGACCACCGAGCGGGCGGGCAACGGCCCCAAGGTCCTTCTGAGCACCTATTCCAAGTGCCTCACGGGGAAGCCGAGGATTCTCCGCATTGGATCATCGACGCCCTCGCACGAAGATCGTGGGAACGCATCGGGAAAGAAGAACCGCAGTCAGCCAGTGACGGCCGGACACAACCGGACGCCCCCAACTGATCCACAACATGCGAAAGCCCAGGTCATCGCATGATGATCTGGGCTTCCAAGTAGAGCCGACGAGGGGAATCGAACCCCTGACCTTCTGTTTACAAGGTCCCCAAACGATCTTCACTGGCGTTCGCAGGTGTCCGCCACCTCGTCTGGCTGCATCCTTGTTGTTCGTCTCCGTCCGCCGCAGTTCATGGACGTCCGCTCGGGTGGCTCCCGAAGTGGCTCCCAAAAAGCTCGGTGGATCACCTGCTTGCAAATCGCTCTGATCTTCGAGCACACAATGGCTCTGACATGCGCCGAGGATGGTTCGAGAGTGACCGTGATCAACCGCCGCTGACCCTCCGTAATGGCACGCTAGTGGCACGACGATCAGGGTCTTGAGCAATGGAAGCCATTGCCCCTTCCAAGTGATGCAGGCGCCCGCCAACCCTTGAACCGCTACCGTGTCCACGTGATCGTCGAGCAGCAGGTCTACTTCATGATCCAGTCCGATGAACTGGATCCCGGGCAGATCAGCCAATACGTGGGCGTCGAGCCGACTCGGTCTGAGGCGAAGGAGTCACGACGCGGCAGGAAGAGTGGGCGCCCGCTACCGCCACGACACGAATGGCTGCTCGACTCCGGCCTTGCGGAGACCACCTCACTCAATGAGCAGGTGGAAGCTGTGATGAATCAGTTGGCCGGCGCCTGGGATCGGATCGGAGAGCTGACCGCTGGCGGCGCAGCGGCCACGTTGGTCATGCTTCGGTCGTTCGAACCGGGAGAGCACTCCAGCCCGCGAGGACTCCTTCTTGACGAAGAAGCCATCAGTTTTCTTCACAGAGCTGGAGCCGATCTATGGATCGACGAGTACGACTTATCGTAGGGCTGGCGATGGAGACGCTCGCACGGTACCGGGCGGGGCCTCGGGGTGCACGAACTGAGCGCTGAACTCATCGCCGTCCATCGTGTATACGGTGATCAGCCACGTTGTTCGGTGGGCCGGGGCTGAGGAACGAAGCCCTGGACCTTCGATCGCCCCCAGCCACGTACAGCGGCCAGCCACGCTGTGGCGATCGTGAGGGCTGCATCTGTGCGGCGGCGCGGCGACCCCGGTCGGAGCGTCCGGTCCGTACGGCGGGGCTGGCGTGCGGTGCCCGGCCCGGTGTCCCGCCGCCGTCCGGGACCGGCCCCCAGGCCGCACGCCCGGACGGCGGGCGGGCGGAGGGCCGGGGGTACGGCGGCGCGCCGCGCCGCCGCTTGATACCTAAAAGAACAACTCGGCAATTGGACGGACTTGCGAGTGGCCGTGTCTCGCTCAATCAAGCAGGTCCGGACGGCGGCTGGTCAGGGCTCTGCGGGCAGTTACGAAGCGCTCGTGGAACTCTTCGGCAAGCGCTTCGCGTCGATAGCGCTGCCGTAGTACGCGATCGAGATCTCCGGCACGGTTCACCAGGTCAGTAAGGGATCGTCGATCGATGTCGAAGGCAGCCAGGCCCTCATCAACAGCCGCGTCGAGATCGCCGCGTCGGGCATGGACGATGCCAAGGTCTATGTGCGCGTCGGCGACTCGCATCGGGGCGTTGGAGGTGCCATCCGGGCGGGTGTGCATCTGGATGGTCTCGCGGGCGTGTTCCTCGGCGCGGTCATCATCAGCAAGCCAGGTGTAGCAGGTAGCGGCATAGAAGACCCACTTGGCGTGGTCAAAGACGAAGTGGTGGTCGGGGTGCTCGGGCATGGGCAGGCTGCCGAGGACTTCGGCTCCGCGGGTCAGGGCTCGGTCGGCTTCGCGACGGTCTCCGATGCGGGCCAGGCCGCGGGCTTCTTGGAGGGTGAGTTGGACCATGGCACTGCTGGTGCCGGCCACGGCTTGCCCCATGCGGGCGGCGGTGACGACGTCTTCGTAGCGGCCTTCGACGAGGGCGAACCAGGCTGACATCTCGTGTGCCCAGCCCATGAGTTCGCCGTGTCCGACCTGGCGACCCATCTCGAAGGCGGCGCGTCGGGCGGTTTCAGCCTCTTCCCTTTCGCCCAGGTCGTAGTGAACGCAGCCCAGCAGGGCGGTTAGCCAACCGGTGATCACGAGCAGTTCGCGATGCTGGCCCAAGGTGAGGCGTCCGGCGAGCAGGCGGTTGATCTGCGCCAGGCGCTTTTGGGTGCGGTCGCGTAGCGTGCCCGCTGGCACAACGGGGTAGGCGCGGCACAGGAGATCGACGGCCTCGGCAAGGGCCTCCAGAGTTCCGGTGCCAACGTCGGATGCCTGCAGTTGCTGGGCAAGTTCCATGGTTCCGTACAGGTCGGCCTCGGCGCGGAGGGCGTCGGCGGGGATCACGCGGGCCTCGATGAGGCCACCGCTACCGGTCTGCTTGCCCTGGGAGAACCCGAGCGCCTCCGGCTCCAATCCCGTCAATTGGGTCAGCGCCAACCGGTACGGGGTTCGTGGCCATCGGACCTCGCCGGCCTCCCAGCGTCGTACGCGCTCCTCATCGCAGGTCAGCCTTTCGGCGATCCCTATCGGCGTGGCGTTGACCTGGTCGGCCATCTGCGCGCGTGAGAGGTGCCTCTCATTCCGCCAGGCGCGGAGGCGAACGTTTGGGATGTAGTCGGGCATCTTCGGGTCTTCCTCCCGGCTGGGGGCTCGAAAGGGGAAATGAGGGGGCCGTTCAGGGGTCCTGCTCAGACTCGGTTGCCGGTGGACTTGTCATCAATCAACCACGGTACGTCACGCGGCTTCCCGCCACAGGGAACGCCGGATGAACGAGGAGATGGCGACGGTGATCCGGCCAGACGAGACAAGCAAGACGTCGCCCTGCCCGGCTGCCGGGGACGCGGGATCAAGCTGCGCGACTCGCGCCGTGCGCTCCTCATCAGCGACGACGACGGAGATCAAACTTCGACTGGGGAGCGGGAGTGTCTCGATTGCCTCGGAGGCGGCCGGGCCGAAGGGAGCGGAACATGAATTCGATCACGCAAGCGGCATTGAACGGCTTCTCGCAGAGCAGAGAGAGTAGGGAAGAGGGCGACATGCTCGTCCGACTGCGCGACCGGCTCACTGACCTCGGCGTCAACGCCGAACTGCGGGACAACAACAGCGCGCTCATGGTGCACAAGCCTGAGCCCGGCATGCCGGTGTGGGTGTTCGTCGGCTACGGCGGCGCCTACTACTCGTGGCAGAACGCCGAACGGCGGCACCCGACCAGCGATCCGGCGGGCGCGGCGAACGTCCTGGCTGAGTACATCGCCAGGTGATGACCGGCGCGGCGTGACAAGTGGGGCCTTCCGAAGGGGTGGAGGCCATCGCCCTGGCTCGTCGCGCCCTCCCCGGCAGGCAGATGCAATGGCGGCTCCCGCGGCGTCCTTCCTCGCGCCCGGCTACTGCGCTGCCTGCCGAGTTCCTGGCGTGCAGGCTCTGCTTTCATGAAGCGCGTGGACAGTCGTCGGTGCGCGGGATACTCTCAAACTTGGTAAAACAACCTGTCGGCTGTTGGACGGTCATGATGTCGCTTGAGTCCGTGCCGCCGAAGTATGCGCAGCTTGTCCATACTCTGCAACGGCGTATCGAGGCGGGAGACTACCCACCGGGCACGCTTCTCCCCAGCGAGAACCAGCTCATCCAAGAGTTCAGCGTCTCCCGTCCCACCGTGGTCGCCGCCCTTCGCGTGCTGCGCGAGCAGGGCTGGATCGAGTCTCAGCAGGGCAAGGGACGCTTTGTACGCGGCCGTCCGGCGATGGCCTCCGTTGAGCAGAAGCGTCCGGGACAGGCCTACCTGACCAAGCCGGAGACCGACTCCACTGGCGAGGTCGTTGTAGTGGGCGCGGTCGCTGTACCGAATCGGGTCGGCGTGCTGCTCGACGTGCAACCCAAGAGCAAGGCGTTCGTGCGGCGGCGATTGATCAAGCGCCAGGGTGAACCGACTGAACTGGTGTCGCTCTGGCTGCCCTTGGAACTGTCCGAGGGGACGGATCTGACCAGCGGCGAGCCGTTGCGGCAGGGCTTCCGCGAGCATCTCCAGGCGCGCAAGGGCGTGCGTTTCGATCACATCGTGGAGCAGATAACCGCGCGCATGCCCTCTGCTGACGAGGTCAAGCAGCTTGCTATGCCGAAGAACCAGCCACTTCTGGCCGTCTTCGGCGCGGTACGGGATGCCTCCGGCCGGCCTTTGGCAGTTGTGGAAGTGCTGTTGCCCGCTGATCGGCATGAGTTGGAAGACGCGTATCCGATCGCGTAGGGCCATCCGAACCTGGATGCGGGTCCGCGATGTGCTGCGCACTTAGTAGCAGCGCCAATCCCAGTCCCAGTTATGGGAGTCGTATGCCTCGACGATGACCCGGCGACCGCCAACGTCAGGATCCTCGTCTCCGAAGTACAAAGTGATCATCGCTTTCTCCTCGGCTCCAGCAATGGACGCGTTGTCATAGTGGCGGTGGACCTCCTCCGGGGTCAGTGCCGTCTGCAGCGTGATCCGGACGCGGTAGTCGCAATAAGATCCACTGCCCCCGACCAGGTTCTTTCCGAAGGTCACGTCGCGATCTCCCGGGAGACGTCTCGGGTGTTCGGTGGGAGCGGGTAGGCGAGGACGCGCTCATAGAACGCTTCAAGCCGGGCGTTGTCGCGCCACTCCGGGATCATGATCAGCAGGAACAGCCCGACAAGTGGAACGATCACGACTGCGGCTAAGCATCCCCACGCGATTCGCACGAGATCCTCCCGGAATGTAGGGCCGTCTGGCTTGGGCGACTGTCTATCGGATTGGTGACACCGCCGTCACCTTCACCTAGTAACTTGACCTAGCAAGCTACGGAGAGTTATCGTCTAGATACTTGATAGGTCGAGTGCCTGTCATCCAAGTGAGGAGTAGCAATGGCTCTGCAAGGCCCCATCCCCGTCACCTTCGCCATGGTCTTCCCGCACGGCTGCTACATCGTCGGCGAGGTCGAGCCCGTCAAGGACTTCGACGCCTCGTCCAACGGTCGCTTCGTGCAGGCCCGCGACAAGCAGACCGCAGAGCTGGTCTGGCAGGTCGCGGTCATGGACGGTGACCCGACCCTCAAGCCCGCCCAGAAGACGGTGGCGGTCAAGATCCTCGCGCCGGTTCAGCCGGTGCCCCCGCAGCCGATGCCGGGGCTGCCGTTCACGCCCGTCGAGTTCGACGGCATCACGGTCACGCCGTACGTCAACGCCGCTGGCCGTCTCGCCTTCTCGATCAAGGTTCAGGAGATGCGCGCCCCCCGCCAGACCGCTCAGACCACCTCGACGACCAAGGCCGGAAAGGAAGCCGCCTGATGACCCGTCGCCGTACCCCGCGCAACAGCGTGATCCGGCTGACCACCGGAAACGCCGCTCGCACGCTCAACCACCCGTTCACCCGCCGTGAGCCCATCCTGGCGCTGGACTTCGGCGCCACCTCCGTCCTGGTCACCACGAGCGGGTCGGTGACGGCGGAAGACCTGGAGTTCGCGCGCCAGCTCGCCCGCGAGGCCCACCGCTTCGCCCGCTCCCTGGAACGGAGCTTGTACGGCCTTCCCGACGGTCAGGGAGTGGCGGCATGAGCGAACATCGGCCCTACACCTACGTCGCCTTGTCCATACGACCCGACTCCGACCCGCACGTCGGCGTCTCCTTCCACACGCCGCGCCTCCAGATCCGCGCCGGACTGCTGGTCAGCAATCCCCGGCCGTACCTGGAGTTCGCCTCCCACGAGGCCAACGTGCACATCTCCACCACCGGGGCCGGGCCGGTCACCGACGCCGACCTGACCCTCGCCCGCGAGATCTTCAACGCCGCCGCTCGCTATCTCGCCGACTGCGAGCAACTGCACGCCGAACAGTCGGCCGAGGACGCCAGCGACACGGCGGCCTGAGACGAAGCGGGGCCGCTGGAAGCGGCAACTTCCGGCGGCCCCTCGGTTCTCCCCTGACTCCACATCACGAGAGGTTCCCAGCTTATGTTCAAGCGGCTGCCTGGCGACGAGGCGCGCAACCCCGTCTCCACCACGCCGGACACGGCCGTCGTCTTCCGACCGGCCGTGCTCAAGACACCCGCCATCATCACCTTCCTCATCTACGGCTGGCGCTTCCTGGCCGCACTCGTCCGTACAACCTGGCGGCATCCGGTCGCCGTCGCCGTCCCGGTCGCCCTCGGCGGTATCGGGTACGGGTACGGCTGGCCTGCTGCGGCCTCCACGCTCGGTTTCGTCGTGCTGTCCCTGCTCGCCTGGGCCTGCACCGACGGCGATCTCTTCGCCCGCCTCGTCGGCTTCCGGCTGCTGGCCTGGTGGCGGCTGATGTCGGTCTACCGCCGCCACTGGCACGGCGTCATGGACGTCTCCGGCCTGACCAAGCGCATCAACGGTCGCCTCTACATGCCGCGTCTGCTCCGCGTCACCTGCGACGGCTGGGCCGACCGCATCACCGTCCGCATGCTCGGCGGGCAGGCGGTCAAGGACTGGGCCGACCGCACCGACAACCTCGCCCAAGGCTTCGGCGCTACCTCGTGCCGCGTCGCGCTCGTCAAGGGCGGCCGATTGCTGCTGACCTTCCCGCGCAGCGATCCCTTGGCCGCTCCCATGCCCGCGCTGCCCATCCCGGACGAGCCATCGGTCGGACCGGTCGAGATCGGCAAGCAGGAGGACGGCCGGCCGCTCCGGCTCAAGGTGCATGGCACTCACGTCCTGATCGCGGGCGCGACCGGGGCCGGCAAGGGCTCGTTCCTGTGGGACACCATCCGCGGTTTGCTCCCCGCCATGCGGGCGGGCCTGGCCGAGGTCTGGGCGCTGGATCCCAAGCTGATGGAGCTGTCCTTCGGACGCGAGCTGTTCCAAGGCCGCTACGCCGCCGATCCAGCCGACTGCGCCGACCTGCTCGACGAGGCCGTCTCCGTCATGCAGAAGCGCGCAGCCCGCTTCGCCGGCCTCCAGCGCTCCCACGTCCCAACGATCGAGGACCCGTTCGTCCTGGTCCTCGTCGACGAGGTGGCATTCCTGACCGCCTACCAGCCCGACCGGCAACTCCGGCAGCGCATCTCCGCCGCCCTGGCCACCCTCGCCACCCAAGGCCGCTCAGTCGGCGTCGGCGTCATGGCCGCCCTCCAAGACCCGCGCAAGGAAGTCATGAACATCCGCAACCTGTTCCCCGACAAGATCGCCCTCCGGCTGGATGAGTCCGAACAGGTAGACATGGTCCTCGGCGACGGCGCACGCGACCGGGGCGCACTCGCCGACCACATCTCACCCGTCCCGGAACTGGGCGCGGGCGTCGCGTACATGCGCCTGGAGACCTCACCCGAACCGATCCGGGTCCGCGCCGCCTACGTCTCCGACACCGACATCCGCGCCATGGTCGCCTACTACGGGCAGGCCGCATGACTCACCTGCTCCACGGCCTGCGCTGCGCCACCTGCCTCACCCTGAACGTTCTCTGGCTCGACCCGGTCCGCGCCGTGGTCGAGTGCTCCGAGTGCGGCCAGACCGCGCTCATCATCACCGATCCCGACGAAGGGAGGACCGCATGACCCATGCCCACGACCGCGCCCTCCCCCGGGCCGTCCGCCAAGCCATGCCCATGGCCCGCGACGTGCTCGTAGAGGTCGCCAAGCAGCACGGCGTCTGCATCCGCCCCATCCCGCTCAAGCGGCTCGACACCCACACCGGCAAGTGGGAGATCATCGACGTACCGTGCGGGGCCACCCTCGACAGCAAGTGCCCGCCCTGCGCCAAGCGCAACAAGCAGCTCCGCAAGGCCCAGTGCCGCGAAGGTTGGCACCTCGACGAAGAACCCGCCATCAGGCCCAACGAAGCCAACGAGGAACAGCGCTGGCTCGTGGAGCTCCGCGCCGATGTCCAAGCCCAGCGCGACGCCGCCGAAAAGGCCGGCGACGACACCACGGAACTCGACGCGATCATCTCCGGCCTGGACGATGAGATCAACGCCGCAGGCATGCGCGGCAACGTCCTCGGGCGCACGACCGCCAAGCGCACCCGCTCCACCAGGCGACGGCAGGACGCGCCCGACCTGCCCAAGCGCAAGATGACCCACACCACCCTTGGACGCACCTTCCACGGCACGGACGGCAAGACCTACCGGCCGTCCCTGTTCGTCACGCTCACCTTGCCCTCGTACGGCAAGGTTCGCGACGGCGCACCCATCGACCCCGACACCTACGACTACCGGCGCGCCGCCCGCGACGCGCTGCACTTCTCCAAACTCGTCGATCGCTTCGTACAGAACCTGCGCCGCGTCGCGGGCTACGACGTGCAGTACTTCGCCGCCGTGGAGCCTCAAAAGCGGCTCGCTCCGCACCTGCACATGGCCATCCGTGGAACGCTCCCCCGCGCCGAGATCAAGCAGATCGCCGCCGCCACCTACCACCAGGTCTGGTGGCCACAGGCCGACGAAGTCATCTTCGACGGCGACCACATGCCCGTCTGGCAGGACGGCACCGGCTACCTCAACCCAGCCACCGGCGAAGTCCTGCCCACCTGGGACGAAGCCCTCGACGCACTCGACGAGGACGCCGAACCGCTCCACGTCATCCGCTTCGGCGAACAGGTCGACGTCCAAGGCGTGCTCGCGGGCACCCCGGACGCCGACCAGTGCATCCGGTACCTGTCCAAGTACCTCACCAAGTCCCTCGGCGACGCCCTCGACGGCGGCCAGGCCCAGCAACAACACGCCGCCGGCATGCTCGACGCTCTCCGCTACGAACCCTGCTCACCCACCTGCCCGAACTGGCTGCGCTACGGCATCCAGCCCAAAGACGCCAAGCCCGGCATGCGCCCCGGCTGGTGCCGTGGCAAGGCCCACAAGCCGGAACACCTCGGCTACGCCGGACGTCGCATCCTGGTCTCCCGGAAGTGGTCGAACAAGACCCTGGCCGAGCACAAGCAGGACCGCCGCACCTGGGTCATGGAAGCCCTCGGCCAAGCCGACGAGCCCACCGACCCACACCGCTACGTCTGGCGCCCCATCCCGGCCGGAGACGCCAACGTGCCACCCCTCGCCGTCCGCCTCCTCAGATCCGTCCACGAACGCCAACGCTGGCGAGCCCACCTCCGCGAACTGGAAGCCAGAGCCACAGGACAAGACCTTTCGGCAACCGCAGACATCGGAAGGGCCGCATGACCACGAACATCGCCCCACTCCTCCTCCGGCCGGAAGAGGCAGCGGACTACCTCGGGATCGGCCGGACCAAGGTATACGAGCTGATCCGCTCCGGCGCGCTTCGATCCGTTCGCATCGGCACCCTACGCCGTGTTCCGGCGACCGCACTGACCGAGTTCGTCACCCAGCTTGAACAGGAAGCAGCATGAGCACCAAGAAGCGCGGCCAGAACGAAGACTCGATCTACAAGGACGGTGACCGTTGGCGCGGCGCGGTGTCTCTCGGCTACGGGCCAGACGGCAAGCGCGTCCGCAAGAAGGTCTCCGGAAAGACCCGCGCCGACGTAGTCGAGAAGGTGCGCAAGCTCAAGGAGACCTTGGCCAAGGGCGCTCCGGTCCCTGATGACCGCCTGACGGTTGGCACGTTCCTCGATCGCTGGCTGCTCCACCTACCAGGCCACATCTCCGATGGAACCTTGGACGACTACGAGGACACCGTGCGGTTGCATCTCAAACCGGGACTCGGCCATCACAAGCTGACCAAGCTCACCGTGGCCCAAGTCGATGCCCTGTGGCAGGCCAAGCGTAAGGCCGGCTACAAGCCGAACAGCGTCCGCAACATGCGAGCCGTCCTACGTAAGGCCCTTGGCCAGGCTGAACGCGAGGGCTTGGTCATGCGGAACGTTGCCGCGCTGTCGATGCCACCGCGCGTACCCCTCGAAGAAGGTCGAACGCTCACAGTGGAGGAGGGCAAGAGGCTCCTCGACGTTGTCATTGACCATCGCATGGGCGTCCTCGTCCTCCTGGCCCTCGTCTTCGGCCTGCGCCGGGGCGAAGCACTCGGACTCATGTGGAACGCCTTCGACCCGGAGGCCCGCACTCTCCGAGTCACCCACTCCGTCAAGCGGCTCAAGAACCGCGACCCGCGCACCACCGCCAAAACCCGCATCGTGATCAGTGAACTCAAGACCAGGCGCTCACGCCGCGTTCTCTGCCTGACGCCCGAACTGGTCGAGGCGATCAAGCGTCACAAGGCCGCTCACAACAAGGAGCGTCTCAAGTCGGGCGAGGACTGGACGGAGCACGGTCTGATGTTCCCGACAGCTTTCGGCAATCCGTCCGACCCGGACACGTTCTCGCACCTGTTCTCCCGCCTGGCCACGAAGGCGGGACTCGGCCATTGGCACCCACACGAGCTTCGCCACTCCGGTGCGTCACTCATGCTCGCCCAGGGCACTCCCCTCCACGTCGTGTCCGAAGTCCTCGGCCATGCCAGCATCGCGATCACCAAGGACATCTACGGTCACCTCCTGGAAGGCGACCGGCGCGCGGCAACGGAGGCCATCTCCACCGCTCTCCTGGGGAAACAGCCCCCGGTGGCTCCCAAGGTGGCTCCCGAAGACGCCGAAGACACCGGTTGAAGGCCAGAAACCGAAAGGCCCCTGACGGCGTAACGCCTGTTCAGGGGCCTTTCGATTGCAGAGCCGACGAGGGGAATCGAACCCCTGACCTTCTGTTTACAAGACAGATGCTCTGCCGATTGAGCTACGTCGGCGCGGCCTACCAGTGTAGACGCTAGAGACGCCTGTGACGAGCGACCTCGTACAGCGCCACTCCAGCCGCAACACTCGCATTGAGCGACTCCGCCGCCGCTCGCATCGGGATGCGGGCCACCACGTCGCAATGCTCGCGAACCAGCCGGGAAAGGCCTTTGCCCTCCGACCCCACGACCACCACCACCGGCTCGGCCAGCAACTCGACGTCGCCGATGTCCGTCTCGCTGGTGCCGTCGAGGCCGATCACGAACAACCCCGCCTCGCGGTATTCGCGTAGCGCGGCCGTCAGGTTGGAGGCACGGGCGACGCGCAGGTTGGCCAGGGTGCCGGCGGAGGTCTTCCAGGCGCCTCCCGTGACCCCGGCCGAGCGGCGCGATGGGATGAGCAGGCCGTGGGCGCCGAAAGCGGTGGCGGAGCGGGCGATGGCGCCCAGGTTGCGGGGGTCGGTGACCGAATCCAGGGCGACGATCAAGGGGAACTCGGCGGCGTCCTGGGCGATCTCGACCAGCTCCGACGGGTGAGCGTAGTCGTATGCCGGGATCTGGAGTGCGATTCCCTGGTGGACTGCGCCCTCGGTCAGGCGGTCGAGCTTTTCGCGGCTGACCTCCAGCAGGGCGATGCCGCGCTCTGCGGCGATCTTGATGGAGTCGCGTACGCGGTCGTCGTTGTCGACGCGCTGGGCGACATAGAGGGCGTTGGCCGGCACCCCCGCCTGCAGGGCCTCGAACACCGGGTTGCGGCCGCCGATGTATTCGGGGGCGTCCTCCGAGCGGCGCTGCCTCGCCGGACCCGTACGTCGCCCGCCTCCTTGCTCCTCGCGCTCGATGCGCTCGGCGCGGGCCTTGTCTTTGTACCAATGGCGCATTTCGGCAGGCGGAGTCGCGCCCTTGCCCTGAAGCGAGCGGCGCCCCTGCCCTCCGGTGCCTTTGGACGGGCCCTTTTTCTTCGCGGGCCTGCCCGAAGCCCTACCACCTGCTGCCATGCCACTAAGGGTACTCGGGCTGCCAGGCGCCTGATCCCAACCAGCCGTGCCACAGGAATCCCGGCTACGTACGCGCTTCCGGGCGCGGCACGCCCTCGCGTTCGAGGCGCTTCAGCCGGGCAGGGCCTTCGCCGTCTCTCCGGCGCGCCTTTCAGCCTTCTCGTCGGCGAGGCGAATCCTTTCGCGACTTCGGTGCCTCTCATACACGTCCCGGCAATCCCGCCGGCGACAACGGACATGGAGGTTGTCGTGGTCGTAGGTATCGCCGTCGCCGTCGCTGCCGTGCTCATCTGCACGTGTAGTGTCGTCGTGCTCCGCCGGAGGAGGCGTGAACGTGGCTGAGGTGACGTGGTCGGACGAGCGGCTGGTCGCCGCCGCGCGCAGTGGCGACGTCGAGTCGATCGCGGTGCTGGTGTCGGGCGCTCACCCGCACGTGCAGCGGTTCGCGCGGTCGTTGTGTGCCACGCCCGAGGATGCCGAGGACGCTGCGCAGGAGGCGCTTATCGTCCTCTATCGCAAGATTGGGACCTTGCGGGCTTCTGGTGCGCTGGTTTCGTGGGTGTTCCGGATCATTCGCAATGAGTGCATCCGGCGGGCACGGCTGATGGTGCGGTTCCAGCCACCGCTCGCCGAGCCCACCGTGGTGCCGTCGGCCGAGGAAGAGGTGTTCGAGCGGCTGGAGGCTGCACGGGTCGCGGCCGCGATCGCGGCGCTGCCCGCCGACCAGCGGAGGGGTGCTGATCATGCGAGATGTGCAGGGGCTCAGCGGGCGGATGGTCGCCGACGTGCTGGGGCTCAGTACGGCGGCGATGAAGTCGCGGTTGCATCGCGCCCGTACGGCGGTGCAGCGCACCTTGTCCGATCCCACTCCAGGGGAGCTTGATGACTGAGAGCGAGAGCTTCGCGAGTTCGTCGCTGTCCCGGCATCTGGGGCGCGGTGTGATGGGTTTCGGGGCGTTGATCGGCTCGGTTGCGCTCATCCCGGTGGTGGGGCCGGTCAGCCTGCTCCTCGCCGCCGTGGCGTTGTTCGCTTTCCGTGGGTGCCCGACCTGCTGGGCGATCGGGCTGGTGCAGACGATCTCAAGAGGGCGGCTACAGCGTTCGTGCTCGGACGGCGTATGCGAGCTGAAAGTCGCCGAACACCCTCGAAGCAGCACCTGAAGGTCATCCGGCACTGCCGGGCGGAGCGCTCCGGACACGGTGTCGGCATCGGCGGCTTCCCCGGCTCGCCGTTCTGACGCGCGGCCGGCGGGGCGCCGCAAAGGACCGTACCGATGCCGCGCTGGAGTCCTTCGTCCGTGCCCTGGTCGACGTGCATGGGATGTCGCCCGAGGAGGCGGCGAGCGGTAGCCCCACGCAGGTGGCCGCGTGCCCCGGCCGCGTACGCCGGCGCCGACGCGGTCGGGCTCGGCTTCGACGGCTGGGCGCGGCAGGCCAGAGCTGCTCGCTGAAGCGGGAGCTCAGGTAGCCGCGCAGAAGCCCAAAAGCGCCTAGCGGGCGAGCTCCCAGCGAGCCCCGTGGGGCGTGTCCTCGACCGTGATGCCCGCCGCGGCCAGCTGGTTCCTGATCGCGTCCGCCGCCTCGTAGTCCTTGCGCGCCCGAGCCGCCTTCCGCTGCTCCAGCGCCACCGCCACCAGCGCGTCCACCACCGGCGCCAGGTCCGACCCGGCCCCCCGCCACTGCGGCGAGCGCGGATCGAGCCCGAGCACGTCCAGCATGTTCTGGGTCTCGGCCAGCAGCCGCGCCACGGCCTCCTTGTCGCCCCGGGACAGCGCCACGTTGCCCTCGCGCACCACCTCGTGGACGACGGCCAGCGCCTGAGGCGTGCCGAGGTCGTCGTTGAGCGCGTCCACGAACGCCTGCGGCAGCGGCGCGTCCGCGTCGACGTCGTGGATCACCTCGGCGGCGCGCGTCACGAAGCCCTCGATGCGCTGGTACGCGGCCGCGGCCTCCAGCAGCGCCTCCTCCGAGTAATCGATCGAGGAGCGGTAATGCGGCGCCGCCAGGTAGTAGCGCAGCTCCACCGGGCGTACTTTCTGCACCATTTCGGGAATCAGCAGGGAGTTGCCGAGCGACTTGCTCATCTTCTCCGCGCCGATCTTGAGCATTCCGTTGTGCATCCAGTAGCGCGCGAAGCCGTCACCGGCCGCCTGGGATTGGGCGATCTCGTTCTCGTGGTGCGGGAAGATCAGGTCGATGCCGCCGCCGTGGATGTCGAACGTCGGCCCCAGGTATTTCGTCGCCATGGCGGAGCACTCCAGGTGCCAGCCGGGACGCCCGGGACCCCACGGAGTCGGCCAGATCGGCTCCCCCGGCTTCTCGCCCTTCCACAGAGCGAAGTCGCGCGGGTCGCGCTTGCAGGACTCGTCATCGGTGTCGGCCGCGGCCCGCATGTTCTCCACCTTCTGGTTGGAGAGGTAGCCGTAGCGGTCGGCGTATGACTGGACGTTGAAGTAGACGTCGCCGCCGGAGGCGTAGGCGTGCCCGTGGTCGATGAGCCGCTGCATCAGCGTGATCATCTCCGGCACATGGCCCGTGGCCCGGGGCTCGACCGTCGGCGGCAGGCAGCCGAGCGTGTCGTACGCCCACGTGAAGGCCCGCTGGTTGCGCTCGGCCACGACGAACCAGGGCACGCCTTCCTGGGCCGCGACCCTGATGATCTTGTCGTCGATGTCCGTGACGTTGCGGCAGAACATCACGTCATATCCGGAACGCGTCAGCCAACGCCGCAGCACGTCGAAATTCACGCCCGAGCGGATGTGCCCGATATGCGGAGGAGCCTGCACGGTCGCCCCACACAGGTAAATCGACGCCCGGCCGGCTTCGACCGGAACGAATTCACGGATGGCACGTGTGCTGGTGTCGTAGATGTGCAGGCTCACGAAGGCAAGGCTAACGCCTGAGAGGCGTCACCACGCCGATAAATCATCCCCGCAACGTGACCCTGTCCGGCCGGATCCGGACAATCAACCGCTCGGTGCCCGGTTTGTCCTCCCATGACTGCCCTCGATACTTCTGCGAGAGCTCTTCGATGAGCGCGCCCTCGGGGTCGGGGGTCATGGTCACGCGCCCGCGTACCTCGGCGTACCGGTATGGGTCGTCCGGGTCGATGACGAGCAGGCTGGTCCGCGGGTCGCGCTCGAAGTTACGCGGCTTCCTGCGCCCCTTCACTGTCGAGAACAGCACGTCGTCGCCGTCCGTACGCACCCACACGACCGTGGACTGCGGCCCACCGTCCGGGTTGAGGCTCGTCACCGTGGCGTAGTTCGGCCCATCCAAGAGTTTGCGGACTTCTTCCGACAGCTTGACCATGTCTCTCCCTTGATCGGTCCTGCCCCACATTCTTCTGTAGGCTCAAAACTGCCATGAAAGTCACTCCCCCCTCTCTGCTCCGTCGCCTCGGCATCGCCCTTGCCGGGCTCGCGGTCGCCGCCCTGACCGGAGCCGCGTGCGCGTTGTCCTTCGACGACCTGCGCGCGCTGGCCATCACCGGCGAGGCCCGCCGGGACCTCGCCTACCTCTATCCGGCGGCCTTCGACGCCCTGCTGGTGGTCGCGATGATCGGCGTGCTGCTGCTGCGCTCGGCCCGGCTGCTGGTACGGATCCAGGCGGCGATCGTGCTGGTCCTGCTCATCGCGGCCGCCGCGGCGGCGGACGTGGCGACGGCGGTGCGGTTCACGTTCGACGCGCGGCAGACGGCGGTGGGTGTGGCCCTGGCGCCCTGGGTCATGCTGGCCCTGGCCCTGTGGCTCTGGCTGCTGCTGATCAAGCACGTGCAGGCCAACCGGGAGCCGGGTCGCGGCGAGGACGACGACGGTACGGCGGAGCAGGACATCCTGCCGTTCCACCGCGGCCGCCCGGCCGAGACGCCGCCCCCGCTGGACATGGAGGAGCCCCAGCCCGCGCCGGCGCCCGTGCTGGAGTCAGCACCGCTGGTCGGTCCCACGGCCGCCCCGCAGACTCCACCGGTCTCCACCCAGGAGTCCCCGCCGGTCTCCACCCAGGAGTCCCCGCCGGTCTCCACCCAGGAGCTCCCGCCGGTCTCCACCCAGGTGACCGAATGGCCCGCCCAAGAGCCCGTCCGCGAAGCCCACGAGCCCGTCCGCGAAGCCCACGAGCCCGTCCGCGAAGCCCATGAGCCCACCGCTCAGGAGCCCGACCAGGAGCCCGTCCAAGACCCGGTCCAGGACCCCGCCGCCCAAGAACCCCAGCCGGAGACGCGTCCCGTCCGCTGGGGCGACCGGGTCAAGCCGGCGGACGTCCTCGTCCACCCGCGCCCCGACGACCGCGACGCCGACACCCAGCCGCACCCCGTCTTCGAGAACGAGGAAGAAGTCCCGGACCCGGGACACGGCCCGGATGCCGCCGACACCGACGAGCGCCGGCAGGCCACCGAGTTCCAGGAAGCGGAGCCAGGCGAACGCCCACAAGCCACCGAGCGCCCCCAGGACGAGTCAGCGGACACGACACCCCACCCGGTGATCCGCGACGACACTCCGGCCCCTTCAGGACGCGTGCGCAGCACCCCACGCCCGCCCGAGGACTGAATGGAAAAGGGCCCGCCCGGGAGGACAACTCCCGGGCGGGCCCATGTATCCGGCCTAGGCTGTGCCGCGCCGGAGCCCGGCGACCAGGCCGACGCCGACAATGGCCAGCACCACCTGCATCACCAGCTCGATCCAGTCGATGCCCGGCGTTGTCTGCACGCCCAGCATCTGTGCGATCAGCGTGCCCAGCAGGGCGGCCACGATGCCGACGACGATGGTGAGAATCCACCCGATGGCCTGCCTGCCGGGAAGCAGCAGGCGACCGATTGCGCCAATCACGGCGCCAATCACGATGGCGCCAAGGATGGATGCGATTGTCATGGTAGGAAACCTCCCCATGAGGGTGAGCGGTTCACTCTCACGGGGATGCTCGCTACCCGATCTCCCGACTTTATGCGCTGTTTTACGAACAGGCAGGTCAGGCCTGTGTCTTGTGGGTGCCTCCGGCGCGTCCCATGCCCATCCGTGTCACCAGGAGCACGCCCACGATCGCCAGGGCGAGCTGGAGTATGTGTTCGATCCAGTCGATCCCTCTGGTGTCGGCCCAGCCGAGCGCATGCGCGATCAGCGTGCCGATCAGCGCGGCCACGATGCCGACGATGAGCGTCAGGCCGATGGACATGTTCTGCTTACCGGGCACCACGAGTCTGGCCAGCGCGCCGATTATGGCGCCGATGACGACTGCGGAAACGATCGCGCCGATCATGTGATAACTCCCCCCGACGACGTTCACCTGAGACCTACCCGCCGAGCAGGTGAACAACCACAAGGGGAAGACGGCGGTCCGTACCGCGCCAGTGACGAACCGCCGCCTCCGCACTAACGGCGAGCCAGCGACGGCCCGCCGGGACACCCTCACGTATCCCTCGGTAAGACGCCCGGCTAGGGGGAGAGGTTGACCACCAACGCGGTCGCGAACGCCGCGATGCCCTCTCCACGCCCGGTCAGCCCGAGCCCGTCAGTGGTGGTGGCGGAGACGCTCACAGGCGCCCCTACGGCGGCGCTGAGCGCCTTCTCGGCCTCCTGGCGGCGTGGCGCCAGCTTGGGCCGGTTGCCGACCACCTGGATGGCCACGTTGCCGATCTCGTAGCCCGCGGCGCGCACCTGGCGCGCGGTCTCCTCGAGCAGCGCGGCGCCTGAGGCGCCCGCCCAGCGTGGGTCGGACGTGCCGAACAGCCGGCCCAGGTCACCCAGACCGGCCGCGGACAGCAAGGCGTCGCAGGCGGCGTGCGCGGCGGCATCGCCGTCGGAGTGGCCGTCAAGCCCGAGCTCGCCCGGCCAGTGCAGGCCGGCGAGGTTGAGCTCCCGTCCTGAGGTTCCCGAAGCGAACGGGTGGACGTCGACTCCGACGCCCACCCGTGGAAGTTTCGCGCTCAGGAGTTGAGAACCTCGTCGAGCAAGGCCTCGGCCTTGTCCTCATTGGTCTTCTCGGCCAGGGCCAACTCACTGACCAGGATCTGCCGTGCTTTGGCGAGCATGCGCTTCTCGCCTGCGGAAAGCCCGCGCTCGCGGTCCCTCCGCCACAGGTCCCGAACCACCTCGGCGACCTTGTTCACATCGCCGGATGCGAGCTTCTCCAAATTGGCCTTGTAGCGACGAGACCAGTTGGTCGGCTCTTCCGTGTGCGGCATCCGCAGGACATCGAAAACCCGCTCGAGGCCTTCCTGGCCGACAACATCGCGCACACCGACGAGTTCTGCGTTTTCGGCTGGCACCTGGACGGTAAGGTCGCCCTTGTCGACCTTGAGCACCAGGTAGGTCTTTTCCTCACCCTTGATGGATCGCTTCGTGATTGCTTCGATCCGAGCAGCCCCATGGTGGGGGTAGACGACAGTGTCGCCGACCTGGAAAGTCATGTGACAAGTACCCCTTCCGCTGTACTCCAGGGTACCACGCATCCACAGCCTCCCGGAACAGTGAAATCATCATAACTGCAGGTCAACGCCGCATATTAGGGCTTGACAAGCGCTCAACTGTATGCCGCCAATTTCCAGACATAGCGAATGACCTGCGGGGGCGCGGATATGACCATGGAATCGGGTGGATATCGTAGGCGCTGCTCATCCCCGCATGCGCGAGACATGCGGGAGCTGATCCTCACGCATGCGCTAGACCAAGGAGAACCCGCCCGTGACCAGCCGTCGCTGGAATGTCGTAGCCGCCGCGTTCTTGGCAGCCCCCGTGCTCGCGGGGTGCGCGGCTGGATTCAACGCCAACACCAACCAGCCGTACGCCCCCAACGAGGCACAAGTCTTGATCGACAAGGGCTCGTACGGCACTCGCGGCATTCAAATCCCGCAGGCGTTCATCCTCGGCCCGGACTCCGGAGCACAGCTCGCCTGGCGCGGCTCCGCTCCGATCTACCTCAACATCCTCAACACCGCCGGCACCCCGGACACCCTGCAAGCCGTCTCCGCGGGCACCATGGGCACGGTCAAGATCACCGCCCCGATCCAGCTCCCGAGCAACCAGCTCGTGAACACCGGCAAGCCCACCCCGCAGCTCATGCTGGAAGCGATCCCCAAGAGCCTCAGAGGCGGCGAGAGCATCAGGCTGGACCTCCAGTTCGCCAACGCCGGGACCGTGTCCATGAACGTGCCTGTGGTCACGCGCAGCCGCGAATTCAAGGACTACCCCCCGGCCCCGAACGCCACGCCCGCCCCCACGCCCACCCCGACGCCCTCCGCCCACGCGGAAGAGGCTCACTGAAGACACGAAAAACCCCTTGTTCCGGTACGCGGGCCGCACCGGAACAAGGGGTTCGTCAGCTCTCCACCGCGTCGAACTTGTAGCCCAGGCCGCGCACGGTCAGGATGCAGCGCGGGTTGGACGGGTCCGCCTCGATCTTCGCGCGCAGGCGCTTGACGTGGACGTCCAGCGTCTTGGTGTCGCCCACGTAGTCGGCGCCCCAGACGCGGTCGATCAGCTGGCCCCGGGTGAGCACCCGCCCGGCGTTGCGCAGCAGCACCTCCAGCAGCTCGAACTCCTTCAGCGGCAGCTGCACCTGTTCCCCGCGCACCGCCACGACGTGCCGGTCGACGTCCATGCGCACCGGGCCGACAGCCAGCACAGCCGTCTCCAGCTCCTCCGCGACGTCGCCCTGGCGGCGCAGCACCGCGCGGATGCGGGCGACCAGCTCCCGCGAGGAGAACGGCTTGGTGACGTAGTCGTCGGCGCCCAGTTCGAGGCCCACGACCTTGTCGATCTCGCTGTCCTTGGCCGTCAGCATGATGACCGGCACCTTGGAGCGCTGCCTGAGGGAGCGGCACACCTCCGTGCCCGGCAAACCCGGCAGCATCAGGTCGAGCAGCACCAGGTCCGCGCCGTTGCGGTCGAACGTGTCGAGCGCTTCGGGTCCGGTCGCCGCGATCGACACCTCGAAGCCCTCCTTGCGGAGCATGTAGGAGAGGGCGTCGGAGAAGGACTCCTCGTCCTCGACGACGAGTACGCGGGTCATGAGTCCTCCTTCCCCTGCCTCATGACCCCAAGGGGGCCGCGTTCAATGGTTCCTTCACTCCGCTCGGTCACGGGGCTGCCTCCAGGGGAATCGAGGGTGGTACTGCCACCGCCGTGCCGCCGAAGGCGGGCAGGCGGAGCGTGAAGGTGGAGCCGGACCCTTCCTTGCTCCAGACGGACACCTCGCCGGCGTGTGCCGCGGCGACGTGCTTGACGATGGCGAGGCCGAGTCCGGTGCCACCGGTCGCGCGGGATCTGGCCGCGTCGACGCGGAAGAAGCGCTCGAAGATGCGCTCCAGCCACTCCTCGGGGATGCCGATGCCCTGATCGCTGACGCTGATCTCCACAGAGTCGCCCGCGGGCCGCGCACTGACCACGACCCTGGTGTGCTCGGGGCTGTAGGCGACGGCGTTGTCGATCAGGTTGCGCAACGCGGTGACGAGCAGTTCGTCGTCGCCCCAGATACGCAGGCCCTCGGTGCCGCCGGAGACGAGAGTGATGTCCTTGGCGGCGGCCTTGGTGTTGCAGTGGTCGATGGCGTCGTGCACGGCCTCGTCGATCAAGACCTGGCCGGGGGTGGGGATGGGCTCGGCGCCCTGGATCCTGCTGAGCGTGATCAGGTCCTGGACGAGGTAGTTGAGCCGGGCCGCCTCGTGCTGCATGCGGTTGGCGAAGCGGGTGACCGCCTCGGGGTCGTCGGCGGCGTCCTGGATGGTCTCGGCCAGCAGGCTCAGCGCGCCGACCGGGGTCTTCAGCTCGTGGCTGACGTTGGCGACGAAGTCGCGGCGCACGGCCTCGACCCTGCGCCGCTCGGTCTGGTCCTCGGCCAGCACCAGGACCTGGCCGTGGGAGCCGAGTGGCGCCACGCGTACGGCGAAGTTGGTGGTTTCCTGGCCGAACTTGTGCCCCGCGACGTCGATCTCGCTCTCGCGGATCTCGCCGTCGCGGCGTACCTGCCGGGCCAGCGCGAGCAGCTCGGCGGCCATCAGCCGGTCGCCCTTGACCAGCCCGAACGCACGCGCGGCCGAGCTGGCGCGCAGCACCTTGTCGTGCGCGTCGAGCACCACGGCGGACGAGGGCAGCACCGCCAGGACGGAAGCCACGCCCTGCGGCAGCGTCGCTCCGGTCTCCACGCCGTCGGCGGCCGCGGGGACCCGGCTCGGGGCCTCGATCTGATTCCGGTAGAACAGGATTGCCAGGGCGCCTACGACGAACCCGGCCAGGGCCGCGAAGCTCATGGCCATCTCACTCATATCTCCGATGGTAGGCGGCGCTTTCGTGGGGACAGACCTCCCAATAAGGGATGAACGTCCCTTTCCTGGAAAGTTCATTTGGCTGTTGGAATTCGTTCATTGAGTGCACCGTACGGTGACGGCATGCGCGACGCGTTCCATGAAGACCTTGATTCGCTGACCGACAAGCTGGTGGAGATGACCCGGCTTGTTCGTTCGGCCATTTCCCGAGCCACCACGGCCCTCCTCGACTCCGATCTCGCGCTCGCCGAGAGCGTGATCACCCGGGACGAGGAAGTGAACGCGACCTTCGCCGACATCGAGTCGTCGATCTTCGAACTGATGGCCAGGCAGCAGCCGGTCGCGGTGGACCTGCGCATGGTCATCACGGCGCTGCGCATGGGGACCGACCTGGAGCGCATGGGCGACCTGGCCGTCCACGTCGCCAAGGTCGCCCGCCTCCGCCACCCCGACTCGGCGATCCCGCCGCAGATGCGCTCCACGATCGTGGAGATGGGCCAGATCGCGGAGAACCTCGTCACCAAGGCCGGCAGCTGCGTGGCCTTGCGGGACGTCGAGTCGGCGCTGGAGCTGGAGCAGGACGACGACGCGATGGACCGCCTGCACCGCAGGCTCTTCAGGCTGCTGCTGGACAAGGACTGGGCGCACGGCGTGGAGCCGGCCATTGACATCACGTTGATCGGAAGATACTACGAACGGTACGCCGATCACGCGGTACGGGTGGCACAGGACGTCGTGTACCTGGTGACGGGCAGCCGGCCGAACTGAGTTCCGGCAGCCGCGACCATTTTCGCCGTCGCCGGGAGTCCTACCTTCGTCGCCGCCGCCGCGGACGACTGTTCAAGGGAGGACCATCGGCATGGCCACCATCCACACCCTCGACGTACCCGGCGCGCATCTGCACTACGAGGTCCGCGGCGCGGGGCCGCTGCTGTTCGTGATCGGCTCGCCGATGGACGCCGCGGCCTTCGTGCCGTTCGCCGACCTGCTCGCGAGCGATCACACCGTGGTCACCCTCGACCCGCGCGGCATCTCCAACAGCGCCCTTGACGATCCCGAGCAGGACTCCACGCCCGAGCTGCGGGCCGACGACGTGGCCGCCATCATGGACGACCTCGGCGCCGAATCCGCCGACGTGTTCGGCAGCAGCGGCGGCGCGGTGACGGGGCTCGCGCTGGTGGCGCGGCATCCGGCACGGCTGCGTACGCTCGTCGCGCACGAGCCTCCCGTCCTGGAGTTGCTCCCCGACGCCGCCGAGCAGCGCGCCTGGGTGGACGACATCGTCGAGAGCTTCCACCGGGACGGGGTGGAGGCGGCGTGGACGAAGTTCATGGTCAGCTCCGGGCTCGACCAGATCGAGGGCGCGCCCGCCGCGCCGCTGGAGGAGCCGTCGTCGCAGGCCATGGCCAACAACGTCCGGTTCTTCGCGCATGAACTGCGGGGCACCACCCGGTACGTGCCCGACATCGCCGCGCTGACGGCCGGTCCCGCCCGGGTGGTGGTCGGGATCGGGGTCGACTCGGGCAACCTGTCCACGTATCGGACGTCTGTCGCGCTGGCCGAGCGGCTCGGCACGCCGCCGGTCGAGTTCCCCGGCGATCACGGCGGCTTCCTGGCGCACGCCACGGAGTTCGCCGACGTGCTGCGGAAGGTGCTGGCAGGCTGAAGCTGCAGGGGCCCGGCAACACCGCCCTGGGCACCCTGCGGCCGACCACCTCGGAGGCCGTGACCGGGTCGGCCGACGAGCCCGTCCGCCCGGATCGCGTGGAGTGGGCGACGCGGTTTCAGGCCGGATCTCGACCGGTGACGCTGCTCAGCCACCTGGCGTGGAGCGCCGGGTTCTGGGCGGCGTCCCAGCGCTCCAGCAGGGACCGGCCCGTCACCTCGATGTCGGCCATGACCAGGGCCTGCCGGTCCGCCGGCGCTTCGGCGGCGATCCGGCCGTCGGGAGCGACGATCCGGGTGCCGCCTACCCCCTCGCGGCCGCCCGCCGTGCCCGCGACGTCGGCCGCGATCACCCAGCAGTCGTTCTCCACCGCCCGGGCGATCAGGGTCGATCGCGTCCTGATCGCCCAGCCGCGGGCGACGGCGGCGGGCAGGTCGTTGTTGAGCGGGCACACCAGGATCCGGGCGCCGGCCAGCGCGAGGAGCCGGGACGGCTCGACGAAGTTGGCGTCGTTGCAGATCACCACGCCGAAGGCGGCCTCGCCGTGGCGATGCAGCGGCAGCTCCGCGCCCGGGCTGAAGAACGGCTCCCTGGGGAACAGCTTGCGGCTGACGCCGAGCAGCCTCCCGCCCCGCAGGATCGCCGCCGAACTGTGGGGCAGGCCGGCGACCGCGCGTTCGGTGAAGCCGGCGACGATGGTCAGCCGCGCCGGGGCGGCCGCCTGCAGCGCCGCCACCTTCATGGGCTGACGCGCGCTAGCGGCCCTGGTTGGCCACCGCTTGGATGGCGGCCTTGGCGGCCTCCGGGTCCAGGTATTCGCCGCCCGGCTGCAGCGGCCGGAAGCCGGCGTCCAGCTCGTAACGGAGGGGGATCCCGGTCGGGATGTTGAGCCCGGCGATCTTCTCGTCGCTGACCCCGTCCAGGTGCTTCACCAGCGCCCGCAGCGAGTTGCCGTGGGCCGCCACCAGGACGGTGCGCCCGGCCGCCAGGTCCGGCACGATCTCGTCGTACCAGTAGGGCAGCATGCGGTCCACCACGTCCTTCAGGCACTCCGTGCGGGGCATGAGCTCCGGGGGGAGCAGCGCGTAGCGGGGGTCGCCGGCCTGGGAGTATTCGTCGTCGTCGGCGATCGGCGGCGGCGGCACGTCGTAGGAGCGGCGCCACAGCATGAACTGCTCGTCGCCGAACTCCTCGCGCGTCTGCGCCTTGTTCTTGCCCTGCAGCGCGCCGTAGTGGCGCTCATTGAGCCGCCAGCTCCGCTTGACGGGCAGCCAGAGCAGGTCCGCCTCCGCCAGGGACAGCTGGGCCGTCTGGATGGCTCTGGTCAGGAGGCTGGTGTGGACGACGTCCGGACGCAGTCCGGCCTCCGTGAGGAGCTTGCCCCCGCGCCGGGCCTCGTCCTCGCCCTTGACCGAGAGGCTCACGTCCACCCAGCCGGTGAACAGGCCCTTCGCGTTCCAGTCACTCTCGCCGTGCCGTAGCAGCACCAAAGTCGCCATGGAGCCAATCCTAGGGGCGGTGCCGAACCGGAATCAGTTGCCGGGGTCGGCGAAGCGGGCGAACGCCTGCAGGTTGGCCAGCGACTCGCCGCGCTTGGCCCGCCATTCCCACTCGCGCCTGATCGAGGAGGCGAACCCCAGCTCCAGCGCCCGGTCGAACCAGTCGTCCGAGTACGTCAGCACGCACCCCAGCAGCCGGTCCACCTCCTCCTCGGTGACGGCGGCCAGCGGCAGCCGGCCCACGAGGTAGACGTCGCCCACGGGGTCGAGGGAGAAGTGCACGCCGTACATGGCGCCGTTCTTGCCCAGCAGCCAGCGGTAGAACTCGGCGTGGTTCTCGTCGGGCTGACGGCAGAAGAAGGCCTCGACGTGGAGCATCCGTTCTCCGACGATCAGCCACGTCATGGTGGCGAGCTTGTGCTGGCCCGGAAGTTTCACCAGGAACGCCCCGGGCCGCGGCTCGTCATAGGTGACGTCCGCGGCCTTGAGCGCGGCTTCGACGACATCGCGCATAGAAGTGCACGCTACAGATTGACGGCCACGGGCGTCTTGTGCAGGTTGGCGATGGCGGCCGCGTACACCTCCATCAGCCGCGACGAGGTGGCCTGCCAGCCGAAGGCGGCCGCGTGCGCGCGGGAGCCCTGTGACAGCTCGCCGCGCCAGCGCGGCGAGGTGAGGAAGCGGCGCAGCGTGCGCGCCCACTCGGCCGGATCGTGGCCGTCCACGAGCACACCGGAGACCCCATCCCGTACGGCGGTGCGCAGACCCCCCACGGCGGCCGCGGCCACCGGGGTGCCGCAAGCCTGGGACTCCAGGGCGACGAGCCCGAACGACTCGCTGTACGACGGCACGACGGTCACCGTGGCCGCCCGGTACCAGTCGGCCAGCTCCTCCTGCGGAGCCGGGGGCACGATGTGGACGACGTCGGAGATGCCCAGCTCGGCGGCCAGGTCGGTGAGGAGGGACGGTCTGGCCAGGCCGTTGCCGGAAGGGCCGCCGACGCAGGCGACCACCAGGCGGCCGCGGAGCGCCGGGTCCTCGATCAGCATCCTGGCGGCGGCGCGCAGCAGCACGTCAGGGGCCTTGAGCGGCTGGACGCGGCCCACGAACAGCAGCACGTGGGCGTCCTGCGGCAGGCCGAGGCGGCGGCGGGCGACGTCCTGCCGGCCGGGCTGGAAGACGGTGAGGTTGACGCCGGGGTTCACGACGGCGACGCGCTCCTCGGCGGCGCCGTACAGGTCGATGAGCTCGCGGGCCTCATCGGCGGTGTTGGCCACCAGGCGGTCGGCGATCTGCACGACCTGCTCCTCGCCCACCACGCGGGCCGGGGGCTCGGGCTTGTCGCCCTGGGCCAGCAGCAGGTTCTTGACCTTGGCCATGGTGTGCATGGTGTGCACGAGCGGCACGCCCCAGCGTTCCTTGGCCAGCCAGCCGACCTGGCCGGACAGCCAGTAGTGGGAGTGGATGACGTCGTAGCGGCCGGGATCGTACATGGCCTCGGTGCGCAGCACCTCCGACAGGAACGCGCAGAGCTGCCCCGGCAGGTCGCTCCTGTCCATCTCCTCGTACGGCCCCGCGGTCAGGTGCCGGACGAGGACGCCTGGCGCGAGCTCGGCCACGGGCGGCAGGTCGCGGGCGGTGGCCCGGGTGAAGATCTCCACCTCCACGCCGAGCTGAGCCAGTCGCTTGGCGGACTCGACGATGTACACGTTCATGCCGCCGGCGTCGCCCGTACCGGGCTGGTCCAGCGGCGATGTGTGCATGCTGATGGTCGCGACCCGGCTGACCCGTCGTCGCCTCACTCGACACCACCTCCAAGCGTGGTAAACCACACAGATTTTTCCGACATTCCCGGCAGGCGGTCACCAGCGTGCAGGCCTGGCAGGATGAGGTCCATGCGGAGAACGGCTGTGGTGACCGGCGCGAGCAGCGGAATCGGCGAGGCGACGGCTCGCCGGCTCGCCGCCGAAGGATATGACGTGGTAGCGGGTGCACGGCGCCGCGACCGGCTGGACGAGCTGGCCGTGAAGGTGCCCTCGATCAGGCCGGTGACGCTGGACGTGACCGCGCAGGAGTCGGTGGACGCGCTCGTGGCCTCCCTGGAGCGGTGCGACGTGCTGGTCAACAACGCCGGCGGCGCGCTCGGCCTCGAATCGGTCGCGGAGGGGCGGCCTGCGGACTGGCAGCGGATGTACGACGTCAACGTGCTCGGCTCCCTGCGCATGACCCAGGCACTGATCCCCAAGCTCATCGAGTCCGGCGACGGCGTGCTGGTCATGCTGACCTCGACGGCGGGGCTGGTGTCGTACGAGGGCGGGGGCGGCTACTGCGCGGCCAAGCACGCCCAGACGTCGATGACCGAGACGCTGCGCCTGGAGCTGGTCGGGCAGCCGGTGCGAATCGTCGAGATCGCGCCCGGAATGGTGAAGAGCGAGGGGTTCGCGCTCACCCGGTTCCGGGGGGACGAGGCGGCCGCGGCCCGCGTGTACGACGGCGTTCCCGACCCGCTGACCTCCGAGGACGTGGCCGACGCCATCGCGTGGTGCGTGACCCGCCCGGCCCATGTGAACATCGACCGCATGGTCATCCGGCCCCGCGCCCAGGCCGCGCAGCACAAGGTGCACCGGATAAGTGGCTAGACCGGTCGGCGCCATCACGCGGGGGACCACGGGTTTCAACCGGCTGCGGCGCTGTGACCGGTGGATCGTGGCGGTGCGCGGGCGGGCATTGCGGGCGGCGGACCGGCCCCTGGTGGTGGACCTGGGCTATGGGGCCTCGCACACCACCACGCTGGAGCTGTTCACCCGGCTGCGCGTGGTGGCCCCCGGGGTCGAGGTCGTCGGGATCGAGATCGACCCGGCCAGGGTGGCGCTGGCGAAGCCGTACGAGCGGGAGGGGCTGAGTTTCACGCGCGGCGGCTTCGAGCTGCCCGTCTCCCGCCCGCCGGCGCTGGTGCGGGCCTTCAACGTGCTGCGCCAGTACGGCGAGGCGGAGGCGTGGCACTACTGGGACGTGCTGCGCGGCAAGCTGGCCCCCGGCGGCCTGCTGGTGGAGGGCACCTCGTCGGAGAACGGGCGGCGCGCGATCTGGGTGGGCCTGTCGCCCCAAGGGCCCGAGACGATCACGTTCTCCGCCCGGTTCGACGCCTTCGAGCGGCCGTCCGACCTGGCCGACCGGCTGCCGAAGACGCTCATCCACCGCAACGTGCCGGGTGAGCGCATTCATGCGTTCCTGCGGGACTTCGACCATGCGTGGGCGGTCAGCGCGCTCTATGGCCCGCACGGGGCGCGGCAGCGGTGGCTGGCCACCGTGCGTGCGCTGGCCGGCTCCTGGCCGGTGGCCACGCGGCCGCCGCTGGGCGGCCCGGCCAGGTGGCGGCTCGGCGAGCTGACGCTGCCCTGGCCGGCGATCGATCCGCGCTAGCCGGCTGCCAGCCGCTCCTCGAAGACGGCGTACGCCGCGCTGTCGAACAGCACGAACCGGACGTCCTCGACCGAGGTGTCCGCGTGCCGTACCGCCTCCAGCGCGATCCTGGCGGCGTCGTCCATGGGCCAGCCGTAGATCCCGGTCGAGATCGCCGGGAAGGCCACCGACCTGGCACCCTGCGAGTCGGCCACGCGTAGCGACTCGCGGTAGCAGGACGCCAGCAGCTCCGAGCGGTCCTCCGACTTGGAGTAGACCGGCCCGACCGTGTGGATCACCCATCGCGCGGGCAGCCGCCCGGCCGCCGTGGCCACCGCCTGACCGGTCGGCAGGCCCTTGCCGTAGTGGGAGGCCCGCAGCTTCCTGCACTCCGCCAGGATCTCCGGCCCGCCCTTGCGGTGGATGGCGCCGTCCACGCCCCCACCGCCCATGAGCGATGAGTTGGCGGCGTTCACGATGGCGTCGGCTCGCTGCTCGGTGATGTCTCCGCGGACCAGCGTGATATCCATCTCACCAGCATCCCGGATGCCAGCTCGACAGCTTGTAGAGCTACCCTGAATGGCGTGAAGGGTCTTGGCGAGCTTGAGCGCAGCATCATGGACATCCTGTGGGCGGAGAAGAACGGCGCGCTGACCGCCCGCGAGGTCGGCAGACTCATCGCCGACCGCGATCTTGCCCCCACCACGGTGATGACCGTGCTCGACCGTCTCACCCGCAAGGGATTCCTGCGGCGGACGCGCGATGGCCGGGCATGGAGATATCAGCCCGCGGGAAGCCGCGACGCCTACATCGCCGAGCTTATGCTGGAAGCCTTGGACTTGACGGGCGATCGGTCGGCCGCCTTGACCCGCTTCGCCCAGGCGGTGTCGGGGCCCGAGGCGGAGATCCTGCGCAGAGCCCTCACGGAGCTGGAGGACGAGTGATCACGGCAGCGGCGCTGGCAGCGCTCGCCACGGCGTGCGCGGTTGGCTCCTGGCGTTTCACGACGGCCCGGTGGACCTCACGCGCGCCCCGGCTGGCCATCATTCTCTGGCAGTCGCTGGGCGTGGCCTGGGGGCTGGCGACGACCGGCGCCATGCTGGCGTACGCGGTCCAGCCCTACGGCGTCGGCGTGCTGCCGGGACTCATCGCGTTCGCGAGCGGTGAGACGCCGCTCCAGCCCTGGGACGCGTTGCACGTGCTGGCCATGATCGCGGGCATCACCGCGCTCGCCGTGCTGGTCGCCGTGCTGCTCACCGCCGGGGTGCAGACGCTGCGGGCGCGCAGGCGGCACCGCATGCTGCTCGCGCTGATCTCGCACGACGACCCCGGTGTGCCCGGGGTGCGCGTGCTCGACCATCCGAGCGCGGCGGCATACTGCGTGCCCGGGCTGCGCTCGCAGGTCGTGGTCAGCCAGGGCGCGCTCCGGCTGCTGTCGCAGGACGAGCTGACCGCCGTGCTCGCGCACGAGGCGGCGCACGTACGCGAGCGGCACGACCTGGTGCTGCTGCCGTTCGCCGCGCTGCGCAGGGCGCTGCCCTGGTCGAAGGTCGTGGCCGACGCGCAGGCGCAGGTGGAGCTGCTCGTGGAGATGGCCGCCGACGACCGCGCGCAGCGCTACTGCTCGCCGCGCAGGCTGGCCACGGCGCTGCTCAGGTTCGGTACGGCGGGCGCCATGCCGACCCCGCACGGCATGCTGGGCGTCCACGTCCACAACGTCATGGCCAGGGTGGATCGCCTGATCAAGCCGGGTCCCGAGCTGGCCCCGTCGATGCGTTACGGATATATCGCACTCTCTGTGACTTTGGTCACCGCCGCACCGTTCCTGTGGGTTATCCAGCTCTGATGCTTGCTGGAGTTAATCAGTGTGTTTGCAAATGCAAGCAGCGCCCGGCACACTATGCGTATGGCACTACCCAAAGTCGGCTCGATCGGTGAATACATCCGCGAGCAGCGGCAGCAGGCGAAGATCTCGCTGCGCCAGCTCGCGGCGGCGGCAGGGGTCTCCAACCCCTACCTCAGCCAGATCGAGCGCGGCCTGCGCAAGCCGAGCGCGGAGATCCTCAACCAGATCGCCAAAGGTCTGCGCATCTCCTCCCAGGCGCTCTACGTGCAGGCGGGCCTCATCGAGGACCGCGAGCCGCCCAGCGACGTGATCACCGCGATCAATGCCGATTCGAATCTCACCGAGCGGCAACGCCAGGTGCTGATCGACATTTACGAGTCGTTCCGCAAAGAGAAGCACGCCGAGGACGAGCAGACCTCCCAGAACGCCCGCCCTCAGCGCGACTCCGATCCGGACGACGAGCAGCCGCTGCCCGAGGAGTTTCTCGCCGCTCTTGAGCCCTTCGCGGCGACCTCACGCAACGGCAACGTCACCCAGGAAACCAAGGAAGGTTAACCCATGACGCTCGCCACCGAGGTAAAGAAGCTCACCGAGTCCAAGCCGTTCTACGCGGTCGCCGGTGTCGGCGACTATGCGGTCGAGAAGCTGCGCGAGCTGCCTCAGCAGCTGGCTCAGCTCCAGACGCGCCGTTTCGAGCTCGCCAGGGAGCTGCCCGAGAAGGCCCGCGAATACGCCGGCAAGGCCGAGGGCATCGCCAAGGAGTTCCCCGAGAAGGCTCGCGGCTACGCCGACCAGCTGACCCTCAAGGCCACCGAGGTCTATGAGGACTTCGCCACGCGCGGCCGCAAGGTCGTCAGCAAGGCCAGCGGCGAGGCCGCCCTCGAGCTGGAAGAGGTGTCCGAGGCCGCCGAGCCGCCGGTCGCCGAGCCCGTGACCCCGGTCAAGAAGACCCGCACCACCAAGGCCAAGGCCTGACATCACGGAAAGGTCCGTCTCCCATCGGGAGGCGGACCTTTTCGCTTCGGGGTGCCCGGCTGTCGGGGGTGCCTATTAGGCTGGGGCCGATTTCATCGCGGCGTTGGGCGGAGCCAACAACATGAATTTGATCAACGGAGTCTTCAACCTTCTCTTCCTGGTGCTCGCCGCCATCGTCTTCGGCATGTCGGTCTACGCGCTCGTGCACGCGGCCCGGGTGCCGACCAACGCGTTCATCTCGGCGGGCAAGCTGAAGAAGAACCTCTGGCTGCTCATCCTCGTGCTGGCGACGCTGTTCTCGGGCGCAGGGGCGTGGAGCTACTTCAACGCCTTCCTGATCATCGGCAGCGCCGACTTCATCGGCATCGGCCTGGGCTTCTTCTCGATCTTGGCCGTCATCGCCGCCACCGTCTACATCGTGGACGTCAAGCCGGCCGTCAAGGGCATGGGCGGCCGGGGCAACAGCGGCCCCTACGGCCCCTGGTGACGGACGGCTCCTAGCCCTGTGGGACCGCCCTGGAGCTAGGGTGTGAACTGTCGCTGGCGCTTGCTATGCGAGCCTGTGGTTACCGGTGGAACTGTCACTGTGATCCAAACCTCTGTCGGCCGATCGGGTTGCGACGTAGGGTAATCGGTCGGTAATGTTGAGTCACAGCTGGGTGCCTGACTGGCGTCCGATCCTCGCCCCTGTTGGTGTCCGCACCACCGGGACAGCGTCCGGCGGGGCGGTGGCCCAAGAGCCGCACTCCATCCAGGAATGCGGAGTCAGGCCCCGATAACGCGGTTCTCAACCACGGTCTGTCCGGCTTGCCGGACGGACGCGGCTTCGGCTTCCACCGGATCGTTTGCCCGGCCTCGGTCGGCAGGCGACGAGGCTACGCCGGTGTCCGTTTTACTTTTGTAAACACAGAGAACCGAAGACGCTTCCGGTTATGACCTACGACCTCCACGCACGCACGGGGCGCGGCTTCCGCCGCCTGCGCATCCAGATTTCGCATTAGTCGATCAGTTCAGCGAGCCCGTCGAGCAGCGGGCTCAGCCCGAACTCGAAGAGCCGGTCGAGATCGAGGTCGAAGTCGCCCAGTTCGTCGAGGAGCTTGCCGAACGCCGAGTATTCGCGAGATCCCGCGATCGCCTGCAGGTGCTCCTCCTGCCCGTCCATCCACTCGTCGGCGGTGAGCCCGGTGGCGGCCTGGGCCCGCCGCTCCAGCTCGATGTTGGCGGCGATGCCTTGCACGTAGCTGTAGATCAGGATCTGGACGTACATCTTGCCGGTGGCGTCGAGCCTGGTGCCCTCGAGTGCCTCCATGACGGATTCCGTGTGCTTGAGGAGGCTGGCCGACGGCAGCGGCCTGCTCAGTGAGGTGATCCCGACCAGCCACGGGTGCGCTCGGTAGGCGGCCCACTGCAGGCGCGCCGTCGCCTCCAGCCTGGCCCGCCAGCCGGCCGGCGGCTCCTCGGGCAGCGGGAACTCGTCGATCACGGCATCGAACATCAGCAGGACCAGGTCGTCCTTGCCGCCCACGTGCCGGTAGAGGGACATGGTCGCCATGCCGAGCCGGTCGGCGAGGCCGCGCATGGTGACCTCGGAGAGCCCTTCGGCGTCGGCGATCTCGACGGCCGCCCGCACGATGCGCTCACGCATCACTTCATGCTCTGAAATATCCGCCCGCCGCGCCCTCCCACCGGCACGCGCCCGCGCGGCTCCAGCCACGCCGACGCCCCCATCCTGCGGCCCCTGTCCTCTGCCGCCGCGCGGCTCCGCCGCCCTCCCGCCCCGCAGCTCCGCCGCCCTCCCGCCCCGCAGCTCCGCCACGATCGTGCCGATGCGCGGCTCGGCGACCACCACGCCCTGCTGGGCCAGCAGCGCGAGCGCCTTGGCCGCGGTGGCCAGGGCGACGCCCCAGTCCCTGGCAAGCTGCCTGGTGGACGGCACGCGATCCCCCGGACGCAGCTTGCCCTCGGCGATGCGCCGCTTGATGTCCCCCACGATCTGCGCGTAGGGCGGAGTGCTCGTCAAGGAAAGGCCCTCCTGTTCTAGTACAGATCTTCACAGCATACCCTTGTAACAGCCTGTCTGTACGACGTACATTCAGTTCTGCGTACAACGTCAACACACAGGGAGCGCATCATGAAGGTCCTCATTTCCGGCGCCAGCGTCGGCGGCCCCGTCCTGGCCTACTGGCTGGGGCGGCACGGGTTCGAGGTGACGGTCGTCGAGCGGGCGCCGTCCCCCCGCAAGGGCGGCCAGGCGATCGACATAAGGGGCGCCGCGCTGACCGTCGCGGACCGGATGGGCGTCCTCGACGAGGTCAGAGCCATGAAGACGACCATGCGCGGCATGTCCATGGTGGACGGCGACGGCAACGAGATCATGCGCAGCACCGAGGAGACGCTCAGCGGCGGCCGCTTCGACAGCCCGGACGTCGAGATCATGCGCGACGACCTGAACGCGATCCTCATCGGCGCGACCGACGCCCGCTATCGGTACGACGACTCGATCGCCACCCTGACCCAGGACGGCCAGGGCGTGGACGTGACGTTCGAGAGCGGCGAAAAGGGGCGCTACGACTACGTGTTCGGCGCGGACGGCCTGCACTCCAACGTGCGGAGACTGGCCTTCGGCGCGGAGTCGCAGTTCCTCAGCCACCTCGGCATGTACGTCTCCATCTTCACCGCCGACAACTTCCTTGGCCTGGACCACTGGCAGACCTGGTTCCGTGAGGGCGATGTGGGAGGCGCCCTCTTCAGCGACAGGGACCCCGGCGTGATGCGGGTCAACCTGGGCTTCGCCGCCGATCCGATCGACTACGACCACCGCGACGTCGACCAGCAGAAGCGCCTCATCCAAGAGCACTGCTCGGAGCTGCGCTGGGAGGGCCCGAGGCTGCTCGACGCCATGTGGAAGGCCGACGACTTCTACTTCGACGCCATGGCCCAGGTGAAGATGGAACGCTGGTCGGCGGGCCGGGTGGCGCTGATCGGCGACGCCGGCTACTGCGCCTCGCCGCTGTCGGGTCAGGGCACGAGTCTGGCCATGGTGGGGGCGTACGTGGTGGCGCAGGAGCTCGGCAGGGACCCGATCGCGGCCTTCGACCGGTACGAGGCCCGCATGCGCCCGTTCGTGGCGCAGAACCAGGCGCTCGCGCTCGAGAACCCGGGCCAGGGCGCCGCACCCGAAAGCGTTCAACGGGCGGCAACCAGCATCACACTCGACTGATAGTGACCAACCGATACGATGTGCCGCCATGACGGGTTTCAGACTCACGATGGCCGCCCTGGGGGCCGCTGCTCTGACGTTGACCGCCGTTCCGGCGATGGCAGCAGGGGCAGGGATCACGGACGACGTGACGATGACCCTCGGCAAGAACGGCACCCTGCACGTCGTCGAGAAGATCAGCGGAGCGTCGGGCGGTCTCAAGCGGACGTTCATCACCAGGACCCGCTACGACGACAGCAACGACCGCGTCTACCAGATCTCGAACGTCAAGGGCGGCACCCTCGACGGCGACGTGCTCACGGTGACAGGCCAGACCGTCGAGTACGACGTCAAGGGAGCGGTGACCACCTCGGGCGGGGTCGAGGAGCTGCGCTGGTTCGCCGTGAACGGCTGGAACCAGCCGGTCGCCAAGGCCACGGTCAAGGTCAGCGGCCCCGGCCAGGTGCAGAACCTGTCCTGCTTCGCCGGTGAGCTGACCTCGGCCATCGGCTGCACGTCGGCCTCCATGGACCACTCAGCCACCCGGGCCGACTTCGAGCAGGAGAACATCACCCCCGGCCAGGCCCTGACCGTCGTGGTCGGCTACCCGAAGGGCTCCAGCGGCGGCGCCCCCATCCTGGAGCAGCGCTTCTCGCTGGCGGCCGCGTTCACCCTGAACACCGTCACCGGTGGCGCCCTGGCCGGGCTGCTGGTGCTGCTGCTCGGCGGCATCGGCCTGCTCTACTGGACGCGGGGCCGCGACGCACGGGTGGCAGGCCATGAGAAGGGCGCCATCGTCCCCGTACAGAACGGGCACTTCTCCCCGCCCGACGGGGTCCGGCCCGGCCAGATCGGCACCCTCGTGGACGAGCAGGCCGACGTGATAGACGTGACCGCCACCATCGTGGACCTCGCCGTCCGCGGCTACCTCCGGATCGACGAGCAGCCCCGCCAGACCTACGACGCGCCCGACTGGATGCTGGTCAGGATGCCGAACGCGCCGGTCAACACGCTCCTGCCGTACGAGCACGCGCTCTACGACGCCATCTTCGACGGCCGCGACGCCGTGCTGCTGTCGCAGCTGTCCGGCTCGTTCGCGGCCCACCTGGGCAAGGTCCGCGACGCGCTGTACGCGGACGTGGTCAAGCAGGGCTGGTTCGCCCGCCGCCCGGACACCGAACGCACCAGATGGACCACGATCGGCGTGGTGCTGATCGGCGTGGGCCTGATCGCGACGGCGGTGCTGGCCTGGTTCACCACGTACGGGCTGCTCGGCCTGGCTGTGATCATCGCGGGCGCCGCAATGGCCGTCGGCGGCCAGTACATGCCGGCCAAGACCGCCAAGGGCTCCGCGGCGCTGGCGCACACGATGGGCTTTCGCGAATATCTGTTCTCCGGCGAGCTGGGCAACGTGCCCGAGCAGCACCGGGTGGAGCTGTTCTCCCGCTACCTGCCCTACGCCGTGATCTTCGACGGGGTGGAGCACTGGTCGCGCGTGGTGGCCTCGGTCACCGGCAACGGCGGCCAGGCCGACAACCTCTACTGGTATCACGGGCCCGCGGAGTGGGACCTGTCCAAGTTCGCCGGCTCGATGCGTACGTTCACCACCACGACCTCGGGCGCCATCTCCGCGACCCGCCAGTTCCGCACGCTCTAACGGATGCGCAGCTCGCCGACCGGGCGACCGCCGCCGAGCACCGGCGGGGCGCCCAGCTCGGCCAGCTCAGGGGCGTCCAGCCCGAGCGAGCGCAGCGCCGCCACGGTGACGGCCACGCGGGCGCGCTGCGACCCGTCCTCGATCTTGACCGTGCCCGCGCGCCCGTCCTCGAACACGAACGCGTCGAACGCCTCCGCCCCCGCCTTCAGCATGAGCCCCGGCAGCGCGCGCATCAGCTTGGCCTCGGGGCGGTCGGTGCCCGAAGTCCACTCGGGGTAGGTGCGCATGGCGTCGAAGATCTTGCGCTCGTACGAGTCCGGCGACGACATCGGAAACGCCCGGAACGCCTTGGTCACGCCCAGCATCGACACGTAGAACAGCGGCGCCCCGCACCCGTCCACGCCCGAGGCGGCCACCCGCTCCCCGGTCAGGTCCTCCACCGTCTCCCTGATCGCGCGCTGCAGCGGGTGCGACGGCGCCAGGTACGTCTCCAGCGGCCAGTCGTTCAGCACGCAGGTGGCCAGCATGGCGGCGTGCTTGCCGGAGCAGTTCATGAAGATGCGGCCGCGTTCGGTCACCGCCCGGTCGAACGGGTAGTCCTCGGGGCACAGCAGCGCGGACTCCTCCAGCCCCGCCCCCGCGAGGATCTTCCTGGCCCCGTCGACGTGGAACGGCTCCCCCGAGTGCGAGGCGCAGGCGAGGGCCAGCAGCTCACCCTCGAGCCGCAGCCCGCTCCGGAGCATGCCGAGCGCCTGGAGCGGCTTCATCGACGACCGTGGCGACGCCGGCACGTGCACCGCGCCACGCGCCTCGACCGGGCGCCCTGCCGCGTTCACGGTCAGCATGCGAGCCTGATGAGTGGACTCCACGAACCCGGACCGGACGACTTCCACAATCAGCGACATGTGCCACTCCCTTTCCGGCATGAGTCTACGAAGGGTGTTTTCCTGGCCCAGAATGGGATCCCATGCGAGCAGTGGTGCAGCGAGTCAGTTCGGCGTCCGTCGAGGTCGAGGGACGCACGGTGGGCGCGATCGCCGAGCCGGGCCTGCTGGTCCTGGTGGGCGTCACGCACACCGACACCCGCGCGGAGGCCGCCAGGCTCGCCGCCAAGCTCTGGGGCCTGCGCATCCTGCACGGCGAGAAGTCCTGCTCGGACGTCTCCGCGCCGCTCCTGGTGATCAGCCAGTTCACCCTCTACGGCGACGCGCGCAAGGGCAGGCGGCCGACCTGGCAGGCGGCCGCCCCAGGCCCGGTCGCCGAGCCGCTGGTGGAGGCCGTGGTCGGAGAGTTGCGGGCGCTGGGCGCGCACGTGGAGACGGGCGTCTTCGGCGCGGACATGAAGGTGTCCCTCGTCAACGACGGCCCGATCACCCTCGTCCTCGACGTGTGATCAGCGCTGATCAGCGGATGCGGCGGCGCAGCGAGGGGTCGATGCTGACGTTGCGGCCCGCGTCCGGCGGCACGACGACCTCCTGAGCGGCGGCGACGCCCCCGGCCAGCAGCGGCGCGTCCACCGGCACCGTGCGCTTGATCACCGCCAGCGCGATGGGGCCCAGCTCGTGGTGCCGGGCGGCCGAGCCGACCACGCCGACCTCCTGGCTCTCGAAGATCACCGGAGCGCCGTGCGGGGGCAGCGTGTCGACGCTCCCGTCGAGGTGCAGGAACACCAGGCGGCGCGGCGGATGCCCCAGGTTGTGCACCCTGGCCACCGTCTCCTGCCCGCGGTAGCAGCCCTTGCTGAGGTGCAGGGCCGAGGGGATCCAGCCCACCTCGTGCGGGATCGTCTTGTGGTCGGTCTCGAACCCGAGCCGCGGCTGGTGCGCCTCGATCCGCAGCGCCTCGTACGCCCACAGCCCCGCCAGCGGCTTGCCCATGTGGTCGGGCAGCTCGGCGCGCGGCACCAGGAAGTCCTCCGTGGCCGTGGACAGCACGGCCAGGTCGTCGGCCCGCGACACCTCGACGCGGAGCATGAACCGCATGCGATCGAGATAGTCGATCAGGCTCTGCGCGGTGCCCGGCTCCACGTGGGCCAGCACGCTCTCGCCGTCGTCGACCAGCGTCATGTGGTGCAGCACGCGGCCCTGCAGGTCGAGGTCGAGCGTCTGGGTCCACTCACCCGGTTTCAGCGAGTCGAGCTTTTGCGAGGTGAGGTCGTTGAGCCACTTCAACCGGTCCGCGCCCGAGATCCGGATCACCTCGCGGTTGCTGCGGTCGACGACCGCCTCGCCCTTGGCCAGCACGCGCTGCTCGGCGAACAGGTCGCCGTAGTGCGCGGCAACGTCCGAGTCCGGCTTGTCGGCCGGGACGGCGCCAGAAAGGTCGAGCAGAGGGCTACGCATGCCCTCCAGGCTATCGGGGCCGCGCGGCTGCGCGGTCGGCGGTGGCGCCAGAAGGGGCTACCGGCAGTTGCTGCAGCGGCCGAAAACCGTCAGGTGATGGACGTCGGCGGCGAACCCCAGCTCCTCGTCCAGCCCCTTGACCAACCCTTCGGCGAGCTCGGGCCGCACCTCGAACACCTCGTCGCACCCCCGGCACACCAGATGCACATGGTCCGCCTCGGAGGCCAGGTGATAGGTCGGCGCACCGTGCCCGAGGTGGGTGTGGGTGACCATGCCGAGCTCTTCGAGGAGCTCCAGCGTGCGGTAGACGGTCGAGATGTTGACGCCGCGGGCCGTCTCGCGGACCTTGACGCAGATCTCTTCAGGCGTGGCATGCTCCAGCGCCTTGACCGCCTCCAGGACGAGCTGGCGCTGCGGAGTGACCCGGTAGCCCTTGGCGCGGAGTTCTTCGTGCCACTGCGTCTCCGTCATGCCCCGAGTCTAGGCGCACACTCCGCGGCCTGCGGTGGGCCGCTCAACGCGGCCCCCCGCATGGTGCGGCGATATTCACTTGCCCTGTCCGCGGACGACCGCATAGCTTCGTTGGTACGCGGAAAGGAGGTGGTCCAAACAATGGTGATTCATAGTTGGACTAGCGAGGTGGTTGTCCGCTAACGCCGCGGACTGTTGTCTCGTGCCGTTGAGCGAATACGAGGCAACCACCGGGGCCCCTGGCAGCCGGAGGGCGGGATCCCATCCCGACCATGGTCCATCCGGCCCGCCTGACAACAGGCGGAGTGACGCCCGGGGCCCTTTTTCATGTCCACCCGCCCCGGGCGGTGATCAGTGCTCGCCCCGGGCAGGGATGCCGAGCTTGCCGCACGCCTCGCGATAGAGCCGCACCACGGCCTTGCGCACCTGGGCCCGCTCGGTGAGCGTCTCGCCCCAGAGCACCCGCACCCGTTCCCCGCCGTCGACGACGAACTCGATCGCCTCGGCGTCGACGTCGCTCGTCACGGCCGAGGTCGCCGCGGGCCGGCCACCGAGCCCTCGTACGATGATGAGTGCGTCCTCGGCGTGGTCGTCGTTCATGTGGCGCTTGATCGCCTCGATGGCGTCAGCGGTGAAAGGCGTGCTCATATCTGATCAAGCTACCTTTTTCAGCTCGGCGGACATATGGTCCGTGAGCGGGTGACCGACGGCCGCCATCTCGTAGGCCCACATCAAGTTGCCGTTGACCAGCCCGTACAGCCGGTGTCCCGCGGTGTATTCCTTGGCCGAAGAGGTGCGCGCGACGACGTCCGTACGCAGCTCGATCTTGTGGAAGACGACCTCGCCGATGTAGATCTCGACGATCCCGGTCGGGTGCGCGAGCACCACCTCGATCTGCCGGTCCGGCCGCGGCCGCCAGTAGCCCGACTCCGTGGCCAGCGGCCTGACCCGGTTTCCGTCCTGGTCGAGCAGCCAGGTGCGGCTCACGTAGGTCAGGAACGGCTTCCCGTTGTGCCCGAACTCGATCTCTTGCCCGAAGTTGAAGCTCTCGATCGTCGGGTAGCCGCCCACGCCCGCGCCTTCCCAGCGCCCGAGCAGGAACGCGATCGGCTCCAGGTCAGGGTGCACCTCAGGTTCTTCCATGTGCCCCAAGCTTAGTGGCGGGGTGCCGGCCTCCAGCCAGATGCCTCGTTCTGGGGCGAGGGGCGTAGGGTGACGGCATGGCACGATCATTGGTGATCAAGGTGACCGCCGGGGCCGACGCCCCCGAGCGCTGCAACCAGGCGTTCACGGTCGCCGCCGCCGCCCTCGCGAGCGGCGTATCCGTTTCCCTGTGGCTGACCGGCGAATCGTCGTGGTTCGCGCTGCCGGGCCGGGCCAAGGAGTTCGGTCTGCCGCATGCCGCGCCGCTGACGGACCTGCTCGACGCCGTGCTGGCGGCCGGCAAGGTGACGCTGTGCACGCAGTGCGCGGCCCGCAGGAACATCACCGTGGACGATCTCATCGACGGAGTCCGCATCGCGGGCGCCCCGGCGTTCGTCGAGGAAGTCGTCGCCGAGGGCGCCCAGGCCCTGGTCTACTGACCGAGCCCGGCGGGATGCCGGTCGCGCGGGCCGCAGCCCTTCCTCCTAGTCCACGGTGGTCAGGGTTTCTCCGGTCTCCAGCAGGGTCTTGAGGTTGGACAGCAGCTCCGGCCAGCCCTGGCTGACGGACTCCCGGACGACGCTCCCGGGCTCGAAACCGCCGTGTATGACGGTGAGCTTCACCATCTGACCGCGCGGCTCGATGTCGAAGGTAACCCTGGAGCGGGACTCCGCGGCCATCCTGGCGAGAGTCTCGTCGTCGAAGCCGACGGACTTGGCGAACTCCGGCGTGAACGTGTGCCAGGCGTAGGCCAGGCGGCGGCCGGGCTCGGACTCCAGCACCACCTGCTCGGGATCCTCGATCGTGACGCCGTCCTGCTTCCAGGTGACCGTCGAGCCGACCTTCCAGTCGGACTCCAGGGCGACTCCCCAGTAACGCCGGGTGAAGGCAGGGTCCGTCAGCGCCTGCCAGAGGCGTTCTGGGGTGGTGTTGATGTACGTCGTGTAGACGAAATCGGTGTCGGCCACTTGGGGGTCCTCCAGTGCGGTCTTGAGATCGGCCAGTGCGGCGGCTCGGTGGCGGTCGTACTGGGTGATCCAGCGCTCGGCGATGGCGTTGATCGGCTCGGCGTTGAGGTAGTGCAGTTTTTCCCGGCCGCGCCACACGGTGGTCACCAGGTTGGCCGCCTCGAGCCCGGCCAGATGCTTGCTGACCGACTGCCTGGCCATGTCCAGACCCGAGCACAGCTCGCGCAGGGTCTGCCCGTTGCGGGCGTTCAGGCTGTCCAGCAACCGGCGGCGGCTGGGGTCTGCCAGCGCCTTGAAGACCTCGTCCATCTATCGCCATCCCTATATGCAGCCGTTTGGCTGCATGTTCAAATTAGGCAACCGAATGGCTGCATGTCAACTGTCAGGTACAACGCGAACGGCGCCCAGCCCGAAAGGGATGGACGCCGCGTAACGAGGAACGGAAGCCCGGAAGGGTCAGGGCTGGAGGACGGTCGTCAGGCGTTCCTGGCGGAGCGCCTCATAGCGGGAGTCGTCCAAGGGAGCCAGCTCCCCCACCCGCCAGGACAGCAGCAGGTCAGCCAGCGCCGGATTGCGGGCCAGGGCCGGACCATGGAGATAGGTCCCCACCACGTGGCCCGCGTAGCACCCCTCGAACCCGTCGCCGTTGCCCACGCCCTTGATGGTCTTGGACAGCGGCTTGACCCCGGGTCCCAGGTGGGTGACGCCCATGTGGTTCTCGAAGCCGGTCAGCGTGGGCAGGTTGAGCGCGGCGTCCACCTCCGCCACCAGCTCCCCGACCGCCCGGGCAGGGCCGCGCGAGCTGGCGATGTCGAGGAGACCGATCCCGTCCACCGGCTGGCCTTCCTCGCCGCCGAACGTACTGCCCATGATCTGGTATCCGGCGCACACCGCCAGCATGGCCGCGCCGCGGGCGATGGCGCGGTGGAGGCCGCCGTCCCTGCGCAGGCGCTCGGCGGCCAGGATCTGGGGGCGGTCCTCGCCGCCGCCGATGAGGTAGACGTCGCCGGTCTCCGGCACCGGGTCGGCAGAGCGTACGTAGATCGTCTCGGTGGCGATGCCCCTGCGCTGCGCCCGCTGCTCCAGGACGAGGACGTTGCCCTGGTCTCCGTACGTGCTCAGCAGGTCGGGGTAGATCCAGACGAGGCGAAGGGCGCTGTCAGACGGCACGGCCGAACTCCGATCGGATCTGCTGGAAGGCGGTGTAGTTGGCGATCACGTCCACCCGGCCGGGCGGCTGCATGGCCAGCGCCTCCGCGAATGTGTCGCACAGCGCGAACGGCACATCCGCCACGTCGAGCCGGAGCGCCAGGTCGAGGCGGCGTTCGCCGGTGACGAAGACGGGACGGCCACGCAGGATGCGGTAGTCGACGTCCCACAGCCACGAGGTGTCGCGGCCGTCGGGGCCCTGCGCGTTGACCGAGAGGATGATCGGGAACTGCGGATCGGCGACGTCGAACGCCTCCAGCCAGCCCGCCGGGTTCTTCGCCAGCAGCAGCCGGGCGAAGCGGCCGTCGCGCTCGACCGTCGTGTAGCGGCCCGCCACCGAGGTGACCTCGCGCAGCCGGGGCAGCGCCCGCTCCACCGGCACCCCGAACGCCTCCGCCACCGCCAGCGCCATCACCGCGTTGGAGCGGTTGGCCAGCCCCGGGAGCTGGATGTCGAGCAGCCACCGCTGCCCGCGCGGGTCGATCGCCACGTCGTCGTCGACCGCCCACTGCGGCTCAGGACGGTGGAACGTGCACTCGCGGCAGGCCCAGAAGGCGTCCTTGCGGTCGAGCGGGCCGCCGCACTCGGGGCAGCACCAGGAGTCCTCCTTCCACCGCTGCCCGCCGGAGACCCAGGTGACCTTGGCGGCCGTCGAGGCGCCCCAGGTGACGAGCGGGTCGTCGCAGTTGGCGATGACGTGGGTGGGCTTGCCGGACAGCGCCCTGCGCCACTTCTGCGCGAGCAGCCAGATCTCGGCGGCTCGGTCCATCTGGTCGCGGCTGAGGTTCATCAGGCAGACGACGCTGGCGCCGGTGGTGTCGAGCACCTCGGGCAGGTATTTCTCGTCCACCTCCAGCACGCCGTAGGGGGCGGCCTTGTGCTGGGCGAGCGCGGAGACGTGGCCGGCGGGCATGTTGGCGCCGTACGCGTTCGTGGCCACCTCGCCCAGCTCCAGCAGCGCCGACGTGATCAGCCGGGTCGTCGTGGTCTTGCCGTTGGTGGCGCTGACCAGGGCCAGCTTGCGATCGCGGGCCAGCTTGCGCAAGAGGTCGGGCTCGAGCATCAGGCCGACTCGCCCGCCGATCACCGAGCCGTCGCCGCGCCCGGTCATCCGGGACAGTGTGGCGGCACTGCGGCCCAGGGCGCTGGCGAGCTGGGCCCGCAGAGGAAGCTGGGTCATGCCCATGGATCCTAGTCGGCGTTGGCCCATACTCTGGTGACGCACACGGCTATTTGCCACCATACGAGGTCGCGCTCCTGGACCGGGATCACGGGGATGGGGCCGCGGGTTCGGTGAAGGAGATTTCCGGGGCGCCGCCGTGTTCGAACGGCAGGACGAAGCGGCGCGGCCAGGACAGCACCCCCTCCAGCCATCCGGCCCCCATCGTCTGCCCCACGTGCCGGAGCCGGGCCGACGACTCGATGCCGACCGCCACCGTCGTGATGTCCCGCTGCACCGCTTCGCTCTCGTCGTCCCCCAGGATCACCCGCCACGCCAGCGCCCGGTTGTGATCCACCTCCATCGACAGCGGATGGTGTCGCAGCGCCTTGGCCCGGTGGCCGAGCAGCTCCGTGTGCGCCCGATCAGCCGAGCCGTTGCCGTTCGGCGGCTGGCGGAAGAGGGCGTACTCCATGGGAGGGGCGGGGTTGCGCAGGTCCGGGGCGGGCCGGCCGTACGGGAAGAGCCTGTCGACCTCGTGCAGCCACCGCACCTGCGGGATGACCCAGGAGGCGCCCGGCCGCTCGCCGCCGCCGTCGAGCCCGGCGAGCAGGCGCGTGGCGGTCTCCGCGGCCTTCTCCGTGAGCAGTGACGGGTCGAACCAGCTCCGCAGGGACCAGGCGCGGCGCTGCACCGAGCGTTCGATCAGGGTGGCCAGGAGGCACTCCCGGCGTCGCGCGGGCAGTTCGGACCAGGCGGCCGACAGGGCGCGCGGCACCCCGGGCAGCGGCCGGTTGCTGACGAAGGCGAGGACGACCGTGTCGCACCAGATGCGCAGCCACGCCCAGTCGGGGGCGTCGGCGAGCACGTCGGCCTCGCGCAGCTCCACCAGCGTGCAGGCCTGCCCGGTACGGCACTGCGCCCCGCACGCCGCCGACCTGCGGCCGCGGATGGGCGGGGGCGGCCCGGGCAGGACCTTCTCCCTGGACTCGCCGAGCGGTACGCGTACCCGCAGCGGCCGGTCCATGCCGTCGGCGAACACCGCCGCCGAGCCCGGCTGGAGGGAGACGACGTGGCGGGACTGCTCGTCGCTCAGGTTCATGGCGGCGCCGACGAGCTTCCTGTCGTCCTCGGCGGGCAGCCGGTGCACGACCTTGAGCGCGGTGTTCTTGACGACGTCGGAGACGAGCTTGGTGGGGATCTGCTCGGCCACCACGATGCCCTCACCGTACGCCCTGATCTCCGCGAGCAGGCCGGCCAGCAGCTCCACGGCGTGCGTGGAGGCCCGTCCGTGACCGCGGTCGCGCAGCAGCCGGTGTGCCTCCTCGATCACGATGACGTGCCGCAGCTCGTGGGACTTCTCCTGGCGGGCCCGCATGCGCAGGTGCTCGACGATTCGGATGATCAGCGTGCCCATGAGGAACGCCTTGTCCTCGTCGTTGGCCACGTCCTCGATGGCCAGCACGACGTCGCGTTCCAGCAGGCCGCCGATGTCGGCGGGGTGGCCGCCCTCGAAGAAGCGCCCGGCCGAGCCGACGCGCAACGACCGCAGCCGGAGCGAGATGAAGCCCTCGACGTCGGCCTGGACCTCGCGGCCGTACCCGATCTCCTTGATGACGTCCATGGCGTGCTGCTGGAGCTGTTCCAGGGTGGGGATGCTGGGCGGGACGTTGGAGCCGGGGACCGCGCCGCCCGTGACGACGTCCCAGCCGGTGGCCTCGTAGACGCGCTGCAGGGCCAGCGACATGATCTGGGGGAACGGCTCCTCGGCGTCGAACGCCGCCATGAACAGGGCCCTGACCATGTCGATGTGGGCCTGCACCGGGTAGCCGGGCTCGGGTTCGAGCGGGTTGATGCTGAACGGCACGCCGTCGGGCGCGGACGGGTTGATCACGGTGACCGGCTCGTCGACGCGGCCGGCCATGGCGGCGTACTCGGATTTGGCCGGCTCGATGGCCAGCCACGGGATGCGGGCCCTGCTGAGCTGCTCCAGCAGGTGCCGGACCGTCTGCGACTTGCCGGATCCGGTCGCCCCCGTGACGAACGCGTGCCTGTTGAGCGTGGCCAGCGGCACCCGGAACGAGCCGACGCCCCTGTCCTGCCCGTCGAGGATCTCGCCCAGCTCCAGTTCGCCCTCGTCGGCCTCCGAGGTCACGTCGAAGAAGCCCGAGTCGAGCACGCGTACTCCGGGCACCTCGCGCCTGGGCAGCCCGGCCAGCGCGGCGAGCGCTCCGGCGGTGGCGGCGAACGGAGCCGCGGCGCCGTCGGCCGGATCCTGCATGGTGATGGCGAGCGCCTCGGACAGCGTGTGGACGGAGCCGTGGGAGCTGCGCAGCCGGTACGGGTGGTGGCTCATCTCGACGGACCCGACCAGCACGGGCGCGATCTGCCGCAGCTCCTCGGCGGTGGCGCCGCCGGCCAGCACGCGTACGTTCCAGAGCCCGGCCTCCCTGAACGCGTCGAGCTCCTGCATGCGCCGCTCGGCCCGCTCGGCGTCGAAGCGGGAGCGCTCGGAGGCGTCGCCGTACTGCCTGAGCACGTTGAGCTGGGTACGCAGGTGCGCCACCTCGGCGTCGAGCAGGTCCGTCGGCTCGGCCACCACCAGCCAGGCGAAGGGCCGCGACATCAGCGTCACCAGCGTCGCCTCGAACAGCGTCGGCCGCCTGAGCTCATCCGGGTCGAACTCCCTGCCCCGGCTGCCCAGCGGCGGCGCCTGCCGCCCCGGGCACGGCGCCCACACCAGGTCCGCCAGGTCGGCCAGGTACTCGTCCGACAGCTGGACCCCTCGTGCCCCGCCGGGGAACAGCAGCGGCTGCGGCCCGCTCGGGTGGCCGGGCACGTCGGTGGCCCGGCGCGGCTGGCGCGGCGGCGACAGCGGCCCCGCGTTGGTGATCAGTTCGAGCGGCGCGCCGGAACCCCGCGACAGCCACCCGATGACGAACGGCCGGTCGCGCTGCGCCGCCGACAGCACCGCAGGCAGCACGGTGACGAAATCCCACTCCGCCGACGAGCATCGCGAGGGTGCCGCAATCGATTGGATTCGATACCAGGGCCCGCTCAGCTGCATTTTCAATCCCCCACAGACGGTTATTCGCTAAATTCCGCCAACCGTCAGCTCGTCACCTTGACATTGACCATGTCATTGCCTGCCCTTGCGCCAGTCCAGGCGTGGCGGTGGTGGCCCGAGGTTCGGCGGCGGCTCCTCGTCGCCGTCCTGCGCCGCGGGGTCGAGCGCCAATACAGCCTCGCGCACCTCTTCCAGCTCGCCGAGAGTGGTCTTGGGAAAGGTCAGAATGGCCGGGTTCGCGTCGGCCAGGCGTACCCGTCTGCCCTGGGCCGTGGCGTCGGTGACGATCACGGACGTCGTGGGCAGCTGCTGGAGCTGGTGCGGCTCGACGAGGAACTCGCGCGAGCGCTGCAGCACCCGCTCCTTCTCCGAGATCTTGTCGGCGGTCCTGCCCCATTCGGTGGACTCCGTGATGCCCTCGGCGAGATCGGTACTGCCCTCGCCGCTGATCTCCCTGACGTCGTCCACCTGCGAGATCGTGGAGGTGTAGCCGCCGTCGAGGCCCGGCAGCGAGTCGCTGATCGTCTCGGTGAGCTGGGCCAGCTCCAGCCGGTGCTCGGTCCCGACGTGCTCGCTGGCGACCCTGGCGTCCTCGGCGTTGCCCAGCCGCATGAACGCCACCGCCGCGTGCCCCCTGCCGAGACGTTCCCGCACGGTTGGCGTCAAGGACCGATAAGTCAGCACAAGTCCGGTACGCGAGGTCTCGCAGGCGTCCATCAGCCGGTCCAGCACGTCGCCCCTGAGCTTGTCCGCGCCCGCCACGATGATCGTGTGATACCAGGGCCGGTCGGAGGCGGGCGACTGGCGCAGGATGTGGGTCAGCGCGGTGGCCACGTACGTGCCGAGCACCCGGTTGCCGAACACGCCCGCCTGCCGGTCCATGCTCACCACGCGGAGCCTCGCGGGCGGCAGCCGTACGGCCTCGGTGCCGAGCGTCTCCAGCTTGCGTAACTGGGACTCCAGCGCCCAGGCCCGCTCGATCACCACCCGGTCACTCACCCCGCGGCCGAACAGCGTGCCGATGCGCTCCAACTGGGTCGCTGTGATCAGCCCGAACTTGAGGTCGTCGCGCGGGTCCCCCACCTGCGCCAGCGCCCGCAGCGCGGCTGTGACCTGGCTGATCGTGGCGTTCTCGCCGAGTACTTCGAGCACCCGCTCCAGGATCGCGTTGTCGAAGCTGAGGTCGCGCGTCGTGCGATGCTCCTCGCTCACGCTCACCACGTGCGCCAGCACGTCCGCGAACGCCTCCGGCTTCAGCGTGGCCCCCAGGTCGAGCCGGGGCAGATCCACCGGCAGCACCCAGACCAGCGGGTCGTCGCCGCCCTTGCGGGCCAGCTCGATCAGGTCCTTGGCGATCGCGCCCTCGGACAGGTCCAGCACGGTCAGGTGCCCGCCGCTGTAGAGGCGCGTGGCCCCGAGCAGCGTGATCAGCGCCGACCACCCCGGTAAGGTGCCGCCCGCCACGTCGATGCGGTCGATCTCGTGCGGTACGGCGACCGCGTACCACGTGAGCTGCCTGTCGTAGCGTTCCTTGGAGTCCTGCCACTCGCGGTAGCGCCTCGCGTGCTCCTCCTGCGCGCGGAACAGCTCCCTGTCACGTTCCTGGCGCTGGCGCTCGTCCTTGGCCTGCTGCTCCATCACCCGGTATTTGACCGCCCGATCGCCCTGCAGGAGCGCGTAACTGCAGATCACGGCCACGCCCCCGGCGGCGGCGAGCCCGACGAGCGCGAAGGACCAGGCGAGGTAGCCGGCGACGGCCGCGGCGAGGATCAGCACGCTCAGTACCAGCATGAACAGGCGGAAGGTCCGGACCGGCCGGTTGAGCATGTCCTCCTGGAGCCGCTCCCGGCGCAGCAGCTCCATCTCGGCGGGGTCGGGGGCGGTGGCGGCCTGCTCATCGACGGGAGAGGGGCGTTTGGGCGGCGGGCCCGGGTCGGGATGCAGCAGGATGTACTGCCAGCCCAGGTAGATGCGGTCCGCCTGGAGCTGGGCATGCTCGGGATGCACGTCCGTCACGTGACCCTCCGGCCGCGATATGTCATTAGGAGCAGGGGGCAGCCCTTTCCGCTTCGTGACAGCGTATGAGCTTCAAGCCCCATAGCGGCAGGGTTCTTGGCAATTCACCCTGTCCGATTGGGAGCATTGCGGCAGATGGGACGGAGGATTCCTACTACCATCCATACCCATGACGGAACCCTCCGGCGGCAGCAGCGACAAGCCCCGACGCCCGGTAGTGGTGCCCGCAGTCGCTTTGGTGGCGTTCACCGCCATCGGCATCACCGCCCTCCTGGGCGGTCTCAGCGAGGCCCCTGAAGAGCCGGAGGCGCTGGGCCAGGGTGCGGTGTTCGATCAAGGCAGATTCTCCACCAAGTTCGTCGAGTCGCGGGTGAAGGTGCAGAAGGCCGAGTTCGACTTCGAAGAGGACAAGCGGTTCGTGGAGCTGGTCTTCGACGTCACCAACAAGGGCGAGGAGACCGCCGCGGTAGGTCTGCCGCCCCAGAAGCTCGAGCAGGCCTTCACAGGAGACTCCTTCGCCGGCTCTCTGGTCAAGATCGCCCCTGCCTTCCCTGAGGGCACGGGCCCGTTCGTCTTCGCCCAGGCCAAGGGGGGCGAGACCAAGCAGCTCCACCCTGGAGTGACGAGTCAGGTCATCGTCCGTTACCAGCTGAAGGGGAACGCGCAGCCGCCCGAGAAGATCACTCTCGACGTGGCCTCGTTCGAATTCGAGCCCGACTTCAACAGCAACACCCCGCGCTGGCAGCTGATCGCCAAAGAGGCCGGCGAGAACATTCTCCCCGAGATCAAGGCACGGGTGACGTTGCCGGTCAAGAAGGGGGACGCGGCGTGACCGCCACACAGGAGCAATCCGCGGTGGCCCCGCCTCGCCGCGGCAGGCGGGCGGAGCGCCGGCGCGGCGGCGGAGCGGCCAAGGCGCTCGGCGTCGTCGCCGGGCTACTGCTGGTCAGCGCTGCCATGGGCGTGCAGACCCTGCACCTGGCGGAGGGGGAGCTCAGCGATCCGCTCGCCTATGCCGGGGACAAGGGCGAGGCCGTGGACGCGCGACGGTTCACCGTGCGGGTCGACTCCTTCACCGCCGCGAAGTCGATCCAGAGCAGCACCAAGACCATCGGGACCGACAACCTCTTCCTCATCGTCAACGCCTCGGCCAAGTCCAGCCTCGAGCCGTACCACCTGGGTGATCCGGTGCTGGTGACCGCCGACGGGAAGAAGTTCGACGCCACGGACAGGGTGGACAACAGCGTGACGCTGTCGAGCAAGTGGATGCAGCCGGACATCTGGGTTCGCGGCCAGTTCTTCTTCGAGGTGCCGCCGTCGGCGCTGGCCGGTGCGCACATCCTGTTCGGGCTGCCCAACTCGATGATCGTGGAGTCGTACCAGCCGGAGGTCGAGATCGATCTCGGCCTGGACGAGGAGGGCGCGCGCAAGCTGGCCGCCTCGCCGCAGGACGTCTACTCGACCGTTAAGAAGTGATCGCAGCATGAGCACGAACGACGAGCGCGACTGGTTCGCACCTCGGAAGGACCAGCGCCGCGAGGACGACCCACCCCCACCGCCGCCCAGCCAGGACCCGCCGGCGGGCCTCGGACCGCACGGCGGCTTCGGCACGCCATCCGGCCCGGGACCCCATTCCGGCCCCGGACCCCATTCCGGCACTGGCCCGCAACCGGGCACCGGTCCGCAACCCGGCACCGGGGCGCCATCCGGTTGGGGAACTCCTCCCGCGCACGCCACGCCGCCGCCCGTCGGCCAGGGCATGCCGCCGCACAGGGCTGGGCGCCACAGCCCCGGGGCGCCGCCGCCCGGGTATGACACGCCACCCGGGCAAGGCGCACCGCAGGGACCCGCGGCACCGTACGGGGAAGGGCCGCCGCAAGGGCATGGCGCACCTCCCAGGCACGGCATCAGGCAAGAGGCACCGCCCAGGCAGGGCACCCTACCCGGGCAAGAGGCACCGCCCCGGCAGAGCACACCGCCCGGGGACGCGCCGCAGGCGGCGGGCATGCCGCGGGGATATGGCACGCCTCCCGGCCAGGACATGCGGCACGGACAGGGCGCGCCCCCCAGACATGGGCCGCCGCAGGGGCAGGGGGGACCACAAGGGCACGGAGCACCGCAAGGGCACGGGGCACCACAGAGCCACGGCGCACCACAGAGCCACGGCGCACCACAGGGCCACGGCGCACCGCACGCGCACGGGGCACCGCCCAGGCACGGGGCACCGCCCAGGCACGGGGCGCCGCAGGGGCAGGGCATGCCCTCTGGCCGTGGCATGCCGCCGAGCCGGGTTCGGCATGCACATCCCGATCAGCAGGTCTGGCCGCCCGTCCAGCGCGAGCCCGCCGGCGCGGCCACCCAGCCCCTTCCCGTCGTAGGCGCGAACATCCCGGTTACGCCGCCCGCTCACCCTGCACCGCCCGCTCACGCTGCGCCAGCCGCTCAGGCCGCAGCGCCCGCTCGCGCTGTACCGCCCCCTCACGCCGCAGAGGCCCTGACCGCTGCGTTCTCCGTTCCCGCGCACGATGGACAGCAGCCGCCGCCGCCAAGCCCCGAGCAGAACGCTGCCCCCGACGCGGGACAGCCGGTGCGACCTCGCAGGCGCCGCACGCTCATGATCGCGGGAGCCGCCGTCGTCGTGTCGCTGCTGACCACGGCCGCCCAGACGTATGACGGCTACCTCTTCTACGACAAGATGACCACGAAGGAGACCAGGGAGACCATCGTCCCCGCAGGCCAAGTAGCCAAGATCAACAATATCGAGTGGAAAGCCGCCGTCTCCCCCATGAAACCGCCCGCGGACAACAAGTACGGTCCCGAAGTGACGTGGCTGCGGGTGGACATCACGAAGAAGGTCCTCGACGAGGCCAGCGCGACCAAGATCGCCGAGCCCATAGACGTCAAGCTGGCGGATCGCGCCGGCCGTACCTGGGTCGTCCTGATCGAACCGGTCGGGAAGCGGCCGACGGACCGACTGGAGGTGGGCAAGGAGTACAAGATGCTTGGGGCTGCCATCGTGCCGACCCCGGTGGCGAACGAGGTCGAGCTCTCTTTCAGGCCGGCGAACTACCGTTCCGACACCCCGACGGAGGACTTGTTCAAGCGGGAGAACGCGGAGAAGCTGGAGAAGGACGTCGACGTGGTGCGGTTCAGACGTCGCTGAGCGGCTCGCCCTTGAGGCGGGCGCGGGTGGCCGCGATGTCGTACGTGGCCGCCAGGAGCGCCATGGTGAGCACGGTCACGACCATCTCGTGCAGGAACGACAGCGGCGGCCCCTGGTAGGCCCAGACCCACTCCTCCCGCGTGCCGATGAGCGTCCGCAGCCCCCGGTCGGCGTATTGCACGGCCACGGAGATGGTCACGTAGGACAGGCACATCATGCCGAACAGAGGGGCGCCACCCCTGAAGATCATCCGCAGGGAGTTGGCCAGCGGCAGCCAGCGGTCCCGGAAACCCCCGGTGACCTGGTCGAACGACCTCTGCGTGAGATCGTGGCTGCTTTCGAGGCGGTCCACCCCCTTCTCCAGCCGGGTGCCCTTGAGCAGGGCGCGGGCCTGGTCGGAGTAGGCGCCGAAGACGAGCATCGCCACGGTGAGCCAGGCCAGCGGGACGGCGACGGCATCGATGAACAGCGGCCACCAATCGCCGAACGCGCTGGTGATGGCCTTCCACACCGGCGCGTTCTTCTCGGCCTCGCTGAAGAGCTTTTCCGTGCCGGCGACCACGTTCCGCTGCTCCACCCACTCCGAACGCGCGTCGGCGAAGGCGACGCTCGCGTTGAGCCCGTAGAAGACGAAGGCGAACTCCGAGAAGGCCGCGGCGAAGCCGGAGAAGCTGCCCTTGCCCTTCTCCACCAGATTCGCGAACAGCAGCTTCAGTCCGAACATGACGGCCATCGCGCCGATCGACACCCGCCAGTCGAGGTCGACGAGCCCCCGGCCGACCTGGCTCTCCTCACCGAAGAAGGCCGCGTTCAGCCCGTCCTGGAAGTTATGGAAGAGGTCCATCTGGTAGACGTCCCTGGCGTCCTCCGTATGGAACCCCCAGGCCAGATAGAGGACCGCGAAGGCCGGGGCGACCCGGTCCAGCGCCCGGAAAAAGGGCTCGTCCGCCACGCCTTCCTCGGCCCTGGCGCGCATTTCCCACAGCGCGCTGCGCAGGGTGTAGAGCATGCCGGCGGTGACCGTCATCGCCGCCATCACGATGAGCGTGAGCAGCGTCATCACGGCGACCAGGCGGACCTGCCGGAATTCTCCGTAGGCGACCTCGGAGGCGCCGTACAGCAGCACGAAGCGCACCAGCTCACCGGCGGCGTACCAGAGGATCAGGGGCAGGGCGCATTTCCCCGCCAGGCGCAGTGCGTGCAGGGGCAGCGAGTACGGCGACGGCATCCGCTGAGCCGGCGTTGGCCCAGGTCGGGGCGGCGCCATCACACCTGTCGATCCGGACATCTGTCGAATCGTAGCGTTGTGTCCCATGTATCGCAGCGGCAACCCCGGAAGCGGCACTACGGCTTGCGGATCGGACACGGATGAGCAACGTGCCGGTTCGGGCAGCAGATCACGCCGATGGTGGTGAACCTGCCGCCGGTGAGCCATTCGCCCCACTGCACGTCCACGCCACGCGGCAGGGCGTCCTTCGCCACCGCCAGCCGCTCGGCCAGGCCCACCCCGTCGGGGTGCAGGAACGCGCTCTGCGTGCGGCGGTAACGGGAGCTCAGCCAGTCCAGCGCCGCGTCGACGTCGTCGAAGGTGGCGGCGATCCGCGAGCGCGGCTTGGCGAGCCAGTCGCCGGTCCGCATGGGAGGCACGGCCGAGCTGGGGAAGTCGGGCGAGTCGGGGCGCCGCTCCGCTTCCCTGTCGCGTTCCTCGGCGTTGCCGGTCCAGGTGTACGCGTGCCAGTGCATTGAGCATCCCTGAGCAGTGACAATTTATTATCCAGGCAAGCGCGCGAGCACGAAGCACAGTACGTGCGGCAGCATGACTGTATGGAGCCACGGCCCGCGATCGACACCGATCCGCGCGTGGTGGGAGACCGGCTGCGGCGGCTGCGCCAGGCGCGCGGCGTGTCGCTGTCCGAGCTCGCCAAGCGCGCCGGCATCGGCAAGGCCACGCTGTCAGGGGTCGAGACGGGCACACTCAGCCCGACCCTGGAGACGCTCTGGGCGATCACCGCACAGCTCGGCGTGCCGATCGGGGCCATCCTGGACCCGCCGCCCGAGCCGCAGATCATGCGCGGCACGGCGATGGAGGCGGAACTGCTCGAGGTGTTCGACGACGACTGCGTCACCTACGAGCTCTACCGCGTACGCGTCCCGCCCGGCCTCACCCAGACCTCGCCCGCGCACCATGAAGGCGTGAGCGAGCACGTCACGGTCTTCAGCGGCACGCTCAGCGCGGGCCCGATCGACGAGCCGCTCACGGCCCGTCCCGGCGACCACATCTCGTGGCGCTCCGACGTGCCGCACGGCTACCGCGCGCACGGCCCCGACATCGTCCGCGCCACGCTGCTGATGCGTTATCCCACCAAGCCGTAGCCACCGGCCCTAGACGGGCCGGCACGTCCGGCAGGGCCGGTAGCCGGCGGCCCTGGCCTGGGTGATGCTGCGGAAGCCGTGCCGGTGTGCGGGCGTGATGCGCCTGGCGTTGTGGCACGTCGGTACGCACACCACGCCCGTGGTGTCGCTGGCCAGGTAGAACACCCGTTCCGCTGCCAGCTCCCGCACCCGCGCCAGGTCGGCCCCTTCGGCCAGCAGCAGGCGTTCCTTGGCCGCCGTGCCGAACACGTAGTCGCCCACGTCACCGTCCGACCTGATGACCCGGTGGCACGGGATCAGCAGCGGCACCGGGTTGCCGGCGAGCGCCGTACCCACCGCGCGTACCGCCTTGGGGCGGCCGATCCGGGCGGCGATCCAGGCGTAGGAGCGCACCTCGCCGCGCGGGATCGTACGCGCCGCCGCCAGCACATCGCGCTGGAAGTCGCCCAGCTCGCGCAGATCCAGCCGCACCCCGGACGACCGGCCGGTGCGCAGGGCGGGCAGCAGCCCGGCGGGCGGGCGGGCGGCGGGCAGCAGCGGGCGGCCGAAGCGCTTCCTGAACGCCGCGGCGAACCCCTCTCCGGCGTGCACGTAGGCCACGCCCTGATCGGTGAACGCGACGTGCAGGTCCCCGACTCCAGACGCCGCCGGCTCCGCGACGACTCTGGATGTCGCCGGGTCCGCGACGATTCCCGATGTCGCCGAGCCCGCGATGAGCGGCGCCGGCACGCGTATCCAGCGGGCGGCGATCCTGTCGAGCAGCCCATCCGGCGCGTCGGCGGCCAGCGCCGCAAGTCCGGCGAGCAACCGATCCTCGGTCATCGGGCACCTCCCATGGCGCGCAACCGCTGCAGTCCCCGCGACACGTGCGACTTGACCGTACCCTGCGGGATCTTGAGCACCGCGGCGATCTCACTGACCGGCAGGTCGACGACGTGTCTGAGCACCACCGCGGCCCGCTGTTCGTCGGGCAGCAGGGCGAGCAGCTCCGCCAGCTCGTCCCCGGTTTCGCGGCGGGCCGCCGCCTCCTCTACGTCCTCGCCGGGATCGACCGCGTCGACCGGCTCGTCGAGCAGGTCGGGCGGCGGCTTGCGGCTCTTGGCCCGGGCGCAGTTGCGCCAGATGTTCATCAGGATCGTCATCAGCCACGCCCGCGGCTGGAGCGCGGCGATGCGGTCATGATCGTATCCGGCCAGCGCCCGGTACGCCCGCAGGAACGCCTCCGCGGTGAGATCCTCGGCGTCGGCCCAGCGCCCGCTCAGCCGCAACGCGGTCGAGAAGACCAGGCCGCGGTAGGCGGCGTACATCTCGGCGAACCCCTCGTCGAGGTCCTCGAGGAGCGCCTTGCGCACCGGGTCGAGACAGTCGGCTCTGCTCACGTGGACTACAACACCGCCGATCCCGGATTCGTTGCACGCGAAAGCCCGCGTCCATGCGGGACGCGGGCTTCTGCGAAAAGACTCTGCGAAAAGACTCAGACGGCGACCGCGAGCTGGGAGACCTCGCCCAGCTTGGCCTCCACCTGGACATCCCTGGTGACGCCGCCGCCCGCGATGATGCGGACGGTCCAGTCACCCGGCGCGGCGAAGAAGCGGAAGACGCCCTCCTCGGACACCACGACCTCGCCGGTGAACTCACCCGAGTGGTCGAGCAGCCGCGCGTACGCCGTGCCCGCGCCCGTCACCACGCCCTGGATCACGGCCTGGTTGGCCAGGTCGATCCCGGCCGGCAGCGCGATCGTCTGCTCCGGCGCTCCGCAACCCTGTGCAGTCGTCATCAGCGGGCCTCCCCCAGCTCGATCGGCACGCCCACGAGCGAGCCGTATTCGGTCCACGATCCGTCGTAGTTCTTCACGTTGGCCTGGTCGAGAATCTCGTGCAGCACGAACCAGGTGTGCGCCGAGCGCTCGCCGATGCGGCAGTAGGCGATGGTGTCCTTGCCGAAGTCGACCCCGGCCTCCTGGTAGAGGGTGCGCAGGTCGTCGTCGGCCTTGAAGGTCCCGTCGTCGTTGGCCGCCTTGGACCACGGGATGTTGCGGGCGGTGGGCACGTGGCCGGCGCGCTGCGCCTGCTCCTGCGGCAGGTGTGCCGGGGCGAGCAGCTTGCCGGTGAACTCGTCGGGCGAGCGCACGTCGACCAGGTTGAGCTTGCCGATGGCGCCGACCACGTCGTCGCGGAAGGCGCGGATCGCGGTGTCCTGGTCCTTGGCGACGTACTGGGTCTTGGGCCGCTGCGGGACGTCGCGGACCAGCTCGCGCGAGTCGAGCTCCCACTTCTTGCGCCCGCCGTCGAGCAGCTTGACGTTTTCGTGGCCGTAGAGCTTGAAGTACCAGTAGGCGTAGGCGGCGAACCAGTTGTTGTTGCCGCCGTAGAGCACGACGGTGTCATCGTTGGAGATGCCGCGGTCCGACAGCAGAGCCTCGAAACCGGTCTTGTCCACGAAGTCGCGGCGGACCGGGTCCTGCAGGTCCTGCTGCCAGTCGACCTTGACGGCGCCACGGATGTGGCCCTTGTCGTAGGCGCTGACATCCTCGTCGACCTCGACGAGGACGACGCCAGTGGTGTCGAGGTTGGCCTCGACCCAGTCGGCATCCACCAGGGCGGCGGAGCGGCTCATTGGGAAACCTCCATTTTGGCGGCGGGCATTGGTCGGCGAATAGGGAGTGCGTCTCGCAGCCAAGGTTGGATCCCCAGGCTGCGTTGAGGAATCTCTTGAGGAGCATCGAGTACGCGGGCAGCAGTCAGCGCCCCGTGACCGGGGACCGTAGTGGTGGCCGCCGCGGCAAGGCGCGGCACTCTGAAGGCGGCAGGCATCGCGGGATGCTCCTGAAGCGGTCGATTGGGGCGGATCAAAATCCGCTAGATCGTCCTCAGGCAGCGCGACAGAGCGCGGTGGCGACGCGGCAGAAATCAACCGCGCGCCGCTTCGTCAGCAGCTCTGTCGATGGGTTCATGCCGATGACACTACTCGGCGTCTCGTCATCTGTCACATCTCGTCCGGTTAATGAGACGAATCATGAGACGGCCGCCGCGAGCGCGGCCAGGACGTCGGGTTTGCGCGGCTGGCCCGAGGCCCTTCGCACGATGTTACCGACAGCGTCCAGGACGAGAACCGTCGGCGTCCCGGTGACCTCCAGCCGTCGCACCAGGTCGAGCCGGGACTCGGCGTCGATCTCGACGTGCCGCACCCCGGGCACGAGGGCGCTCACGTCGGCGAGGATCCGCCTGGTGGCCCGGCACGGCTGGCAGAACGCGGTGGAGAACTGCACCAGCGTCGCCCGCTCCCCCAGCGCCACGCCGAGCTCGCCCTCGGACAACAATCCCGTCACCTCGGGTGCAACCACGCCGGGCCCCGTTTACTTCCGCACGTTGATCGCGACCAGGACCTTCCCCGACCTGTCGACGATCTCGAACCTGGAGATGTCGGGCATGCGCAGCGAGATCGTGCTCTTGACCGCGGTGTCGTCCTCGTAGGTCTTGCGGCTGATGACCCAGCTGTCGGTGGAGTCGCGCCGCCCGTCCGCGCCCACGACGACCAGCCGGCACCTCGTGCCGATCGGCACGCCGCCGACCTGCACGCCGACCTCCGTGCCGCCGTTGACGGGCCAGGCCATCACGGTGGCGCTGTAGCCGTTGTCCGTGCCCTTGAACTCGCGGCCGGCGACCGCCTTCTTGGGCGACACGGGCGTCATGCTGGCCCTCGGCGTGGGCTTGGCCGACTCCGCGGGACGCAGCTCGGCCTGAGGGGCCTGGTCGTTGTCCTGGAGCACTCTGGGCGCGTCCTCCTGCGCCGGCGACCGCGTGGTCAAAGGCGCCGACGCCGCGGTCTGCGGCGCGGGCATGCTGTCCTGGAGCACGGCCCAAATCGTGCCACCGAGCCCCAGCACCGCGGCGGAGGCAGCGGCGACCAGCAGCAGCCGGCCCCGCCTGCTCCGCTTGGCGCGGGCGTTGAGCAGCCGGTCGAGCACCTGGCGCGGAGGGCTGGCGACGAGCTGGACGTCGCGCTCGGACACCTTCCCCAGGAACGCGGCCACGCCGTCGAGCTCCAGCAGCTCGGCACCGCACACCTCGCAGGTCGCCAGGTGGTTGTCGATCTCCAGCGCCTCGTCCGGGTCGAGCGCGCCCAGGGCGTGCGCGCCCAGGGACAGGCGTACCTCCTCGCACGTCATCATGGCGCCAGCCCCCGCTCTTCGAGCGCGAGCTTGAGCGCGCGCAACGCGTAGTAGGTGCGCGACTTGACCGTGCCCGGCGGAATGCCCAGCGTCGCCGACGCCTCCTTCACTGACTGCCCCCGGTAGTAGACCTCCATCAGCACCTCGCGGTGCTCGGGCCGCAACGCGGCCAACGCCTCGGCCACCGCCCACGACTCGACCGCGCGCTCCAGGTCGTCCTCGGCCGGCAGGACGGCCAGCGCCTCGTCACCGGTCTCCTGCGGCCGGGCCTTCTTGGCGCGATGCTGGTCGACGACGAGGTTGCGAGCCACCGTGAACAGCCACGCGCGGATCGGCCGGTCGGTAAGGGCATCGGGGTGCCGCCAGGCCCGCAACAGCGTCTCCTGCACGACATCCTCCGCCCGTCCCGAGTCACCGGTCAGTCGCAGCACGTATCCGTAGAGTGGCCCGGCGTGCTCGTCGAAGAGGGTCCTCACGAGTTCCTCGTCGGCGGTGCCGGCTGCGCTCACAGGCCCTCCTTCGTCGGCCCCGTGAGCACTGCGCTGCTGTGCCGATTGGCTCGCTCGCTCCGCTCCCTCACGCTCCTCATCACGTACGGGAGGACGGACCGGTTCGATGTCATCCACGGATAGGCACGTCCGACGCTTCGGCCGAGAACTCCAATCCTTCGGCCACGCTCTTGATCCCGGTCACCTTCACGTCGAAGGGCAGCTTCCCCTTGAACGGGATCGTGTACGAGACCAGCGGCGCGAGCTGGGCGGGCAAGCCCTCGATCTTCTCTGCCTGGATCTTGATGCCGCCGTCGGCCAGCTCCACCCGCATCTCGGCGTTGAACTTCATCTTGTTCGCTCCCACCATCACCTCGCCCGACGCCGTGAGCCGCTGCCCGTTGCCGCCGATCTTGATGCCGCGCGGCGCGTGCTTGTCGATCGTCGCCCTGGTCAGGGTGCCGCTGATGGTCACGCGACGGGCCCGGATGTTGGCTCGGTTCTGCAGGACGTCGGCCAGGGGCGCCGTCACGTCGTAGGCGGCTCCCCGCAGGTTCTTGACCGGCACGCCTCCGTAGGTGAAGGTGCCGAGATCGAACCGTACCTCCGGATAGTGCCCGGAGACGGCCTGAGTGAGAAACGGGATGCCCTCGATCGTCACGGTCGGCGTGCCGCTGAGATTGGAGGCGGCCGCGATCCTGTTCGCCAGATCGCGCTGGACCCCGGCAACCGCGACCCTGTCGACGGCGACAAGGAGAACGACCAGCAGGATCAGGAAAACGATCAGCTTGCGCATAGGGCTCCCTGTCTACGCGGGGGGCAAGAGCCTATCGATTGGGATGTCTCTTCCCCAGCAAAGCGTTCGATCACCCGCCGGCGAACGGCGGGAGCACCTCCACGACCGCGCCGTCGCCCAGCACGACCTCGTCATGCGGCCGCTTGCCCACCGGCGAGCCGTCCACGAGGAACGAGCAGCGCCTCACTACCTGGGCCAGTTGTGCACGATTTTGTGTGATTTTGGTCATGAGTTCACCAAGCGTGAGCGCTTCGTACGATTCCTCCGCGACGCCCGCCGCTTCCTTGGCGGCGGCCCAATACCGTATTTTTCCTGTGGCCATTGCCATCCTCACAATCTGCCCGAGATCCATTGTGCTCCGCCCTTAACAAGGTTGTTTCAGGAGACGCGCTGTTCACCTGGTGGACGCGCAATGGACGCGACTAGCTCGTGGGATATCCTCCCCTACAGGACCTGGGCGACGTAGCCACCGGGTCCTTGCGCGTTTGAGGAGGCCGTAATGAGCAACCTGCTCCTGCTGACCAACGCCCTCGAGCCATCCGCCGAGGTGCTCCCGGCGCTGGGGTTGCTGCTCCACTCGGTCCGCGTCGCACCCGCAGAGGCGTCCGCACTGATCGACGCACCCCCGGCCGACGCCGTCCTCGTGGACGCGCGGAAGGAGCTCGTGCAGGCCAAGAGCCTGTGCCGGCTCATCCGCACGACAGGCATCGACTGCCCGCTGCTGGTGATCGTGACCGAGGGCGGGCTCGCCGCCATGACCGCGGAGTGGGGCGTCGACGACGTGCTGCTCGACAGCGCGGGACCGGCCGAGGTCGAGGCGCGCCTGCGCATGGCCACCGGCCGCATCTCCCAGGCGGCCGCGGAAGACGTGCCCGACGAGATCCGCAGCGGCGACCTGGCGATCGACGAGGCCACCTACACCGCCAGGCTGCGCGGGCGGGTGCTCGACCTCACGTTCAAGGAGTTCGAGCTGCTGAAATACCTCGCGCAGCACCCGGGCCGGGTCTTCACCCGCGCCCAGTTGCTGCAGGAGGTCTGGGGCTACGACTACTTCGGCGGCACCAGGACGGTCGACGTGCACGTCCGGCGGCTGCGCGCCAAGCTCGGCACCGAATACGAGTCGCTGATCGGAACCGTCCGCAACGTCGGCTACCGCTTCGTCCCCGACCGCACGGACCCGGCACACGTCTGAGGCGATTGACAGCGGGGCCCACCCGATGTGACAAATAGTCGTTGGGTCTGTTTACGTCTGTCATATAGAGGACACCGCCGTCCCCAGATTGGTGGTGTCGGGGTGGGGCTGTTCAGGTCGCTGGTGGACGAGGGCGCCAGGCCGCGCGTTTTCCGGCGTAACGAGGCCATGTGCTCGCCGTTGCGGCCCGCCAACCGCGTTTACGTGCTCGACTACGGCTACGCCCGCGAATACACCCCGGCCGGGGACCGCGAGGCCATCCACGACCTGCGCGGTGAGGGCGACCTCGTGGGCGAGCTGGCCTTTTGGAGCCCGAGCGAGCGGGTCAAGGTCGACGCGCTGACCGAGGTCCGCGCCTGGCCCATCGACCTGCGGCGGCTGCGCGAGCACGCCGCCGCCACCCCCGCCGTGGCGACCGCGCTGGTGCAGGAGCTGTTCGCCAGGAACGTGGCGGCCCGCAGGCACGAGGGGCTCGCCCGCGCCCCCGTCGCCGCCCGGCTGGCCGTGTGGCTGCTGCATCTCGACGAGCGGTACGCGCTGGCCTCGGAGTCGGCCCCGCCGCTGTCCATGGAGACCCTGGCCGACCTGGTCGGCAGCTCGCCGGACGTGGTGCAGCGCCAGCTCACGCAGTGGGTCCAGCGCGGCTGGCTGGTACGCCCCGGCTACCGGCGGCTGCGCATCGCCGACCCACCCGCGCTGCGGGACGCCGCCGGCCCTTGGGAGCACCTGTCGGAGCCGTGGACCGGCCGCGTCGTGCCGTTCCTGACCCGCCCCGGAGCCGTGGCCGAGCCGCTGCCGGTCGGCGAGGTCCCCAAGCCGCGCCAGCTCTCCGCCGACGTGCCCGACTTCACCGGGCGGCAGCAGAGCCTCGACCTGCTCACCAACTGGCTGGACCGGCCCCGCCGCACGAACACCATGGTCGTGCAGGGCCTGCCGGGCGTGGGCAAGACCGCCCTGGTGACGCACTGGGCGCACCTGCACGCCGACCGGTTCCCCGACGGGCACATCATGATCGACCTGCGCGGCCAGTCGCCGAGCCAGCCGCCCATGACCTCCGCCGAGGCGCTCGGCCAGATCCTGCGCTCGCTCGGCATCGGCGAGCACATGCCCGCCGCCGACGAGGCCGAGCTGATGCTGCTGTACCGCAGCAGGATCGCCGGGCGCAGGCTGCTGCTCGTCCTCGACAACGCCGCCGATCCCGCCCAGGTGCGGGCACTGCTGCCGGGCAGCAAGGACTGCGTGGCGCTGGTGACCAGCAGGACGCGGATGGCGCCGCTGCGGGCCACCGGGCACGCCGACCTCATGGACCTGCCGGTGCTCGATCCGGGCAACGCGGTGGCACTGCTGGTGGCGGTGCTCGGGGAGAACTCGCCGCGGGCCGCCGACCGGGACGCGCTGGCCGAACTGGCCAGACTGTGCTCGTACCATCCGTTCGCGCTGCGGATCTCGGCGGCCAAGCTGGCCGAGAACCCCGGGATGAGCGTGCAGTCGCGGGTGCGGGAGCTGCGCAGGCCCGACCCGGTGATGGCGGGCGACCCGGAGGAGGCGTTCCGGTCGGCGCTGGACCTGGCGTACGAGTCGCTGAGCCCGGCGCAGCGGCGCGCGTTCCGGCACGTCGGGCTGGTGCCCGGGCGCGACTTCACGCCGCAGGTGCTGGCCGCCGCGCTCGGCGTGCCGGTGGACGAGGCCGTGGCCGCCGTGGAGGGGCTGCATCGGGCGTACCTGGTCGAGCCGCTGCCCGGGCCCCGCTACCGGGTGCACGACCTGGTCAAGCGGCTGGCCAGGGAGCTGGGCAGGCACGCGGAGGCCGGCGTGCGCGAGGCCAGGGCACGGCTGCTCGACCATTACCTGGCCGTCGCGACCGACCCCGCGACGCCGCGCGAGTGGTTCGAGGCCGAGCGGCGCTCGCTGGTGTCGGCCGTGCGGCTGGCCGAGGAGAGCGGCGCGTACGGGATGGCCTGGCGGCTCGCCGAGGCCGTGTTCGAGCCGTTCCGGCGGCTGCGTTACTACGAGAACAACCTGGAGATCCAGCAGGCCGGGCTGACGTCGGCCATGCAGGTCGGCAACCGGCGGGCGATCGCGCTCATGCGGGGGAACCTGGGCTCCATCCACCGCGACATAGGGCCGTCGACCCTGGCCGCCCGGTTCATCAGCGAGGCGCTGGCCGACTACACCTCCCTGGAGGACGGCGTGGGGCGCGCCCGCGCGCTCAACGACCTGGCCGAGGTGCACGGCATCGCCGGCAACAGCGAGGACGCGCTCAAGTGCGGCGAGGAGGCGCTCGGCCTCTACCGGGAGATCGGCGACCTGACCGGCGTCGCGAGCTGCCTGCACACCCTGTCCCGGCTGCACCTGTCCCAGGAGCGGTACGAGCTGGCGCTGCACTACGCGGGCCAGGCGCTCGACGTACGGGAGCAGATCGGCGACCGCAGGGGCACCGCGCAGAGCCTGATCATCCTGGCCAGGGTGCAGCAGAACCTGGGCGAGCCCAACGCGGCGCTGTCGGAGGGCCTGGAGGCGCTGTCGATCTGCCACGAGCTGGGCGACGAGCACGCCGAAGCGGAGACCCTGCTCTGCCTGGCGGAGATCTACGACCTGCTGCGGCTGCCGCTCGACGCGCGGCGCGACGCGGAGCGGGCACTGGCCGGCTACACCGCGACCGGCGACCAGTACGGCTGCGGGCGGGCGTTGTGCGCGCTCGGGCGCATCGCGCGCAACGGCTCCCGGTACGACGAGGCGCTGGCGTACTACGAGCAGGCGCTGGCCATCCAGGTCGAGCTCCACCACGAGCAGGGCAAGGCCGAGACGCTCGGGGACATCGGGCTGGTGCACTGGCGGCTGTCGGACTACCTGCGGGCCGACGACTTCCTGAACCAGGCGCTGACGATCAGCCGGGTGATCAGCGACGAGCCGGTCGAGGCCCGGATGCTCAACAGGCTCGCCAGGGTGCGGCGGCGGCAGGGGCTGCCGCAGGTGGCGTTCGTGTACGCGCTGGAGGCCCTCGACATCGTGCAGGGCATGGGGAACCGGCGGGTGGAGGCGGACGTGCAGGAGACGCTGGCGTACACGTACCTGTCGCTCGGGCTGCACGAGCCCGCGCTGCGGGCGGCCAAGGCGTCGCTGGCGATCAGGGAGGAGCTGCGCGACAACCGGGCCAGCGCGCTGCTGTCGATCGCGCAGGCGCTGCACACGGCGGGCCGGCCGGCCGCGGCGCTGGAGCCCGCCAGGGAGACCGCCGAGCTGCAGAACGAGACCGGGACCACGGACCGGTGGGCGGCGGCGCTCACGACGCTGGCCATGATCCTGCTCGACCTGGACCGGTGCGAGGAGGCGCTGGTCTACGCCACGCAGGCCAGGGACGTGCACCTCGGATGCGGGACCCGGCGGGATCTCGGCTGTGCGCTGCGCGCGCTGGGGCTGATCTCGGCCAGGCTCGGCGACCGGCGTGCGGCCATCGGATATCTGGCCGAGGCCGTGCGGACGCTCGAAGACGTGGGGGACGTCTTCGAAGCGCAGCGGGTGACGGAAGAGCTTCGGGAAACAGCCTGAAACACCGCCAAAAGTCGTGAATTCTCGGGGTTGAGGTCGCAGATCTTCGCCGGATCCTCCCGTTAGCTGGTGCTAACCAGCTAATCGCCACGGAGGTGATCCGGATGCTCAAGAACCATCTACGACGAGACCTACAGTGGCTCAAGCGACAGGCACGCAAGGACCGGCGAATCACCGTGGCGCTGCTCGCCGGGGTGCTCGCCCTCTGGACCCGGCAGCTCTCCCCCTGGGAGATGCCGGACGGGTCCGAGATCCTGCTCGCCCTCTCGCTCGGGCTCATCACGGGGTCATGGCTCGCCTGGCTGACGTCGGCGTACCTGGTGACCGGGACCATCAGGGTACGGAAGGAGCCGGTCGAGGAACTGCGCTGGGTGTCCAGGATCAGGCGGGGCAAGGAGTGGGCGTTCTGCTCGGTGGGCGCCTACGTGGCCTGGCACCTGCTGCAGTTCGTGACGGCGCTGATGCTGGGCTGACGCCCCCTCGGCCGGCGGCCGGGCGTCACCCTGGAATGGGGGCCGGGTGACGCCCCGCCGTCGCTCACATCCGCCGTGCACCCAGTGGCCGGAGGCCTGGATGCGCTTGGTGGGTCTGGTCAATCGCGTTGCCGTGACTCACCGTTTGTGAAAACGTCAAGTCCGGAACGGGGACGACATCCGGAGTTGACGGCGGTTGCTGACGTGCCACTTCTCGAGCTCTCTGACCTCACGTGGGAAACACATGGGACTCGCCGTCGCCTGTCGCGCTACCCGCTGACCGTGGAATCCGGCGGGGCGGCCGTGGTGGTGGCCGCCGACTGCGCCGAGGCCGACGCGTTCACCGATCTCCTGCTCGGCCTGGAGATGCCGGTCGGCGGCCGGATCATCGTCGGCGGGCAGGAGATCACCATGTGGCTGCCGGCCGAGCGCGAGATCGGGCTGGTCCCCGCGGGCGCCGGGCTGCTGCCGCACCTGACCGTCGAGCAGAACCTCGCGCTGGCCGCGCGTGACGACCTGGCGCCGTCGTTCGTGCACGGCCGGGTCGCTTTCATGGCCAGGCGGATGGACATCCAGGGCTTCCTGCGCTCCCGGCCGCACGAGCTGGCCCACGACGAGCGGCTGGGCGTCGCGCTCGCCCGCACCCTGTGCAGGCTGGTGCCGGTCAAGGTCATGGTGGTCGAGGACCGCACCGGCTGCGGGCCCTGCCACGCGGCGGTGAGCGCGGCGCTGGGCGCCGATCCCGGTCTGGCCGTGCTCGTCGTCACCGACGACAGGACCAGGGTGGCCAGCCTGGCTTCCCCTTCGCTGTTCTGGGAGATCATCGATGTCCCTGAGCCGTAGGGCGCTCCTGGCGGCGATCCCGGCGCTGGCCCTGGCGGGCTGCGGCGCGGACCGGCTGCGCGTGGCGGTGGTCTGGAGCGGCGAGGAGCTGCGGCGCTTCAACGACGTGGTCGGCCAATACCCCGGCAGGCGGGTCAGCGTCTACTCGGCGGGCGACAACATCGCCGCCCTGCTGCGCGGCCCGGCCAAAGAGGTCCTCCCCGACGTGGCCGTGATCCCCAGGCTGGGTCTGCTCTTCGATCCGGAGGTCCAGCGCCGCATCAAGCCGTGGACCGGCGATCATGTGCAGCCCGAGTTCTGGCGCGCGCTCGTGACGCCATACGGTGGCGGGGCCCAGCTCGGCGCCTGGTTCAAGATCGCGCACAAGTCGCTCGTCTGGCAGCGGGCAGGCGAGTCCGGGCCGCCCGCGGACCTGGCCACCTGGCGGCCCGCCCGCGGCAGGCTCGCGATCGGCGCCGCCGACGGATGGGTGCTCAGCGACTGGTTCGAGAACGTCCTGCTCGCCTACGCCCCCGGGGCGTACGACGCGCTCTTCCCCGTCGCGGGGCGGGTCGATCCGGACGCGTGGGGCGCGGCGCCGGTGAAGGAGGCACTCGCCCTGCTGGCCACGATCTGGCGCGAGGCATTCACGCCCGACCAGGGCAGGCGAGCGCTCACGATGCAGTTCCACGACTCGATCCTCGACGTCTTCGCCCATCGCACCGCCGACCTGGTGGCCGCACCCGACTTCGCCCTGCCGGTCATCGACCGTTACGCGGCGAAAGGCATCACCGCGCAGCACTTCCGCTTCCCCGCCTACGGGAGGAACGCGCCGCCGCTGGTGGTCGGCGGGGACGTGGCGGTGGCGATGAAGGACGGGGCCGACGCGATCGAGTTCGTGAACTGGCTGACCAGGCGGCGCACGGCGGGCGCGCGCGACGCGCTGACGGACTGGATCGACGACGGCGGCTTCCTGACGCCGTTCACGCTGCCGACCAACCCGATGCTGCGCGGCCCCGCGCAGGAACTGCTCGCCCCCAGGAACGCCCACTACGACCTGTCCGACGGGCTCATCGGCGCTCTGGAGGGCGGCGACGGGCGCGGGCTGTGGCGGGTGCTGACCGAGTTGTTCTCTGACGTCGTCGTGGGCCTGGTCGACCCGGCCACGGCCGCCGGCCACGCCCGCGACAAGCTCGTCGTGGGCAGCAAGGAGGGCGCCTTATGAGGGAGCGGAACGCCTTCCTGTTCGAGGTGGCTCCGTACCACGACGCCCGGATCCCGGTGGTCAGGCACGGGCTCGGCCGCTGGCGCGCGTCCCTCTATCTGCTGCTCGCGGTCCTGCTGTCGGCGGGCGTCATCTTGATCCCGCTCTGCGTGACCGTGTTCATCAGCCTCCCCGGCTACGACGTGCTGAGCAACGGCCAGGTGCTCCAGTCGCTCGGCAACTCGCTCATCTGGCTGGCGCTGGCCGTGGTCGTGTGCGCGGTGGGGCTCGGCCTGGCGTGGCTGGCGCGGAACGCGGGCCCGGTGGTCGGAGGTGGCCTGCGTTTCCTGCTGGTCCTGCCGGCCGCGGTCTCACCGCTCACCACGGGCGCGGTCTTCCGGCTGCTGTTCGACACCAACCCGCGGCGCGGCCTGGTCAACGCGGTGCTGGGCACGGACGTGGCGTTCCTCGGCCCGATCTGGATCTGGCTGGTGATGGGGCTGGCGTTCGTGTGGCAGTGGGCCGGGGTCGCGTTCCTGGTCTTCCACGAGGCGCTGGCCCGGCTGCCGACCAACCTGCTGCGGGTGGCCAGGGCGTTCGGCGTCGGCCGGCGGCGCAGGCTGTGGTCGGTCGTGGCGCCGGCCCTGGCCGGTCCGGCGGCGCTGGCGTACCTGTTCGCGCTGGTGGCGGCGGCTCGCGTCTTCGACCTGGTGCTGATGGGCGCGCCTGGGTCGATTCAGGCCGAGGTCGAGGGCGGCGGGCTGTTCTGGTGGCGGCACCACGGCGATCTCGGCCACCCGCGGGCCGCGGCGCTCGCGGTGGTGCTGTCCCTGCTGGTGGCGGTGCTGGCGGTGCCCTCACTCGGCGGGCTGCGCGGCCGGGTCAACTGGCCGGAGCCGGTCGCCGCGCCCGCGCCCCGGCGTGACCGGCGCGTCTGGCTGCTGTGCGCGGTGGTCGCGGTGCTGTGGCTGCTGCCGTTCGCGGTGCTGGTGCTCACCTCGCTGCGCGACCCGGTCGCGGTGGCGCTGTCGGGATGGTGGAGTGGCGGCCCGTGGACGCTCGGCTCATACGGGGAGGTGCTGGCCGACACCGGTTTCACCGGCGTGCTCGGCACCACGTTCCTGCGTGCCGTCGTGGTCGTCGGGCTGGTGCTGGTGGCCGCGGTGCCGGCCGCGTACGTGCTGGCCCACGAGCACCTGCTGCCCCGTCGCGCCTGGCGGCCCGCGCTCTTGGTCGCGGTGGCGCTGGCCGCGCTGCCGCCGCAGGCGTTCGCGGTGCCGCTGCAGCAGCGGCTCAGCCCTCTCGTCGGCACCGCCCCGGCGCTGGCCATCGTGCACGCGGCGCTGGTGATCCCGCTGGCGGTGCTGGTGCTGCACGGCGCCTTCACCCGGGTGACGACCCCGATGCTCGCGCGGCACCGCTCGGACCTGTTGCACGTGGTACGCGAGGCGCGTCCGGCCGTGGTGCTGGCCGGCGTGCTGGCGTTCGTGCTGGTGTGGAACGACACGATCGTCGGGCTGCTGCTCAACTGGCCGTCGGGCGACCACCTGCCGCTGATCCTGCTGGAGCAGTCGCGCCACTTCATGAGCGCGGCCGGCACGCTGACGGCCCAGTCGGTGATCGCGACCGCGGTGCCCGTGGCCGTGGTCGCCCTCACCGCGCGCTGGCTGTATCGAGGGCTGACGCGATGACCGACTTCTCGCGCAAGGACTGGCTGGGATTCCGGCTGTCGCGGCTTTTCCGCCGGGCCGGGGCGCACCTGCCCGAGCTGGGGATCATCGGGCTGGTGACGGCGGGGGAAGTGGTCCTCCTGCTGCAGGGGCAGCTGATCGAGAAGCTGGTCGAGGGCGTGCCGCTCTGGGCGCTCGCCCTCATGGCCCTGGCGCCGCCCGTCGCGACCGGCTGGCTGGCCGGCTCCCTACGCCGTCGCCGCGAGCCCGCTCCCGAGCTCCCAAGACGCCTGCCCTTTCCCGACCCCGGCGACGACCTCGTCGGCAGGGCTGCCGAGCTGGAGCTGATCAGGGAACGGGCGGCCGAGAGCGGCCTGGTCGTGGTGCGCGGACCGGTCGGGATGGGCACGTCCGCAGTGGCGATCCGGGGCGTGTGGGAGCTGGCCGACGACGACGGCAAGCAGCGGTACGCCGACGTACGCGGCCCGGACCGGGACCATCCGGAAACGCCGTTGAGCGTGGCCCAGCGCGTGCTGCGGACCCTCGGCCGGTCGCCCGGCGCCATCCAGGAGCCGGAGGACGCGACGTCGCACGTCATCGACGCGCTCCGCCGTACCGGCCGGGTGCTCTTGCTCGACAACGTCAGCACCTGGAGCCAGGTCGCCTGGCTGCCGCCCCGGGTGCCCGGCGCGCACATCGTGGTCGCCGGCCCGCTGCCGGACGAGCTGCCGCAGCACATCAAGCCGATCGAGCTGGGCCCGCTCGACCTGGAGGCCGGACGCAAGCTGCTGGCCCGCCACCTCGGCGACGAGCACGCAGGCCACGACCCGCAGGCGACGGCGCTGGTCGACGCGTGCCTGGGCAGCCCGGCGGAGATCGTCAGGATCGGCCGCTGGCTCGCCCGCAACCCGAAGATCCCGCTGCGGGCCGTGGTCGACGACCTGAAGAGGCTCTCCATCGACGAGAAGCTCGCTTTCGTCCTCGACCTGAGCGTCAAGCAGCTCAGGCCGACGGCCAAGCAACTGCTCATCCTGCTGGCCAGGCTGCCCGTCGCCGAGGTCGATCACCAGGCCGCCGCCGCGCTGCTGGGCGTGCCCTCCGCCGACGACGCGATCAAGGAGCTGGCCGATCTCGGCCTCGTCGAGAACGTGCGGATGACCCGCGTACGGGTGACCGGCGCGTACCGTGACGCCGGGGCCGAGAGCACGCCCCGGGAGGCCGCGGCCTGGCGGCGGCTGGTGGAGCACTTCGCGGAGCAGGCCGACGCGTTCGCCGCCCGGCTGCCCGGCGACGACGCCCGCACCTGGTTCGCGATCGAGGACCGGGTGCTGCTGCAGGTGCTGACGCGCGGGCGACCCGTGCCCAAGACCAGCCGCGCGCTCGGGCGCATCGCCGACGCGCTCGACTCGTGGTTCCGGCTCGAACAGCGGCACGAGGACCGGCTGCGCGCGGCTGAGGCGCTGGCCAAGGCCGCCAAGGCGCTCGGCGACGATCACGTGCGGGCCACGGCCGAGCTGCGGCAGTGCGCGATCCTGCTCACCTCCGGCGACCCGCGCAAGGCGCGCCAGCACTTCAACCAGGCGGCCGAGCTGCGGGTCAGGGTGCAGTCCTGGCCTGCGGAGCTGCATCTGGGGCACGCGGCCGTCCTGCTGCTGGCGAGCCGCGACGAGTTCACCGCCGTCGAGTCCGCGCTGGTCCACTACGGTCAGGCGCTCTCCGGAGGCGACACTGCCGCCCACGCGATCCGGATGATCAACGTCGCCGCGTTGCTCTTACGCCGGGGGCAGACGCTCGATCACGACGGGCTGGGCGCCGAGGCCGGCCGCCTCTACACCGACGCCCGGGCGGTGCTGTTCGAGGCGCTGGAGCTGGCGCGGCGGGCCGGCGACCGCGGCGCGGAGGCGCACGCTCATGAGCTGCTCGCGCTCGCGCATCTCTACCTGGGGTTGGTCTTCGACACGAGCTCCCACCTCCAGCAGGCCGAGCGGCTCTATGCCGAGACCGCCGACGGGATCGGGCGGGCGCGCTGCCTCGTGCACCGGGCGGGGGCGCTGCTGGAGGATCCCAAGCACGTGCCGGAGGAGGTGGCGGCGCTGCTGGACGACGCGCTGGCCGGACTGCCCCCGGCGGGGGTGAGCACCGCGCTGGCGCACCTGCGCCTGGCCGGGCTGCGGCCCGAGCACACCGTCCGGCACCGGGCGGCCGGGCTGGCGGCGCTCGCCCCCTGGGACGGCATCGCGGAGCCACAGCAGGTCAGCGAGCTGCGGAAGGCCCTGCGCCACCTGAAGCTCGTCACACTGCGATGGTCGCCAGCAGCCGGCCGTCGATGGTCTCGATCGTGAAGTGGTTCAGGTCGGACTGGGGAAGGCTGGTGCCGCCGTGCAGCACCAGAGGGTCCGGGGAGCCGGGCACGCCGTACCCCTTGTCGGGTACGCCCCAGCTCGCGACGACCTCCGAGCGGCCGTCGTCACCGAAGGCGACGAGACGGCACTGCAGCGGTCCCTTGACGCCCTTGAGCTCCAGCGCGACATGGGTGCCCCAGCCCTTGTCCTCCAGGCCGACGACGGCGGACGTGCCGGTGGCGGCATCGGTGGCGGAGTAGGTGCTGCCGGTCAGGAGGAGCTCGCGGGCCGGGCCGTGGATGCTGTCGGGGTTCGGGCCACTGGTCGCCGAGTTGACCGCGAGGAAGACGCCGGACCCGATCAGCACGCAGGCGGCGGCGCTCATGAACGTGCGCTGGATCCGGCGGCGACGGCGTTCCTTGGCGGCCCGGCGTACCAGGAGGGATTCGACCTGGGGATCGGGTGGGCTGGGCAGCAGGTCGTCCGGGTGCACGCTCTTGATCAGCTCCCCCATCTCCGTGAACATCCCCACCTCGCCCGCGCAGCTCGCGCAGCCGGCCAGGTGGCGTTCGAACGCCGCCCGTTCCTCGTCGTCGAGCAGGCCGAGCGCGTACGCGGCCACGTCCTCGTGATGCACCTCCGTCATGGCAGCATCACCCCCCTTTCCTCCAGTGCGACGCGCAGCGCGCGCATGGCGTAGTACACGCGGGACTTCACCGTGCCCACGGGCACGCCGATGGTCTCCGCCGCCTCCTGTAACGAGCGGTCCAGCAGGAAAGTCTCCGTGAGCACCTGGCGGTGCGCCGGCGAGAGCGAGAGCATCGCCTCCGTCACGACGATCTCGCGTAACAGGCGCTCGTCTTCAGCGGCCACAGCCTGCGCCCGCTCGGGGATCTCCTCGACGGTGTCCAGGGGGCGCGAGCCGGAGCGGCGGCGGTTGTCGATGACGACGCGCCGGGCCACGGTCGCCAGCCAGGGCATCAGCGAGCCGGACTCGGTACGCAGGTCGTGGAGGTTGCGCCAGGCGCGTACCAGGGTCTCCTGGACGACGTCCTCGGCCCAGCGGCGATCGCCGCCCGTCAGCCGGATGGCGAAGGCGAGCAGTTGGGCGCCGTATTCACGATAGAGGGCTCGGACCATGGCTTCGTCCGTTACGCGGTGATTCACAAGGGGGCCGACTCCTTGCGCTGCGGATATCATGAAATATCGCGCTGATTTGGAGTTATTACTCTAGCTACCGGCGGGGCCGTTTGCGCCTCTGGGCGTACGACTAACTTCAGACGATAAATCGTGCCGAGTCCCCTGGAGAGGGGATTATGATCATCCGGTTGACGATCCGTGACCCCTTAGCCGCCACCGAGCTCGACGTCGAGGTGACGGCGGAGCCGGAGACCACGATCGGCTCGCTGCTGCGCTCCTTGCCCGTCGCTGTCAAGGAGCGGCCGTGCTTCGTCGGCACCGAAAAGCTCGACCCCGAGGCCACCGTCGCGGGCAGCCCGCTGGCGCCGGGGGCGACGATCAGCGTCGGCGAGCCGGAGCGTACCCAGCCCTGGCGGCCGCTCACCGCCGCCGGCGCGATGCGCGTGTTCGCCGGGCCCGACGCGGGCCGGGTGTTCTGGCTCACCCCCGGCAGCCACGTCATCGGCCGGGAACACACCGACATCGGCCTGCTCCGGGACCAGCGGGTGTCCAGGCGGCACGCCCGCCTCGAGGTGTCGTGGACCGGCGAGGCCACGGTCGTCGACCTCGGCTCGCGCAACGGCACGCTGGTGGACGAGGTCGTCGTGGGCGAGCCCGCCGTGCTGCGGCCGGACGGGGTGCTGCAGGTGGGCGACGACCGGCTGCGGTGGGCGCCGCTGCCGCCGTCGCGGCTCAGGACCATGCGGGCCAAGGACGGGCGGCTCGACTTCGACCGGGCGTTCTCGCCCGCCCCGGCGGTCCCGGCGGCCAGGATCGCGCTGCCCAGGAACGAGACACCGCAGCGCAATATCGCGGTCGCGCTGCTTTCGTCGCTGCTGCCGCTGCCGATTTCCATCGCCATGGCGATCCTGTTGAAAAGTGCGTATTTTCTCCTCTTCGGGATATTGACGCCCGTCACGTTCTTTGCCACGCAGTGGGTCGAGGGGCGCCAACGCAGGAAGAAAGAACGTGAGTTTGACTCGCGTAAGCGGGAAACCGCCGAACGGATTCGCCGGCACGTCGTACATGAGCAGTGGCTTCGCCATGTCGTCGCCCCCGACGAGGTCGATCTCACCTTCGCCGCCACCCACGAGGGTCCCGGGCTGTGGCCGCGCAACGCGGACTCCCCCGACGGGCTGACGCTGCGGGTGGGCGTGGCGGACGAGCCGGCCACGATCCAGTTCGACGGGGAGCCGTGGCCGGGATTCAGCGAGCCGGTGCTGCGCGGGGTTCCGGTCACGGTGGACCTGCGGGAGATCGGCGTGCTCGGCGTCATCGGCCCGCCGGATCCGGTGGACGCGCTGCTGCGCTGGCTGCTGGTCCAGCTCGGCACGCTGCGCGCGCCCGACGAGCTGCGCCTGGTCCTGATCACCGCGTCCGGGGGCGAGCACCTGGCCTGGGCGCGCTGGCTGCCGCACCTCAGCCCGGACGGGCCGGTCCCGTGCCTGGTGGGCAATACGCCGGAGACCAGGACGGCACGGATCGAGGAGCTGAAGGACCTGGTCACCGAGCGCCTCAAAGTCCGGGATCGCCGCTTCGGCGAGGACGTCGTCGTCGTCCTCGACGGGGCGCGGGCGTTACGCGACATCCCCGGCATGAAAGAGGTGCTGAGGGAGGGTCCGTCGGTCGGCGTGTACGTCATCTGCGCAGACCAGCGCAGCCTGAACGAGTGCCGCGGCGTGTGCGAACTGGACGGCACCGGCATGCTGCTCACCCGCGGCCGCCAGGGCCTGCCGGTGTTCGTGCAGCCGGAGAGCCTCGGGGAGCAGGCCGCCGAGCGCATCGCCCGCGCGGTGGCGCCCATGCGTGACCGGCTCACGCTGGCCAGGGCCGAGAGCGTGATCCCTGCTTCCGTGCGGTTGCTGGACGTGCTGGGCCTGGGCGTGCCCGACGCCGACTTGGTCCTGGCCCGCTGGAGCACCGATCCGGGGCCGACCACCAGGGTCGCCATCGGCGCCGACGGCTCCGGCCCGGTCACCGTGGACCTCGCGGCGGACGGCCCGCACACGATGCTCGGCGGGGCCACGGGCGCGGGCAAGAGCATCCTGCTGCAGACGCTCGTCACCTCGCTGTTGCTGGCCAACCGGCCCGACGAGCTGAACCTGGTGCTGGTCGACTTCAAGGGCGGCAGCGCGTTCCTGCCGTTCGAGCACTGCCCGCACGTGGTGGGGCTGATCCGCTCCACCGGCGACACGGCGGCCGACGTGTTCGACGAGAGCGCCGCGCGGCGCGTCCTGGCCTCGGTACGGGCGGAAGTGCGGCGGCGGGAGGCGATCCTGGCGCGCTACGGGGGCGAGATCGACGCCTACTGGGACGCGGGCGGGCGGCTGCCCCGGCTGGTCATGGTGTTCGACGAGTTCGCCCGCGTGCTGGAGAGCTCGCCCGACTTCCTGCGCGAGCTGGTCAACGTGGCCGCCAAGGGGCGCTCGCTCGGCATGCACCTGGTGCTGGCCACGCAGTCGTTGCAGGGCAAGCTGTCGCCCGAGCTCAAGAACAACATCTCCCTGCGCATCACCTTGCGGCAGAACGAACCCTCGGACAGCACCGAGGTCCTGGGCGTGCCGGACGCTGCCACGATCCCGTCCCGGCTGCGCGGGCGGGGCATGATCATGCGGGTGGGCGGGGAGCAGCGCACGCCGCAGCTCTTCCAAAGCGGATACCTGGGCGACCCGCCGCCCGCCGGCGCCGCCCCGGCCACGGCCCGGCTGCTGCCGTGGCCGGCGCTCGGCCTGCCGCGTCCTTCGCTCAGGTCCTCGCCGGCCCGGGGGCGTACCGACCAGGACCTGGCCATCGCGGCCGTGCTCGAGGCGGCGCGGCGGCTGCCCGGCGAGCCGCCGTTCCGTCCCTTGCTGCCGCCGCTGCCCGCGGCCATGTCGCTGGCCTCGATCGCTTCCGGGGGCGGGGTGCCGTACGGGCTGGTCGACGATCCGGCCAACCAGGCTCAGCCGGCGAGGGCGCTGGACCTGGGCGGGACCGAGCGGCTCATGGTGGCCGGAGGGCCGCAGTCGGGGCGTACCACGTTCGTCCGGACGCTGATCTCCAGTCTGGCTTCGCGGTTCTCTCCCTCTCAGGCGTGGGTGTACGTGATCGAGAACCAGCCGGGCGGGCTGGCGGCGTACGCGTCTCTGCCGCACTGCGGGGCGGTCGCGGGGTCCGGCGAGCCCGATCGCATCCGGCGGATCGTGACGTGGCTGGCAGGTGAGGTGGAGCGGCGGCGGCTGTCGCGGGCCCAAGACCATCCGGTCATCGTGCTGGTGATCGACGGGTGGGAGTATTTCGAGGATCGCGGCAATCCCGACTTCTTCGAGACGCCGCTGCTGGTGGCGGTGCGGGGGATCGTGGCCGGCGGGCCGCCCGTCGGGATCCACGTGGTGGCCGTGGGCGGGCATGACATGCTGCGGGGGAAGACGCCTGATCTGTTCTCGCAGCGGCTGTTCCTGCCGTTTCCGCGAGAGGAGACGCGGCGGGCCTACCTCGCGTCAGGGATGGTGTCGCCGCCGGTGCTGCCCGGGCGGGCCATCGAGGCCGCGACGGGGCTGCACGTGCAGATCTGCCTGCCGCCGGAGCAGGTGATGCCGGTGCGCGCGGAGGGGCGGCTGCCGAAGCCGTTCCCACCGCTGCCCGTGACCATCCCGTTGAGCGCGGTCGGCCGCGGCGCGGACGGCCGCCCGGTCGGAGGCGCGGCCGGCGGCGCGGAGGGAATTCCCATCGGCGTCGGCGGCCCTGACGTCCTTCCCGTCGCCCTGGACCTCTTCGGCGCCGGACCGCATCTGGTGCTGGTGTCCGGGCCGCCGGGCTCGGGCCGCAGCAACGCCGCCCTCGTCATGGCCACGGGACTGCTGCGAGCCGGGGTGAACGTCCTGGCAGTCGCCCCGCCCCGGTCACCGCTGCTCCGCTCGCTGCCGGGCGCCCGTACGCTGGCGGGCACCTCCTTCACCGACGCCGACCTCCGGGAGGCCGTCGCGGCCTTCGAAGGCACCCCCCACGCCGTGATCGTCGACGACTTCGACCAGCTCACGATCACGCCGAGGGAGCAGGGCTTCGACACCCTGCCGACCCTCCTGCAGGACATCCTCGCCCCCGCCGACCTGGGCCGGCGCGCGTTGATCCTGGCCGGGGACGCCACGCCGCTCCTTGAGGGCCATCGCCGATCGCTGTCGGCCGAGGTCACCGAGGTCCTTCGCGCGGGCACCCGGCTGCTGCTCACGCCCGCGAACCGGGTGGTCGCCCGCGAGCACGGCATCAACCTGGAGCCCGACCAGTTCTTCGCGGGGCCGCCCGGACGGGCCTACCTGGCCACGTCGCGGCGACTCGACCTGATCCAGATCTCCTCCATGTAGTCATCGTCCGAGAAGTGCTCATCAGCCCTCGAGCGATGGCCGGCGCGCGCGGATGCCGGCCGGGGCGCGGCACCTGGAGGGCCGGGTTGGGACGGGCTGGTCGGTCGAGCATCGATTGGTCAGAAACCGGCTTGGAGAGTGGACAGTGCCCGTGCCTAGGTTCGTGCCCTGCCGGCTCCCACTAGTGATGCGGGGCTGTGGCCAGATCAGTCGACCTCCATGGCACGGCGGACGCTTTGTCATGATCCACAAGGAGAAAGACCATGAAGCATGCCCTGTCATTTGGCGCCGCCCGTACCCTCCGGCGTGGCGCGGCGCTCGGCGCCATGAGCGCGGCCCTGGTCGCCGCGGCTGCCGCCGCCCCCATGGCCGCCTCCGCCGACGCCGCGTCGGTGGCCGCCGCACCGCCGGCCGGCACCCTGAACATCAGCAACCGCAAGACCAACCTGACATTGGAGGTCGGCGACGTCGGCGCAAGCGGCAAGGGCCAGGTCTTCAGCAGGTTCGCCCGCGGCGGCAACGACGTCGAGCAGCAGTGGAACTTCATCAACGGCGGCAAGCTGGTCAGCAGGAAGCTCGTGCGCGGGCAGACCGTGTGTCTGGAGGCCGACAGCGCAGGTCGGCTGTTCGTCGCCCGGTGCGTGGGTGGCAAGCAGACCCAGAAGTGGGCGTTCAAGCTGGCGAACGACGCGCCCGCACCTTTCAAGGACGCCTTCAGGATGCAGAACTTCGCCACCAAGAAGTGCCTGACCAGCGCTCAGCCCAACGTGCGGGGCAACGCCGAGGTGGGCGTCGGCAGTTGCAAGGGTGGCAGCCTGCTCCAGCAGTGGTTCGCCGCGCCGCTGGTCCGCAACTGAGAAGCGGAACGCGATGGGTGTAGCTCTTCCGCAGTAACCTGCTGAGCTGGACGTTTGCCGGCCTGGCTGTTTGATCACGATTGGTCTCCCCCAGCCGGCGCCCGCGCCGACCTTCGCGGATGCCCGGACCTGGGGGCATCGTCCGCTTGTGCCGTCATTCGCGGGGGAGGAAGAGGCCCAGCATGACGGCGGCCACCGGGACCAGACACAATATGGTGAAGACGCCCTGAGGTCCGTACGCCTCGGCCGCCGCGCCCAGTGCGGGGGCGCTGAGCCCGCCGACGCTCACAGCGAGCCCGAGTGTCACCCCGGACGCGGTGCCGGGCCGGCCGGGCAGGTAATCCTGCGGCCCGAACTGGGACAGGCCCCTGGCGAGCACCTCGTGCCAGTGCGCGTTGACGAAGCCGGGCAGGATCAGCATCCCGCTCGCGTCGATCGTGCGCAGACTGGCGCGCTCTCGCCGGCTCAGCGCGGCGGCGGCCAGGTCCACCGTCGGTGTCTCGCCCACCGCGACGATCCGCCCGTTCACGGCCAGCACCGAACCCGCCCGGTGGGTGCGCGCGCTCTCGTCGGCGGTGTAGAGGTGTCCATCGCGGACCAGCAGCGTGCCGTTCTCCATGGTCAGCGAGGGTCGCTGAGGAAGGCGCGGATCGCCGGGACGATCGCCGCCGCGAGGTCGTCGGCGGTGTGCAGGTCGGCCGAGACGGCGACCGGCGCGAGGCGGCCCCTGCGCAGCACCCCGGCGACCTGCTCGCCGAGCTCCCTCGGATGGCGCGGATCGGTTCCTGGGATGACCAGAGTCGGCGAGCTGATCGCGGCGAGTTCGTCGAGGCCCCGGAAGGCCCGGTCGCGGCCGATGGCCGCCGCCGCGGCGATGCTGGCCGGATCCGAGCGCGGGATCGCGTCGCGCACCATGGCGCCGATGACCGGCGGGAACCGTTCCAGGATCGGCGCCCAGGCCGCCTCGACGCCGTCGGCGAGCACTCGGGCGGCGAACGCGTCGAGGAACGCGGTCTCGGCCTCCTTGTCCTGGTCGTCCTCGATGTCCTCAACGCCGATCAGGATGGCGGCGCGGACGCGGTCCGGGTGGGCGAGCGCGGTACGCAGGGTCACGGTAGCGCCCAGGCCCGTGCCGCCCAGCACGGCGCTCCGGATGCCCAGGTGATCCTGCAGGGCGAGCACGTCGCAGGTGTACTGGTCCCAGGTGTGCCGGGCGGGATCGGCGCAGACCGACCGGCCGTAGCCTCGTACGTCGGGGAGGATCACGGTGTGCAGGTCGGCGAGGCGGCGGGCCAGCGGCAGCAGGCTGTGATGATCGGGGCCGCCACCGTGCAGCAGGACGAGGGGCGGTCCGTCGGCGCCGATCGTGGTGGCGTGCAACGGGTGGCCGTCTGCCCCGTGGTAGGTGAACGTGGTCATCGGGAAGGTCCTTTCCGCAGGCGACCCATATGCGGGAATGGATGCCTGGATCAGGCTAGGACCACCTACAACAGGGGGCAAAGACGAATATCTTGCGATACTCATAGTCATATGGCTATAGACAACCGCATCTCCCTGCACAAGCTCGAGGTCTTCTGCGCTGTCGTGGAGCAGGGAGGCGTGGGCCGCGCCGCCGCCCACCTGTATGTCTCGCAGCCCGTCGTAAGCGGCCACATCCGTTCGCTTGAGGAACGGCTGGGCGTCGAGCTGTTCCACCGCGTGGGCCAGCGCCTGGAGCTCACCGACGCGGGCCACATCGCTTACCGGTGGTCCCGCGACACACTGCGCCGCGGCAACGAGCTCGATCGCGAGCTGGCCGGCCTCGCCGGCGGCACCGCGGGGGCCGTGGCCGTGGCCACCAGCATGACCGTGGGCAGCTACTTGCTGCCGCCCGTCCTCACCGACTTCGCCCTGGCCCATCCGGGCGCGCGGATCGCGGCGCACGTGTTCGACCCGAACCAGATCTGGGAGGCCGTCACCTCCGGGTTGTGCGACCTGGCCGTCCCGATCGCCCCGCGGATTCCCCACAGCCGCGGCCTCACCGGGCAGTTCGCCGGTCACCAGGATCTCGTGCTCGCCGGCGCGCCCGGCACGGTGAACGACAGCATCTCGGTGGAGGAACTGGCCCGGCTGCCCTTCGTCGCCACGCCGCGCTCCTCCATCCGGCGCGACCTGGAGGACACAGCGCTCGCCGAACTCGGCGTCACCGACCGCGAGGTGGTCATCGAGTTCGGCCACCCCGAGGCGATCAAACACGCCGTCCGCGCCGGGCTCGGCGTCGCGCTGCTCTTTCGCGCCTCGGTGGCCGCAGAACTGGCCACAGGCGCGCTTCACGAGATCCGGATCGCCGGCACCCAGCCGCGCCTGCCGGTCTTCGTCGTCTGGCGCACAGACAAGCGCCTGTCCCCTTTGCAGCAGACGTTGATCACCGTCATCCGCGACGCGCTGTCCTCGTGACCACACCCGGATGGCCTCGGCCAGAGAGGCCCTGCGAACCGGCAAGTTCACAAACGTCGAGCACGAAAGCGACGGCCATTACTGATCTGGCCATCAGGCCCTGAGACCACCGGGTCTCGACCTCAGCGGCGGCGCACCGGACGGGGTCGGACAGGCTCATTCTGGACCGGCGGGTCGAGGCGCCCCTCACGCGTCCACGTCTTGAGCGTGCGCGAGCTGCTCTTCCATGTGCCAACCCGGAGGTCGCTTCGGCTCGTCAAACCAAGGGCATCCTTTGGCGATCCACGCGTTCCTGGCTCGGAGGACACCCGCCGGCGTGGCATCTTGATAGCCGAATTCAATTCCACAGCAGGCGCAGATGTCCCACGAAGGCGTTCTTCCGTCCTCGCCCCACGGCGGGCCCTTCTGAAGCAGTCCGCAGACTCGACAGTACAGATTGCCATTATTGGGCATTGAAGTAGTCCAGATTGGTCGGATATCCGTGGACCTGCGGGTCCGGTATGAAATATGTTCGCGGAACGCCCTGCGCGTTCCGCACGCCGAACTGATCGGTCTGCGGATTGTAGCGAACGACGTCGCCGTTCGGCCGGTGCCTGGTGAGCGTGCCCGGATGGCCGCCGGTCAGGAAGCCCGTCGCTTCCTCCACATATTCCTTCGCGTTGTTCAGGTGCGGGAATTCCCGCCCGTGGCTGCGCCAGTGACCATACGCGTTCTCGACCGACGTCCTGCTGCTCGTCGAACTCCAGATCGAGGTCCCGTACGGGCTCAGCCCCAGCGGGTCGCACCATGACTTCGGGTTGTCCACGTAGGCGTGCGGGTTCCAGCCACCGGAGAGGCCGATGGGGTCGCTTGCCAGGTAATGAGCGCTGGCCGGGTCGTAGTGACGGAAGTAGTTGTACTGAAGACCGGACTCCTCGTCCGCGTACTGGCCAGGGAACCGCAAGGGACAGTCGGCTCCGGTCGAGACAAGGTCGGTCGAGGCTCCCCACAAGTCCTGCCTCGTGCGCCAGGCCAGGTTGCCGTCTGGATCCACGAGTTCGGCAGGGGTGCCGATCAAGTCAGTGGCGATGGCGTAGAACTGCTCATCGATCCACTCCTGGGAATCGGCTCGGCGCTCTGTCTGGGAGAGAGGGTGGAAGGTGCCGGGGATCCAGTCCCATACCGTCGTGCGGTCCTCGGTGGTCTGCTCGGCCAGGGTGAGGCCGTCCCAGACGAAATCCGTACGCTCGGAACCGTTCACCCGTTCTTTCGCTACGCGGCGGCCGAGGGGGTCGTACAAGTAGCGCCAGGTCGCGCCATCCGGCGTGGTGACGCCTGTCAGGCGGTCGTCGGCGTCCCACGTGTAGCGCCATGTCCTGGGTCTCGATGACAGGCCCTTCTGCTGGCGGAGGGTCACCCGGCCCTGACGGTCGTACTCATATCGCGTACGGCCCGCCTGGCGGATCATTGTCCCCGTGTAGGCGCGAGGGCCGCGGGCGTCCGACGACGCCGGCCATGTGGCGTCGGTGATCTGGCCGGCGGCGTTGTAGGTGTAGCGCTCCGACCAGTTCGCGCCCTGGACACCGGTAACGCGGCCGACCGGATCCAGGTCGTAGTGGCGGCGGCCGGACAGCAGGTCGTCGATCTGAATGAGATGGCCGTCTGGGCGATAGTCGTAGGTGCGCCGCTGGATGAGCCGATTTCCGGTGCGGAGGGTCTGGGCGCGGAGGCGGGAGTCGGGGTCCCAGTCATGAATCAGCGAGACGTTTGTGCCGAAATTTCGACCAATTTCGTGGCCCGCTGGATCATAGGCGAAAGCGACCGTCTGGCCGGCTGTCTGCAGCATCTTGGGCTGGTTGCGCGGGTTGTAATCCCAAACCGCTTCCGCTCCTGAGGGGGTGCGGCGGTGTACGCGTCGGCCGAGTGCGTCGTAGGCCGAGGTGAGCGTGCGCCCGTTGCAGGTTTCGGCGGTGATCCTGCCGTGAGCGTCTCGACTGATGCGCAGGTCGGCATCCGGGTTCACCGCCCAGGTCAGGCGGCCGAGCGCATCGTAGGCGAACGTGGTGACGCGGTCCTCCGAGCGCTGCTCGATGACCTGGCCCAGAACGTCGTGGGTGTAGCTGGTGGACTCTCCGGCCCCGTTGACGCGTTCGATCAACCTGCCGGCCGCGTCCCGGACGTAGGTCAGCGTACGGTGGTTGAAGTCGGTCTCCCGGATCAGGTCGCCTTCCGCGTCGTAGGTGTAGTGCCAGGTCAGCCCCTGGGGGTTGGTGACCTGGGCGAGGCGCAACTCGGTGTCGTAGGCGAGCTCCAGACGGGCACCGCCCGCGGTGGTCAGTGCGGTGGCCACGTCGAAGGAGCCGACTTCGGTGTGGGTCGCCCGGCCGAGCGCGTCGACGTGTTCGATGAGGTTGTTCTCCCCGTCATACCGCCAGCGTTCGGTCACGCCGCTAGGTAGCGTGCGACTGGCCGGCTTGCCCTCCACTGTCCAGGTGTAGCGGGTGGTGTTGCCGAGGGCGTCGGTGATGGCGGTGGCTCGCCCAAAAGCATCGCGCTCATAGCGGGTCGTCCCGCCCAGCGCATCGGTGACCTCCACCGGCAGCCCGGCAGCATCCGTTCGCACGCTGCAGGTGTGGCCCAGGGCGTTGGTGATCGCGGCCAGGTGTCCGTGCTGGTTGTAGGTGAAGCGGCTGTCGCCGTCGCTGATGATGTTGCCGCGCTCGTCGTATTCGAACGCGTGGACGCTGCCGTCGTAGTCGGTGATAGTGACCGGCAGGTGCAGGTCGTTGTAGGTGTGGCGACGAGTGGCACCGTCCGGGCGGCTGATCGAAAGCGGCATGCCGAACTCGTCGTAGGTATACCGCACGGTGCGGCCCAGCGGGTCGGTCTGCGACAGCAAGCGGTCGTAGTGGTCCCAGTGGTAGCGGGTTACGTGGCCGAGGGGGTTGGTCTCGGCGACTACCTGAAGGAGGTCGTTGTAGTGGTACGTGGTGGCGTGGCCCAGTGAGTCGTACGCGCGGGTGACGCCGTCCCCGTAGCTGATCTCCGTGTTGAAGATGCCGTCCTTGCCGGTGCCGTAAACGCAGCGGCCTTCCCCGTCGTAGGTGTAGGCGTACCAGGTGCCGATGCGGTCGTGCCAGCGGGTCATCCGGCCGTCGTCGTCGTAGGTGAAACGCAGCGGCAGGCCAGAAGAGTTGGTCACCTCGGTCAGGTCGCCGGCCTCGTCGTAGGCGTAGGAGACGAGGCTCTGGCCGGCGCCGCGCAGGCGGATCTCCACGATGCGGCCGTGCGCGGTCTCGATGTCCAGGTGGTAGCCGCCGGAGTGGGTCACCTCGGTGAGCAGGCCGTCGGTGTAGTGGAAGTCGACGCGGTCGCCGTTGCGGTCGGTGATCGCCGCGATCGGCAGCACCTTCGAATCCTCTTGCGGTAATGGTGCGAAGTGGGTGGTGTGGCCGGTGTGCGGGTCGGTGACCGTGTAGCCGGTCCCTTCCGCGCGCAATGCCAGGCGGGGACCGTCGTCGGGGTGGACGGCCTGGCCGGGCTCGGGATGCGGGAAGGCGAGTACGGCGCCGCCGGCGGTGGCCAGGCACACGCCTTCGGCGTCCGCCTCCACGCGTTGGTCCAGGGTCGAGGCCCAGGATCGGCCGAACCAGCGCCCCGTACGGTAGCTGGACAGATGTGTGCGCTCCAGCCGCAGCGGCAGTGCCCCCGGCAGGTCCACGTCCGTCTGCGGGAGCAGCACGATACCGGTGGGGAAGTGCACCGGGTCCTTGCTGAAGAACTGCCGGCCGCGCTGCCAGGCCGCGGTCGCCGTCGCACCGGCCCGCGACCCGCCCGCCTGGATCGCCGAGCGGATCGACGTCGCCCCGGCTCCCAGGGCGGCCCGGCCGCCGCGGATCCCCGCCGCGCCGAGTCCCAGCAGCGTGCCTCCGCCGCCGCGGACGGCCGCGGCGGCGCCGCGCAGCCCGGTCACGGCCTTGGCCCCCTGGGCCAGCAGGCCGATGCTCTTGCCGCCCGGGATCACCCCGACCGCGGCCAGCGCCACCTGCCCCAAGGAGCCCCTGCCCTGGCGGTACTTGTTGAGCGCGTCGGCCAGCACCACCGCCCCGGCCGCCACCGCGACCCCGGCCAGCACCACCCCGGCCAGCCCGCCGGTGCCGATCACCAGCACCACCAGCCCGGCCACCAGCGCCACCTTGCCCGCGAACGACACGAAGTCATCCCACGACCGGAACGGCGTCGAGATCACGTCCCACGCCTTCTGCAGGAACGACTTGTTCTTGATGCCGCTGCCCGCCAGCGCCTGATCGATCTCCCGCACCGCCCGGCTCTCGGCATCACCGCGCAACTGGGCCGCCTCATCGGCGATCCGCCGCGCCCGCGCCCGGTCGGCGTCGGCGGCGCGGGCCCGCTGCACCGCCGGCCGCACCGCCGCCTGCACCGCCGGATCCGCCGCGCCGACCGCCGACTCCGCCTCCGCCAGGCTCCCCACCGCGCCCGCGCCCGGCAGCTGCGCCTGTACCTCCCGTAACGCGCCCCGGTACTGGACGTCGGCCGTCTGGCCCTGGCGCAGCGCCGTACCGGCCTGGGTCTTGGCCTGCTCCAGCGAACCGGCATAGGCCATCAGCGCGTTCCCGGCGCCCCGGTACGCCTTGCCCAGCTTGGTCAGCTCGCCGGGCAGCTCGCCCAGCGCCTCGGCGTACCGCGCCGCGTAATCCCCGCGCATCCGCAACGCCGAGCTGCCACCCGCCACCGCCGTCAACTTGGCCGTGTTGTCCTCGGCGAGCTGCGCTTCCTTGAGCAGCCGGCCGGCGAGTCCCCGAACCTCGCCCGGGTTCCCGGGCGCGGGGTCGCCGGGCAGCCCGAGCACCTCCCATCCGCCCGGCATGACGTCACGCTCCCGCGCCGCCGCTGAGCGAGGCGTCCAGCTCGCGGTGCTTGGCGATGGCGGTCTTGAGGAACTGGCTCATGCCCTCCAGGCCCTGCATGACCTGCCTGGCGCCGTTGTTCCACTGGTCGTAGTCCTGCTGGAACTTGCCCGAGGCGCGCTCGGTGACGAAGTCGCTGCTGACGAGCTGGTCGATCATCGACTTGAGCTGGGTCAGACGGCTCTCGATGTCCTCCTTCTCCTTGTTCAGCCGGGTGGCGCTGTTCTCCACCTGGGGGAAGCTGAGGTGATGGGTCCCACCTGCCATGACGGTTCACTCTCCTTGGGGGTCGGACCAGGCCAGGGTGGCGCTGATCGCGTCGAACAGATCGAGCATGGGCTCGGTCAGGCTCAGGTGCGGGCTGGTCAGCACCAGGTCCAGCACGCCGTGCCCGCCGGGTACGGGAATGAGGGTCTGCATGGTCACCGCTTCGATCTCGCCGGACTCGACGCCGGTGACTCGTACGGCGCGGCCCGCGTCGATCTCCACGATCTCGACGTCGCGCCAGGCGGGTGTGTCGTGCCTGGGCGGGATCGCGATGATGCCCGAGGCGATGGCCTCGACGGCGTTGCCTTCCGGGTCCGGCGATCCCCCGGTGTGCAGGACCATGAGGGTGGCGAGGACGGTGCCGACGTCCTCCGCGTGGTCGGTCATCGCCGCGCCGAAAACCGCGCCGCGCCGGCCCGCCAGGTCGGCGACCTCGCGCAGCACCTTCACCAGCAGCGACCGGTGGGGCGCCAGCTCCGGGTTGGCCGCCACCCGGGCGTCCACCAGGCGCGCCAGGTCACCGCTGTGGCCGGCCCGCCACACGTCGAACTCGTACCAGGATTCGGGCACCCGTACCGTGAACCCGAAGGGAAGATCAGCCATCGGAGAGCTCCTCCATGTACGCGGGCTGGGATGATCGAGCGTTCGCCGGCACGTTCCGGTCCGTCAGCGCGAACACCAGCGACACCACGATCGTCCCGAGCAGGATGCCGGTGAGGACGCCGAGTCCGAGCGCCTTCATCACGCGCTCCTCGTCGACAGCGAGTCCGCCAGCGAGCCGTCGAGCTGCCCGGTGCCCTCGACGAGGGCGTCGAGCAGCCCGGCCGCCCGCTCGAGTAGCTGGTTCATCCGCTCGCGGTTGTCCGAGGACTCCTCGAAGAACGTCCGCAGCGCGTCGTCGACCTTCGCCGAGCCGGTCCGCGCGTCGAGCGCGCCGATCTTGCCTCCGTCCAGGGCCGCGCGAATGGACTTGAGGTCCCGCGAGACGCTCGCCGCCTCCTGCCGGTCGGCGGTGAATTCCTCAGCCATTCCGGACCTCTCCCTCGATGGGTTCTGGAGCGTTCCCAACCGTCGGCTTCATCTCGTACGAGGTGACGGCGCTCCCCTCGAAGGCGTCGGCGGACGAAGCCTGCACCGCCCCGCTGGAGATCGCGATGACGACGCTCGCCGCGAACGCGACGATGAGCACGCCGATCGCGACACCGGCCAGGTACGCCGGTTCGCGCCAGACCGGCGTGGACACGAGCACGTCCTCGTAGGGCGCGGGTTCGTACGGCCTGGTCCGGTTCTCGGCCTCCCGCAGCAGTTCCTCCACCGTGGCGCGGGGGGGCGGCTCGGAGCGGCCGAGCAGGATGCTCACCAGCTCGACGGCCGTCGGGCGGCACTCCGGATCGGGCTGCCGGCACTCGTCGATCACCGCGCGCAACGCGGGCAGCAGCCTGTCGAGATCGGGCTCTTCGCCCTCCCCCGCCTGCCGCCCGGTCGCCGCGAACATGATCACGTCGGCCCAGTCACGCACGTCGCGCGAGGGGAACTCGCTGTCACGCGGCCCTGGGGCGAAGAACACCTGCCCGTGCGCCCCGATCATGACGTTGCCCGGGCTGAGCCGCAGTCCCGCGATCCCGCCCAGGTGCAGCCTGGCCATGGTGGCCGCGCTGCCGAGCGTCAGCAGGTAGAGCGCCTCTCCCCTGACCGGTCCGGCCGTCCTGACGACGTCGGCCAGTGGCCGGCCTCTCCCCAGGTAATCGCGCGGCTGTAAGGCCAGGCCGCCGGTCCATCCCTGAAATTCCATCGCCATCCCCGTGCCGGGTGAGTCGCGCAGGGTGGGCACGCCGATGTTCGCCCAGGTGAACCATGCTTCCGGCCATCGGCGAGCGCCGTTTTCCGCCAGGTTGTACGCCGCTCGCCGCCGCCGGGTTCAATCGAATTCGAGAAATTTTCGGGCGGCCGGTCACATGGGCGGGACTGCGGTGAAGAGCTCGTAGCTGTGGCCGTTCGGGTCGCGTACGTACACGCCGCGGCCGCCCCCGAGACGGTTGATCTCCCGGTCCCAGCCGTTCATGGGCCCGGAGCCGTAGTCGATGGACGGGCTGCGGCCGAGGCGCTCCATGACCGCGTCAAAGGTGGCGTCGTCGACCAGGAAGGCGTAGTGGCCGGGCTGGGGGTTGTGCCGGTCGTCGAAGTCGAGCGTGAGGTCGTCGTTGACGCGGACCGGCGCGAACGGTCCCGCCGGCGTGCCGACCCGCAGCCCCAGCAGGTCCGCGAAGAACCCGGCCGCCTCGTTCCGGTCGGCGGCGGGGACGATCAGATGGTTCATGACGATGGCCACGAGGACTCCTTTTGAGCCGAATATATGCGATTCGCATGCAATCATATGTGCGCATCGCATGTAAAATGCGATCATGAACGACGGTGGGCCCGCCCTGTTCCGGCTGGTGCGGTTCTGGTCGCGCCGATGGGCCGGACAGGCGTCGCACGAGCTGACCGGGGAGCCGCGGCATGTACAGCACATCCTGGTCGTGGAGGCCGTACACACCCAGACCGGCGACGCCCCGACCGTGGGCACCGTGGCGCACCAGCTCGGGCTCGACCACTCGGGCGCCAGCCGCATGGTCAAGGACGCCGTCGAGGCCGGCTACCTCGCCCGCGCCACCTCCGAACGCGACCGGCGCCGCGCCTCCCTGCGGCTCACGGAGCGCGGGCACGCGTTGCTGGCCGGGTCCCGGCAGTGGCAGCGGCACGCCTTCGACGAGCTGACCGCCTCCTGGGACGAACGCGACCGTCGGCAGTTCGCGGCCTACCTGTCACGCCTGGCCGACGAGGTCGGCGCTTGACCTTGACGCAACGGCAGGGGAAGCGGATCTGACCAGGCCTGAGGTGGTCGGAGCCTTGCACCTGCATGGGCACCCCAGGCCGTCGAGAGCCGTCGTCCCTGCTCTGAGGGTGTTGGCTCCCCCTTTTGGCTCCCCTAGACCGGATCGCCCGGTGAGCCCGGCCGCCGCCCCCTCACCGATCTGGGCGTGCCGGTGACCTCGATCGTGTGCTGTGCAGAGCCCGCTACGTGATCGCCGCCGACGGATTCCGCGACGGCCGGGTCCTCCTCGTCGGCGATGCCGCCCGTGTGTGGCCGCCCGCCGCCGCCCTGGGCGCCAACTCCGCGGTTCAAGACGCGCACAATCTGGCGTGGAAGATCGCCGCCATGCTCGCGGGCCGGACCTCCGACGCGCTGCTCGACACGTACGAGGCCGAGCGCCGACCGGTCGCCCTGGAACTGGCCGATCTGACCGTGCGCAGCCAGGCCGCCAGGATAGGTCCCATCCCGAGAACGACCCGATGGACGCGATCCTGTGCACCCTGGGCCAGCGGTAGCGGTCCACGGCGATGGCCGGGGCCGATTGGTCCACGTCCTGCACCGCATCCTCCACTGACACGGTTCCGCCGGGCTCGTAACGCATGTCTCGGGTTGACCTTGACGCGACGTCAATGTGTCTCATGGAGGTGATCGCACCCGAGGGAGAGGAAGCCGATGGTCAGAGCCGCGCTACGGGTCGTGGGGTTCGAGCTGAAGGGCCTGGCCAGCGTCGGCCTGTGGGTTGTACGCCGCCGGCACGGCGTCCCTGCGGGGGCGACCGTCGTCACGTACGCCAAGGAGCAGGCGTTCATGCTGTGGCTAATGCTCTTCGCGATGGCGGTCGAGACGGTGGTGGTGGACCTGCTGCTGGTGGCGATGGACGTACCGGCCTGGCTGCGGTTCGCGGTGCTGATCGCCGACGTCTACGGGCTGCTGTTCGGGGTCGCGCTGGCCGGGGCGTGCGTGACCCGGCCGCACGTCATCACGGAGGATGAGCTGCGCATCAGGTACGGCGCGTACTTCGACGTGCGCGTGCCCCGCGATCGGATCGCCACCGTGCACACGGGCCGCAACTACAACGAGGAGCACATGGTCTCGATCAAGGACGGGCAGCTGAGGGTCGCGGTCGCCTCGCAGACCAATATCACGATCGAGCTGACCGAGCCTGTCGCGCTCGTCCGCCCGCTCGGCCGCCGCGCCGAGGCCACCTCGATCCGCTTCTTCGCCGACAGTCCGGAGAAGGTGGTGACCGCCCTTCGGTCCGGCCGCCTCGCCGTGGGTTCATAGAGTCCGAGTGGCACCTAGGCGAACCCCTTTTGTGGGGTTACGTTCCATTCAGCACCATCTCGGGATCTTCCACCCCCCGACCTCGGATGGAGACGCGCCATCATGCCGCTCACCTGGAAAAACGGCACGAGATCTGCCATCGCGATCCTCTCCTTATCCCTGACCGCCCTCCTGCCGGCCGCCCCCGCCCGGGCCGCCGCCGCGCCGCCGGACATCTCCCTGGCCAACGTCAAAGCCCACCTCGCCGAGTTCCAGTCCATCGCCACCGCCAACGGCGGCAACCGGGCGCACGGCCGCCCCGGCTACCTGGCCTCGGCGAACTACGTCAAAGGGCGGCTCGACGCCGCCGGATTCACCACGACGCTCCAGTCCTTCACCTACAACGGCGCCACCGGCTACAACGTCATCGCCGACTGGCCGGGCGGGAACCCCGACGACGTCCTGATGGTCGGCGCCCACCTCGACAGCGTCGCGGCCGGGCCCGGCATCAACGACAACGGCTCGGGCAGCGCGGCCATTCTGGAGAGTGCGCTCGAGGTGTCCAGGCAGGCACTCCAGCCGGCCAAGCACCTGCGGTTCGCCTGGTGGGGTGCGGAGGAGCTGGGGCTGCGCGGATCGCAGTTCTACGTCAACAACCTGCCGGCCGCGGAACGCGGGCGGATCAAGGCGTACCTGAACTTCGACATGGTCGGCTCCCCCAACGCCGGATATTTCGTGTACGACGGCGACAACTCCGACGGCACCGGCTCGGGTCCCGGCCCGGCGGGGTCGGCGGCGCTGGAGCAGACGATCCTGGACTACTTCGGCTCGATCGGGGTGCCGACCCGGGGCACCGACTTCGACGGCCGCTCCGACTACGGGCCGTTCATCGCGGTCGGGATCCCGGCGGGCGGCACGTTCACAGGCGCGGAAGGCATCAAGAGCTCCGCGCAGGCCGCGTTGTGGGGCGGCACGGCCGGGCAGGCGTTCGACCCCTGCTACCACCGCGCATGCGACACGGCCGCCAACATCAACGACACGGCGCTGGACCGGAACGCCGACGCGATCGCGCACGCCGTGTGGACGATCGGCACCGCCGTGCCGCCGGTCGTGGTCTGGCAGGACACGTTCGAGACGGTCACGGGCTGGACCGCGAACCCGTCCGCGACCGACACCGCCACCCTGGGGCAGTGGGAGCGCGGTGACCCCGAGGCCACCACGTCGTCGGGCGCCAAGCAACTCGGCACCGCGGTCAGCGGCACGAACGACCTGGTAACAGGCAGGTTGGCGGGTTCCTCGGCGGGCGCGTACGACGTCGACGGCGGCGTCACCTCGATCCAGTCGCCCCCGATCACGCTGCCTTCATCGGGTCCGCTGAACCTGTCGCTGTCGTGGTATCTGGCGCACGGCTCCAACTCCTCCAGCGCCGACTACCTGCGGGTCCGAGTGGTGGGGACGACGACGGCCACGGTGCTGAACCAGACCGGCGCGGCCACGAACCGCAACGGCGCCTGGGCGACCGCTTCGGCGAGCCTGAACGCCTTCGCGGGCCAGACGGTCCGCATCCTCATCGACGCGGCCGACGCCTCTGGCGCTTCCCTGGTCGAGGCCGGCGTCGACGACGTCAAGATCACCCGGTAGCCGTTCGCGGGCCGGGCCGAGCAGACCGTTCCTGCCGGGCGCATCAGACGCCCGGGCAGGTCGGCCGGGCAGGTCGGCCGGGCAGGTCGGCCGGGCAGGCGCATGGGTCTGCCCGGCCGGTCGGGTCAGCCGACGCTTTCCGCTGTCAAAGCAGCGACCCTCGATGACGGTGCCCGCGGTGGGATGGAGCGGAGGCTGAAGGCGTACCGGGCGACGGAGTCGGCGATCGCGTCCGAGTTCACGTCCAGCGCCGTCGCGTTCACGTTGGTGATCGTGTCGCACGCCTGGTGATAGCAGACGTCGTACGCGACCCCCGCCGTCCCTCCGAACAGCGCCGCCTCCTCGGCCGTCTTGATGCCTTCCGCGCCCGTGAAGACGCCGCCCGCCGGGATCCCGACCGCGATGAACGGCCCGTAGTCGGAACGGCCGTCGAAGTCGGTCCCGACCGTAGGCAGGTCGCGGGACCCGTAGAAGGCCTCCAACTGCTTCTCGATCTCCGCCGAACCGGGCGGACCGGCCGGGGCTCCGGCGTTGTCGGAGTTGTCCCCGTCGTAGAGCTTGTACGCGTAGTTCGGCGAGGCGACCATGTCGAAGTTCAGGTAGACCCGGATCCGGTCCCGCTGCTCTTCGGACAGCGACTCGACGTACTGGTCGGAGCCGAGCAGGCCGATCTCCTCGGCGGCCCAGAAGGCGAAGCGGACCTTGTTCTTGACCGGGTAGTTCGCCATCTCCTCGGCGACCTCCAGGATCGCCGCGGTGCCGGAGCCGTTGTCGTTGATGCCGGGCCCTTCGAGCACGCTGTCGAGGTGGGCCCCGGCCATCACGACGTTGCGGGGGTCGCCGAAGCGGGACTCGGCGATCACGTTCTCATCGGTGCCGAGCACGAGCGTGGCGTCGACCTTGAGCCGTATCGTCGCGCCCGGCGTGCTCGCCAGCGCGTTGCCGACCGCGAAGTCGGCGAAGACCATGGGCACCCCCGCCCGCCACTCACCGATGTCCAGTGGGTACGCCTCGGTGCGTCCCTCCTGGCCTTCGTTGAACACGATGATCCCGGAGGCGCCGGCGCGGCCCGCGTTGCGGATCTTCAGGGCGAACGCACAGGTGCCGCGCTGGATGAGCGCGATGCGGCCGGCCACGAACCCGGCGAAGTCGGACTGCTCGCAGCCGCTGGTCGAGGTCGGCGCCGGGGTGGGCGGCAGCGTGAGGTCCACGCCCTGGACCTGCGCGGTCACGTCGCCCGCCGGGGAGGGCTGGAAGGTGAAGAAGTCCTGGTTCGGCACGTACGAGCCGAGTACGGGCGGCGCGTTCTCCGTCCAGCCCTCGACGAAGTTGATCGGATTCAGCGTGACCTTGTAGCCGGCCTTGCGCAGCTTGTTCGCCACGTAGTCGCGGGAGGCGTCGTAACCAGCCGTGCCGGCCGCCCGGTTGCCGCCGTTGACGGTGCCGATGGCCTGCAGGGCTTGCAGGTGCTTGTTGACGTTCGTGCCCTTGACCTGCTTGACCAGCAGCTTGGCGAACAGGTCGGCCAGGCCGCCGGCGTGGGCCGGGACGGCCATGGCGAGCGGTAAGGAGAGTGCGGTGATCAGGACGATGATGGTTCTGCGCATACGGGACTTCCCCCTGTGAGACAGGAAGGCGGGCAATTCCCCCGAGCCTCGCCGAACGGAAGGTAACCCGCGCGAGAGAGCCTGGGAAGACCCACTAATGCGGCAAAATCACGACACTTCCCCGCGCCGGGCGCGGGCGCGGCGCTTGCCCTCGTGCATCGCCGCCACCCGCGCGACCGGGATCGTGTGCCCCTCCTCGATCAGGTCGGCGGGCAGCCGCTGCGGCGCGGGCATGGATTCCGCCCACGGGTCGGCGTCCTTGAGCAACCCGACCGCCGTGTGCACGGTGAAGTCGCGCGGCGCCACGCGGTCGAGGTCGGACCATGGCACGGGGAAGGAGACCGGCGCGCCGGGCCGCACCCGCGGGCTGTAGGCGGCCACCACCGTGGCCCCGCCCGCCCTGGTCGAGTCGATGAACACCTTGCCCGCCCGGTCCTCGCGGATGAACGCCGTGGTGGCGATCGCCGGATCCACCCGCTCGGCGCGCGCGGCCAGCGCACGGGTGGCCGCGGCCAGGTCGTCCATGGCGGTCCCGGCCGCCACGGGCACGAACACGTGCACGCCCTTCGCCCCGCTGGTCTTCACCGCCCCGGCCAGCCCGGCGTCGTCCAGCGCCTGGCGTACCAGGAAGGCGCCCCGCACGGCGAGCTCGAAGTCGTCCCCGGGCGGGTCGAGGTCGAGCACCATGTGCGTGGGGTGGTCGCCGACGAACAGCGCCGGGTGGTACTCGACCGCCCTCTGGTTGGCGAACCACAGCAGGCTTCGCCGGTCATTGCACAGCGCGCGTACGTCACCTGCCGACGCGATGCCTCGGCCCAGTGGGAGGTGGTCTCCATCCATTCGGGGGCGTATTTGGGCAGGTTCTTCTGCACAAAGGGCTCCTGCCCGGGCCGTACCCGGATGACCGAGAGCGCACGGCCGCGCAGCACCGGGATGATGCGGTCGCGGACCGCGTCGAGGTAGTCGACCAGGTCGCGCTTGGTCGCGCCCGCCCCGTCGAACAGCGGCTGGCCGAGATTGGTCAGCGCCACGCCGTCACGCGTCTCATCGCTGGTCACTCGCCCTACGATATCCGGAACAATGGGCTAGATCATGACCCGTTTCCTGTATCTCACCCGCCACGGCGAGGCCACGCCGGACGAAAGCGGCCTGACGGACGCCGGCCGCCGCCAGGCCGCACTGCTCGGCGAGCGCCTCCAGGGCGTCCCCCTCTCCGCCATCCACCACGGCCCGCTCCCCCGCGCGACGCAGACCGCCCACCTGATCGGCGAGCGGCTGCCCGGCATCCCCCTGCACGTCAGCGAGGCCGCCGGGGACTACATCCCGTACGTGCCCGAGAAGGAGGAGCTCGCCCCCGGCTACGCCGACCGCCTCCTCGGCTTCGTCGGCCAGTTCCCCGCAGACGAACGCGAGCGCGGCCCGGCGCTCGCCGCCGAGGCCCTGCGCGCGTTCACGGGTCCCGTGGCGGAGGGGACCCGCCACGAACTGGTCGTCACGCACAACTTCCTGATCGGCTGGCTCGTCCGCGCCGCCCTGGACGCCCCGAAGTGGCGCTGGCTCGGCCTCAACCACTGCAACGCCGCCCTGACCGTCATCCGGTACGCCCCCGACCGCCCCTCCTCGGTGCTCTCCTACAACGACATGGGCCATCTGCCCGCCGAGCTGCGCTGGACCGGCTTCCCGCCCGAACCGCGCGAATGAGCCCTGTTACAGTTGGCCGTTGACGCGGGGTGCCCGGCGACCCGGGCTGAGATCACACCCGTCGAACCTGATCTAGTTAGCGCTAGCGGAGGGACGTCGATGTTCTGCGATGACATGTGGCTGCGCACGGCCGACCTGATGAGCGCCATCCACGACCACCCCTTCAACGTCGCACTCGGCGCCGGCACACTCGACCGCGACCGGTTCGCGTTCTACATCGTGCAGGACGGCCGCTATCTGGAGGCGTTCTCCAAGGCCCTCGCGACAGCGTCGGCACGGGCGACGGACCCGGCGGACGCGGCGTTCTTCGCGCAGAGCGCGCACGCCGCGCTGGCCGCCGAGCGCCTGCTGCACGCCGGTTACGTCGCGGAGCTCGGCGCCGACGCGGCGGGGATCGCCACGTCGCCGACCTGCCTGGCCTACGCGTCGTTCCTGCAGGCCACGGCGCTCGCCGCACCCTATCCGGTGCTGGCGGCGGCGGTGCTGCCGTGCTTCTGGATCTACCAGGACGTCGGTACGACGCTGCTGCGGCGCACCGGGGACACGCCCGATCACCCGTACCGCAAGTGGATCTCCACCTATTCGGATCCCGGCTTCGCGGCCTCCGTCGAGCAGGCCAAGGCCATCGCCGACCGGCTGGCCGCCACCGCGGACGCGGCGACCCGGGAGGCCATGGCCGCGGCGTACCGCACGGCGGCGGCGTACGAGTGGATGTTCTGGGACAGCGCCTGGCGGCGCGAGACCTGGCCGACGGCGCGCTGGCTGGCTCCCTGATCGGTCACAGGCGCGCGGCCAGTGCCGTCGTGCCCGCCCCCGCGAGGCTCGGCAGCGCGGCCGGTCGCCCGCTCAGCAGCAGGAGCAGCGCCTGGATGGGCCGCCTCCACGACGTCGCCCGCGCCGACCGCCCAGTCGACGTCGGTGGCGACCAGCCGCAGCCCGCTCAGCCGCCGCTGCGCATAGAAGGGCCGGCCGCGCTCCCAGATGTGGGCGGCACTGGCGCGGGCCGCCTCCGATGGCATGGCGCGCGCGATGCCCAGCGGCACGCAGATGTCCTGAGCGTGGATGAGCACGTCGAAGAGCGGGTCGAGGGGCTTGGTCATGGGCGCCCGGCGGCGTGAGGTGGCCGATTCGCGGATCCGCTCGACGATCTCGCCGATCGGCAGCGCGGCGTACCGCACCGAGGAGTCGCGGATCATGCGGTTGACGTCGCCGCGTGCCCTGACCAGCTCGGCGAGGACGGCCTCGCCGAGCTGAACGCCATGCTGAGCCGGATCATCAGGGAGTTCTAGCCGGATGAGGCCTTGGCCATCAGCTCGCGTTCCTCGCGGGTGGGGATGAGCCCGGCCGGGGCGACGATCTTCGACTCCTCGAACGGCGCCTCCGCGCTCGGCAGCGGCTCCCGCGTCCTGATCGCCTTCACCCACACGCGAGCCGCGTCCAGGATCACAATGATGATCATGATTGCGAACAGCGCCGCCAGGACGCCGTCCACGGTGGAGTTGATCACGATCTGCCGCATGGCGTCCATGGACTTGGCCGGCGCGAGCAACTGCCCCTGGTCCAGCGCCGTCTGGTAGCGGTCGCGCTGGGCGAAGAAGCCGAGCGTGGGGTCGGTGGAGAGGACCTTCTGGTAGCTGGCCGTCAGCGTGACCGCGACGTCCCAGGCCAGCGGCACCGCCGTCACCCAGGCCCACTTCAGCCGGCCGCTCTTGATCAGCAGGGTCGTGGCCACGGTGAGCGCCACGGCGGCCAGCAACTGGTTGGCGATGCCGAAGAGCGGGAAGAGCTGGTTGATGCCGCCGAGCGGGTCGTTGACGCCCTGGTAGAGGAAATATCCCCAGGCCGCCACGACGAGGGCGCTGGCCGCCACGAGCCCCGGCCACCAGCTCACCCTGCCGATCGGCTTCCACAGGTTGCCCAGCGTGTCCTGCAGCATGAACCGGCCCACCCGGGTGCCCGCGTCCACCGTGGTCAGGATGAACAGCGCCTCGAACATGATCGCGAAGTGGTACCAGAACGCCTGCAGCCCCGCTCCCCCGAGGAATCCGGAGAAGATCTGCGAGATGCCCACGGCCAGCGTGGGCGCGCCGCCCGTCCGGGCGATCAGCGTCTCCTCCTGTACGGCCGCCGCCGCGGCCCGCAGCTCCTCTGGCGTGATCACGAAGCCCATGGTGGAGACCGCCTGGGCGGCGGACTCCACGGTGGCCCCGACCACGCCCGCCGGGGAGTTCATCGCGAAGTAGAGCCCGGGCGACAGCACGCAGGCCGCGGTGATGGCCATGACGGCGACGAAGGACTCCATGAGCATGGAGCCGTAGCCGATCAGCCGGACCTGCGTCTCCTTCTGGATCATCTTCGGCGTCGTGCCGGAGGAGATCAGCGAGTGGAACCCCGACAGCGCGCCGCAGGCGATGATGATGAACACGAACGGGAACAGCGAGCCCGCGAAGACCGGCCCCTTGCCGCTGAAGGCGAAGTCGGTGAACGCCGTCGTCCGCATCGGCGGCAACGTGACGGCGATGCCGATCGCGATCAGTACGATGGTGCCGATCTTCATGAACGTGGACAGGTAGTCGCGCGGCGCCAGCAGCATCCACACGGGCAGCACCGCGGCGACGAAACCGTACGCGATCAGCCACAGCGCCAGCGCGGACGGGCTCAGCGTGAAGATCGGCGCCCAGCTCGACTCCTGCACCCAGCCGCCGGCCACGATCGACAGGATCAGCAGCGCGACGCCGATCACGGTGGTCTCGACGACCTTGCCCGGGCGGATCATTCGCAGGTAGAAGCCCATGAACAGGGCGATCGGGATGGTCATCGCGATGGAGAAGACACCCCACGGCGACTGTGCGAGCGCGTTGACCACGACGAGCGCCAGCACCGCCAGCAAGATGATCATGATGGCGAAGACCGCGATGAGCGCGGCCGCCCCGCCGACCGGCCCGATCTCCTCGCGCGCCATCTGGCCGAGGCTCCGGCCGTTGCGCCTCATGGAGAAGAACAGGACCACCATGTCCTGCACGGCCCCGGCGAAGATCACCCCAGCGATGATCCAGATGGTGCCGGGGAGGTAGCCCATCTGCGCGGCCAGCACCGGCCCCACCAGCGGCCCCGCCCCCGCGATGGCGGCGAAGTGGTGCCCGAACAGGATCCGCCGGTCCGTCGGGTGGTAGTCGATGCCGTTGTCGAGCCGCTCGGCCGGGGTGGCTCGGCGGTCGTCGGCCCGCAGCACCTTGCGCACGATGAACCTGGCGTAGAACCGGTAGGCGATGGCGTACGAGCCGAGCGCGGCGCACAGGAGCCAGACCGCGTTGACGTTCTCGCCCCTGGAAAGCGCGAGCACGGCCCAGCCCACGGCGCCGACGACGGCGACCGCCGTCCAGATGATGATGGAACGCGGCTTCACCGGTTACCTCCCATGCATCGGGCCATATAGAGGGCGCCCGAGGCAGCAGCGCAGTCCGGCGTCCGGCGGCAGATCCGTGGTGAAGCGCCGCCAGCGCCACAGCGGGCGGCAGTCGATCATGACCGGAAGCTCGACCAGATGCACCCAGGCGGTCGGATGGGCGTACACCAGATCGGATTCGAGGCTGCGTGCCTTCCGGGGCAACCGGGAGCGGCGCAGCGGCCGTACCGAGAACTCGCCCGCGTCCGCGCAACAGAGACCCGTCACGTGCCAGTCGAAGAACACCACTTCGTCATCGCGCAGCGCTTCACGAGCGGCGGGCATGAGCGTGATCCGGGACATCTGTGGCTCCTGAAACCAGGCAGCTCAGATAATTTATGTCGGCCTTACCCGCTGTAGTGACTTTCGAAACGCTGTGAAGCTGCGGCGCGCGCCGAACGCCCGCTCGTAGAACGCGGTAGCCCGTGACCGGGTCGAAAACACTTTGCGTCCCGATCAAGGCTCTTGGTAGATGTGACCGGCCACCTATGAGGAGAGACTTCATGCTGACCGGGAAACGTGTCCATCTCAGGGCCCTCGAGCCGGCCGACAGCGAGGCGATGTGGCGCTGGTATCACGACCCCGAGGTGGGCCGGTGGATGGACGGCGCGCCGCCCATCTCCCTCGCCCAGAACATGGAGAAGGGCGCGAACCGGCCGCGCAACACCTTCGAGCAGATGCTGCTCGGCATCGAAGCGCTCGACGACCGGAAGCTGATCGGCTACGTCGCCCTCGGCGACACGGACTTCCGCAACGGCGAGGCCACGCTGCAGAGCATCGCCATCGGCGAGCGTGATCGCTGGGGCGGCGGCTACGCGACCGACGCCCTCCGCGTCATCTGCAGGTACGCCTTCGAGGAAATGGGCCTGCACCGGGTGACGCTCTGGGTGGTGGCGGACAACGCCGCGGCGATGCGCGCTTACACCAAGGTCGGCTTCGTGGCGGAAGGCCGGCGCAGGGAGGCCTTCCGCACCAGAGGCGAGCGCCACGACTTCGTCATGATGGGCCTGCTGAGCTCGGAACTCACGTGAGGCTTTCGTCCGCCCAATTCGGGAGCGTAACCGTCCCGGAAATCCAGTCCCGCCGGAGAATCGCATATCCGACGGCGTCGTAGCACGTCCCATCCGGCGTGGGCCACGATTCCCGGTAATGCGATTCCTTGGCGTACCCGTTCTTGCGGAAAACCGCTCTCATCGCATGGTTGTCCTGGCGGGTCGTGCCCTCGATCCTCGTGATGGCGGGCAGCTCGCCGAAGAGATAACCGGTCAGCCAGGCCACCGCCTGCGTGCCGATGCCGCGCCCTCGCCAGGAGTGCCGTACCCGCAGGTCGAACATGGGCGTGTCGTCGGCCAGATCCTGCAGCTTGACCAGCCCGGCCCGCTCCCCGTCGGCGAGCACCCAGAACGTACGCGTCTCGGCGTCGTCATAGAGCCCTTCGGCGGCCCGGCGCCTGACCGTCTCCCGGTCCTGCGTCCCCGCGTGATACGGCCATTCCTCACCGGCCAGGAAGTCGGCGAGGGATTCCGCGTCGCCGGGTGAGATCCTCGAAAACTCGATGTGCACTTCGTGATCGTGTCGATCTTCCCGGAGCCGGTCAAACGATTTTGGGCGCAGGTCCAGCCCGCGGCGGCTCGGCGGAGCCGTGCCTCCCGCGGAGTTTTGGGGTATTGAGGTGGTTTCGGTACCGTTTGGGGGTCGTAATCACGCGCCGATGGCGGCGCTCCTGGAGAAGGTGAGACGCCGAGATGGCGGAGTTCGGGCCGCTGGAGCAGGCGATCATGGAATGCCTGTGGGCGGCGAGCCGGCCGCTCCTGATCCGTGACCTTCTCGAGCAGGTGAATCGTGGCCGGGAACGGCCCCTCGCCTACACGACGGTCCAGACGGTCACCGATCGGCTCGCCCGCAAGGACCTGGTCACGCGCGCCTGGTCCGGCGTGGCGATCGCCTACGCACCCGTGCGGTCGCGTGAGGAGCACATCGTCGCCGTGATGCTGGACGCGCTGTCAGAGCTGCCGGATCGCGGTCCTGTCCTGGCCAGGTTCGCCGAGAGCGTCGACTCCGAGGACGCACAGAGGCTCTTCGACGCGCTGGCCGACCGGAGCGCGAGCGCCCCGACGCGGGATGAGGGGCCATGGCCGGAAACATCGCGGGACTGATCGCCGCCGCCTTCTTGATGGCGCACCTCGCCGGCCCGATAGTCGCGCGGGTGAGGTGGCTGCGCCGCCGCCCTGGCGTGGCAGTGGTGGTGTGGGCCGGTGTCGTGGCAAGCGTGGTCGTCGTGCTGCTGGCACTGACGTGCTTCGTGCTCGCCTGGCCGCCGGGACCGGTGCATTCCTGGATCGAGCACCTTCGTTCCTGCGTGCCGGGACACACGCACAGCGGGGAGCTGGCCACGATAGTGCTCGCCCTCCTGTCCGGCGGGGTGCTGTTGCGGGCGCTGTACCACGGTGCGACCCGCGCGCGCCGCACGATCACCGAGCGGCGACGGCACCACGACATGGTGCGGCTGGTCGCGAGATATCCGGACGATCCGAACGACGTCTGCCTGATAGAGCATGCCGCGCCGCTCGTCTACTGCCTGCCGCGACGTTCGCGGCCGATCGTGATGACGACCGGAGCCTTGAAGCTGCTGGACGCCGACCAACTGAGCGCGGTGCTGGAGCACGAACGTACCCACCTACGGCGCCGGCACCACCTCCTGCTCGCGGTGGTCGACGCGGTGCAGGCGGCCCTGCCGTGGTCGGCGACCCTCCGGCATGCCCGGATCGAGCTGTCCCGGCTGGTGGAGATGGTGGCCGATGACGCCGCCGCGCACCGCTACGGCCATGCCCCGGTGATCGGCGCGCTCCGCCGGCTCGAGCTCAGGCCCGGCCCGCCCGGCGGCCTGGCCGCCGCCGGCGAGACCCGGGAGTTGCTGAATCAGCGGATCGCCCGCCTCGAATCGGGAGAGGTGCCAGGCAGGCTCGGCATGGGAGCCGCGATAGCGCTGGCGATGCCCCCACTCCTCGGTGTCGTCATTGTTGCGGTGGGATTGCCGCTTCCATGTTGAGAAATGCACATCTCACCATAAAAGCGGACAAATCACACCGCTACCTGTAAGTCTCCTACGAAATGTAGGAGGAACCCTTCCGGAACGCCGGTATTGCGCCTTATGTTCCCGGTACTGCCATCCTCTGCCACCACTACGGAGGAATACTCCCCTATGAGGCACAAGGCCAGCCGCCTAGCGGTAGCCGCAGCCATCGCTGCCGGCGCAACACTGGTATCACTCGCACCGTCCGCATTAGCGCATGACGGTGCGACGAGCAGCGACGGTGCGATCGACAACGCGAAGATCACGCACAATCACCACCAGCACGGCGGCGACGAGGGCCATCTGCCCGCATCGAGTGCCAACGTCGAGCTCATCAGCAAGCTCGCGCTGAAGAACGTCGAGCCGGAGAAGATCGCGGATGTCGGCGTCTACAAGGGCTACGCATACCTCGCGGCCTGGGGCGGCGCCACGTGCAAGTACAACGGCGTGCACGTCGTCGACATCAAGAACCCCGCGCAGCCCAAGGAAGTCGCGTTCATCGTCGCGAAGGAGGGCAGCGCGCCGGGTGAAGGCGTGCAGGCCCTGCACATCGACACGCCTGCCTTCAACGGCGACATCCTCGTCACGAACAACGAGAAGTGCAAGGAGAGTCCCGGGGTCGGCGGGCTGAACATCCACGACGTCACCGACCCCGCGCATCCGACCCCGCTCGCGGTGGGCATCGGCGACGAGACCGTCGCAGGCGCCGGCAAGAAGGACGCCAACGAGATCCACAGCGTCTTCGCCTGGGACGCGGGCAACAAGGCCTACGCCGTCATCGTGGACAACGAGGAAGGCCACGATGTCGACATCCTCGACATCACGAACCCGAAGAAGCCCCGGGTCATCGCGGAGTACGACCTCGACCAGAAGTTCCCCGGCATCACCCAGCCGGGCCTCGACGAGGTCTTCCTGCACGACATGGTGGTGAAGGAGATCGGCGGCAAGCAGGTCATGCTGCTGTCGTACTGGGACGGCGGCTACGTCCAGATCGACGTCACCGACCCGCTGAACATCTCCCTGCTGGCGGACAGCACCTTCGCCGACCCCGACACGGAAGCGCTCGAGAGCGGGCTGACGGTCAGGCCGGAGGGCAACGGTCACCAGGCCGAGTTCACCCTCGACAACAAGTACGTTCTCGCCGCCGACGAGGACTTCTCACCGTTCGCGCTGAAAGCGTCCAACGTCACGGACGGCACGGTGATCAATGCCGGCCAGGGCGATGGCACCAAGAAGCTCGAGACCGGGCAGACGCTGACCGGTGTGAGCAAGTTCGTCGGGCGCGCCTGCCCCCCGCCCGCCGACCCCGCCGTCCCCGCCGGGGACCCGAATGTCGTCGACATCGCCGTGGTGGAGCGAGGGCTGTGCACCTTCTCGGAGAAGGTCGACAGCGTCATCAAGGCCGGTGGCTACGACGCCGTCCTGATCTTCAACCGCACCGGCACTGACGGATGCGACGGCTCGCTCGGCATGAGCGTCGAGGGTGACATCCCGGCCTTCGGAGTGGCGCCGCGCAGCCAGGGCTTCGCCATCTTCAACCAGCCGTACAACAACGATGCCTGCCTCGCCGGCACCGGTCCGCAGTCACTGCCGGTACCCCTGGGGACGACGGGTGACACGCTGACGTTCTCGTCGTACTTCGACGGCTGGGGCTACGTGCACCTGTACGACGGCAAGTCGATGGCCGAGCTCGACACGTACGCGGTGCCCGAGGCGCACGACCCCGCGTACGCGACCGGGAAGGGTGACCTGTCGGTGCACGAGGTGGCGACCTCCGCCGTACAGGCCGACCTCGCCTACTTCTCCTACTACGCCGCGGGCTTCCGGGTGACGCGGATCGTGGACGGCAAGATCCAGGAAGTGGGCCACTTCATCGAAGAGGGTGGCAACAACTTCTGGGGTGTGCAGGTGTTCGAGCACAACGGTCAGGAGTACGTCGCCGCCAGCGACCGTGACCACGGCCTCTACATCTTCCGCTACACCGGGAACTGACCGCCCGAAGTAAAGCTGATGCCGCCCCGGGGCCTGCCCCCCGGGGCGGCATCACCCTTTGCCCCTGGGGCGGCGGCCGCACACGGCATGCGAACCCGGCCCATATGGTTCTTGGATGACGAATATTCTCCGACTTGCGCCCATCACACCCGCCAACATTGACACGGCCCTCGCGGTGAAAGTCCGGCCCGACCAGGAGCGTTTCGTCTCACCGGTGGTGAAGTCGCTGGCCGAGGCTTACGTCCACCCGCAGATAGCCTGGCCACGCCTCATCCTCGACGGCGACCGTCCCGTGGGCTTCCTCATGGCCTTCATCGATATCGACTGGGACGGCAAGGGGGTCGATTTCCGGTCCGGCCTGTGGCGGCTCAACGTGGCAAGCGACGCACAGGGGCGTGGTGTCGGCCGCTTCGCCGTCGAATCAGTGGCCGCCGAAGTCAGGCGGCGGGGCGGCACGCAGATGTACGTCACGTGGGAGCCGGGAGAGGGCGGACCAGAGGGCTTCTACCGAAAGCTCGGGTTCCAGCTCACAGGTGAGAAGAGCGGGGGCCAGACGGTCGGGGTGCTGGATCTGACGCGGCACTCGTGACGGCGAGCACCGCGGCCACCGTCAGCAAAAGGCAAGGTGCGCTCGCGACCGGCGCCGACGCCGCCCAAGATGGAGCTGATCTGGAAGGTCTGGCCCATCTGCCCCGCGCATGACCGGGGCCTGCGTGCCGAGTTGGAACATAAGATCGCCGTTTGGCGATGCACGGGGGCCGGAACACATACCGTCGCACGGATAGGCCACCCGCCTCCCGAGAGCCCTTGGCGCGCAGGTCTGCGCCGGCCTTCCGAACCGGTTCCCGCGAGTACCACCTGTCTGCATCTGATCAGGGTCCACAGGCCTGGCGCCGATGCGGGATGTGATGGGTCGCGTGCCTCTGGTGCATCGCGAGATGGTCGTGCGCATGGCGAGCAGCGCCCCCTAGTAGTGGGTCACGAGCGAGCCTCTTTCCTGCAATATAGAAACCGGTGCCTACCGTACGAGCCGATCAGGTTCGGGGTCAACGGGCCGAGAGATTCGGATTCATCGGTAACCACATCAACGTTCGAGCTGGACGGTCTCCAGCAAGCCGCCCTTGCTGCGCAATCTCACGGACCTCTCCAGTAACACTCTCGTAACGAATGCTTGTGGTAGAGGGTGCGTAGCCCTAGCGTCACAGCCACCGGTTTCCATAGCTGGAGGCAGCAATGAGACGGACCGCAACGGCACCCGACGCGCTGGTGGAGGGTCGCCACCACGCCCAGGTCTTCCGGCCCGACGCAGCCGAGCGCGAGCCCGCCGTCGACCGCCCGAAGGACGTCACTCCTCTCCACCGGGAATCGGGCTCTGTGATGACCACCATCCGCTGTTCATGCTCGGCGGCGAGGAGCCGACCTTCCCCTTGACATCGGGGTTGCCGCCACTGAAACACCCAGGCGCTCACCGAGCCCAAGCCACGACCAGCCCCTGGTCATCACCAGTTCGCTGCTACCGATCACCCCCCTCTCGCTGTTCTTGTCTCTCGCTGCTGAAGTGCCGACGCTGCGGGGGCTCATGGACAGCCTTCGCCGACAGGAAGCTCACGATGACAGAGAAGATCAGCCGTAGGACCGTACTCGCCTCCACCGGGGCGCTGGCCGTTGGCAGCTGGTTGTGGACGAGCGAGGCGGCAGCCGCCTCATACCTACGGCCGGCCGCGCCGCTCGACATGGTCGTCTTCGGCGACGAGGCGTCGGAGGCCGCTCACGCGGTGAGCCTGAACCGCTCCGATGTGGTGTCCGGCACCCTGGGCCAGCCCGCCCGCGTGCTCAATCCGCAGGATCCCGCGGGCGCCTGGGGTGGCACCATCGCCTTCACCGTCAAGTGCCTGCCGCAAGACACCACCTATGTGACGATCAAGCTCTGGGGCGGAGATCGGGCCGCGAGCGAGAGCGACCAGTCCCGCCTGCAGCTGTTCTGCGACGGCAAACAGGTTGGCCACTACCACCTGGGCGCTGTCGACCCGCTCGACATCCTCAGCCTGGACGCCCACTCCCCCGGCCGCTTCCACTTCCACACCCTGCCGCTACCCGAGTCGCTGACCAAGGAGCGGGAGCAGGTCACGCTGGAGATCCGCGCCATGGGCCGGATCTGGGGCTACGGGCAGAACACCCAGGAGTTCTACCGCTCGATGAACAATCCGAGCCGCCCCTTCTACCGGATCTACACGCACGCCGAGCCGTACTTCGCCGGAGACGGCATCCAGGGGGCCGTCCCTCCGGTGCCTGTCCGCCCCGAGCCGGGACCGGAGATCCTGGAGAAGATCAAGGCCAGGGTGCTGACCGAACACCGCAACTGGGTCAACGGCAACCCGGCCTCCCTCGACTCCTGGGCGTACCAAGGGTTGGCGGAGGGCTACTTCTATCCCGACAGCCCTGCCTACCAGAACCCGGACGCGATCGACCAGGTGCTGGCCGCCATCGACGCCCGCTACACCAAGTGGCTCACCGACCCCACCGTACTGACCGCCTCCGACCAGCAGTGGGAGGGCTTCGGGAAGGTCGGCCACACGCTTGTGCTGCTCGAAAAGGTTCTCGGCGACCGGCTGGAGCGGCCGGTCGGCGGACGGACCGTGGGCGCGCCCAACCCCGGCTTCGAACGCGGCGGTACGGCCCCCGCCAGCTGGAACACGGCCATCTGGGCCGGCGCCGCCACATGGCTCTGGGACGACACCGTGAAGCGGAGCGGCACACGCTCAGTCAAGATCACTGCCGCCGCGGGCGCCGCCGCGGGCTGGAACACCGCGCAGAACCGCACCCTGATCGGCCAGGGCAAACACCGGTACAGCGTGTGGGTGAAGACCGAGAACGTCGTGGCCCCCGGCGTCTACCTCGATGTGCTCTTCTACGACGCGGCAGGGAAGATCGTCGGAACCGACAACAAGTTCTACGGCCCGACCGGCACCAACGACTGGACGCAGATCATCGGCGAGCTGACGACCCCGGCCACCGCCACGGAGCTCCGGCTCGACGTGCGCCTCCAGGGTGGCGGCACCGCCTGGTTCGACGACGTCGATGTCACCCCGCTGGACGGCGCCACCCCACCCGACCAGGGCAACCTGCCGATCCGGCGGGACGCCTACACCCGGATGCTCACCGAGAGCATCTCGTACTGGCGCCAGCACATGCCGCACTACAGCAACCAAGTGATGATCTGCGCGCTCGGTATCTACCGCTGCAACCGAGCGCTGATGCAGATAAATCCATCGAAGGCACCCCTTACCGAGGAGAAGGCCCGCGACTACATCCACCAGTCCGTCGGTCTGAAGCCCTTCCTCGGCAAGGAAGACGCCTCGGGCACGCCCAGCAAGATTCTCGGCGAGCACTTCTACCAGACCACGCGCAAGGGGCTGACCAAGGAGCTGGGCTACGTCGGCAACTACGGCGAAATCACCAGCTGGCTGGTTCTGCTTTACGAGGCGGTCACCCGCTTCGACGGCGTCGAGGACCCGGAGCTCAAGGCCCAGCTGATCAAGATGATCAACGCGCGGGCGGTCTTCCGCTATCCCGAGGTGGACAACGACGGCTATCGCGCCATGCGGCTGGAGGCCGCGGTCGGCTGGCGCGACGACCACTACCCAGGCGACGTCACCTACGCCCAGCGGGTGGACTGGGACGGCCATTCCCTCATGGCGGCGGCTGTATTCGACGACCGCGGCATGACCGGGCGCGGGCAGCGCATGATCGCCGACAACCAGTTCTTCGGCCACCTCGGGCTGCTCCAGACCCATTCCTGGGCGCGTGTCGGGCTCTCCGCCTTGCGACTGGTCCAGCGCGACTGGCCCGCCTTCACTGCGCGGCCCGACTCCGGCGCCGGTTTCCCCATGGACTGGGACGCCCCGAGCTTCGTCTTCTCGGACGAGGAGAACGGCGTCGTCGCGATCAAGAACGGCCGGGAGATCCTCTACGCCTCGCTCTATTGGCGGGCCAGGCAGGCGGTCAACAACCTGGCCCGGGTCCACCACATCACCCCCGACACCCACCGGGTCGCCACCATCCGCCAGCAGAGCTATGTGACACCGACCGGGGAGACCTGGACCGAGCAGGACTGGGTCTGCTTCAACTTCGCGATCAACGACCCGGCCGCCTCGCACATCCCGCCCGGCGGTTTCCCGCCGCCCGGCCCCGAGCTACATCAGGCCGCCGCCGGTGAGGTGCTCAAGGTCGGGCCGTACCCGGCCGACGTGCCCGACCCCGCGCTGGGCGTGTCCTTCCCTGGCGTCGAGAAGCTCTTCGTCGGCCGCGCGCAGTTCTACCGCTGCTCCTATGGCCGCTACCTGATCGGGATGAACACCGACGGCGAGCGCTCCCGCCGCCTGTACACCTCCGGACCCGGATACGCCCGCAATCTCTCCACCGGGGGCCGCGTCCGGCTCGGCCTCCCGATCGACGTCGCGCCCCTCAGCACCGTCGTGCTCTACCTGGAGGGCTGATGTACGGGGTCTTGGGCGACCGCTCAAGACCCCACGCTCCGCACCATCTTCGAGAGCCGGCACTCGCCCCACCCTGGAGCCACACGCGCGGCAAGCGAACGCCGAAGCTGAATATGGCGGAGTCTCGCCAGCCGTCGCGCAACTTGGCGGTGTGCCCGACTCAATGACGTTGGTCCACCGTGGAGCGGGTGACGGGGAATGGAACCCGCGCTGATCACTCTTCGCATGGGTACGCAACGGGCCCGCGGGAGGGCATGGCTACGCTTCCTCGCGGCATACCCGTGCTCATTTGGCCGGACCGAGGAAGAAAGTTCTCTACACGGCCCACGCTGGCCTGGGCGAGCCAGACTCCGGCGTGGATGCGCTCGCGCTGTGCGTTTCCCCGCAGTGCAGCGGGCTCAGAGCTTGTAGAGCTTGTTGAATGGCGTTGTGATGCGTTCCTGCCGCGATCCGAAATCGACGAGCACGGCGACCTCGTCTTCTACCCCGATAACGACGCCAAGGCCGTATCGATCATGGGTCACCTGGTCGTTCACGCTGAACCGCTCGGCAGGCGGGGCGGGGGGCGGCGGTTTGAAGGGACTTGTGGGCAAGTGACGGCGGGGCGCGCCGCTGGCTGGCTTCATCCCCTCCAGTATGTGCTGTCGGAGCGAACGCTCGCGACGGGAGATCGGCAAGCTTGCCGAAATGATCAAGGCTCTGACGAGGATCCGGCTCCTGACCTGCGCCTTCATAGTTTGGGCGGTGACGGGAATCGAACCCGCGCGATCGGCTCGGAAGTTGCCTGAATCACCGCTCACAGCGGGGCCGGCCTGCGACTGGGGCCACCGTTGGCACGCCGACGGCACGACGGAGGGCGGCTCTGCGGACATAGACGGGCAGATGGCTACCGAGATCGCAAAGAAATACCTGTCACGATGGCGTCGTGTCGCGATCACGAGCAACTCGCGATCATGGAGTAGAACGGCGACAACGACGGGGAGTCATGCGCCCCGATGGCACTTACGTGGAGTAGACGGAGAACGGTGCGCCTTCGCACCCACAGGCGTCCTTGACTCGGCGGGTACGGCTGGGAGACTCAAGCAGCGAGGAGGACGAAGGGTCACTGGACGCGGAAGATCACCCGTGTATATCCGCAGCAGGACCCCGATAGGGCCAATGGAGCGAGGGGGAAGCTCGGATGGGCTTAGAGGTCGAGAGCCGATCATCCGATTCGCCGTACATCGAGCGTGTGTGGCGGAGCAGCAGCGATGACGTCAACCGGATGACGTCGATTGCGGTAACCCATGTGGATCTCGTCTTCTGGGAGCACCGCGGTCAGGTCAACGTGGCTGTTCATGGTCCGGAGTCGAGGGCGAGTCCCGCCCCCGTTCCCGAAGACGCCACGTTCTTCGGGATCAGCTTCTCACTCGGCACGTCGATGCCGCATCTTCCGATCGATCGGCTCGTCGACGGTGCTGCAGAGATTCCCGATGCCACGCGCAGGTCGTTCTGGCTGAAGGGTTCGACCTGGCGCCGTCCCGACTACGACAATGCCGAAGTGTTCGTACGGCGACTGGTGCGCGAAGACGTTCTGGTCCGTGACCCGATCGTGGCCGCGGTGCTTGGCGGCGCGTCGCCGGACGTGTCCGAACGCACCATCCAGCGGCGCTTCGTGGCAGCGACCGGGCTCACCCGCGGTGCCGTCCGGCAGATTCATCGTGCCAGGCAAGCCGCGATCCTGATCCAGGAGGGTGTGCCGGCCCACGACGTGATCCACCGGCTCGGATACTTCGACCAACCGCACCTGGCACGGTCGCTGACCCGCTATATCGGGCGGACCGCCACGCAGTTGATCGATCAGGACCCGTCGGAGCCGCTGTCGCTTCTGTACAAGACCTGAGCGCTCGTTCCCACATAACCTCCCAGTCGCGGCATTCGGGGCGGGCTCAAGCCAGGCACCGGCCCGAGAAACATGCCAAAGAGCGCGCCGACCCGGCAACGGGACGGGTGCCCGCGCGTGCAAGATCGTCATCGACTTGCTCATCTCGATATTGTGAACCACTCCTCTTAATCCCAACGACCAAGGAGCAGAGCAATGGCTAAGATCATCTCGAGTTTCTTCATCTCCGTGGATGGCGTGGTCGAGTCGCCTGACCAGTGGCACTTCCCGTACTGGAACGACGAGATGGGCGCCGTAGTCGAGGCGGGCATGCAGGGCGCGGCGGCGATGCTGATGGGCCGCAAGCTGTACGAGGAGTGGTCCGCGTACTGGCAGACGACGGACACCGACCAAGACGTCGCCATGTCCCTCAACAACGTCCGCAAGTATGTCGTGTCGAGCACCCTGGAGAAGGCGGACTGGAACAACACCACGATCATCTCCGGGGACGTCGCGGCCAAGCTGCGCGAACTCAAGAAGGAGACCGACGGCGACATCCAGATGTCCGGCTCCGCGACGACCGTGCGGTGGCTTCTTGCCAACGGGCTGCTCGACGAGCTGAAGCTGCTCGTTCACCCGATCGTCGTCGGCCATGGCCAGCGGCTGTTCGAGGACACCCCCACCCACCCGCTGAAACTGGTCAAGTCCGAAACATTCCAGACGGGCGTGCTCAACCTGACCTACGTTCCGGACGCCGGCTGAACAATGCCGACACCCGATCCAGCGGACAGTGGCACCGCCACGATGACGAACTCCGAACCATGACGGCGTCCCGCGATGAACCCCACGTCAGCGCCGTCGGCGTGAAGTAGCCGATCAGTCCACACGCGTTGAAGCATGCGACATCGATATCGGCGTTCTCGGCTCGGAAGGACTGCCATGGGTGGCGTCTTCGAGATGACCTTCGTCCTCGACCTGCGGGTCGAGCAGGCGTGGCAGGTGTTCACCACGCCTGATTACCTGGAGGCTTGGCTCGGCACCATCGTGGAGTGCGATATCCGGCCCGGTGGCCGGATCAGGTTCACCATCCCTGGTCATGGCGAATTGACCTGGTCGATCGAACAGGTGGAAGAGCACAAGAGGTTGGTGTGGTTGGAGCCGCCCGCGGCGGTCCCTAGCGAGCGTCGAACGACGGTGAGCTTCGAGGAGACCGCCGAAGGCACCGTGGTGCGCATCGAAGAGGCCGGATTCGGTGAGAGCGCCGCATGGCGGGGACATCTCGACGGCACCCGCCACGGTTGGACCCAGAACCTGGCGGGCCTGCATCTCTACCTGCGAACGGGCGTCAAGTTCGACCGTATGAACACCTTCAGGGCCGAGCTTGGTGCACACCTGGTCGACACACCGGCCGGGCCCGAGGTGGTGAGCGTGGCACCCGGCGGGTTCGCCGACCAGGCCGCGCTGTGCCCAGGCGATATCGTCGTCCGGCTCGGCGCCGCGCCGGTCTTCGACATCGCCGACGTCTGGCTCTTCTGCCGGGAGCATACGGGTGGTACGGAGGTCAGCGTCACCTTCGTCCGTGACGGAACCCTCCTCACGGCCCAGGCGATCCTGGGATACCCGTGAGCCCGCCGCGGTGATACACGATCGGCTTGGCGAGCTTTCTCGGGGGTTTGTGCCGTGCCGCGCTGATTCATCGAGGCCCGGCGCAATCGCAGAGGTGGCCCCAGCGCCCCGTCCCGGACGCTTCGCGTAGTACAGGATGAACCCCTGGAACAGCCCGGGCCATGGTAAACAGGGAATGAGTCTTTCTCAACGACTCTTGTGATCAAGGACGCTGAAGCTTTACGGCGAGGAAGCATGGCGCTTGGTGAAGCTTGTCGTAGGCGGCTTCGTCGATATCCCGAAGGTTGGTCGTGGGGCGCGGTTCGATCAGTTGCTCCAGCAGGAACCCTGCGGCCAAGAGCTCGCCCAAGAATGTCTCCAATGGCATGCGCTGGTAGTGGATCGAGAGCCCGCTGTCTCCGAGAGGCAGGTCTCTCCAGTCGTGGCTGAAGTACGAGCCTCCGAAGTGGCGCCAGTCGGCTGTGGGGTGGGTGGTCGATACCAGGAGCCATCCACCTGGTCGCAGGACGCGGCGCAGTTCGCCCAGCAGTTGCACACGGTTCCTGACGTGCTCGTATACGAGGGCGCAGACCACCCCGTCGAACGATGCGTCAGCGGCGAAACCGAGTGGCTCTTCTAGATCATGGAGAAGTAGTTCTGCTTGGCCGTTCACGCGTGCTTGCGCGTGGCGCAGCAGTGTGGCGCTGCCCTCGATTCCCACCACCTGGGCGCCGCGGGCCGAGAGCTCGGCCGCATAGTGACCTGCTCCACAGCCGACATCCAGGATTCTGGCTCCGGAAACATCACCCGCGAGTTGAAGCATTGCGGGTCTGTCGGTGTAGGCGTTGTAGGGGCTCGTATCTGCGTTCTTGGCGAAGAAGTCGCCGAGTGCGTCATGGTAAGCGGTCGCCTTGTGCATCGGGACATCATCGCGGTGACCTCGAGTTCATCTCTAGCAGGTTTCAGCCGAGACGGCGGACGGCGTCCTCGCCTGGTGATGATTCCTCTACGCGGCCCCACGCCGCACACGCAGCGTGTGGCCAGGCTCGGTCCGCGTAGAGGCGCGGAGCGTCGCCCTTGATAGCCGTACACGGTGGATGGATGTCGTCACGGAGATGGGCTTGCCTGAGCTTCATCTCCACGACCTGATTGTCCCGGGTCGACGGGCGGACGGGATGAGCTCAGTGCGGGCAGGGTGCGCGGCCCGTGCGAAAAGCCAGGTAGTGAGCTATCGCCGGACCATTGAAGGGCCGTTAAGAGGGGTAACGGGGGGTCAATCACGATCACTCAGGACCGGCTTTCCGCCCGGGGGCACGAGCGGGCAGGCGATGATGAGGACGATCCACCTGGCCTACTGGTTCCCGCCGGACGTTGGCGAGCCGAAGACCGGGTCGCGCACCATGAAGACGTCCACCTCGTCCTCGGTCTCGACCGTGAACCCGTGCCGCTCGTACAGTCGGCGGGCCGAACTGCCCTGCAGCACGTTCAGTCGGACCACGGCGTCTTCGCGGTCGCACCGTTCCAGCAGCCTGCGCAGCACGGCAGAACCGATGCCCCTGCCCTGGAAATCCGGGTCCAGGTAGAAGTGCTCCAGCCAGTAGGTGTCCTTCGCCGGCCGCAGCGCCACGCAGCCGGCCAAGACACCACCTACCTCGATCATCCAGGTGTGCGCTGGTGCGAACCCGTCCCTCAGCCTTTGCCGCACCCGCTGCTCGTCGTATCGTCCGAGCCGCTCGAGATCCGGCCTCAGCACTACGGCCCGCACCTCGGCCACAGCTTCGACATCCGCCGCCGAAGCCGGCCGAAGTTCCCAATCCGCCACGATCGTGATGTTATCGCGCTGCGTTGCGGCAATCCCCGACAGTCTCCCGCCAGGCGAAGCGAGCAGCTGATCGTTTGTCAGACAGACCTCCAAGGCACGCTAATGGCACGCCGAGATCAACAATCCTAGAAAAGATCAAGGCCCAGCGCTAATCGCTCTGAGAACGGCCACGCAACGGACACGAAGAACCACGCTTCTTGTCGGCGTGATCATGAAGGATGTCGCACGCCTCTCGCCATCGGTCGTCTCAGTCCTGCGTGATCGTGAGCTGCCCTTCGTCAACGGGCTCCTCAAATCCGGCCAGGTACCTGTTGAGGAGATCCTCGGACACGGTCACAGAGTTGGCCCCGTGCAGCTTGTTGCGTACGGCCAGTCGCTGGCGCAGCGTCTCTGGGCTCGCCTTGAGATAGATCAGCTCCCACCGACACCCATGACTCTCGATCAGGGCCTTGTAGTAGTCACGAGTCGTCCGGCGCCAAAAGCTGTAGTCCAAGACCACCGGTTGGCCGGCTTCCATCAGATCTACGAGCCGCTTCCTCAATGCTTCCTCGGCAGCCGCCTTGTGGTCCTCGTACTCTGCCGGATCGAACTCGGCAGCATCGCGTCCGAACCGGGTCCAGATCGCTTCATCGATCGACAGCCGGACATAGCCGCGTCGTTCCAATGCCTGTGCATAGGTCGACTTGCCTGACCCCGCGATCCCACACATCATCACGACAGATCGCGCCGACGCGTCTTGCGAACCATCCGAGAACCGTTCATCTTCAGCCCCACCAGCAATATCGTTCACGCCTGGACCTTATCGCCGCGTCCGCGATCCAACCGTGCAACCCTGGGACATCGCGATCGCTCTCGGCAGGCCGCCGAGGAAGCGCTGGAGTCAGAGGACGAGCAAGATCCGGGCGGATCGGGCACCTGAGGCGCATAGGAGCTCGAAAGGGCTCTGGAAACGATCAAAGCCAGGTCGGGAATCAACGCCAGACTTGGCTTTCGTACTGAGTGCGGCGGGTGACGGGAATCGAACCCGCGCCGTCAGTTCGGGAACTCACCGATCGCGATGTGTAGCAGGGCGTTGCTGGTCACAGACTGTGGCGATGGGATCGTGAGTGACCGTGGTCGACCGCTCGTCACCCTGGTCAGTGGCCCGCTAATGGCCCACGATCATCCCGTCGACGCGCGCCACAGTAACGCGTGCTACCACTCCCCGAGGCCGTTCACATCCCATGCCAGCCGGATCGATGGCTTGGTTTGGAGCCTGACGGGCTCTTCGCTTGCATCCCTGAACCACAACGTAAGACCTTCATAGTCTGGCTGGTGCCCGTCAACGGAGAGCCGCCCGAGAGGCCGGAGTCTGCTTACATGAGCGATCTCCTTCTCGTTCGCATAGAGGCTGATGTACGCCTCACCTGCCGCAGGGTCGATGGAGAAGAGAACCGACGTCGCACCTCGGTCAAGGTGAAAGGAGTGGAGACCAATCGGCCAGTGCAGGTCGTCATGCTGGCGCTCCGGCTCGCCTTCAAAGAGCCAAATCAAGTCAGCGAGCTCGGGGATCTTCATGCGGTGAAGATACTTCACATGGTTCGATCAACGGCCGGCACTCACATGGGAGAGCCGCGGGGTCCCGCCGCAAACCTCGCCCAGTCGGAGCCGTTCCGAATCGTTCGATGCAGGTCAGACGGCGTGAGCGGTCCACTCTGAACGGTTGTGAACGCCCTCATATTGCAACCCTGGTGGCTCGCTGACCGCTTCCTTGTCAGCACGATCGCCGACCGTCTTGTGGGACTCTCGCCATCGGTGGAGCGCTGGCCGAGTTTCGGGTACGACGTCAGTCATCTCAGGTGATGCCCCCCGTCCAACGTCATTTCGCGGACCCAGCCAATGAACTCGGTGTCTAGCTGGGCAGGGTCGGTGATGCGGAAGATGTGAACGAATAGACGCTTGGTGTAGGGGCTGACGCTGGTGATGCGAGGGTCTTCGACAACGCGTTGCAAGTCGAGCTAGCCGCGAATTCCACGCGCGTCCGGCCGCGCTCCGGCGAAGCCTCGGCGGCTTCCCTTGAATGTGATCGTGGACTACTCACGGCGTAAGTGAATGGTCCGCAGGCTTCTACTCTCTGACCAGGTTCTGACGGGAATCGGCTCTACGTGACCCGGTGTGCCCCCCGCGGGCACACCGGCGATCAAGATGTCTGGAGCCATTGCCGATGAATCTCGAGCAGGCCGGTCTTCTCCCAGGGCCCCGGCGTTCTCAGGTTCTGATCCGGTATGGCGATGTTGAGCGTTTCGGCAGGTGAGAGACGAAGAAGCGCGACTTCTGGTGATCTTTCTTGGCCCTGAACCGAAGATCCTCGCAGGAGCCGCGCTCGTGTCTACATCCTCCGGAAAATGCGGGGCATGTCAGGGGTTAGGTCGGCGACTGGATGGTGCGGGCCGGTGTGCATGGCCAGGCGTGCCGGGGTGAGGGCGTTCGTGGGGCATCGTCAGCGCCGCTGGCTACAGTTCCGGAATGACCAGCAGCAGCTACGAGACGTCCCGACTCGCCCCGTATCACGCCTTGTTGGGAGATGAGAAACCGCCGACCGCCGCGCGCGCCCGGCGTGCCTTCCGTGACCTCGCCGCCGTCCAGGGCCCTGAGACGCAGGAGGCGTACGAACTGGCCGCGCGTTTTACCGAGTTCGCACCGCAGGAGTCGGAGAAGCTGCTGAAGCCGTGGCGTGACGCGGCCGACCGCGACGCTTTCGCGCGGCTGCTCGTCGCGCCCGCCTTCGCGCGCGAGGGCCGCACCGAGTTCGAGCTCGGTAGGAAGCTCACCCTGGACTGCGGCATCCGGCACCTGACGTCGCTGCGCACGCTGCGCGTATTCCAGCACAAGGATCTGACCGAGCTCGGCGGAGTCGCCGCGCTCACCGGCCTCGTGGAGCTGGACCTGGAGGGTTCCAAGAGCCTCAGCGACATCGGCCCGCTCACCACACTGACCGGGCTACGCACCCTCAACCTGCACAACAGCGCCGTCCATGACCTGACGCCGCTCACCGGGCTGACGGGCCTCACTACCCTGGTGCTGAGCGGCTGCCGCGACCTCACCGACCTCGGACCGCTCGCCGCGCTCACCGGCCTGGAGAAGCTGGTCCTCGACAACTGCCCAGGCGTGAGCGACCTCGGCGCACTCAAGGCGCTGTCGAACCTGCGCTCCCTCAGCGTCAGCAGGACGTCCGTCCGCGACTTCGCGGCGCTCGCGAGCCTCACCGGTCTCACCGAGCTGGACGCCTCGGAGTGCGCCGAGCTGGAGTTTCTCGAGGGCCTTGCGCACATGCCGCACCTCACCGCGCTGAACCTGGGTGGCTGCACTCGGCTGACCTCGCTGCACGGCCTCGGCAGCCACCCCCGACTCCGCCGAATCAACCTCTACGGTTGCACTGGGCTGCTCGACGTCAGCGCCGTCTCCGGCGCCACCGGACTGACGTTCTTCGGGCTGCACGGCTCCGCACAGCTCACCTCGATCGACGGCATCGAGGGGCTGTCGGAGATCGAGTACGTCTATCTCAGGGACTGCCCCGGGCTTCGGGATCTGAGCGTGCTGGGCACCCTGCCGAGGCTGGAGTCGCTGAACCTCATCAACCTCCCGCAGCTCAGGGACGCCTCGCCGATCCCGCGCTGCGAAGCGCTGATCAAGCTCAGCATCGACAAATGCCCGGAGCTGACCACCCTCGCAGGGCTGCCGCCGCTGCCCGCACTGGACTACCTCTCCGCGAGCGAGTGCCCCAAGCTGCGTACCCTCGGCACGGGCCACGAACTCCCGTGCCTGGAGAGCCTGTTCGCGCTGTACGCGCCCTCCCTGGCCGACCTCGGCAGCGTCGCGGAGCTGCCGAAGCTGGAGATGCTCATAGCGAGCCACCACTCCCCCGGCCTCGACCCGGCGGGCCTGCGTGGCCGGGCCCCGTTCCGAAGCATCGGGCTCGACGAGGAGTGGAAGGCCCGCTGGAGCGCCGAGGTCGACCGCGCGCTCAGGGGACGCCAGGACGCCTCCTGATGCGGTATGGCGACGTTGAGCGTTTGGCCAGGTGGAGTACAAAAGAGCGCGACTTCTGCTGATCTCTCAGGTCTCGAATCCGAAGATCGTCGCAGGAGTTGCGCTCGTGTCCCCATCTTCCCTGGCCAGCTCTCGTCTCGTCCCTACTCTTGACCAGCTCGCCGACCTGGCATTGTGGGAAGTCGAGCTGGAGGCCGATCCGATCATGGTGGAATCGGGCGTTGATGCGCCGGTTGGCGGCCGTGCCCGATCGCCGCTGGGCCTGCGGACTGCGGCATCCGCTGGTGGTCATCTTGACGTTGGCCGCGTGCGCGACGCTCGGGGTCGGCAGCGACAGCATCGCGGCGATCTGGCAGTGGGTCGCCCGCACCTCGCAAGCCGACGGACCGTCCTGGAGCCATTGGCGCGGGCCACGGCGGAACTCGGCGTGGCGGTGTTTGTGCCCGATTGGCGCCCTGATGCCCCGGGCGGGGACGGGCTCATCTGTTGGCGTCGATCGCCTTCGTGTTGGGACAGGCTGAAGAGTTCGGTGGAGATCCACATCGCGTGCTTCTGGCGGGTTGGTCACGGGGGGCTAAAGCTGCATCGGGAATCGCTGTAGATGCTTCGGCTGCCAATGGTTGGCGGCCTTCGGCAGTGGCCTGTCTGGCAACACGCTATGGCCGGTCGACTCCCCCGTCCGCGAAGGCGCCGCTTGAAGCAGTAGTGCGCGGAGACCTGGACCCCGTTCCTTTCTGGCTCCTACATGGGGTTAATGACGAACTGGTGGACGTGGAGCACTCACGCGCGTTCGCCAAGGTGCTGCACGACAGTGCCTGGCCAGTGCATTTTCACGAGCTGAAGACGAATCACGCGGGCATCGTGATGACGCAGTACGATCCCGGCTTGAGGCGATGCGTTCCAGCTACGGGCGGGCACGCGATGGAGGGTGGCATGACGTTTCGTAAGAGTGCCGCCCTTCACATCGGGCGCGGCCCGAGCGCGGCGCGCGCGAGAACGGCCCCCAGGCCGCACGCGCAGCGTGTGGCCGTGCTCGGGCCGCGTGGCGGCGCGGAGCGCCGCCCTTGAACTGTCGATCTCTATCGCTGGCTGCTCAATAGATCTCAAGGCCTTACGGTCCGCGTCCGGGTGACCTTCGTCGAGCGCTCTGCGGGCGAGCGGGTGCTGGGACCGCCCAAGTTCTGGAGCGTTCAGTTGGTACTGCGCGGCGGGCGTGCGGTGCCCGGCCTCGTGCCCCGCCGCCGTCCGGGATCGGCCCCCAGGCCGCAGTGCCAGGACGGAGGGCGGGCGGCGTGTCGCGTGGTGCCATAGCTGGCCGGCCTCGCATCGGAGCGGGTGTTGACTTGGAGCTATGGGGCCAGTGCCGCAAAGAGCAGACGGTCTCGCCACTGCCCTCGGACATACAGGTGTTCGTGTAGATGGCCTTCGCGTCGCATGCCGATCTTGCTTAGGACTCGGGCGGAGGCGGCGTTGTCGGGATCGCATGTGGCAGAGATTTTGTGCAAGCCGAGCTCTTGGTGGCCCCAGCGAAGAAGGGCCCGGGCGACTTCACTTGCGTATCCCCTTCCCCACCATTGGCGGTGTAAGACATAGCCCATCTCTCCGCGCTGGTGGGAGGCGCTGGTGATCCGTAGCTCTGTTGATCCGATAGGCATGTCATGCTCGCGTCCGACGACGGCGAGCGTGAACCGGCATCGGTGAAGGTCGTGGGCATCCCGTGCCACCTCAGCGAGGAAGGCCGTGGTGTCATGCAGGCTGTTAGGCCCCCAGTCGGTGTAGCGGGTCACCTCTGGGTCGCTGGCGAACGCGTGAACGGCTGCGTGGTCACTGGCGCGGAATTCACGCAGCAGCAGCCGAGGTGTGGTCAGTTCCATGATCTGAAGTATGGGTGCACGCAGAATGAGAGCCGCGGCCCGAGCGCGGGCGAGAACGGCCCCAGGCCGCACGCGCAGCGTGCGGCCTGGGGGCCGCGTGACGGCGCGGAGCGCCGCCCTTGATACCTAAGCAAGTTCTCCAATGCCAGTGCCCAGGGATAGCTGTCGATCCGTTCGGCGCCGGAGCTTGGTGGGTGTGGTTCGAACTGGCCGGGCCGAGGAGGACGTGTACGCCTTCGGCGCGGAGTCGGTCGACGCTGCGTTGGAACGGGTCGCGTGAGGCCAGGGCGGTGTTGACGAAGGGCAGGATGACGACGGGGATGCCGAGTCCTGGGGCTTCGGAGCGAAGGCCGAGCGCGTAGGTGTCGGCGATGCCTTGGGCGAACTTGTTGATGGTGTTGTAGGGGGCTGGGGTGACGATGATGGCGTCGGCTCGGGGGGACTTGAGTTCATGGGGTTTGCGGTACTGGCTGCGGACTGGGCGGCCGGTCTGCTTCTCCAACTCGGCAACGTCGATGAAGTCGAGTGCAGGCGGGGTGGCGATGATCTGGACGGTCCAGCCGGCGTCTTGGGCGAGGGTGACGAGGCGGCCGACGTCGGGGGCTGGTCCTGCGGCGCAGACGATGATGTAGAGGAGCTTGCCGGGTTGGGTCACGCGCGGCGGGCGTGCTGGTTCCCGTGGGCTAATTGCACGCTAATTGCACGGACGATCGACAACAGGTCCAGGCACGATCAAACCAGGTCGGCAATCCACCCCTGATCTGGCTTTTCTTAGTGAGAGCGGGTTACGGGGATCGAACCCGCGCTGGCAGCTTGGCAACCGGCTACTGGCCTCTGCCTCCGCTTTCCGGTGGGAACTTCGGCTGGCCCTTCGGCTAAGTACCGTTGTGACAACCATTCTGGAACAGGAGATCGTCTTGGCGGACCCTCCAATGTCCACGGCGGTGCCGGCACCGATACCTGGCGACGCCTGGCAGAAAGATCCGCGAGACGACTCATCAATCATCGAAGCATCACTGCGCACTCCCGAATGCTTTGCGGAACTCTTCGATCGGCATGCCGCTGAGCTGCACCGCTACGTCGTCCGGCGTCTTGGTCCCGAACATGCGGAAGACGTGGTGGCCGAGACGTTCACCAGGGCTTTCGAAAAACGGCGCAGGTACGACTTCAACCGCAGGGAGGCGCTGCCCTGGCTGTACGGCATCATCACGAACGTCATCGGCAGTCACCGGCGTGCGGAGGTGCGGGGTTACCGGGCATTGGCCCGTACCGGTGAGGACCCTGTCGCGGTGGCGTTCGACGAGCAGGTGGTCGCTAGGATCTCCGCCTCGGCTACCCGGAAGCGGATCGCCGACGCATTAGCGAAGCTGGGGCGTGGTGAGCGTGACGTGCTGCTACTGATCGCCTGGGGCGACCTGACCTATGAGGAAACGGCACAGGCATTAGACGTGCCCATCGGCACGGTGCGTTCGCGCCTGTCGCGTGCCCGTCGCAAGGTCGCCAGAGCGCTGGGCGGTAGCAACCCGACCGATGCGAGCGAGGAAACCTCATGAATGACCTAGACCTGATCCAGGACCTGCGCTCGGAAGTGCGACAGAGCGACCCCGCCACCCTGCACGCCGCCCGGGAGCGACTGCTCGCCGCGATGAATCCCGCGTCCCCCACTCGCCGGCCCCGACCCACAATGCTGCGCCTGGTAGGTGTCGGTGCCCTCGGTCTCACGATCGCCCTCGGCGTCACGGTCGTGCAGGGTTCCGACGGCGCCGGTGTGAGGAAGGGAACCGCCACTGCTCCTGCGTGGGCTTCGGTGGCTAGCGCAGAACGCCTGGCAGAACGAGCCACGGCGGCGGCTGCGAAGGCGACGGACGCCTACCCCCGTGCCGACCAGTGGCTCTACACCAAGTCGCTTACGTACGTCTCCGACGGGGAGAGCATGCCAGGGGCGGGCAAGACACAGACCTACGAACGCTGGCAGAAAGGTGACGGCACGAAGACGGCACGGCGTCAAAGCCACGGGAACACAGACAAGGGCGTTCCCCCCATCGGCGCTGACCGCGTCGTCGTCGCCACCGCCGGCAAGGACCCCAAGGTCCCCCGATGGGACCCCGCCTACCTGCGCTCTCTTCCTCTGGACCCGGACGCCCTGATGGAACGTCTGCGAAAGGACGGTGAGGATCGCCCTGACCTGCCGGAGAGCCTGACGCTGTTCCAGCAGGTGCAGATGATCCTTCAGGAGGGTGCTCCTCCGCCTCGCCTGCGTGCTGCCCTCTACACCGTTGCGTCCAAGCTGGAGGGCGTCGGGGTCGAGGAGAAGGTACGGGATCTGGCGGACCGGGAAGGCGTCGGAATCTATCTGGACAGGGCCGACGGAACGCGCCACGAGATCATCGTGGACCCGAACAGCCACGCTTACCTCGGAGGTCGGGAGATCTTCATCGGGGGCGGTAAGCGGACTTCTCATTCCTTCAAGGGCCAGTACGCCGAAGGCGATGTGATCATCGCGTGGGCACAGACAGCCCGTGGCATCGTCGACCGTGCGGGTGACCTTCCGTAACTCCAAAAGCCCAGGGCGGACTCGTTCCCTGCCCTGGGCTTTAGCGTGGAGCGGGTAACGGGAATCAAACCCGGGCTGTCAGCTTGGGAACGGCAGCCTTCCAAGATCATGGCCTCTTATCAGGGAAACGCTGACCTGGGCATATGCCGGTCGAGCGACCGTGAGTCCCCGTGACTTCCCACTGATCACTCTACGGACGGGCACGCAACGGGCACGCAACCAGCGTGCCGCAGTCGAGTCTGGGCCCTATCGCCATGTGGCCGGAGCATGAGACACGGTGCGAACAGTCCTGCCCTTAGGTGCTGACCTATGTGCGCTTGCCTCAGTTCGACACTCAACGGAATGATCAGGCACTGAGCTGGAGCAGAGCGCTGATCCTGTGTGACCGTCGTTGACCCCTCGTCACCCCTCTTAATGGCCCGACACAGCGCAGGATAGAGACTTGACCACGCATGTCGCGCGCCAGCGACAACAAGTGTGGAAACGACGACGGTCGGAGTTTGATCATGTTCCCGACCTGGGTCTCTTGTGAAGCAGATGACGGGAATCGAACCGCGCCGTCCGCTTGGAAGTCAGAGATCATCAGCCGTTGGTCGGTGCTGCTGCCGTCAACGTTGCCGTCAGTTCTGAGCTCTACGATCTGCTTATGAGCGACCTGATCCCGACAGGCGTAGAGCTGAGGACCGCCCGGTTGGTGCTGCGGCCCCCGACCGGAGCCGATATTGATGCGATCTTCGCGATTCACAAGGACCCCCGAACCAGCCTGCACAATCCATCCGACGCGCTCGCCCAGCTCGACGAGGCAGAACAGCTCTATCAACGCTGGAACAACCAATGGCAGAGCTATGGATACGGATACTGGGTCGTCCAACGCCACGGTAGTGCCCAGCAACTGGGCTTCTGCGGAATTAAGCCTATGGAACTGCACGGTATGAAGGTCCTCAACCTCTTCTACCGCTTCGCTGTCTCAGCATGGGGCCACGGCTACGCCAGCGAGGCCGCAACCGCGGTCACCACCTGGGCATCCAAAACCGTCCCCGACCTCCCGCTAATCGCCCGCGTCAGGCCAGCCAACGTCGCCTCCCAACGCGTGGCGGTCCATGCTGGCCTGTCCCGGGCGGAACACCTCGACGAAAGCGGAGAGGACGGCCTCGATTGGATCTACGCGGCGAACCTGCCGGGCCGAACAGACCAGCCACGAAAACCGGTGGGCCGGGGCTGAGGAACGAAGCCACGGACCGTCGATCGCCCCCAGGCACGTACGGGCGGCCAACCGTGCAGTGGCGATCGTGAGGGCTGCATTTGTTGGGCGGCGCGGCAACCGTGGTCGGCGCGCACGGTCTGTGCGACGGGACGGCGTACGGCGCCCGGCCCGGTGTCCCGCCACCGTCCGGGACCGGCCCCCAGGCCGCATGCCCGGACGGCGGGCGGGGGGAGGGCCGGGGGTACGGCGGCGCGCCGCGCCGCCGCCTTGGCAAGGTCAGCTTCAAGGAGTACGGCACGGCATGGATCGATGAGCGTGCAGGGCTGCGGCCGAAGACGGTTCAGCTCTACGAGGGTCTTCTCCGCATTCACCTCGTTCCGACTTTCGGCAACTGCGCCATGAGCGAGATCAAGGTGGCGCACATCCGGAAGTGGCGCAAGCAGCTCCTCGACGGCGGCGTTGGACCGGTCACCGTGGCCAAGGCGTACCGGCTCCTGAAGGCCATCTTCAACACGGCGCTAGAGGACGGTCTGATCAAGTCCAACCCCTGCACGATCAAGAAGGCGGGCAAGGAGGATTCACCCGAGCGGCCCGTACTGACCATGAAGCAGGTCTTCACGCTGGCCGATGCCATCGAGCCGCGGTTCCGGATGCTGATCCTGCTCGCCACCTTCGCAAGCCTGCGGTGGGGCGAACTGGCCGCTCTCCAGCGGAAGAATGTGGACCTGAAGGCCGGGACGATCCGCGTCGTCGGGACCACGACCGAACTCAAGGACGGCTCGGTCACCATCGGCCCTCCCAAGTCCGAAGCGGGCAAGCGCATCGTGAGCATTCCGGCGACGCTCCTGTCGGACCTGCGAGTGCATGGAGACGTACGCCGAACAGGGCGGGCACGGACACGTCTTCGTCGGCCCCAAGGGTGCCAGGCTCCGGCGCGCGAATTTCACCCGCGTCTGGACGGCAGAGCTCAAGAAAGCGAAGCTTAGCGGGTTCCACTTTCATGATCTCCGACACACGGAAACACCCTCGCTGCGCAGTCCGGCGCGACTCTCCGGGACCTGATTACCCGCATGGGCCACTCGTCCCCCTGCGCCGCTTTGATCTACCAGCACACCGCGATGGAGCGAGACCGGGCCGTCGCCGGCGCTCTCGGCAAGCTCGCCGAGGAAGCCCTGAAGCCCGACGAGCCCGAGCCCGACGAACAAGATCCAGACGGATCGGGCACGTAACGGGCGCGGAAGATCGAACAGCACCCTGGAAACGATCAAAGCCAGGTCGGAAATCCATCCCTGACCTGGCTTTTCATACTGAGAGCGGGTGACGGGAATCGAACCCGCGCTGTCAGCTTGGGAACTGCATCGATCACGATCCCTGTATCAGGGGATTGCTGGTCGCAGGGGAGTCGGTGAGGTCGTGAGTGACCGTGGTTGACCGCTCGTCACCTTGGTTAATGGCCCGACGATCAGCCGGTGACCCGGAGCTGGGTACCTCGCCGGAGGGAGTTCCTGCGGGATGGATGATGAGTGCTGTGCCTGACCTGCTGTGGGATGACGTGAAGTCCCTCTTTGATCCCGATGCCAATGGAACGTTGCCTGACGTGGTCGTAGAAGGAACGACTGTCGAGGACTGGCAGGTGCTGCTTGATCTCGTTCAGTCGCAGGGTTGGCAGTACGCCTACTCGCTGAGCGGCGAGCCGATGGAGCTTCCTTCGGCTGCAGACTTGGTCGCCGCTGCATCCGCCGACGCCACGCCTGAGCTGAGAGTCTGGCCGGTCCCCGATGTCCTGATGATTTTCCGGGTGTATCAGGCTGAGTCGATTGACTTCGACGTCGACCTCAGAGAACTGCAAGGGCAGGAGCGGTTGGACGTCCTGGTGCATGTCCTCCGCTTGATCGGACAGCGTCTCGGGAAGTCTGTGCTGATGACTCCGGAGGGATCCCCCGATCATCCGGCTCTCGGGTTCGATGTCGAGGCTGATCGGGTGGTGCTAGTGGTTGATCCGATTGATCCGGGCGTGTTCAGCGACGAGTGACGGGAATCGAACCTGTACTGTCCGAACTCTTTCGCGATCATGGCCCCTGAGCCAGGGAACCGCTGACCTGGGCGTATGCCGGTCGAGTGACCGTGAGTCCCCTTGAGTCTCCGTAGATCGCTCTGCGAACGGACACGCAACGAGCACGGCCACCAGTCTGCGTCGCCCTGCATAAATAGCCAGGGAGGCGAGCATGGGCGAGGCGTAGAATGCGAGCATGAGCGCGATGCGTGAAGAGCTGCATGCTCTGGTCGATCGGCTTCCAGAGGACCGCGTCCAGCCAGTTCTCGCACTTGTCCGCGAGAACCTTGAGACGGCTAGTCGCCGTGAGCGAGCGCTGGCCATTATGGAGCGGGTTCAGGAGCGGATGCGCGGTGTGACGGGCGTCGACGAGGAGCTGGCCCGTCTCCGGGAAGGCGCGCGTGTTCGATCGAGAGATTCCGCTGCTGACCACCGACGCGAAACTCCATCGGGTGCTGGATGGCCTCGTCGAGACCGAACTCCTTAACGACTCAAGCCCCGAGTGATCGTCGCTGAGTGGGGGCTGAACACTGTTACAAGAACACTGGAGCGGGTGACGGGAATCGAACCCGCGCTGTCAGCTTGGGAACTGCACCGATCACGGCTCGTGGGGGCGCTGACCTGGGCTTCGGACCAGTCGTGAGTGACCGTGGTTGTCCCCTCGTCACCCTGTCTAATTGCACGCTAATTGCACGGCGATCAGAGATGTAAGGAGTGAGGACGCTGGTCGTGGTGACCAGACAGCAAGATCGCTCGCAGGCTGTCTCGGAGAAGTTCGACGCTGTCGTCATCGACCTGGAGGTCGATCCGGAGAACCGGCTCCACACCTAGCTCGTGCGCGGCCTTCTCGGTGAAGTGAAGCGTCAGGCGCCCGTAAGCGAGATCGCAGTGGGTCACGCCGCCGTAGGTGGTACCGCTCTGGTCCTCCCGCACGATGCAGTACGTGTCCATGCCCAGTCCGATCTCCTGCTCGTCCGGCTCCTCCGCGGACATCATGAAGATCAAGGCCTTCCCGGTGCCGTCCTCGTACTCGGCCAGGCCGAATGCGACCGTCTCCGAGTCGTCGTCCCAGCCGACGGCCCGCACCACCATGTCGCTGAGGGGTGGCCACGTCAGGTCGCTTTCTTCGTCGGCGCCGGCGGTCAAGGGCGGGAAAGACCCGGTTTCGGGCAGGGGCACGCCTTCGGGCCACGCTGCGGTCATCCACGGCGGAGTGAGATCCGGCCTGCGCGGGAACATGGTCAGTTCCTCCATGTAGGCCCAAGCAGGCACCTCGACGTCCTGGGCGAAAGGCCACTCAAGGGCGAAAGTGTGCTCCATGGAGTTGTACGACTTCCCGCGCGGGCTGTAATCGAGCTGGCAGACGAACCATGTCCCCTCGCCTGGCTTGTACGCGGCCACCTTCAACTGGTGGAAAAGGTCGTCGAGACCCTCGATGTGCTGAGTCTGCCGAGTCCCGTCCGCCATCTCATAACTGATCTCGGTTGTGCTGAAGGTGCCGAGCTGGCAACGATGGACATGGACATGTTGCCAGCCATCCGGGGCACCGGCCTTCACGGCCCGCCCGATCTCCATGCAAAGCTCATGCACGCGGTGGGACGTCATGCTCACCGTGCCTTTCATCGAGCGAACAAGGACAGGAGCCTATTGGGTGTCCTTCGGGGTGGCTACGTCCGGTCAGGGGGTGCACTCCAAGCGCACACCTCGCCCTGGCCTGCTCGGCTTGTCCCGGGTCGATGGGCGGGTGTGGGTGTCTAATCCGGGATCCACCAGCAGTAGAGCAGTTCATTGCTCTCCTTGGCTCGCCTCGCAAGGGCGACAAGCTCCTGGACCAGGTCCAACAGGTCGTCAACCTCGCGGAAGGGGCAGAGGGGCTCCATCGTCCAACGCCGGGCCACTTCGAGCAGGCGGGAGTCATCGACCTGGGCGAGCGCATCACGTGCGGTCACCGGTAATTCATCGATTTGTGGTCCGTCGAGGTAAGGCGAGTCCTCCGGAAGGGCCAGCCATTCTCCTTCGGTCTGCGGTGCCCCTTCGGGCGGAGGGTACAGGGTGACCGTCTCGACGAAATCATCTGAGAAGGGAACGTTTTTGATGGCGGCCACGAGGCTGCCCAGAGAGCCGCTGGGGTCGACCCAGGTGATTTCCACAACATCGAACACCGGAACGCCGCGAAGGGGTTTGCTGCGGTCCCGTACAGTGGTCGGCCGCACGGTGGCTGTGGCGCGATCGGGAGCGCGGTAATAGTCACACATGGCGCTCATGCGGGCACTCCTGTCGATGAGGGGGATGATCGTGTTCCCGGCCGATGGCAGATTACGGGCCTGGGAACGCGGTCGGAAGTACGGGCAGGCGACTGCACATCCGGTGAGCCGGTGCTGAGGAACGAAGCACCGGATCGTCGATCGCCCCCAGCCACCATCGGAGGCCGGCCCACACGTGGCGATCGTAGGGCTGCATTCGTGCGGCGGCGTGACGCTGGGGTCGGCGAGCTTGCTCGGTGCGGCGGGCGCCACGGTCGGTGCGGCGGCCCGTGCTGCCGCCGCCCGGGACCGGCCCCCAGGCCGCACGCCCGGGCGGCGGGCAAGCAACGGGCCGCTGTACGGCGGCGCGTCGCGCCGCCGCTTGATACCTACAAGAGCTATTCGGCAGTGCGCTCGCTGTGTCTCGCCGCTTTGCGGGCCTCTGCGATGAGTTCGATGAGGTCGGCTACGAGCTTGGGGCTTGCGGCGATGGTCGCGTGGGCGGTCATGCTGTGCGGGCTGCCGTCGATGTCGACCACGGTGGCTCCGGCTTCGCGGGCGATGACGACGCCGGCGGCGGTGTCCCATGGGTTGTTGCTGAGCATGATGTTGGCGTCGAGCTTGCCTTCCGCGACCCAAGCCAGGTCGATTGCGGCTGAGCCGAACATCCGTATGCGTTGAACACGGGCGGCGAGCTCGCGCGTTAGGGCGAAGCGGGGTCGGTTCCGCTCTTGGGCGTTCTCGCCCACTGCATAGTCGCCGAGGGCGACGATGGCGGACTCCAAGTCTCGGGCGTCGCTTGCCCGGATGGCGGAGCCGTTGGCTTGGGCGCCTGTTCCTTCTGCGGCGGTGTAGCGGATGCCGAGGATTGGCAGCTCGATGACTCCGAGGGTGGGCATGTCCTTGTCGACCAGGCCGAGGGAGACGCCGCAGAGGGGGATGCCGTGTAGGAAGTTGGCTGTCCCGTCTACCGGGTCGAGTGCCCACATCAGGCCGTCACCGGCGTGGCTGATGCCTTCCTCTTCGCCGAGGAATCCGATCTCGGGTGTTTCCCGGGACAGGAATTCGCGTACGGCGTGTTCTACGGCGTAGTCGACCTCGGTCGCCATATCGCGGTCGCCCTTGGCGGTGACGACGCCGGGAGCCTTCGATCTGATGATCTCGCTGGCTATCGAAGCTGCGTGTTCGGCGATGGGGAGAAGAGTTCGGGCGTCGATAGTCATACGGGTTTGCTCCGCTCCCACATCTCGGTGAACACCTGGTCGAACACGGGAAACAGGCCTTCGGCGGCGGTGTTGTCTCTGATCACGAACGTTGGGGAGTCGACTCCGCGGGCTTGTGGCAGGTAGGGCTGCATCACGCAGAGTGCCCGGTCCACGATGAGGAGGTTGAACCGGATCGTCTCGTCGTAGAGGTGCAGTTCGAGGCGTTGAGCGGATGCGGTGTCGAGCCGGGCACGGAGCCTGGTCAACATGGTGATGTTGAGCGCCGTGAGTGTCGTCAGCGTGCTGTCGGTGTAACCCTCTTCTCCTTCGCGGGCGCGGATCGCTTGGCCCTTCGGGTCGAGGAAGAGACAGCGGATCCGAGTGCCTGAGTCCAGCAGGCGCCTGAGCTGGTGATCGGGGTAGCCCTGGCAAAGCACGTTGAGCGACAAGCCCGCCGCGTTGATCTCCTTCGCGCTGTCGAACAGAGTCGATGCGGGATAGGCGGATGAGAAGGCGGCTCGGCTGCTGAAGACGGCGGTTACGTCGGCCATCTGCGGCAGGGCGCAGGCTTGGGTCTCGGGGCCGGCACTTCTGGCGGTTTCCGGCTCTGTCCTCGGCGTGCGCACTTCGACAGCGTTCGTGGAGAACAGCTCGTGGGCCGACCTGCCCGGGAACATCGCCTCCAAGACGCGACAGTGGCCGGAGTACGGCAGGCCCTTGAGCTCGCCGGACAGCCAGCGATGGAGCTGAGCACGGCTCGGCCAACCGCCCTGCAACGACGGGTCCACCTTTTTGGCCGCCTTGTCGTACTCCTTACAGAACGTGCTGTAGGTCTGCCAGTAGCGTTGCGTCAGTAGGACCTTCAACAGGATCGGCTGGTCAGTCATGATCCGCGCCTCGGGCTGGGGTGCCATATAGGCCCAGGTTAGCGACAGCGACGAGCGCGGACGAGACAAAGAGGAGACGAAAAGAGACGAGCCGATCACAGACGGTACTCGCGGGCGATCGAGACGTGACAGGTCCCCGGGCAATCCTCGTTGCATGACTGCGCGATGCGACTCCTGCTCGGGGCGGGGCTGGAAGTACGTGAGCCTTCGCCGGATCGTGGTGGCGACCGAGAAGTCCGGCGACGCTGACTCCGGCGAGCGACACAAGGACGCTTGCTGGCGGTGCGACGGGACCGGCACGGTTGGAGCGCAGTCGTGATCGTGCGTACCAACTGCCTGAGCCCTCACGTGGCCCCTGCCAGGCCAGATCACATGCGCCTCGTCTGGCGAGAGCCCTACAGGGGCGAAGAGCGCTACCGCGCGTTCGCCTGGACATGCGAGTGCGAGAACACCGTGTACGAACTGCGCCACGCAGCCGGTCTTGCCTACATTCGGCGGACACGGCTCGTCAACGGCGTGACTGAGGTCCACGAGACGTATCGGTGGCGATTGGGACAGGCGCACAGCGTCTGGAACGCACTCCTGGAGGGGCAGGCCCGATAAGCGAGGCGCGGCGGCCTGATCAACACCGGGTACTCATGCCGTCGTGTCTTGGGCGGTGGGGGCTCCTGTAGCGCAGTCAGGTAGCCCCCACCAGTCCGTCTGTCCCGCTTCCTCTTCCCGGGGGGAAGACAGACAGCTCGACTCGAACTAGGCTTTACGACAAGTCGAGTTGTTGGATGGTCGTCATGTCGTCTGAAGAGTTCGCCCCACCGAAGTATGCCCAGATCGTTCAGGCGATCAGGCAGAAGATCGCAGACGGGACCTATCCTCCAGGCTCCCTGCTGCCTTCGGAGACGCAACTTGTCCGCGAGTTCAGGGTAAGCCGTCCAACCGTCGTAAGAGCGCTCCAAGTGCTCCAACTCCGTGGAGTCATCGAGCGCGAGCATGGCAGGGGATCCTTCGTGAAGGCGGCCCCGCCTGTCTCCGCCGAACAGAGCGGCCGGCCTGGACGGGCCGTGCTGGATCGAGTGGAGGCCGACGAAAACTGCTCGGTCGTTGACGCAGGGCCCCTGACGGCGACTGCTCCAGTCGGGAAGCTCCTCGACGTGCCAGAAGGATCTCCTGTGGTACGACGCCGCGTCCTGTTCCGCGACGATCAACGGCCAACTGATCTGGTCACGGTCTGGTGTCCGGCTCATCAGGCCGACGACACGCAACTCGGCGAGGTGGAGCCGCTCACGGCCGGCATCAGGCAGCATCTCCAGACAAGGAAGGGCCTCAAGCTCCAGCATGTCGTCGAGCGACTGAGTGCCCGTCATCCTTCGGCCGAAGAGGCCAAGTTCCTTGGGATACGCAAGACCACTCCCGTCCTGGGAGTGCTGGCGAGCGTGTTCAACGGGGGCGGACGGCCCGTGATGGTCGTTGATCTAGTGATGCCGGGCGATCTTCACGAACTTGAGGATTCCTACTCGCTGTAGGGACGATCAGGTGTCGTAGTGACCGTCCCAGGGCGCATAGAAGCCGATGTTATTGGGATAGAGCTCCGCGCACTCGTAACCTTCGTGATTTTCCAGAATCAATCCGAAGACCACGCCATCGAACTCCAACCGAAACGGACGGATGGCGATGTCGCCGAACTCAAGGTCGGGCAGTTCGGCGAGCCATTCGCTCAGTCGCTGGTCCGCGGCGTCTACCGACTCCCTGTGCCTGTCGTCGGCTCCGGTGCATTCGATGCGCGAGTCTAGGTAGTGTCCGTCAGCGCTAAAGCGGTGAAGCACGGCATACCACCGCTTATGGGACAACCAGTCCTCTGTTCTTGAGTAGCCTTCCCGAAAGGCAGCCACGACCCCGCCGAGGAACTGACCGTCGCGCCACAGGCCGATGCGGTCGGTGTGATAGTCGGGCTCATATGAAATCGGGATGACATCGGGGTACGTCACGCCCCGAACCGTAGCCACCTTGTACGACAATCTCCCGTTTGCCTGGTCATTGAGCTGACACCCTTCAATTAATTCGCTAACTCGTGTTGTCGAGTGCTCGAAACTGGGGTAGCTTCATAGCAACTCGACAAGACGAGTTAGCGACAATACGACTTAGGAGCAAGCCTCATGGCACTGCAAGGTCCCGTCCCCGTCACGTTCGACATGGTCTTCCCTCACGGCTGCTACATCGTCGGCGAGGTCGAGCCCGTCAAGGACTTCGACGCCTCGACCAACGGGCGCTTCGTCCAGTCCCGCGACAAGCAGAGCGGAGAGCTCGTCTGGCAGGTCAGCGTCATGGACGCCGACCCGTCGCTCAAGGCCGCTCAGAAGACCGTCTCCGTCAAGATCCTCAACCCGGTGCAGCCCGTGCCTCCGGCTCCCATGGCGGGGCTGCCGTTCACGCCGGTCGAGTTCGACCACATGACCGTCACGCCGTACGTCAACCAGGCCGGGAGGCTGGCGTACTCCATCAAGGTTCGCGAGATGCGGGCTCCTCGCCCTGCTGGCAAGACGGCCGCCGCTAAGGACGGGGCGTGATGGGGCGGCCCAAGGCTCGTCCGGCCAGCACGATCAACCTCAAGGTCGGTCAGGGCGCTGACGTTCGCAACCATCCGTATCCGCAGCGCTCGCCGGTCTTGGGGCTGGTCTTCGGCGGCACTCAGGTGCTCGTCACCACGTCGGCGAACGATCACATCACGCTCGACGACGTTGAGTTCGCTCGGAGCCTGGCACGCGAGGCCGCCATGTTCGCCGGTGCGGTGGAGCGCATGTTCCACGGGCTCCCGAACGGGCTGGGGGTGGCGGGTCGATGACGCTCAGCCCGTACACCTACGTCACGGTCTCCATACGCCCCGATCAGCCGTCCCGGATCAGCGTCGCGTTCAACTCGGCGCAGTTGCGGGCGCGCGCCTGGCTGGGGGACAGCGGCAAGCCCTGCTTCGACCTGGAGACCTCGGACGCCTCGGTCACCGTCTCCACCGTTGGGCCGGTGACCGACGACGACCTCACCGTGGCTCGCGAGATCTTCAACGCCGCCGCTCGCTACCTGGCCGACTGCGAGCGGCTGCACTCCGAGCAGTCGGCCAAGGCCACCGCTGGCGAGGCGGCCTGATGTTCAGCGGGGCCGCAGGAAGCGGCAACTTCCGGCGGCCCCTCGATCTTCCTCACACACGCGACATGTTTCGGAAGGACTTCACCCTAATGTTCAAGAGGATGCCCGGCGATGAGCCGCACCGCATCGTCTCCACCACCCCTGACACGGCGGTGGTCTTCAAACCGGCCGTGGTCCAGACCCCGGCCATCATCACCCTCACCATCTTCGTTGCCCGGTTCGTCGCCGGACTCGGGCGTCTCGTCTGGCGGCATCCCGTGGCGATGGCCGTCACCGCCGTTCCCGGTGCACTTTGCTGGGCGTACGGCTGGCGCGTCGCTTTGCTGGTCGTCATGCCTGCACTGCTCGGCCTGGGCGTCTGGGCGTTCCTCGACAGGCCGCGGTTCGTGCGATGCGTCGGCTGGCGGCTGGTCGCCTTCGTTCGCTGGTACTGGATCTACCGGCGACGCTGGCGGCCAGTCATGACCGTCTCCGGCCTGGCTCGGTGCATACGTGGACGGGAGTACATTCCGCGGCTGGTCAAGGTCACGTGCGACTCGTGGTCCGATCAGGTCGCCGTCCGCATGCTCGACGGTCAGGCGGTCAAGGACTGGGCCGACAGGATCGAGAACCTTTCCCATGGCTTCGGCTCGGAGACGTGCCGGGTCTCGGTGGCCAAGTCCGGCCGGCTCGTGCTGACCTTTCCACGCCGTGATCCACTGGCCACACCCATACCGGCACTTCCTGTCCCAGACATACCGACTGTGGGGCCGATCGAGATCGGCAAGCAGGAGGACGGCTCACCCTGGCGGCTCCGGCTACATGGGACTCACGTTCTGGTCGCCGGTGCCACAGGGGCGGGCAAGGGCTCGATCATCTGGTCAGCGATCCGCGGGCTCTTGCCGGCCATGCGGGCGGGCCTGGTGGAGGTTTGGGCGCTCGATCCGAAGCTGATGGAGCTGTCGTACGGCAGGCCGCTCTTCAACGGCCGGTACGCGGCTGATCCTGCTGACTGCGCTGCCCTGTTGGACGAGGCCGTGAGCGTCATGCAGAAGCGGGCGGCTCGCTTCGCTGGCGTTCAGCGTTCTCACACGCCGACGCTCGATGATCCCTTCGTCCTGGTAGTGGTCGACGAGGTGGCGTTCCTGACCGCGTACCAGTCCGACAAGCAGCTCAGGCAGCGCATCTCCGCTGCCCTAGCGACGCTGACCACTCAGGGACGAGCGGTCGGCGTGGGCGTCCTGGCGGCCCTGCAGGACCCTCGCAAGGAGGTCATGAACATCCGTAACCTCTTCCCAGACAAGATCGCTCTGCGGCTCGACGAGTCGGAGCAAGTGGACATGGTGCTCGGTGACGGGGCGAGGGATCGCGGCGCGCTGGCCGACCGCATCTCTCCTCGTCCGGAGCGAGGCGCGGGCGTCGGATACGTGCGGCTGGAGACCAGTCCCGATCCGATTCGCGTCCGTGCCGCGTACGTCTCCGACGACGACATCCGCGCGATGGTCGGTGAGGTCCGATGACGCTGGCTCACTTCCTCGACGGCCTGCGCTGCTCTCTCTGTGGCGCTCTCAATGTCCTCTGGCTCGACTCACTGCGTGGCCTGGTCGAGTGCTCCGAGTGCGGACAAACCGCGCTCACGTTCCCCGAGATCGGAGAGGAGGTCCGTTGACCGACCGCAAGACTCCGCGCGCTGTCCGCATGGCTCAACCGCTCGCTCGCGACGTGGCCGAGGAGATTGCCAAGCTTCACGGCGTCTGCATACGGCCTGTGGCGCTCAAGCGGATCGACATGACCACCGGCAAGTCAGAGGTCGTCGATGTCCCGTGCGGCTCACCGCTGGAGAGCAAGTGTCCTCCGTGTGCCAACCGCAACCGGCAACTCCGTATGGCGCAGTGCCGGGAGGGCTGGCACCTCGATGAGGAGCCGATCATCACGCCCGACGAGCCGACCGACGGACAGCGCTGGCTCGTGGAGTTCCGGGCCGATATGCAGGCCAAGCGCGACGAGGAGGAAAAGGCCGGCGGCGACACCTCCGACTTGGACGCCGTGCTCACCGGGCTCGACATCGAGATCAACGAGGCCGGGATGCGCGGCAACGTGCTCGGTCGTACAGGGTCCAAGCGGGTCCGTTCGACCAAGCGCCGCCAGGACGCGCCCGACCTGCCCAAGCGGAAGATGGCCAGCACGACGCTGGGGCGGACCTTCGAGGCGGCGGATGGCAGGACCTACCGGCCTTCGCTGTTCGTCACGCTCACCCTGCCGAGCTACGGCAAGGTCATGAATGGCGCTCCCGTCGATCCAGACACGTACGACTATGTTCGAGCAGCCCGTGACGCGCTGCACTTCTCCAAGCTCGTGGACCGGTTCGTGCAGAACCTTCGCCGGGTGGCGGGCTATGACGTGCAGTACTTCGCCACCGTGGAGCCTCAGAAGCGGCTCGCGCCGCACCTGCACATGGCTATCCGGGGCACCCTGCCGCGCGCCGAGATGAAGCAGATAGCGGCGGCCACCTATCACCAAGTCTGGTGGCCCCAGGCTGACGAAGCTCGTTTCGAGGGCGAGCACCTGCCCGTCTGGAACGACGGCATCGCCTACTTGGACCCCGACACGGGAGAGGTCCTGCCCACCTGGGACGAAGCCCTCGACCAACTCGGCGACGAGCCAATGCACGTGATCCGCTTCGGCGACCAGGTGGACGTCAAGGGCGTGCTCGCCGGGTCGCCGGACGCTGACCAGTGCATCCGGTACCTGTCCAAGTACCTCACGAAGAGCCTCGGCGAGACCTTGGACGGTCAGGCGCAGCGGGAGCACGCGGCTCGCTTCGTCGATGCCCTGCGTTACGAGCCGTGCTCGCCGACCTGTCCGAACTGGCTGCGTTACGGCGTGCAGCCCAAGAACGCCAAGGCCGGGATGTCTCCTGGCCGCTGTCGGTCCAAGGCCCACAAGCCGGACCACCTCGGCTACGCCGGTCGTCGTGTCCTCGTCTCCCGCAAGTGGAGCAACAAGACACTCGCCGAGCACAAACAGGACCGCCGTACCTGGGTTCTGGAAGCGCTCGGCCAGGCCGACGAGCCCACAGACCCGCATCGCTACGTCTGGCAGCCAGTCAGACCAGGCGATCCCGATCTCGCACCGATCGGTGTCCGGCTCCTGCGATCCATCGCCGAACGCCGGCGATGGCGTGCCCACCTGAGACAGCTCGAAGAACAAAGTCTTTCGGCAAATCCGCAGGCAGCCTGAGAGGAGGAGATCTTGGACCAACTGTTCACCGTCCCGGAAGCGGCCGAGTTGCTGCACACCTCGGTTCGCTTCGTCCGCCGACTGATCGCCGAACGCCGCATCGAGTTCGTCAAGGTCGGGCGGCACGTCCGCATCCGTGAGTCAGCTCTGATCGCCTTCGTCGTCGCGGGCACCGTCACGCCCCTGACGACCTTCGACGCAACCGGGAGGGCCGCCTGATGGCGAACAAGGACAACCACCGCCGTTTCGGCAATATCCGCAAGCTGCCCTCGGGCCGGTTCCAGATTCGCTACCCGGGGCCGGACGGGCGCATCAGGACCGGTGAGGAGACCTACGAGCGCAAGGGCGACGCCGATCGAGCGCTCACACTGATCGAGGGGCGGATCCTCGCCGGGACGTGGACCGACCCTGAGCGGGCCAAGATCAAGCTCGCAGAGTATTCGGCAATCTGGATCGATCAGCGTCCCGGTCTTCGCCCCAGGACGGTCGATCTGTACCGCTGGCTGCTCAAGAAGCACATCACGCCGTATCTCGGCAACGTCCCCCTCGGGAAGCTCTCGACGGCGATGATTCGGCAGTGGCGGGCGGATCTGCTCGGCAAGGGCGTCTCGGTGAGCATGGCGGCCAAGGCGTACCGGCTGCTGCGTGCGGTGCTGATGACCGCTGCCGAGGACGATCGGATCATCTCGCGCAACCCGTGCCGCATCCGCGGGGCCGGCGACGAGCATGCCGAAGAGCGACCGGTTCTCTCCGTGGGTCAGGTCTTTGAGCTGGCGGACAAGGTTGGACGTCGCCCGGTGGGGAGCATCCGGGGTCTCAAGAGGGGTGAGGGATACCGGGTGCGCTTCCAGAGGCACGGCGAGATGCGTACCTATCCGGAGGTCTTCCCGACGCGGGCTGAAGCCGAGCGACCCCTATGGCGGATGATCGACACCGGACAGGCCGACTGCACACACGATCGCCGTTACCGGGCCTTCGTCCTGCTGGCCACCTTCGCGAGCCTGCGGTGGGGCGAGATCACCGCGCTCACAAGAGCCGATCTCGACATCGACGCGGGAACGGTCCGCGTGCGCCTGGCCTATTTGGAACGCTCCACAGGTGAGCTTGTCCTTGGTCCGCCCAAGTCCAAGGCGGGCAAGCGGATCGTCGGCATCCCGCAAGCGATCATCCCGGCTCTCAAGGAGCACCTGCGGCTGTATGTGAAGCCCGACGAGGGAGCACTGATCTTCACCGGGATCAAGGGCGGCCCGATGCGTCGCAGCGGGTTCAACAAGCTGGCCGGATGGATGGAGGCCGTGAGGGCCATCGGTGTTCCGGGGTTGCACTTCCATGATCTCCGTCACACGGGCAACATGATCGCGGCCGACTCCGGCGCAGGGCTCAAGGACCTCATGGCGCGCATGGGACACGACAACGTCAGAGCCGCGATGATCTATCAGCACGCTGTCCGGGGAGCCGACAAGCTGATCACGGAAGCGATCGACAAGCACCTCATCGGGCACCAGAAGAGAGAAGACAACGACCAGAGCGCCACGGATGACGACGACGGCCCGGCCGCCCTGATGGCGGTGAGGTGAATGAGACCCGCTTCGCGCCTTACGAGATCAGGACTGCAGCCAGCGTCCATCTTGATATTCGACCGGTATCTCGTCATCTCCCGGCTCGATCCCCAGTGCTTCGAGCGCATCGAACCGCCGGTCCCGCTGAGATTCGGGGAGGCGTGTCCCACACCAGGGACAGAACGAGATGATGATGGAGGAGCTGCCGCCATCGTGGATGAGCAAGCCGTACTCGACGAACTGCTCATTGAACCTGATGAGCATGTCGGGACAGTCGGACGGGTCCGGATGCTGATCGCACTTCCAAGTCACCTGGCGAACCATCGACTCGCAGCAGTGCTCGACCAAGGACACCTCTCCACCTAATGGCACGCTAATGGCACGCGGAGATCAATAACCTTAGACATGTCAAAGCCCAGGTACCGAATCCACCGGTCTACCTGGGCTTTCGCTATGAGAGCGGGTGACGGGAATCGAACCCGCGCTGTCAGCTTGGGAAGCTGATGTTCTGCCATTGAACTACACCCGCGTACGACCCGAAGTCGCGCCCCTACTGTACCGGAAACTTGGCCCACAACAGCAATCCCGGCACCCCACTGTTTCCAGCCGGACGGTAAGTTGCTCTGCGTGCTGCTATCTGACCGCGACATCCTCGCCGAGATCGACGCCGGCCGGCTCGCGCTCGACCCTTTCGACAGCGACATGATCCAGCCCTCCAGCATCGACGTACGGCTTGACCGGTTCTTTCGGGTGTTCGAGAACCACCGCTACCCCCACATCGACCCGTCGGTGGAGCAGGTGGATCTTACGCGGTTGGTGGAGCCGAGCGGCGAAGAGCCGTTCATCTTGCACCCGGGCGAGTTCGTGCTGGCCTCCACGTACGAGGTGATCACGCTGCCCGACGATCTGGCCTCCCGGCTGGAGGGCAAGAGCTCGCTCGGGCGGCTCGGGTTGTTGACGCACTCGACGGCCGGGTTCATCGATCCTGGGTTCAGCGGGCATGTGACGCTGGAGTTGTCCAATGTGGCGACGTTGCCGATCAAACTCTGGCCGGGGATGAAGATCGGGCAGTTGTGCGTGTTCAGGCTCAGTTCGCCGGCCGAGCACCCCTACGGCTCGGACAAGTACGGGTCGCGCTACCAAGGGCAGCGTGGGCCCACGCCGTCCAGGTCGTTCCAGAACTTTCACCGTACGAAGATCTGAGCAAGATGAACAGTAGATGAACAGCAGGGAACATCGGTACTGCTGGAACTGCGACGGCCGGGTGTGCGCGCTGGCGTCGAGGGCAGGTTGAGCTGGAACAAGAGCCAGAAAAGAGCCGTAATTCCCCCAAAGTCCGGTGTTGCACAACAAACGGCGGGTAGCCAGTAGGCGAAGGGAACATGAAGTTCGCATTTCGCCTGGTAGGCCGTACCCTCTTCCACGGACCATCCCCGCACATCTGGAGAACGACGTGCGCCTGCGTCTCACGCCACGTGAGGACAGCTACTACGACCTGTTCGCCGACTCGGCGAACAACCTGGTCACGGCATCACGCTTGCTGGTAGAGATCATCAGCGAGGGCTCCGACAGGGAGGCCCTGGCCGAGAAGATGCGCGCTTGCGAGCACGCCGGTGACGAACGCACCCACGCGATCATGAACCGGCTCAATGAGAGCTTCATCACTCCGTTCGACCGCGAGGACATCTACCGCCTCGCGTCGAACCTCGACGACGTGATGGACGCCATGGAGGCAGCCTCCGACCTCATCGTCCTCTACCAGATCGACCATCTGCCCAAGGACGTCGTCCGCCAGGTCGAGGTGCTCGAGCGGGCGGCCGAGCTGACCGCGGAGGCCATGCCGCGGCTGCGGTCGATGAAGAACCTCAACGAATACTGGATCGAGGTCAACCGCCTGGAGAACCAAGGCGACCAGGTCTACAGGAGGCTGCTGGCCAAGCTGTTCAGCGGCGAATACGACGCCCTCACGGTCATGAAGATGAAGGAGGTCGTCGACGCCCTTGAGGAGGCGGCCGACGCCTTCGAGCACGTGGCCAACACGGTCGAGTCGATCGCGGTCAAGGAAAGCTAGGACCAGTGGACCTCACGCTCGCCCTCGTCATCGGCGTGGTCGTCATCGCCTTGGCCTTCGACTACACCAACGGGTTCCACGACGCGGCGAACGCCATCGCGACCTCTGTCTCGACCCGGGCCCTCACCCCCAGGGCCGCGTTGTTCATGGCCGCGGCGATGAACTTCATCGGCGCCCACCTGGGCACCCAGGTCGCCCAGACGGTCGGCAAAGGCATCATCGACGCTCCGGACGGCTCACATGGCCTGGTCATCGTGGCCTCGGCGCTCATCGGCGCGATCGTCTGGAACCTGATCACCTGGTATTTCGGCCTGCCCTCCTCTTCCAGTCACGCGCTCATCGGCGGTCTGGTGGGCGCGGCGCTGGCCTCGGCCAGCGTGGTGCACTGGGATGGCGTCTTCGAGAAGGTCGTCATCCCGATGATCCTGTCACCGCTGATGGGGTTCAGCCTCGCAGCCGGGATCATGATCGCAATTTATTGGATCTTCCGCAACAGCCAGCCGGGCAAGACCAACCGCGGCTTCCGCTACTCGCAGACCATCTCGGCCGCCGCCATGGCGCTCGGGCACGGACTGCAGGACGCGCAGAAGACCATGGGTGTGATCTTCCTGGCCCTCACCGTCGGCGGCTTCGCCTCCCCGAGCGATCCCATCCCGCAGTGGGTCATCCTGTCCGCCGCGGGTGCGATCTCCCTGGGCACGTACGCCGGCGGCTGGCGCATCATGCGTACGCTGGGCCGGCGCATCATCGCCCTCGACCCGCCGCAGGGCTTCGCCGCGGAGTCGGCGGCGGCGACCGTGCTGTACGCGGCCGCCATCGGGTTCGGGGCGCCCATCTCCACCACGCACACGATCACTTCGGCGATCATGGGTGTCGGCGCGACCAAGCGGCTCAGCGCCGTGCGGTGGGGCGTGGCCGGCAACATCGTGACCGCCTGGATCCTGACCATCCCGGCCGCCGCCCTGGTGGCCGCCGTCTCCTACTTCATCCTGCACGCGATCATCGAATAGCCCCCTATGCGACCGCGTACATCACGTCCACGTCCCAGCGGGCGAAGCCCAGGGACTCGTACAACCTGATCGCCGCCGTGTTGGCCTCGTCCACGTACAGCATCGCCTGGGCGAGGCCGCGCGAGCGCAAATGGCTCAGACCGGCCAGGGTGAGCGCCTTGCCCAGGCCGGTGCCCTGCTGACCGGGGTCGATGCCGACGACGTACACCTCGCCGAGCGGCTCGTGGCCGTGCTCGGACGAGCCGTGGATCTTCGTCCAGTGGAAGCCCGCGAGCTTTCCGTCCCGGTCCGCCAGGAAGAACCCCTCCGGGTCGAACCAGGGCTCCTGCTCGCGCCGCAGCAGGTCGTCCATCGTCCACGCGCCCTGCTCGGGGTGGTGGGCGAAGGCCGCGGCGTTGACCTTCAGCCACGCCTCCTCGTCCTGACCGGGCACGAACGTCCGCAGCCGCGTCCCATCGGGGAGGGCGAACGGGTCGAGCGGGGCGGACAGGGAGCGGCGCATCTGCCAGAGCGAACGTACGCGCTCGAAGCCGAACGCCGCCGCCAGCGCTCCGGCGCCCGCATGATCACCGTGCGCCCACAGCCGCGACCTGCCATCGGTCAGCTCGAGTACGGCTCTCAGCAGCCGCGTGCCGTGGCCCTGGCGGCGATGGGCCGGATGGATGACCAGCTCCACGCTCGGACCTTCGACCTCGTCCGTGGGGTCGACGTGGGCGTACCCCGCCAGGGCGTCGCCGCTATGGAGCAGGAGCGAGCGGGCCTGCGGGTCGCCGCCGTAGTTGAGGTGGAGCATGACATGCTCGTTGAGCGGGCGGACGCCGTCGGCCTCCGTCGCCGCCTCCACCAGGCCGAGCACCTCGGCGATCTCACCATCATCGAGCCGTTCCCTGATCTTCACGTGCGCGCTCACAGAACGAACTCTAAGCGGATGGCTGGCAAATACCGCCATGCGCGGGCCCGGCAAATCGTTACCTTTGCGCCATTGGCCGCATAGATTCCACCCGTAACGTCTTAGGCCATGACGTCTCGTTCCTTCCTCCGGCTGGCGCTGGCCGGAGCCGTCGCCTCGGGTGCGGTCGCGCTCGCTACTCTCCCGGCGAACGCGAGCAAAGCACCCCGGACGGTGCCCGTACGGCTGCTCGCACTCAACGACTTCCACGGCAACCTCGAGCCCCCGAGCGGTTCCTCCGGCCGCATGGTGGACGAGCACGGCCACACGGTGGAAGCCGGCGGCGCGGTGTACATCGCCACGCACATGAAGGCCCTGGCCGACCAGAACACCATCGCCGTGGCCCAGGGCGACCTCATCGGGGCGACACCGCTGATCTCGGCGGCGTACCACGACGAGCCGTCCGTCGAGTTCATGGGCAAGCTGGGGCTCAAGGTGGCCGCGGTGGGCAACCACGAGTTCGACGAGGGGTACGACGAGCTGCAGCGGATCATGAAGGGCGGCTGCCACCCGGTCGACGGCTGCTCGCCGGCCGGCGAGTGGAAGGGCGCGCAGTTCGACTACGTGGGCGCGAACGTCCTTTTCAAGAACCCGAACGAGAAGACCGACGCGCTCGCCGCCTTCGGCGCCCAGCAGCCGCAGGTCAAGCAGTTGCTGTCGGACTGGGGCGTGCCCGCGCTGCCGCCGGTCAGCGTCAAGTGGATGAACGGCGTGCCCATCGGGTTCATCGGGCTCGTCACCCAGACCACGCCGAGCATCGTCACGAGCGAGGGCATCAAGGACCTCAAGTTCGTGGACGAGGTCAAGGCCGCGAACGTCGCCTCCAAGATCCTCAAACTGGTGGGCGTCAAGGCGCAGGTCGTGCTCGTGCACGAGGGCGACCAGGTGACCGCCGGCCAGTCGCCCGACGCGTGCAGCGCCGTCCCGGGGGCGGGCAACCGCATCGCCACGCAGGTGGACCCCGAGATCGACGTGGTGCTCAGCGGCCATTCGCACCAGGCGTACCTGTGCAAGGTCAAGGACCCTGCGGGCAATGACCGTCTCTACTCGCAGGGCGGCTCGTTCGGCCGGGTCATCACGCAGGTGGACCTGAACGTGAACACCCGGACCCTGGACATCGACCGCGCATCGGTCGTGGCGGACAACCACGTCGTGACGCGTACGGTCGACCCGGATCCCGACATCGACGACTTCGTCGATGTCTGGAAGGACCGTGTCGCCTCCGTCGCCAACAAGACGGTCGGCACCATCACCGCCGAGATCACGAATACGGCCGTCCCCTCCGGCGAGTCCCCTCTCGGCAACCTCATCGCCGACGCCCAGCTCGCCGCCACGAAGACCGGCGGCAACGCCCAGATCGCGCTGATGAACCCGGGCGGCGTACGGGCTCCGCTGACGTACCCGAACTCCCCGGCCAACGAGGGCGACGGCGTGGTCACGTACGGCGAGGCGTTCACCGTGCAGCCGTTCAACAACCTCATGCAGGTCGTCACGCTGACCGGCGCACAGCTGAAGACGCTGCTGGAGCAGCAGTTCACCGGCGGGCCGAACAACCAGGCGTTCACCAAGATCCTGCAGCCGTCCGCGAACTTCACCTACACCTACAGCAAGAGCGCCCCCTGGGGTTCCAAGGTGTCGGACATGAAGATCGACGGGGTGCCTGTGACGGACACGCAGGCCGTCCGGATCGCGGCGAACAACTTCCTGGTGGGCGGCGGTGACGCGTTCCTCGCCTTCCGCGACGGAACGGATCTGTGGAGTGGGCCGCTGGACATCGACGCCTTCGTCGACCACCTCGGCAAGAACAACCCCGTCGCCCCGCCCGCCACCGGCCGCATCACCGTGGTCGACTAGCTTCGCTTCCGGGTCCGTCCCTGCCACGGGACGGACCCATCGCGGGGTCGCGTCTCGGTGGCGGCCAGCACGTGATCCTTGGAGGGCATCGTTCAAGAGCAAAGGAGCACGTGGTGGCCGTAGGGACCAGTGTGACTCCTGCGCTGTGGCCGGCGCAGGAGATCCAAAGCGATGACTCCAACTTTCTGTGATCGCCTCTCCTGGATCGCATGATCAACGATGTGCCGGGAGTTCCATACGATCCCCATAGACGCGCCGCTACGCCTGCCGGCTGAGCCACTTGCGCTGGATCTCGGCCTCCAGATCCACGCCGTGATGGCGGGCCAGGAGGACCACGTGGCACAGTACGTCGGCCAGCTCCGCACGGAAGCCGGCCTCGAGCTCGTCCGACGTCAGCCCTTTGGTCCTGGCGCGCCCCGTGCGCATCAGGAACGCCTGGGTCAGCTCGCCGATCTCCTCCTGCAACTTCAGCAGGAACCAGATGTCGTCCCGTTCGATCCCGAGAGCGTCCGCGTACCGGGTGGAGACGGATTCGATCTCGTCCGAGAGCTGCCGCAGGTCCATCCGGCGAAGTCTACGGCCGGGGAGTTCCGCTCTCCCCCTCGTACAGCGGGAGCTCGACGACGAAGCGGGCGCCGGGTGAGTAGTCGGCGATCGCGAGGGTGCCGTTGTGGGCCGCGGCGATCTCGCGGGAGAGGGGCAGGCCGAGGCCGCTGCCGCCCTTGTCCTTGGCGCGGGCCTCCTCCAGGCGGGTGAAGCGCTCGAAGACCCGCTCTCTGTCCTGCGGCGGGATGCCACTGCCGTCGTCCGTCACCGTCACCACCACCCGGTCGCCCTCCACCACGACCGAGAACTCGACCCTGGTGGCGGCGTGCCTGGTGGCGTTGTCCAGGAGGTTGGTCAGGAGGCGGTCGAGCTGCACGGGCGAGCCGTGGACCGGGGCCGGCTCGCAGGGGTCGAGGAGGATGGGGACCCGGGCGCCCTCGCGGCGGCGTACTTGTTCTTCCGCCATGTGGCAGATGTCCACCACGCGGCGCTGCGTGACCGCGCCGGCGTCCAGCCTGGCCAGCATCAGCAGCTCGTCGATGATGCCGGCGAGGCGGTCGGCGGCGGCCAGGGCGCGGGCGCCCGTGGCCGGCCAGTCCGTCTCGTCCGGGTATGCGTTGGCCACCTCCAGTTGGGCGCGCATCGCCGAGATGGGGCTGCGGAGCTCGTGCGAGGCGTCGGCGACGAAGCGTCGCTGGGTCTCGGCCGAGCGTTCGAGGCGGTCGAGGGTGTCGTTCGTGGTGGCGGCCAGGCCGGAGATCTCGTCGCCGGTGTCGGGTACGGGTACGCGCCTGCTGAGATCCCGGCCGGTGATCTCGGCCAGTTCCGCGCGGATGCGCTCGACGGGGCGCAGGGCGAACCCGACCACCGCCCAGGTCGTGGTCCCGACGATCAACAGCACCAGCGGGGTGCCGAGGAACACCAGGAGGTAGAGCCAGGCGAGCGCCCGGTTGACCTCGGCGAGCGAGGCCGCGCCGTACACCGTGACGGGGCCGTCGGACGTGTACACCATCAGGGCCATGACGAGGTACTCCTCGTCGTTCCGGATGCGCGGCAGCCTGCGCTCGGTGACCTGGATCTTCTCCGGCATGCTGACGCGGAAGGTCGTCATGGGCGGCGCTCCGCGCAGTGCGGGAGAGGCGGCGAGCACCTTGCCGTCCGCGGAGACCACCTGCAGGAGGTGGACGTGTACCGGCGTCTCCAGTTCGGGAGGCAGATGTCCCGCGTGGGCCTGGATGGCGACCCTGCGGACGGCCAGCTCTACCCTGGCTTGTACGAGGCCGCGCATATTGCCCGGCACGGTGATGAGCGTGATGGTGGACGTGGCGGTGAAGACCAGGGCCGCGATCAAGATCGCGAGCATGGTCAGGCGCGCTCGGATCGAGCGCGGAACAAACCGATTCACCATCCGACTCCCGTGTCACTGACTGTGACACGTACCCATGGAGAGCCACCGCAACAGCATGGCCGTTGATCTGGACCTATACGTGATCGCGATTCGGTAAGCAGGCTTCCAAGAGGGGCGGTTCGCCACGCTCCGTACATCTTTTTCGTCCCAGGATCGGGTGCGAGACAGGCCGTAGAGGGGGTGTCTAGGTGGTGTGGTGGCGGGTCGAGGTGATCGCCGACGTCTGGCCTCGCGGTGTGCGCGGGCTCACCGTGCGGGTCCCGGGCGAGCCCGAAGGCTCACAGGCGCCGGGGGGTGCCGTGGCGCCTCCTCCCGAGTACGACGACGATGTGGCCGATCCGGGCGGGTGCGAGTTCTGACCGCGCCCCGCGTGGCCAGCCGCTCGACCAGGATCGGCCGCAGTTCCTCGCGGCGCGCGGGTACGGCTTTCGCCCATGGCGATTCCGCTGCGGGCGTGCACGGCTTCCGGCTTGCGGGCGGGTCGGCCAGAGTAGGCGCATGAGGGTTCTGGTGCTGGGTGGGACAGAGTTCGTGGGCCGGGCGGTCGTCGAGGAGGCGCTGGGCCTCGGGTGGGACGTGACGGTGTTCAACCGGGGCAGCCACGTGCCGCCCGCCGGGGTGACGGCGTTACGCGGTGACCGGTCGGCGCCGGGCGGGCTGGCGGCGCTCGAGCGCGGCGAGTGGGACGTGGTGGTCGACACCTGGTCGTGGGCGCCGGCCGCGGTCACGGAGTCCGCGTCGCTGCTGGCCGGGCGGGCGGGTCACTACGTCTACGTCTCCAGCAGGTCCGTCTACGCCGACCCGGTGCCCTTCGGCGCGGACGAGAGCGCGCCGCTCGTCGAGTCGTCCGCCGACGAGCGCGACGCTTCCGACTACGCCAGGAACAAGGCGGGAGCCGAGCTGGGGGTGGTCGCCGCGTTCGGAGATCGGGCGCTGCTGGCGCGGGCCGGGACGATCCTCGGACCCTACGAGAACATCGGGCGGCTGCCGTGGTGGCTGAGCCGGATCGCGCGCGGCGGCCCGGTGCTCGCGCCCGGGCCAGGCGACCTCGGGTTGCAGTACGTCGACGCACGCGACCTGGCCTTGTGGTGCCTGCGGGCGGCCGAGCGCGGGCTCGGCGGGGCCTACAACGTGGTGAGCCCTCCGGGGTTCGTGACGATGCGGGAGCTGCTGGAGACCTGCGTCACGGTGACCGGGGCCGCGGCCGAGCTGCGCTGGGTCGAAGCGGAGACGCTGCTCGCGGCGGGCGTCGCGCCGTGGACGGAGCTGCCGATCTGGCTGGTGGGCGCGGACCACGCCTTCATGCACGGAGGTGACGTGACCAAGGCCGTGGCGGCGGGGCTGCGGCTGCGTCCCTTGGCGGAGACGGTCGCCGACACGTGGGCGTGGCTGCGGAGCATCGGCGGTGTGGCTCCGATGCGCCAGGATCGGCCGCGGGTCGGGCTCGATCCGGCGGTGGAGGCCACATTGCTGGAGGCCTGAGCGGGCGTTCTTGTCCGGCCTCGCGGAAGGGTGGGCGGGATCATCTTCGCAATGGCTCCCTGATCACCGCGCTCTCGCGGCGGGCCGTCCGACGTCCTTCGCTCCAAAGCCACGTTCGATTACTGTTGGTCAGTAATGATGCACTTTCCGTTGCGACTGCTGCGGTCCGCGGTGCTGGTCACGGCCTGCGGGCTGCTGCTGGTCGCCGTGGCCGGCGTGCTGGGCGAGGATCGCGTGGCCGTGGCCTTCGGTGGCGTGCTGCTCGGGCTCTTGTACGGGGCCGGCCCGGCGGTCGAGGGCCGGCCGGTGCCGGGGCGCGTGTGGCTGGCTCTGGTGACGGCGGGCTGGGTGGTGCTGGCCGTGGCAGCGCCGGCGTTCGTGTGGCTGGCGTTCCCGCTGCTGTTCGCGTACCTGCACGTGCTGCCGCTGTGGGGGGCCATGTTCGGGGTGGCGGTGCTGACCTCGGCGGCGATCGCGGCGGCGGCCTGGCACGCGGGCGGGCTGACGGTGCCACTGGTGGTGGGGCCTGCCGTCGCGGCCGTGGTGGTCACGCTGCTGGCGCTGGCCTGCCGCGCGCTGACGGCCGAGGCTGACCGCCCGCCTGGCCGAGGCTGACCGCAGGCCTGGCTGCGGCTGACCGCCCCTGGCTGAGGCTGACCGCCCGCTTGCCTGGCTGCGGCGGCGCGCCGAGGTCGCGGACGGGCAAGCGACGGTCAGGCCGTCACGATGGCGAAGTCGGGCACCGGCCGGTCCAACACCGCGACCAGCCGCCGCAGCACCGCCGTGTCCCCCTCGCGCTCCACCCCTTCGACGCCCTTGCCCGCGAGCAGGCCGGCGAGCTGGGCCTTCGTCAGGCGAAGCGTGAGGTCGGCGGAATCGTCCTTCGGGTTCATCTGATGGATCAGCGCGCCGTTGGACAGCGTCGTACGATGCCGCTCCCGCAGGTCGGTCAGGTGCCAGTCGATCGACAGCCGCTCGTTCCAGGCCTTGGGGCCGTCGACGCGGACGGCCAGCGAGTCGAAGATCTGCTCCACGGTCAGCGCGGCGAACAGGTCGGCCGAGGCGGTGTCCATGGTGGCGGGCACGATGCCGTCCGCCAGCTCCAGGGCGCCCATGAGGTAGAAGTTGCGCCAGGTGGCGTTCTCGGCGCCGTGGCCGAGCCTGGTGTAGACCTCGGCGAGCAGGTCCCGGGCCTCCTTGTTGCCCTCGTCGGCGAAGACGGCGTGGTTGAGCAGTTGGGCGGCGAAGCGCAGGTCGTTCTCCTGTATGTAGCGCCGGGCGAACGCGACCACGGCCGAGCCGCCGCCCAGGCACTCGACGTAGCGGACCGCGCTCTCCCGCGGCGGGTGCTCCCACAGATGAGCCGGGTTGCCGTCGAACCAGCCCAGGTAGCGCTGGTAGATGGCCTTGACGTTGTGGCTCGTAGAGCCGCAGTAGCCGCGCGCGTGCCAGGCCCGCTCCAGTGCGGGCGGCAGTTGCACGGCCTCGGCGATCTCGGCCCCCGTCAGGCCCTTGTTGAGCAGGCGCAGCGTCTGGTCGTGCAGGTAGGCGTACATGTCGCGCTGCTGGCTGAGAAAGCTGACGATGCTGTCGCGGCCCCACGTGGGCCAGTGGTGGGCGGCGAAGGCGACCTCGGCCCGGTCGGCGAACAGGGAAAGGGCCTCGTTCAGATGCCGCGCCCAGGCTCGGGCGTCGCGGACCGTGGCGCCGCGCAGCGAGAGGACGTTGTGCTGGTTGTGGGTGGCGCTCTCGGCCAGGCACAGCGCGGCGCGGCCGGGGAAGAAGAAGATCATCTCAGCGCCTGGGGTGAGCTGGAAGACCATCGGTACGCCGTCGACCGTCTCCTCCTGGCCGGTCCTGGTGATCTCGATCGTGGGCGGGATGAGCGACAGGGTGCCCGTGGAGACGGTCAGGCCGAGGCCGCAGCCGATCTGGCCCTCGGGTGAGCGGGACAGCGCGGAGCCGTACAGGTAGACGGCGCGGCGGGTCATGGCCGGGCCTGCGTAGACGTACTCCGACACCGCGTGCTCCAGGAATCCGGCGGGGGCCAGGATGGGCACACCGCCGCGGGTGACGCCGCGTACGCCGCCGAAGTGGTCGGCGTGGGAGTGGGTGTAGATCACGCCGGTGACGGGGCGCTCGCCGCGGTGGGCGCGGTACAGCTTCAGCGCGGCGGCGGCGCACTCCGTGGAGATCAGCGGGTCGATCACGATGACGCCGTTGTCACCCTCGATCAGCGTCATGTTCGACAGGTCCAGGCCGCGTACCTGGTAGATGCCGTCGGCGACCGCGTACAGGCCCTGCTTGGCGCAGAGCTGGGCCTGCCGCCAGAGGCTGGGGTGGGCCGTCTTGGGACACTCCTGGTGGAGGAAGTCGTAGGAGTCGTTGTCCCAGATGACCCGGCCGTCCGCGGTCGTGACCACCGCCGGGCTCAGCTTGGCGATGAACCCACGGTTCGCGTCCTCGAAGTCGCCCCTGTCATGGAATGGAAGGTCTGCCATGCCAAGCCGCATGCCCGGGAATCAGCCCCGAGTAGCCCAACAAACGTCCCTAAGAAGGATGAATCTCGGGCAATAAGGACATGCGATGATGTTGGCCCTACTGGATGGGAGCTGCCCGTGGAAGCGTGCGTGTTCGACCTCGACGGCGTGCTGGTCGATTCCGAGCCGGTGTGGGAGGAGGTACGGCGCGCGTTCGTGGCCGAGCACGGCGGCACGTGGCAGCCGGACACCCAGACCAGGCTCATGGGCATGAGCACCGCCGAATGGGCCGCGTACCTGCACGAGCTGGGAGTGGGGATGCCGCCCGGCGAGATCGCCCGTGACGTGGTGGACCAGATGGCCGCGCGCTACCGCGACGAGGTGCCGTTGATGCCGGGCGCGGTGGAGGCGGTGCGGCGCCTGTCCGGGCAGGTCGCGCTGGGGCTGGCCAGCTCGTCCCCGCGCCGGTTGATCGACGTGGTGCTGGACGCGGCCGAGCTGAAGGAGTGCTTCGCGGCCACGGTCTCGACCGAGGAGGTCGCCCGGGGCAAGCCGGCGCCCGACGGATATCTGGAGGCGGCGCGGCGGATGTCGCTGGATCCGCAGGGGTGCGTGGCGGTCGAGGATTCCAGCAACGGGCTGCGGTCCGCGCACGCGGCCGGGATGCGCGTGATCGCCGTACCGCACCCCCGCTACCCGCCCGCGCCGGACGCCCTCGCACTGGCCTGGCGGGTGCTGCCGGGGCTCGACGCGCTCACGCCCGACCTGATCTCGTGAACGTGCGCACCCCCTGGCTATGCTTTGGGAATCGTGCGAGACATCACGGTTTTCAGCGGTAGCGCCCACCCCGAACTGGCCGAGGAGATCTGCGCCCACCTGGGCACTCCTCTGCACCCGGTCCGGCTCAACCGGTTCGCCAACGACGTTCTCGAGGTGCAGTTGCAGGCCAACTGCCGCGAGCGTGACGTGTTCCTCATCCAGCCCCTGGTGCCGCCCGTGCAGGAGCACCTGGTCGAGCTGCTGCTCATGCTCGACGCGGCCCGCGGCGCCTCCGCCGCCAGGACCACCGTTGTGCTTCCGCACTACGCATATGCCAGATCAGACAAAAAGGACGAGCCGCGCATCTCCATCGGCGCGCGGCTGGTGGCCGACCTGATGGTGACCGCGGGCGCCAACCGGGTGCTGGCGATGACGCTGCACTCACCGCAGGTGCACGGCTTCTTCAGCGTGCCCGTCGACCATCTGCACGCGCTGCGCGAGATGGCCGCGCACTTCCGCCAGTACGACCTGACGAACACGGTCGTCGTCTCCCCCGACCTCGGCAACGCCAAGGAGGCCGCGCACTTCGCCCGCCTGCTCGGCACCGGCGTCGCGATGGGCGCCAAGCAGCGCTTCAGCGACGACCGCGTGGTGATCAGCTCGGTCATCGGCGAGGTGACCGGCAAAGACGTGATCATCCTGGACGACGAGATCGCCAAGGGCAGCACCGTCATCGAACTGCTCGACCGGCTGCGGGACCGCGGCGTTCGCTCGGTGCGGGTGGCCTGCACGCACGGGCTCTTCGCGAGCGGGGCGATCGAGCGGCTGAGCGCGCTGCCCGAGGTCGAGGAGATCGTCTGCACCAACACCGTGCCCTCGCCCAAGCCCAGCGACAAGCTCACGGTGCTGTCGATCGCGCCCGCTCTGGCCGAAGCGATGCGCCGGATCCACGACGGCGAGTCGGTGAGCGCCCTGTTCGGTACACCCTGAGCACGATGCCGGGTCCCTAGGCGAAACCGCCGTTGCTCATGAGCAGTTGGCCGTTGATCCACTGCCCCTGCGGCGAGCACAGGAAATCGACGAGATGAGCGGTGTCCTGCGGCGTGCCGAGCCGGCTGAGCGGCGTCTGACGGAGGCAGCTCTCCCGCACCTCGTCCGACATCCAACCGGTGTCCACCGGGCCGGGATTGATCACGTTGGCGCTGATCCCGAGGTGGGCGAGTTCGTGGGTGGCGGCCAGGGTGATGCGGTCCAATGCGGCCTTGCTGGCGCCGTAGGGCAGATTGCCGACGGTGTGGTCGCTGGTGAGGCCGATGATCCGGCCGGTCCCTGGAGCGCCGTGGAAGCGTCGCCCGTACTCGCGGATCAGCAGCCAGGTGGCCCGCGCGTTCACCGCGAAGTGCCGGTCGAAGCTCTCCACCGTGGTGTCGAGCAGGCCCGAGTCGACCGACTCGCAGTGACACATCACCAGGGCGGTGACGTTGCCCAGCGCCCGCTCCGCCGCGTCGAAGATCTGGGCGGGGGCGGCCACGTCGGCGAGGTCCGCCTCGATCGCGACCGTGGCCGCGCCCTGCTCCGCGAGGGCTTTTTCGATCGCATCGCTCGCCCCGCCCTCGACGCCCCAGGACATGCGCTCGTCGTAGGGGGTCCAGTAGGTGAAGGCGATGTCCCAGCCCGAAGCGGCCAGTCGCATGGCGATCCCCGCGCCGATGCCGACGGTGCGTCCGACGCCGGTGATCAAGGCGACCTTTCCAGCCGGGCGTGCATCGATCATAGTTGCCATCATGCACGCAGCGACCGACCGCCTGCTAGGGCATTTTCTGGAAGCAGTGGAGCCGACAGTCCCACTGGTCGCGTTATGGGCACACGGATCGCTCGCGACCGCCGACGACTACCAGCCGGGCCGCAGCGACCTGGACCTCATCGCGGTCGTCGAGGAGCCCATCACGATGGAGCAGTGGCGGCGGCTCAAAGCCGTGCACCGGGCCATCGACCTGCCGATGGCCGACCTGCTGCACTGCTCCTACATGGCCAGGCAGGAGCTCGCCGACCCGGCGATCGAGCACGTGACCTGGGCGCACGAGCGCATCTTCCGTCGTCCCGTCACCGCCGTGACGCGGCGCGAACTGCACACGCAGGCCCTGGAGCTGTACGGGCCGCCGCCTGCCGGACTGCTGCCGCCGGTGTCGGATCAAGAGCTGGCCGAGTTCGTACGGGTGGACCTGCGGGACTTCTGGCTGGACAGGACGCGCGGGCGGCGGCGCTGGCTGCAGAACATCTGGGTGGACCTGGGCATGGTGACGGTCGCCAGGGCCACGGTCACGCTGCGGGACGGGCGGCTGATCAGTAAGCGGGAGGCCCTCGACGTGCTGGGCGAGCTGGGCGCGCCCGCGATCGTGGTGGCCGACGTGCGGGCCCGCAGGTACGGCACCCCCGCGCCGGTGCTGAGCCGGTTCAGGAGGGCCAAGCTGGCTCGTGCGTTCATCAGGTCCGCGATCACGAAGGCCCTCGCCTAAGCGCCGCCATCGAGCACCCGCAGGTCAGCCCGGTTCCGGGCCGAGGATCACCGTCAGCTTGGACAGCGCCTCGGTGATCTGCCGCGGGGTCAGGCCGAGCACCGCGCGCTGATAGCCGTACACCTCGGGGGCCAGGGGCGCGAGCAGGACGTCGACCAGCCCGTCCCGGCCCGGCGTGCCGGCGGCGACGAGGAGCGCGCGCACGTGGGCGCGCCAGAAGCCGTACGCGCCGGTCTCGAAGCGCGAGCGGCCCACCTCCGAGCCGAGCACGAGGTGCGAGTGATCCTCCAGCAGCCGCACCATGGCGGCGTAGAAGGCGGCCAGCCGCTCGCCGGGCGGCGCTCCAGGGCCGAGCGGGGGCTCGCCGCGTAGCAGCCGCTCCTGCAGCTCCCGCTCGTGCTTGTCGAGCAGTGCGACGGCGATCGAGGCCCGGTCGGGGTAGCGGCGGTAGAGCGTGCCCCGGCCCACCCCCGCCTTTTTGGCGATGTCGTCCATCGTCACGTCCTGCGGCGGCTTTTCCGCGAAGAGCAGGGCGGCGGCCTCCAGGATCCTGGCGCGGTTGCGCGCGGCGTCGGCTCTCTCCATGACCGGAATTGTATCTGGACGCACTGTCCGGTTATATTGAACCGGACAATGTGTCCACTTAAGGAGAGATCATGCTGCTACATCTGGACGCCAGCGCGCGCCGCGCGTCGTTCTCGCGGAAGCTGTCGGGCAGCTACGCCGCCACCTGGCGCGCGGCCCACCCGGAGGCTCGGTACGTCTACCGCGACCTGGCCGCGCGGCCCGTGCCACACATCGGCGAGGCGTGGACGGAGATATGCGATTTCATCCTGGAGCAGGAGATAATGGATATTTCGCGCTATCGGGAGGCGGTACGCACACCCGCCCAGCGCGAGGCGTGGGCGGTCGTGGAGCCGCTGCTCGACGAGGTGGTGGCGGCCGAGGTGATCCTGATCGGCGCGCCGATGTACAACTACTCGATCCCCTCGTCGCTGAAGGCCTGGCTCGACCAGATCACCTTCCCCAAGATGTCGCTCGAAGGCCGCTCGTTCGTGGTGACCAGCGCGCGCGGCGGCGCGTACGGACCCGGCACGCCCCGCGAGCCGTACGACCACCAGGAGCGCTACCTGCGCGACTTCTTCAAGGGCCACTTCCAGGCGGAGGACGTGACGTTCATCCACGCGGAACTGGTCAACGCCCGACTCGACCCGGCGCTGGCGCACCTGCGCGACCGGCACGAGGAGTCCCTGGCGGCGGCGCTCAAGGAGGTGGCCCGATGAACTGGCTGATCCTGGTCCTGGCCGGCCTCGTCGAGGTGGCCTGGTCGCAGAGCATCAAGCCGACGCACAACTTCACCCGGCCGGTGCCCACGCTGGTGTGCCTGCTCCTGATGGCCGCGGCCGTCTGGCTGCTGTCGCAGGCCATGAACACGCTGCCGGTCGGCACCGCGTACGCGGTCTTCACCGGCATCGGCGCCGTCGGCGCGATCAGCTTGGGCATCGCGCTCAACGACGACCCCGTCTCCGTAGGCAGGATGGCGGCGCTCGCGCTGATTGTCGGCGGGATAGTGTTGGCGCGTGTTACCACCTGAACCAGGAGAAGGGCGGCAAATGGGGGAGAGCAGGCAGTCCTATCTGGTGGCCGCGGCGTCGGCGGTGGCGCTGCTGGGCGATCCGGCCGTGGCCGCGGCATGGGACAAGCCGAGCGCGCTCACGGAGTTCAGCGTCGCGGGGCTGGCCGGCCATCTAGCGCTCCAGCTCGTCCGGGTGCGCGACGCGCTCGCGCTGGACGCCGAGGCCCAGGAGCCGATCGAGCTCATCGAGCACTATTCGCGCTCGCCGTGGGTGCAGGCGGGGCTGGACCACGAGAGCAACGTGTACGTCCGGCGGGGCGGGGAGGCGGCCGCCGCCGACGGCCCGGCGGCACTGGTGGAGCGCACGCAGGCGCTGCTCGACGAGCTGACCGTCGTGCTGCCCGCCGAGCCTGCGGACCGGGTCATCCGGCTGCCGTGGGCCGAGTGGTCCCTCACTCTGGACGACCTGCTGCTGACCCGGCTGGTGGAGCTGGTCGTGCACTCCGACGACCTGGCCGCCAGCGTGGGCATCGAGACGCCTGCTCTGCCGGAGTCGGTGATCGATCCCGTGGTCGAACTCCTGGCGCGGCTGGCCGTGCACCGGCACGGGGCGACGGCGGTCATCCGCACCCTGAGCCGGGCTGAGCGCGCCCCCGCCACGATAAGCGCCTTCTAGGAGAGGTCGCGCCCGGGGCCGCTCCCCCGGCTCGATGCCCCTCGAACAACTCGGCGAACCCCAGCCGGGCGCGCGTCGTGTCCGTGGGGACGCGGCGTACTGCGCCTCGCCGACCCATTCACCGCGCCGCGAACGCCATCATGCTCACGTTTCATATGGAATGAAGCGTTCCGTTCTGATAGAGTAAGAGCAGAACGTTCCGTTCCGAACAGATTGGGTTCGCCATGACCTTCCTCGTCACCGGTGCCACCGGGACCGTCGGCCGTCTCGTCGTCGAGGAGCTCCTCGCCGCCGGGCAGCAGGTGCGGGCCCTGACCAGGAACCCCGCGAAGGCCGGCCTGCCCGAGGGCGTCGAGGTCGTCGCCGGAGACCTCGCCCAGCTCGACTCGCTGGCCGGCGTCTTCGACGGCGTCGAGGCCGCGCACTTCATCAACTTCGCGGGCGACGACTACACGCCCCTGCCGGACGGCGCGGGCCTGGTGAAGCTGGCCGCCGAGGCGGGCGTGCGACGGGTCACGGTGCTCGGCGGGCGCGCGGAGGGTGAGCTGGAGCAGGCTCTGGCCGCCACGGACATCGAGTGGACGCTGCTCGAGCCGGTCGAGTTCATGTCCAACACGCTGCGCTGGTGGGCGCAGACGATCAAGACGGAAGGCGTCATCAAGGAGCCGTTCGGCGACCGGCTGAGCGCACTGGTGCACGAGCGCGACATCGCCGCCGTGGCCGCGACGGTGCTGGTCAAGGGGGGACACGGCGGCAGGACGCTCACGATCAGCGGCCCGGAGGTGATCACGCTCAAGGAGAAGGTCGCGATCCTGAGCGCGGCCATCGGCGTGGACGTGCGATTTGTGGAGCTGACCGTGGACGAGGCGCGGGCCAAGTGGCGCGGCGACGGCATGGGCGAGGAGACCATCGAGTTCCTCGTCGACGCGCTCGGCAACACGCCGGAGGTCGGCTACACCTTGGTCCCGACCGTAAAGGAGATCACCGGCCGGGACGCGCGCAGCTTCGCTCAGTGGGCCACGGAGAACGCCGCCGCCTTTCAGTCGTGATCGGTGACCTCGGGGAAGTCCTCGACCGGCGTCCGCCTGTCCAGCAGGTGCCGGTCGAGGAAGGCGGTGAGGTGGGCGCGCGTGATCGCCAGCGCCCGCGCGCCGTCCATCTCCTGAGCGGGGATGCCGAGCTTGGGCCTGATTACGGCGTAGTCGACGAACGCTGAGTGGTCCGTCCCCGCCACCGTGATCCAGCGCTTCGGGCCCTTGAGGTTGGCCCAGGACTGCTTCCACGAGTCGTCGGTGCCCTCGGGCGTGTGCGTCCGCGGCGCCCCGATCAGCATGAACGGGCGCTTCAGGGGCTCGACGATCGGCTTGAACGTGCCGTCCAGGTTGACGCCGGCCTTCACCCGGGGATCGGCGAGCATGGTCTGGGCGGCGCTGTTGCCGCCCATCGAGTGGCCCACCATGGCGATCTTCGACCGGTCGATCGCCTTGCCCCAGCGGCCCTTGGACAACTCGTCGAGCACGAACCGCACGTCCTTCACCCGGCTCGCCGCGACCTTCGCGCCGTCCTGGCCCTTCACGCAGGCCAGGCAGGTGGTGGTCCGGCCGTCGGGGAACGTGGTCCCGACCGACTCGTAGGTGTGCTCCACCGCCGCCACCAGGTAGCCCCTGCTGGCCAGGTCCTCGGCGAGCGAGGTCAGGGTGGCGCGCGGGAAGGAGAACCCGGGCGACATGACCACCAGCGGGTGGCGGCCCTTCCGCGCGGGCGCATCGAGCCCGGCGTACGTCCTGACCTTGGTGAGCGCGTCCGGGGGCACGTTCTCGAAGCTCTTCAGGACCGCGGCCGACTCCTGCGGGGTCATGTACGGCGCCCGCTTCTCGACAGCCTTGCGAGCCGGGTACCAGAGCGAGACCATGAGCTCCCGCTGGTCCGCCTCAGGGTTCCACGGGTCGGGACGGCTCGCATCGGTCAGGTGCAGGGTGGTCGTGCCGATGGGTTTGGGGCCGGTCGGCTGCGGCAGGGCGAGGTCGGTGGCCGGTGCCGCCGGTGTGGCGAGCACGATCAATGACGTGGCGAGAATCTTGAGCATGGCTTCTACGCTGGCGGCCGGGGGCGGCCGGGCGTACGCCCCGATCGTCGATCGGCTCTTACTACTTTCGTCGTAAAGGCATTTCCGGCCCGGCCCATACGCTGTGACCCATGCGGTTCGTTCTGCTCGGCGCGGGGATGTTCGCGCTCTCGCTGCCCGTGGTGCACGGGCAGGCGGGGGTGCCGTCGAGTCTGCCGCTCCCGGTGCTGATCGCGGTCGCCGCCGTCGCGGGCGCGGCCGCCTGGTGGGCGCGGCGGTCCTGGTGGCCGCTGGCCGTGGTGGGGGCCGTCACGTACGCGTGGCTGGTGATGTGGCCGCCGCTGATGCTGGCCTCCTACTACGCGGGCCGCACGCTGGACAGGCGCCGCATCGCGGCCTACCTCGGCGGCAGCGTGGCGGTGTGCGGGGTCTCCGCGCTGGTCGGCGAGTGGCAGAACGGCCTGCACGAGATGGCGACCGCGACCCTCGGCAATGCCCTGCTGATGGCGCTGGCCGTGATCGCGCTGCCGCTCGCCCTCGGCCTCTGGGTACGCGCCCGGCATGAGGGCCTGGCGGCGGCGCAACGCGAGCAGGTCATGCGGGCCGAGCAGGCCAGAGTTCAGGAGCGGGCCAGGATCGCCAGGGAGATGCACGACGTGGTGGCGCACCGGGTCTCGCTGATGGTGCTGCACGCGGGAGCGCTGGAGGTGCGGGCGGCCGACGACGAGACGGCTCAGGCGGCCGCCATGATCGGCGGGATCGGGCGGGAGGCGCTGGCCGACCTGCGTGACGTTCTCGGCGTGCTGCGGTCGCCCGAGGCGGACGCGGTGCTCCAGCCGCCGCCCACGCTCAGCGACCTCGACCGGCTGCTCGACCAGTCCCGCGCCCTGGGCATCACGGTGACCCGGCACGACGAAGGCGAGGCGCGGACGGTGGAGCCGACTGTGGAGCGGACCGCGTACCGGGTGATCCAGGAGGCGCTCACCAACGTGCACAAGCACGCGGGAGACGCCGGCACGGACGTGCGCATCCGCTACGGGCCCGGCGAACTGGAGGTCGAGGTGCGCAACCAGGCGCCCGGGTCGCCGCCGGAGAGGCTGCCCGGCGCCGGCTGGGGCCTGGTGGGGCTGCGGGAGCGGGTCGAACTGCTCGGCGGCACGCTACGCACCAGCGCCCAGGACGGCGGCGGCTTCCTGGTGCGCGCCCGGATCCCGGCATGATCAGCGAACTCGGGGTGATCGGCACGCCCGGCGTGGCCAGCACGCCCGGCGTGGCCAGCACGCCCGGCACGTCCGGCACGTCCGGCACGTCCGGCACGTCCGGCACGTCCGTCGTGGTCGCCACACCCGGTGTGGCCGGCGCGACCGGTGTGGCCGGCACGTCCGGCGATCGGAGGTGCGTGTGATCCGGGTGCTCGTCGTGGACGACGAGGAGCTCGTGCGGTCCGGGCTGCGGCTGATTCTGGAGGCCGCGGGCGACATCGTGGTCGTCGGCGAGGCTCGCGACGGCGCCGAGGCCGTGTCCGCCGTGGCGCGGCTGCGGCCCGAGGTCGTGCTGATGGACGTGCGCATGCCGGGCATGGACGGCCTTGCCGCCGCCCGCCTGCTGGCCGGGCCCGGCATGCCGAAGCTGATCATGCTGACGACGTTCGACCTCGACGAGTACGTGCACGAGGCGCTGCGGCTGGGCGCGGTCGGGTTCCTGCTCAAGGACACCCCGCCGAGGGAGCTGGCCGCCGCCGTCCGCACCGTCGCCGGCGGCCAGGCCATGCTCTCCCCCTCGGTGACCAAGCGCCTGATCGCCTCGTACGCCGACCGCGCCCCTTCCCGGGCCGAGGCCGCCCGCAGGCAGCTGGCCGGGCTCACCGGCCGCGAGGAGGAGGTGATCAGGGCGCTGGCCCGCGGCCTGTCCAACGCCGCCATCGGCCGCGAGCTACGCCTGACGGAGGCCACGGTGAAGGCGCACGTCAGCCGCGTGCTGGCCAAGCTGGGCCTGGCCAACCGGGTCCAGGCCGCCATCCTGGTCCACGACGCCGACCTGGGCTGACGCCGGGTCAGCCCACGGCGTCCGCGTAATAGCAGGCCGCCTGTGCCTCGGGCACCGCGGGCAGGATGGTCAGCGGCTCCGCGCGGCACTTGCCGTCCACCCCGGCCTCGGCCGCCCGCCCGGAAGCCAGCACCTGGCAGCGGGCGTGGAAGCGGCACCCGCCGGGGATCCTCGTCGGGTCCGGCGGCTCGCCGGTCAGCACCACCCGCTCCGGGGACTCGGGCAGCACCGACATCAGCGCCTGCGTGTACGGATGCCGCGGCGCGGTCAGCACCTGCTCGACAGGTCCGGACTCGACGATCCTGCCCAGGTACATCACGGCCACCCGGTCCGCGATGTTCCAGGCCAACCCCAGGTCATGGGTGACGACCAGCGCCGACAGGCCCAGCTCTTCCCGGAGCTTGAGCAGCAGCGCCAGGATCTCGCCGCGCACGGAGGCGTCGAGCGAGGCCACCGGCTCGTCGGCGACCAGCACCTTCGGGTTCAGCGCCAGCGCGCCGGCGATCACCACGCGCTGCCGCTGCCCGCCGGACAGCTCGTGCGGGTAGCGCAGGAAGAACCGGTCCGGCGGCCGCAGCCCCGCTCTGGACAGGGCCGTGGCCACGACCTCCCGCTCGTCCGGCATGCCGTGGATGCGCGGGCCCTCGGCGACGGCCTCGTACACCGTTTGCCGGGGGTTGAGCGAGCCCATCGGGTCCTGCAGGACGAGCTGCACCTGCCTGCGGTAGGCCTTGAGCGCTTTGGAGCGGTAGTCCAGGGCGGCGCCGCCGTACCGGACCTCACCGGAGGTGGGGCGTTCGAGGCCGAGCAGCGTGCGGGCCAGCGTGGTCTTGCCGCACCCGGACTCGCCCACCAGCGCCACGATCTCGCCCTCGCCGATGGCGAGGTTCACGCCGTCCACGGCGCGGGCGCGGCGCCCGCGCGAGGCGAACTCCACGTGCAGGTCGCGGGCCTCCAGCAGGGTCGGCCGGGTCGTCGAGACGGCCTCGGCGGCGGTCTGCGTCTCGGTCATGAGACCTCCTCCTTCGCCCGTACGTGCACGCAAGCGGCATTACGGCCCGGGCCGGCCGGCCACAGCTCCATGTCCAGGCTCGCGCATTCCTCCAGCGCGACCGGGCAGCGCGGGTGGAACGAGCAGCCGGTCGGGAGCTGCATCGGGTCGGGCGGATCGCCGCCGAGCCCCTTGGGCGCCAGCCGCGAGACCGGGTCGCCCACCGTCGGGAACGCCGCCGCCAGCGCCCGGCTGTAGGGGTGCTTGGCGTCGTGGAACACCTCGTGCGACGGGCCGTGCTCGACGACGCGGCCGGCGTACATGACGGCGAGCTGCCCGCACACGTCGGCGAGCACCGACAGGTCGTGCGAGATCATGATCAGCGAGATGTCGTGCTCGGCGACCAGCTCCTTGATCAATGTCAGCACCTGGGCCTGGACCATCACGTCGAGTGCGGTGGTCGGCTCGTCGGCGATGATCAGCCGGGGCGAGCAGGCCAGCGCCATCGCGATCATCACGCGCTGCCGCTGCCCGCCGGACAGCTCGTGCGGGTAGCTGCGGGCCCGCCAGGCCGGCAGGCCGACCTGTTCGAGCAGCTCGGCGACGCGCTTGCGGGCGCCGTCCGGCTTGGCCAGGTTGTGGACGAGCAGCGGCTCGGCGATCTGGTCCCCGATCCTGCGTACCGGGTTGAGCCCGTGCTGGGCGCCCTGGAACACGATCGAGGCCTCGGCCCAGCGCACCGCCCGCAGGCGGCCCCACTTCATGGTGAGGACGTCCTCGCCGTCGAGCAGGATCCGGCCGCCGACGCGCGCGTCCCGCGGCAGAAGCCGGAGCAGCGCCATGGCCAGCGTCGACTTGCCGGATCCCGACTCGCCGGCGACTCCGAGTGCCGCTCCGGAGTCCAGGGTCAGCGACACACCACGCACAGCGGGCACCTCGCCCGAGGCAATGCGGTACGTCACCGACACGTCGTCGAGTTCGAGCAGACTCATGCGGCCGACTCCGTCGCCCGCATGAGTCTTTGACTGCTGTGTCTGATTGTTCTCTCGCTTCGCTCGCTCACGACGCCCTCCTGAGCCTGGGGTTGAGCACGGCCTCCAGCGCCCGCCCCACCAGGGTGAACGCCATGACGACGGCGAGGATGGCCAGGCCGGGGATGAGGATGTACCACCAGGCGCCCTGGGTGGCCGCGCCGAAGTCGTAGGAATAGCGCAGCATGGTGCCCCAGGAGGTCTTGTTCGCGCTCGCGCCGAGGAAGGCCAGCGTGGACTCGGTGACGATCGCGCTGGCCACCTCCAGCGTGGTGCTGGCCAGCAGCAGCGGCGCCACGTTCGGCAGCACGTGCCTGGTGGTGATGTGCCAGTGGCCGCCGCCGAGCGCCTTCGACCGCTCGATGTAGGGCCTCGCCTCGACGGCGAGCGTCTGCGCCCTGATCAGGCGCGCGGTCGACGGCCACGTCGTGATCCCGATGGCCATGATGATCGTGAACGTGCTGCCGCCCAGAATGGCGGCCAGCACCAGCGCCGTGACCAGGGACGGGAGCACCAGGAACCAGTCGGTGACGCGCATGAGGGCACCGCCGAACCAGCCGCGGAAGTGCCCGGCGGCAACACCGACGACCAGCCCGATCACGATGCTGAGCAGCGCGGCGAGGAAGCCGATCAGCAGCGACGTGCGCGAGCCCCACCACACCATCAGCAGGATCGAGCGGCCCGACTCGTCGGTGCCGAACGGCTCACTCAGGCTCGGCGGCGCCCACCGGGTCCCGGTGCCACTGATGACGCTGGTCACGTTCTCGTCGATGAACAGCGGCGCGATCAGCGCGAGGACCACGGCGACGACGAGGGTCACCAAGCCGATCATCCCGGTCCGGTGATGCCGGAACTCGAACCAGAAGCGGCTCAGTGCGAGCCGCCTGCGGGCCGCGGCAAGATTCGTCATGCCGACCTCACCCTCGGGTCGAGCACGTGGTAGACCACATCGGCCAGCGTGTTCATGAGGATCACCGCCACGGTGATCAGCATGAACGTGCCCTGCATGAGCGTGAAGTCAGGCACTCTGACCGCCTCGTAAAACAGCTGGCCCAGGCCTGGCCAGGTATAGATCGTTTCAACGGTGACCGCGCCGCCGACCACGAAGCCGATGCGCATGAAGACCAGCGTCACCGTGGGCAGCAGGGCGTTGGGCACCGCGTGCCGGCGCCGCACGTCGTCGTCGCGCAGGCCCTTGGCGCGGGCCACGGTGACGTAGTCCTGGCTGACCTCCTCCAGCAGCGACGACCGCATGACGAGGAGGTATTGCGCGTAGACCACGGCCACCAGCGTCAGGCACGGCAGCACCATGTGGGAGGCCACGTCCAGCACATAGGCGAATCCGTCGGGCGCGTCCACGCTCTCGATGCCGCGGAACGGGAAGATGCCGGGGATCGGCCCGATGCCGACGCCGAACACCATCATCAGCAGCAGCCCGAGCCAGAACGTCGGCACCGACCACAGCACCAGCGACGCGCCGGTGGAGATGCGGTCGAACCGGCTGCCGTGCCGCCACCCGGCCCGCGTGCCCTGCCAGATGCCGAGACTGACCGCGATGACCAGGCCCGTGCCCGCCAGCAGCAGCGTCGGGCCGATCCGCTCGCCGATCAGGTCGAGCACCGGCCGCTTGTACTCGTAGGACGTGCCCAGGTCGAGCCTGAGCGTGTCGCCGACGAAGTCGAAGAACTGGTCGATCAGCGGCTTGTCCAGGCCGAGCCGGCGGCGTTCGAGGTCGAGCTGGGCCGGGGTCATGTTGCGGCCCTGCGCGAGGTTGCGCACCGGGTCGCCGGGCAGCAGCCGGAACACGAAGAACGTGCCGACGACCACCATGGCGATGCTGAACAACGCCCCACCGGCCTTCGACAGCGCGTATCGCAGCGTGCCTCGGTAGGTGGGGCGCTCGTCACCAGGGCCCGCCGCCTGGACGGCGGCGGGCTCTGCTGCTTCAAGCGGTGTTGTCATTCGCGCTCGTCCGCGACGCTCTTGCGCCGCCTGGTCAGGAGGAAGGCCGCCAGCCCGACGACCACCACGCCACCGACGATACCGGCGATCAGACCGGTGTTGGAGCCGCCGCCGGCCGCGCCGCCGCTCGCCGCCGTGGCCTTGACGTCCACGGTGTAGAACGGCCAGTAGCCGCTGCCGCCGTACAGCAGGCCCTTGTCCTCGGGGATCGGGGTGATGCTGGTGATCCGGTCCTTGCGGTAGCCCTCGAGGTCGTTCGGGTAGTAGATGGCGATGACCGGGGCCTGGGTGTAGAGCCGCTCCTGCATCTGCTTGAGAAGCTCGGCGCGCTTGGGCCGGTCGAGCTCCTTCAACTGCTCCTGGTAGAGCTTCTCGAAGGTGTCGTCGCAGAAGAACGACTCGGTGCCGCCGCCCTCGCCGCCCGGAGCCGGCCTGCGGCTGCACAGGTGCGTGGCCATGACCTCTTCGGGGTCGGGGTTGACCGACCAGCCGCTGATCGCGATGTCGAACAGCGCGGTGACGCCGGTCTCCTCGCTGAACTTGCTGGAGTCGACCTTCTTGGTGGTCAGCGTGATGCCGATCTCCTTGAAGAAGCCGGTCAGGTATTCGGCGAGCTTGTCCTCGATCGGCGTGTCGGTGTGGATGCTGAAGCGGAACTCCAGCTTGCGCTTGCCGTCGGGCATCGTGCGGACGCCGTCAGCGCCCTTCTTGTAGCCGGCGTCGTCGAGGATCTGGTTGGCCTTGGCGGGGTCGTAGGTGACCTTGGTGTCGCCGGTGGCCTCCCAGAAGAAGTCCTTGTACATCGGCGGCACGATCGAGCCGTCGGCCGGCTTGGCCAGGCCGTTCTGGACCTCGGCGACCAGCTTCTGCTTGTCGATGGCGTAGTGCAGCGCCTGGCGGACCTTGACGTCCTTCAGCGCCGGGTGGCCGTCACCGACGGGCTTGTCGTCCGTGGTGGTGGCGCCGTGGTTGATCTGCAGGTAGGTCGCGCGCCGGCCCTGCGTGTTCCACGCCTCGATGTTCGGGTCGTTCTGGATGGCCTCGAACTCGGGCGGCTGCAGGCGGCCGATCAGGTCGATGTCACCCTTCTTCAGGCCGGCGATCGCGGCCTGGGGGTTGTCGTAGAAGATGACCTGCAGCTCGTCGATCTTGGGCTTGCCGCGCCAGTAGTTCGGGTTGGCCTGCAGCTTGACGTGCTGGTCCTTCTTGTGTTCGACCGCGATGTACGGACCGCTGCTCACCGACGGGTACTTCTCGGCGTCGTAGTTGGCCATGTCCGTGACCGACTCCCAGACATGCTTCGGCATGATCGGGACCGGGTTGTCCAGCATGGACGCCTGCGGGGCCTTGAGCTTGATCGTCAGGTCCTGGCCGCTGGCCGTGACGCTCTCGAAGTTCTCCACCGCCGGGCCGTTGGCTGTCTTGGCGGCCTCGTCCGTCATCATCTTGTTGAACGTCCAGGCGGCGTCGTCGGCCGTGATCGGCTTGCCGTCGGACCATTTGGCGGCGCGGATCTTGAACGTCCAGGTGAGCCCGTCCTCGGACGTGGTCCACGACTCGGCCAGGTCGGGGCTGGGCTGGAGCGTCTTGGAGTCGGGGACCGTGAGATAGCCGTACATCCAGCGGTGGACCGACGTCGAGACCAGGCGGACGGCCAAGAACGGGTTCATCGAGTCCATCGCCTGCGTCGCGCCGACGCGTACGATCTTCTTCCCCGCCGCAGGGTCCTGAGCCAGGGCAGCAGTGGCGCCCTGACCTGTAACTAAGAGCGCTACGCCGAGCATCGCCAGGCGCGCGAACCATTTCCTCATAAGTGCCTCACCTTCAGGCGGGGGTTCCTGTGTAGAGAAAGGCAAACCATATGGAGACGCGGTGTCAACGCGCTGCGGAAAATTGTTTCATCTTCGTTTCCTTTGGCGGTGTAAATTTTCAGTCCCCTTGGGGCTACCGTGAGCGGGTGCCCCGCGTGCCCCGCCTGCCCGTCGCCCTCGTCGCCGCCCTGACCGTCGCCGCCGGGCTGGGCGTCCGGCTGCTGTGGGACGGCCCGGTGCCGAAATACGCGGGGGACGCGCTCTACACCGTCCTGATCTACACGATCGTCGTGCTCGCCGCACCGCGGGTCCGCCCATGGGCGGCCGCGCTGGTGGCGGCCGGGCTGAGCTGGGCGATCGAGTTCGCCCAGCTCGCCGGGATCCCCGCGATTCTACGGCCGGTGCTGGGCAGCACGTTCAACCCGCCCGATCTGCTCTGGTACGCCGTGGGCGCCGGCGCCGCCTGGGCCGTTCACGCGGTCGTGGCGACCCGGCCGCCAGTCAGGTGACCGGGATGCGCCGGCCGCGGTCGCGGGCTTCGTCTTCATGGGCTACGCGCTGATCGGCCTCCACCGGCCCGCCACCAAGCCGGCGGAGACCCCAAGGGCTCAGTGGCAGCCGCCCGTCCCGCAGCACGACCCGCCGGCCTGGGGCAGGAGCTCGACCTTGCCCGCCAGCTCATAGCCGGCCTCGGTCACGGCCGCCTCGACCAACTCGCGGTCGAGCGGCGCCGCGCTCGTCACGGTCACCGCCCCGGACGTCAGGTCCACCTCGACCTCGCTCACCCCGGCCACCTTGCCGACCTCGGCGGTCACGGAGCTGACGCAGTGGCCGCAGGTCATGCCCTCAACCTGGTACGTCGTGACAGTCATGATCGCTCCTCACTCTCGTACTCTTGATGGCACCAATATACCCCCTAGGGGTAACAACGCATACATCCGACCCTGCCGGATAGGGGACGGGAAACACAGCCCAAGGGGGAGTTCACATGCTGAACGGCAAGACCATCGCGTTCCTGGTCGCTCCTGAGGGAGTGGAGCAAGTGGAGCTCACAGAGCCGTGGAAGGCGGTCAAGCAGGCAGGCGGCACGCCCGTGCTCGTCTCCACCGATCCCGGCCAGATCCAGGCGTTCCACCACCTGGACAAGGCCGACACGTTCGCCGTGGACGACACCGTGGACACCGCCGATCCGGCCGCGTTCGACGGTCTCGTACTCCCTGGGGGTGTCGCGAACCCCGACCGCCTGCGCATGGTGCCGCAGGCCGTACGGTTCGTCCGCGCCTTCTTCGACGCGGGCAAGCCGGTCGCCGCGATCTGCCACGCGCCCTGGACCCTGGTCGAGGCCGACGTGGTGCGCGGACGTACGCTGACGTCCTGGCCCAGCCTCCAGACCGACCTGCGCAACGCCGGCGCGAACTGGGTGGACCAGGAGGTCGTCGTGGACACCGCGGGGCCCAGCACGCTGGTGACCAGCCGCAAGCCGGACGATCTGAAGGCCTTCTGCCAGGCGGCGACCGACGCGCTCGGCCAGTGACGTCCCACCCGTGGCCTGCGGGCCACGGGTTTCCATGACCACATCGAAACTCACCTGTAACACCTTGTCCCTGGGGCGGAAATGGTCTAGATGTAGACCAAATAGAGCGTTCTCCGCTCGCCCCCAGGGAGACCTCAATGAGTTCAACTGAAGAGGATTCCAGGCGACTGGCCGAGCTCGGCTACAAGCAGGAGCTGGCCCGCACCTGGAGTGGTTTCTCGAATTTCGCCATCTCCTTCTCCATCATCTCCATCCTCGCCGGCTGTTTCACCACCTTCGGGCAGGCCTGGAACAACGGCGGCCCCATCGCCATCTCGTGGGGCTGGCCGCTGATCTCCGCGTTCATCCTGATCATCGGTTTCTGCATGTCAGAGCTGGTGTCGGCGTACCCGACGGCGGGCGGCATCTACTGGTGGGCCGCCAAGATGGGCAAGCCGATCCACGGCTGGTTCACCGGCTGGCTCAACCTCATCGGCCTCATCGCCGTCACCGCGTCCGTCGACTACGGCTGCGCGACGTTCCTCAACATCACCCTCAACCGGCTGACCGGCGGCGCGTGGGAGGCCACGCTCCCTCGGGCGTTCCTGTTGTTCGTGATCATCCTCGCGCTGCACGCCCTGATCAACATCTACAGCCACAAGCTGATCTCGGTGCTGCAGAACGTCTCCGTCTGGTGGCACGTCGCGGGTGCCGCGATCATCGTCGCCATCCTGATCTTCGCCCCCACCGCGCACCAGTCGGCCGACTTCGTCTTCTTCGGCACGAACAACAACTCCGGCTTCGGTGACGGCTCCGACGGGCTCCCCTTCTGGCTGTACGTGCTGCCGCTCGGCTTCCTGCTCACCCAGTACACGATCACCGGCTACGACGCCTGCGCGCACGTATCGGAGGAGACGCAGGGCGCGGCCACGTCCGCCGCCCGCGGCCTGTGGCAGTCGATCTTCTACTCGGCGATCGGCGGCTGGATCCTGCTGCTGTCGTTCCTGTTCGCCGCCACTAACGTGGACGAGATCAACAAACAGGCCGGCTTCGTCGGGGCCATCTTCGAGACCGCGCTCTCCTCCCCGCTGGCCACGGCGATCTTCGCGATCTCCACGATCGGCCAGTTCTTCTGCGGGATGAGCTGCGTGACGTCGATGTCGCGGATGACGTACGCGTTCTCGCGCGACGGCGGGGTGCCCGGCTGGCGGCTGTGGTCCAAGATCGACCGGAACCGCACCCCGGTGAACGCGATCATCGCCGGCTGCGTGGTGGCCGCCCTGATCACCCTGCCCGCGCTGTACGCCCCTCCCGGGCTGACCACGCCGGTCGCGTTCTACGCCGTCGTGTCGATCGCGGTCATCGGGCTCTACCTGGCGTTCCTCATCCCGATCTGGCTGCGTTTGCGGATGGGAGACCGCTTCGAGCCTGGCCCGTGGACCCTTGGCGGGAAATATCGGGTCTTGTGCTGGATCGCCAGCATCGAGATCGTGATCGTCTCGATCTACTTCATCATGCCGTTCTCCCCCGCCGGCGTCCCGGGCAACAAGGACTTCACCTGGACGGCGGTCAACTATGCGCCGATCGCGGTGGGGCTCGTGCTGATCGGCATCGGCCTGTGGTGGACCCTGTCGGCCAAGCACTGGTTCACCGGTCCCCGCCGCACGATCGACGAGGCCGACCAGGCCGACGAGGTCCCGACCGCTTGACGCACTGTACGTGGGTACGGCTTCCCGCAGGCCGTGCCCACGTACCCGTCAGGAAGCCTCGAAGGCGGCCGCCACGACCGTCCGTACCTCATCCATGGAGGCGGACCCCAGCTCGCGCTTGATCGAGGTCATGTCCACGTCCGGCATCCCGCAGGCGACCGCCCAGTTCCAGGGAGACAGATCGCCGTCCACGTTGAGCGCGAACCCGTGGCTGGTCACGCCCCGGCTCTGCCGCATCCCGATCGAGACGATCTTGCGCCCGGTCTCGGCGGTCCACACGCCGGTCAGCAGCTCGGACCCCGGCGGTGTGTCGCGCCGTTCAGCGGGCAGGCCCAGCTTGCCCAGCGCCTCCACCAGCCGCAGCTCCACCTCGCGCACGTAGTCGACGATGCCCTGGTCCTCGTCCAGCTTGACGATCAGGTAGCCGACGAGCTGCCCCGGCCCGTGGTAGGTGAGCTGCCCGCCGCGCCTCGTCTCCATGACGGGGATGCCCCGTGTGGGGTCGGGCAGATGGGTCATCGGCGTGCGACGCCCGACGGTGTAAACGGACGGGTGGCTGAGCAGCCACAGCGTGTCCGGCCGCGCGTCCCGCTGGCGCTGCCCGACGAGGTCGGTCATGCGCTCCATCGCCGTGTCGTAGTCGACGAGATCGTCCTGAACGAGTGTCAGCGGCCTTGCCCTCATGCTTCGAGGATAAGCCGCCCCCGGGAAAGCCGGCGCCCAGGCTGCGGCGGTTGCGCGGGGCGCGTCACGATGAGCTGACATCGGCGGGTTTGCGGGCCAGCAAGTAGGCCCGCGGGACTCTCTCGTCCCTCTCGTCACGCTCGCGCAGCATCCGGGCGACTTCGACCAGCCCGTTCCGGCTCAACAACTCGGCGATGCGATCCGGCGGCCGCAAGTAATGATCAAGGCAGATCTGGTGCCCGAACGCCTCCGTCCTGCGTACCTGCTCATCGCCCACCTGGAAGGCCAGCAGCGCGTGGCCGCCGGGAGCCAGCACCCGGTAGAACTCGGCGAACACCGCCGGCAGCCGTTCCTCCGGAATGTGGATGATCGAGTACAGGGCCACGATGCCGCCGAGACCACCGTCCGGCAGGTCCAGCGCCGTCATCGACCCTTCGTCGAAACGCAGTCCCGGATGCGACTGCCGGGCCAGCGCGACCATCCGGGGCGACAGATCGATCCCGAACGCGTCCAGTCCCAGAGCCTGCAGACGGGCCGTCACGTGGCCATGGCCGCAGCCGAGGTCGGCGACCGGCCGGTCATCGGCGGCGCGCACGAGTTCGGCGAAGGCGGCCAGCAGCGCTCGGTCCAGCGGCTTGGTCGCCAGTTCGTCGTGGAAACGTTGAGCGTAGTCGGCGGCCACGGCGTCGTAGGACGCGCGGGTGGTACGCAGGAAGTCCGGTTCGATCACGGTAGAGGACCTTAGACCTACCGGGCCGAGCTGGGCACCGAGATCGCGTGGCTCGCAGGACGATCTCGGCTGAGAGGCAGCGGGCGTATAAACAGCACCAGCTGACGGACCGGGTGAGCGGGCGACGTCCGCATTATGAGACGATCCCAAGAACCTCGAGGATCCGGTAGACGTCGGTGGACGGGTCACGCAGGAGGATGTCACAGCTGGCGGCATGTCCGGCCGCGCCCGGCTCTGATGGTGGGGCGCAGCGCCCGCTCGGGCAGTCGTCCACGAGACGTCGGGCCAGCCGGACCGCATTCGCCTGCCGGCCACACTTGATCAGCTCCTCGAAGTGGCGCGGCTCGAGGAGCTTTTCGAAGTCTTCGAACTCCCTGGTCTTTCGGAGTTTCGCCGGAGTCACCGTACGGTCTCCGCCGAGCCGGCCGGGCGGGCACGACGCGAAGTGGAGCCAGAGCCAGAGCTCGAAGTGCGGATGGGAGAACGCGATGTTGATGTCGTTCTGGCGGGCGAGGCGAAATGCCTCGTAGATGTCGTCGTTCTCATCACGGTCGAACACCGTCCAAAACTGGGTGTTCTTGATCCCTTTGGTGGTCTTCTTGAGCCGGATCGCCTCTCGGACCGCTGGGACAGGCTTATAGCCGTTGAACTGCTGCCCTTCGGTGACCTTGCGCGGGGTGAGCTGGATCTGAAAGTTGTGCTCGGCTCCATAGCGGTGGTTGAGACGATGGAAGTAGCTCCGCTCGGTCTGGCCTTCGCAGACGACGATCAGGACTTTGTTCTTTCTAGGGCCGCCTCGCCCTGGATGCGGAGCCGAGTCTCCACCGGGCGCCCCCCGCTTGGCCATCAGTGGGGCACCTCCATCGCGGGGTCGGCGAGCGGCCCGGCAAGCGTCTCGGCGATCTCCCCGACAGTCAGTGTCGGCACACCGCCATAGGCGCCCGCGAGGTAGTTGCGGTCGAGAGCCTCGCTCTTGCGGGGGCGGGCATCGGTCAGCGGGTAGATCTCGGATATGCCGTCCCGGTTCTTGACGGTGATGCGCACCTGGTCGCGTTCCAGGGGCTGGAAGAGGTGCGTACGACCCAGCAGGCTCGCGTCATGGACCGTGCACACAAGTTGCGCGTTGTTCGGATTGGCCGCCGGGTCCTGGAAAAGCCGCAGGACGTCGGCGGCGAACAGGGGGTGCAGGCTGGTGTCGAGTTCGTCGACGAGGAGGGCCGCCCCGCGGTCGAGGGCAGTGAGAAGTGGCCCGATGAAGGCGAACCACGACCGCGTCCCCATAGACTCCTGCCGTTCATAGCTCAACGGAACAGGACCGTTGGGCCCTTGATGCAGGAGCCGCAGCTCACCGGTCAACGTGTCGATCTCAGTTCCCACGACGCCCAGATCCGCAATCTTGAGCAGTCCGATGATCCGTTCTCGCTGCCGAGGATCGTCGAGCATCTTCCGCGTGAAGCTCTGACGTTCCTCGAAGTCGCGGCCCGGGCTGATCCACCACAGGTTGTGCCTGAACCAGTCATGGATCGGCTTGAGATGGGGCTGGTTGAAGGCCGCCGCGACCGTCAGGAAAAGGGCGTTGGGCCGTGTCTGCGAGACAAGGCTTTCCTTTGGCCCCTTCAGCCCCTCGCCGGGAAAGGCGAACAGATCGTCGGAGTCGGCATCGCGTTCGAACCACACCTGCCTGCGGGCCTGCCCACCTGGGTACGCATGCAGCCATTCGGTCTCGACCTGCTCGTCGGAGACTTCGAAGCCGTAAACGTACCGGTCGCCGTTGAGCACGATGTCCACCTCGAAGAGCGAGGCGTCCGCACGGGCCGCCGGGTCGAGTTCGTAGGGCTCACGGGGAACGCCATCCAGAGTGGACCAGCCATGGACGGAGTTGAGAACGGCCTGCCGCATCCACCGGATGGCATGCAGGACGTTCGACTTGCCGGACGCATTGGAGCCGTAGATCGCCGTCGTAGGCAGGTAGGCCAGCTCGGAGTCCTCCGCGAGACCGGCAGGACGCCGCGCCCCCTGGTTGAACTTGCTGGCGGCCAGCCATACCTCGAACTCATCACGAAATGATCTATGGTTGGCACCTCTGAAGCGAAGCAACATCGCAAGCCTTCAAATCGGGTTTACTGCTCCATCTTAGAGCGATCCATGAAGATTATCTACGTACAAGCCAGGCCGCCGGTACGGCGTTCACTTTGGCGCTCAACAGGCGACGGGCACAGCAGTCACGGATGAGTCATCCGACCAGGCACATACGAGGCCGGGTGCATGGAAGTCCGCATCACCGGAGTGCGCGTAGCAACAGCGTCCGGTTACGGTGAATGAGATCGCGGTCGGCGATGGCCCCAGGCGATGGCTGTTCGGGTGTGGCGACGGCGAGTGGGGCTGAGCTTGGGGTTGCTGAGGTTGGCTGTCTCCGCGTCCGCGATGGCGGTTTGCCTTCGCAGCATCGCGTCCAGAAGTTGTTCGGGGTCAACGGTCCCGTAGCCGTCGCGTAGCTCGCGCAGATGCTGGGCTTGCCGGCTGATCGGCACTCGGCCTTGAGACCGGATGCACCAGGTCCATGTCATATAGCCCAGGTCGTCAAGCCGGTTGCCGGAGCGGCTGGAGGACCAGTCGATGAAGGCCACCGGCAGGCCCTGCTGGAAGCACGGTGGCGCCGACCCGCACCACTTCCCGTGCGTTGTTGCCGCCGGTGAGACGCTCCTCGATCACAGCACCCATGATGCGACACGGCGTCGAGGAAGGCGCTGCTCAGGCGATGCCTGAATCCCACGGCATCCGGCCGATCGCCGAATTGAGCTACGTGCCCCAGGCCCACGGTTCCGCAGGGACCCTGGGAACCTGATGTTGCGACATCAATCGGTACTCCTCGCACGACGTCGGCTTTCTGGCAGTGGATCTCTTCGCCGGTACCCGGGTGCCTGTGCCGCGCATGCTCGGGCAGGGCCGTCACGAGGCGGTGTATGGGGCGGTCCACCAGCAAGCGGCTGGCTTCAACAAGGTGACGAAAGGCGCTGGGGCAACCGGTCGGGTGGGTACCGGGCGGCACACCACCCAGACGGGCAGCGGGTGGGCCTGGGAACCTACGCCGCGCGGTAGCCCTTCGGCTCCTCCGGGATGAGGATCCACATGACGACGTAGACGACCCACAGCGGCCCCGGGATCAGGGACAGGAGCAGCCAGAGGATCCGGACGAGGGTGGGCGGCAGGCCCATCTTGTCGGCGAGACCGCCGCAGACGCCGGCGATGATCCTGTGCTCTCGTGAGCGGTACATGATGTCCTCCGTGAGTTACGACCTATCTGGAAAACGAACAGCCAGGCCGCTGGACTCCCGTCAGGAACCCTGAGAAAACCCTGTAAGGGTCAGCCATTCATGTGCCATGCCCAGATGACGGCTGGTCAGTCCCCTGTTCGGGTCCACGTGGATGAGGAGGAAATCGGCAAGTCCCTGATGCACCCTGAGATAGTCCTCGTCCTCCGCCCACACCTGGTCATCGAACCAGACGAACGGCCGCCGCCCCGCGTACGCCGCCACGTGCGGGGTCTTGAACAGCTCGCCGTGCTCGCTCGGTGGTGTGTCCGGGTTCATGGGGATGACGGGGAGCGCGGGCAGGCCGATCCTGGGGGCGATCCACTCGTTGGCGTGCTGTTCCCAGGTGGTGGCCCAGACCAGCTCGGCGCCGGTCAGCTGGGCCAGGTCGAGGAGCCTGCGGCCGTGCCTGGGGTTGAGGTGGACGGTGTAGACATCGTCGCCGATCGTGCACCGGTAGCGCCGGTAGTCCGGGGTGGGCCGTCCCATGGGGTTGAGCACGCCGTCCACGTCGAGCAGCAGCAGAGGTTTCACATCGCGGCCCCCGCTACGGCTCCGGCCCGGTATTCCTGCGGGCTCACCCCCCGCACCCGTTTGAAGGCCGCGCTGAGGGCGAACGGGCTGCCGTACCCGACCTTCCTGGCCACCGACCCCACCGTGGCGTCGGGCTCGCGCAGCAGGTCGGCGGCCAGTGCCAGGCGCCAGTCGGTGAGGAAGGCCATCGGCGGCTCGCCGACCAGTTCGGTGAAGCGCCTGGCCAGCGACGCCCGGGAGACGCCCACCTCGGCGGCCAGGGCGGCGACCGTCCACGGGTGTGCGGGGTTGTTGTGCAGCATCCGCATGGCCTTGCCGACGATGGGATCGCTCATGGCGCGATACCACGCCGGCGCCTCATACGTGGCGAACCACGCCCGCAGCACCGCGATGAGCAGCAGGTCGAGCAGCCGGTCCAGGACGGCCTCCTGCCCCGGCTCGTCCTTGACGATCTCCGTGCCGAGCAGCGAGATGATCGGGCCGCCCGGCTGGACGAGCAGCGGGGGCAGCGCCTCGAGCAGCCGCCTGCTGACCTCCCCCTGCATGCTGTAGACGCCGGTCAGCAGCACGGTCTCGCCGTCGAGGTCGTTGCCCCACGTCCGCACGCCCAGGTCCATGGCCTGGTAGAGCGACTCGCCGTCGAGCGTGGTGCAGTGCTGGCCGGGGTGGATGACGATCTGCGGCTCGGTGCCGGGATCGTCGGCCACGATGTACGGCTCCGGCCCCCGGTTGATCGCGACGTCGCCCGGCAGCAGGCGTACGGGCTCGCCCTCGTCGAGCACCACCCATGCCTTCCCGCGCACCACAGCCGTCACCGCCAGCGGGGCTTCGTCCTGGATGCGCATCGACCAGGGCGGGTCCAGGATGCAGCGGAGCAGGAAGGCGCCACGAGCCCGCGGGCCGTCGAGCAAAGCCGCGAGCTGATCCATTGCTAGACGATCGCATATGCGATTGGGCTTTTCAACTATGGAGAGTCTTATGGGTATGGCGGCTTACTAGGTACATGACAACTTTGATTCTGGGCGGCACGGGCAAGACCGGCCGCCGCGTGGCCGACCGGCTCACCGCGCTGGGCCTGCCCGTGCGGATCGGATCCCGCTCGTCCGTACCGGCCTTCGCCTGGGAAGACCGCTCCACGTGGCCGCAGGCCCTCGACGGCGTCTCGGCCGTATATGTGTCCTACTACCCCGACCTGGCCTTCCCGGCCGCGTATGACGACGTGAAGGCGTTCACCGAGCTGGCCGTCAAGAGCGGCGTCCGGCGTCTGGTCCTGTTGTCGGGCCGGGGCGAGCCGGAGGCTCAGGCGAGCGAGCGCACCGTGCAGGAGTCCGGCGTGGAGTGGACGATCGTGCGCTGCAGCTGGTTCATGCAGAACTTCACCGAGGGCTTCATCGCCGAGCCGGTGCGCGAGGGGGTCATCGCGTTGCCCGCCCCGGACGTGCCCGAGCCGTTCGTGGACGTGGACGACATCGCCGACGTGGCCGCAGCCGCGCTCAGCGAGGACGGGCACGTGGGCAAGCTGTACGAGCTGACGGGCCCGAGGCTGCTGACGTTCGCACAGGTGGCGGACGAGCTGTCGAAGGCCACCGGCAGGCGGATCCAGTTCGTCCGCGTGCCGGCGGAGGAATACATCGACGGGGCCGTCACGCATGGAGTGCCCCGGGAGGAGGCGGAGGGCCTGTCCCTGCTGTTCACCGAGATCCTCGACGGCCGCAACGCGAGCGTGACCGACGGCGTGCGGCAGGCCCTCGGCCGCCCGGCCCGCGACTTCGCCGACTTCGCCAGGGCCAACGCCCCGGTCTGGGCGCGATGATCGCCAGGGTGGTCAGAGCCGGCCGCGGGATTCGGCCACACGGGTGTCGGGGGTGACGAGGCCGACGAGTATGCGGGCGATCGTGGTCTTCCCCGACCCCGGCTCGCCCACCAGGCCAAGGGAGCCGGAACGCAGCTCGAACGAGACGTCCGCGGCGGCGGCCGTACCGTGGAAGGACTTGCACAGATCGTGTACGGCGAGCATCAGACCTCCAGCAGCCGGCAGGCGGCCGAGTCACCCGATACGGTCACAGGCGAGGGCTGCCACTCCCCACAGACGTCCACAGCATGTGGACAGCGCGGCGTCGCAGTAGGCGACTGCGTATCGCCCAAACGTTCTACTCGAAGGTGCAAACCGATGGTAGCGTTAAGGACACTTAGCGTGAGAGTTGGGTGGTGGTGGGGTGCAGATCGTGCACACGTACCGCTTCGCTCTGGATCCGACAGCACGTCAAACGAGGGCTCTGGCCAGCTGGCACAATCCCCGCACCAGCGAGCGCAGGGGCCAACCAGTGGGCTTCCCCCCGTTTCACCAAGCGCCCAGCGCCCGATCGGTACGGATTACGCCTGGACGAGCGCACGCATGTGGTGTTGCCGGTTCTGAGGCTGATCAAGATGTACGCAAACGGCTGTTGGCGGCGCATAAGCGGCTCGATGCGGCATCCAAACCGGGGGGCGGTGAATGAGTAAACTCACCTCGACCGCGACCTGCACCGCCCATGGCGCCAGTGTGGAGAAAACCGGCGAAGTCGTTCCTCATACGCTCCTGGCGCAGCGGGTGGCATGGTTGACCGGCCTGGCGCGAGACCTCACCGCCCGCGTCGTCACTGACCGATGGAATGCGGCGGAATCGGATGCGCTGACATCCAGGACCGGGCCGGACGGGCGCGCGTTGCCGTCAAGGGATGGATGGCCATCCGGCGGCTGGGCTGGGGTGTGATCCCCGCCTCGGGCGTGTACGTCTGCGATCGGGTGTTGCGGTGTGCGGAGGAGCAGGCCGCTCGTACTTTGCGGATGGCGCTGCACCGACGCCTGCTGGTGGAGGCGATCGTGGCGACGTGGCCGCAGAATCCGCGTGCGCGGACCAGCGCCGAATGGGAGGCGCTACGTAAGCTACTGCCGGACGGGGTGACCTCGGCGGAGATCCGCAACCGGACCGGCAGGTCCGCGCGTATCTCAGCGAGCATGACGTGCTCCCGGCCGATCTCACGGAATTGGAGGAGCCCCCGAAGGTTGCGGCGCAGGTCGTGCTGGCGGCGGCCGACAAGCAACTGGTCAGCCTAGTCCGCGTCGGCAGCTGCGGCGCCCGGTTGCGGGTGCGGCTTCCCCTGGTAGAAGCTCCTGCCTCGAGTAGGGACTGGGCCTGGCACGTGATGCCGGTGGCGTTGCCGCCGACCGTGCCGCCGGAAGCGAAGTTGTGCACCCCGACGTTGCGGGTGAAAAAGGGCCGGGTGCGTGTCGATCTGCCGTTTGAGATCCCGGTCGCGTTCGCGCGCGCGACCGGTCATGTGATCGGGTGCGGATTCGATTGGGGCGTCAACACGCTGCTAACCGGTGCGGCAGCACGTTTGGCCGATGGCCGGGTGATCTGCGACGGGCGGCCGCTGACCTACGACGCCAGCGGTATCTCTGCCAAGCTGCACCGGCTGCGGGCCGAGCGTGAGCACCTGGCCGTCAAGCACCAGCACCTGGAAAGGCTCCCGGCGGGGATCACGTCCGCCGATCCCCGCTTCCCGCAGCTGAGCGCGGCCTGCCAGAGGATCGACGTGGAACACGGGCGTTTGTGCGCGCGCATCCGGAACCTGAACCACGCGCTGGCCTGGTCGGCGGCACGCTGGGCGGTCGACCAGGCCTCCGCGGCTGGGGCGACGGTCATCTATCTGGAAGACCTGGCCACCTTGGAAGCACGCGCACGCCGGGCAAGCGCGAACGCGCGCCTGTCGGGGCATCACCGCGACGGGCACCAGCAACGCCACCGTGGTGCGCACCATGCAGCGGCTGGGCTTCGGCGGCCTGCCGGGGTTGAAGCGGGCGCTCGCGGCCGAGTTCACCTCGGCGGTGGCTCCGGACGTACGCCTGCGGCAGCGCATCAGCCACGTCGGCCAGGACCTGCCGGCCATCTGGGAGCGGGTCTTCGACGAGGCGCGTGAGCGCGTCGACCACTGCCGGCGGCTGCTCAACCCCGAGGCGTTCAAGAAGGCGGTCGAGCTGCTGGTCAACGCTCCGGGGGTGCTCGTGTTCGGCGCGGGCGCGTCAGACCCGGCCGCCCGGCACCTGGCGCTCAAGCTGGGCCGCCGCGGCCACCGGGCCCGCGCCACCGCGGCGACCGGCTTCGCGCTGGCCGACGACCTGCTCTGGCTGGGCCACGGCGAGGTGCTGGTGATCTTCCAGCCGGGCCGCCGGTTGAAGGAGATCACCGTGCTGATCGACCGGGCCCACGCGGTGGGCGCGGGCATCGTGCTGATCTCCGACGAGCTGGGCGGCGAGTTCGCCGAGCGCGTGGACGCGGTCCTGGCCGCTCCTCACACGCCCACGGGCATCACGGCCGAGCCGCTGACCGGCATCATCGTGGCCGACGCCCTGTTGCTGGCGCTCGACTCGCTCGACGAGACGCGCTCGGTCGAGCACTCCCACCAGCTCAACGCGCTACGCGAGCAACTCCTGGGTTCCCGTTTCCGCTAGCCTCACCCTCGTCACTTGCCCGTTCTGAAAGGTGTCGTCGTGATCGGCTGGCTAGAAGCGGTGGTTCTGGGGTTGGTCCAGGGGCTCACGGAGTTCCTGCCGATCTCCTCCAGCGCCCACATCCGGGTGGTCTCCGCTTTCGCCGGCTGGCAGGACCCGGGGGCCGCGTTCACGGCGGTCATCCAGCTCGGCACGGAGACGGCCGTGTTGATCTACTTCCGCAAGGAGATCTGGGAGATCATCTCCACCTGGACCCGCTCGCTGTTCGTCAAGGAGCTACGCAGCCACTGGGCGGCCCGCATGGGCTGGTACGTCATCGTCGGCACGCTCCCCATCGGCGTGCTCGGCCTGGTGCTGAAGGACCAGATCGAGACCGTCTTCCGCGACCTGCGCGTGGTGGGCACCACGCTGATCGTCTTCGCGATCATCCTGTGGTTCGCCGACCACACCGCCCGCAACAAGCTCACGCTGGAAAAGCACCTCAGCTTCACGCACGCCATCGTCTACGGCTTCGCCCAGTCGCTCGCCCTGATCCCCGGCGTGTCCCGCTCGGGCGGCACCGTCACGGCGGGCCTGCTGCTCGACTACCGCCGCGAGGACGCCGCCAAATACTCGTTCCTGCTGGCCATCCCGGCCGTTCTGGCCTCGGGCCTGCTGGAGCTGAGCGAGATCGGCAACGGCCCGGCCCCCGCGTGGGGGCCGACGATCCTGGCCACGATCATCTCGTTCATCGTCGGCTATCTGGCCGTGGCCTGGTTCCTGCGTTACATCAGCACCCACCGGTTCACCGGTTTCGTCATCTACCGGATCGCCCTCGGGTTCTTCGTCATCCTCGCGGTCACCTTGGACTGGATCCCGCCTCTAGGCTGAGACGGGCTCCCGGTCGCGCGCCGGATAGTAGGCCGCCCACGCCTCGTCGCCCATCTTGAGGATCTTCAGACCGGTCCAGCCCAGCCCGATGACGGGCAGGATCCAGAACACCACGGTCAGCGGCCCGTACGGGATCGGGAACGAGGCGACGTAGCCGACGAAGACGAGGAGCGGCACCCACCAGCCGACGAACCCGGCCCGCCACACGGCCACGGTCAGCAGCGGCAGGCCGAGAATCGCGAAGAACATCCACGGCATCTGGAAGCCGATGACGACCCCCGGCAGGTTCATCATCTCGTCGAGGATCTTCTGCGCCTGAGCCGGCGGGTAATGCCGGCCCAGCCACCACTCGACGGGGTCGGCCATCAGCAGGGCGGAGGAGGAGATGTAGCCGACCACCGTCGCCGCGCCCGCGACGTGGCCGAGCCTGGTGGCCTTGCGCCTGGTCAGGTGCACCAGGCCGAGGGCCGCGACGGCCATCAGCAGCCAGCTCCAGTGGTAGAGCGCCGATTGGGCCTGCGCGAGTGCGGGGTTGTCGCCGTAGCTGACCGCCTCCCTGTCGTCGCCCCAGGTGCCTGGGTCGATGAGGACGGCCACGGCCTGGAACAGGGGGGCTGCGATGAGGAGGGTGCCGGCCGCGACGCGGCGGAAGGTCACCTGGTCGTTCAACATGCCGCCGACGGTAGGCGGCACGCGCGCCCGCGGTCGTCCGCCTGTGGAACGACCGGACGTCCCCTGGGAGACGGAGAAGATCAGGCGGCGGGGCGGGCGGTGACGTCGCGTCCGGCCCAGTTGAGCGCGACCTCGCCGCTCGCCAGGAACTCCAGCTCGACCTCGCCTTTCATCCTGGCGAAGAACCTTGTCTCGGACAGGGGCCGCAGCTCGGTCCTGGCCAGCCCGTGCACCTCGGCCATCAGCCGGTCGCCGTCGCGGGTGACGTCCATCGTGGAGGTGCGGCCGGCGTACCGCATGGTGTAGCGGCCCACGTACCGGTCGTAGACGGCCGGGTCCACGGTGACGAAGACGCGCCGGCTCGGCAGCTCGTACGGCTCGCCGCGGGCGATCGCCGCCAGCGCGGTCTCGATCTCGGAGAAGGCGGCGTTCTCGACGTTCGACAGCACGGTCACGAAGAGGTCGTCGCGCCGGTAGTGGGCCGAGACGCTGACGAATCCGATGGTCCCGCCCGCGCTCTCGACGCGGTCCCCGCTGACCGCGCAGCCGTAGCCGTACGCGGTCCCGTCGGCTTGCACGTGCGGCCTCACCAGCTCCGCGAGCGATCCGGGACGCAGCAGGCGGGGCAGCCCGCGGTTCCAGCGGTGCAGGTCCTCGACCGTCGAGTGCAGGGCACCCGCGGCGTCCTGGTTGGAGTTGTCCAGGTACGGGGTGCGGATGACCTCGCCTTCGACGGCCATGTAGCCGTCGGCATGCCCCTTGACCAGCCGCGTCCCGTCGGCCACGCCGGTGCGATCCATGGACGCGGGCGCGAAGACGTGCTCGCGCAGGTAGTCGCCGTACGTCTGGCCGGACAGCCGCTCGATCACCTCGCCCAGCAGTACCCATCCGGAGTTGCTGTAGCTCATCCGCTCGCCCGGCTCGAACAGCGGCGGCCGGTCCTTGAAGCCGTCGATGAGCTGCCGCCGCGTGCGGGGTGTCCCCATGACGCGGGTGAAGCCCTCCGCCGTGACGTAGTCGGGGATGCCGGAGGTGTTGGTCAGCAGGTGGTGCAGCGTGATGTCCGCGCCGCGCGGATAGCCGGGCAGGTGGCGGGCGAGCGGGTCGCCGACGCGGAGCCTGCCCCGCTCCTGGAGCTGCAGGATCGCGATCGCGGTGAACGTCTTGGTCTGCGAGCCGATCCGGAATGCGGTCGCCGGCGAGTTGGGCACGTCGTGCTCGTGGTTGGCACGGCCGTACCCCTTCTTGAAGAGCTGCCGGTCGCCGCGCGCGACCAGCACCGCACCGCTGAACCTGCCCAGCTCCGCGTACGCCCCGACCAGCGCGGCCATCCGGCGCGAGAGGAATGACATCGAATACCTCCATTTTGACTATTCGAGTTTGACTATCAGAGCATGAGGCGCCTGATATGGTCAAGCTTGACTATCCAGCGGAGGTATCGAAGTGTCGTCGACCCGGTTGCTCGTCCTGGGCCTGCTCAACGAGGGGCCGCGGCACGGATACGAGATCAACCAGCTCGTCACGGACGGCGCGCTGGAGCAGTGGACCGACGTGAAGCCGGGGTCCGTCTACCACGCCCTGGCCAAGCTGGAGGCCGAAGGACTGGCGGAGACCCACGCCGAGGAGCGCACCGGCGACCGGCTGCGCCGCGTCTACGCGATCACGCCCGAGGGCCGCCGCACGCTGCGCGACTTGCTCCGCAAGGCCCTGTCCGCGCCCCCGCACTCCACCAGGTCCGACTTCGCCCTGGCGCTGCGCTGGCACGCGCTGCTGGCCTCTGGCGAGGCCCGTGACCTGGTGGCGGCCTCGTCCCGGGCCCTGGAGGCCCGGCGCGCGGTCATCGCCGCCGGGCGCGTGGCGAAGGCGGGGATGTCGCCACTGGCCGACGCCCTCTTCGAGAACGCCGAGGCGCACCTGGCCGCCGACGCGAAACTGCTGGACGACCTCCAGCGCCTGCTGGAGCGGTAGCCACCGGGCTACCTCACGGGCACGCTCTCCCTGGAGGGGGCCGCCGCGCCGCGATAGGTGGCCAGCGTGAACAGCAGCGCGACCAGCCCGAAGGCGGTGGCCAGCACGATCACGCCCGCCCTGCCGTACCAGTCGAGGGCCGCGCCGCCGGACAGCCCGGCCACGAACAGCCCGAGGTACTGCGCGGACGACAGCAGCCCCAGCCCGATCGGCACGTTGTCCGGCACCACCGCGACGGTCCTGAACTGCTGCGCGGGCGCCACCAGCCAGCCGAGCACGCCCCACAGGAAGGCCCACACCAGCGCGACGGGCAGTGCCAGGTTCGCGACGGGGATGAGGGCCAGGAACACCGTGGAGGCGGCCAGGCCGGCCAGGATCATCCTGCGGGGGCCGTACGCGTCGGTCAGGCGCCCGCCGAGCTGGTTGCCGACGATGCCGCCGAGCCCCCATGCCCACAACACGGCGGCCAGCGGCAGATCGAACAGCGACCCGATATAGGTGTACGCGGTGAAGCCGGCCGCGAACATCAGCAACTGCGTGACGAGCACCGCCATCACCCGGCGGTCGGCGAGCGGCGTCAAGCGCTCCTTGAGGCGCCCCGCCGAGGGGATCCTGAGCTCCGGCACGATGGCCGCCACCCCGACGAGCCCGATCACCCCGAGCCCGGTCACCAGCCAGAGCGTGGCCCGCCAGCCGGAGGCCGTGCCCAGCAAGGTGCCGAGCGGCACACCGATCGCCGACGCGACACTCAGCCCACCCATCACCAGCGCCAGCGCGCGCCCACGACGCTCCGGCACGGTCAGCGCGTTCGCCACGCCGGACGCGGTCGGCGTGAACATGGCCGCACCCGCCGCGGCGATGATCCGGGTGGCCAGCATCAGCGGGTACGTCGGCGCGAGCGCGGTCAAGGCGTTCCCGAGCACGAACACGCCCATGGCCAGCAGCAGCAACCGCTTGCGCGGCAGGCGCGCGGTCAGGGCCGCGAGCAGCGGCGACAGCACGGCGTAGGCCAGCGCGAACACCGTCATGAGCTGCCCGGCGGCCGACTGGGAGATCCCCAGGTCCGCCGAGATGGGCGGGAGCAACCCGGCGGTCACGAACATGCCCGTACCGATCGCGAAATTGCCGACAGCCAGCGGGTAGAGCCGTGAACCCATGGAACCCCCAGAAAAAGTTGGACACCCATCAAACTGTCGTATAGTTGGATTGTTGTCAAACCATAAAACGGAGGTAGGGTTTCAGCCATGCGCCTGCTACCGCACCCGGCCACCGAGGACATCGAGCTCACCGAGGTCCTGCGGGCGCTGTCCGACCCCGTCCGGCTGCAGATCGTGGCGCGCCTGGCCGCATGCGGCGAGTTGACGTGCACCGTCGCCGGTGACGACCTCGGGGTGCACAAGTCGACCGCCTCGCACCACTACCGGACGCTGCGTGAGGCGGGCGTGGTCGTCACGAAGCAGGAAGGCAGGCTGAAATACATGAGCCTGCGCCGCGACGACCTGGACCGCCGCTTCCCCGGCCTGCTGGACTCGATCCTGCTGGCGGCCCTCACGACCAGCGCTCCGGCGGCAGCCCCCGCTGATCAGCCGACTGCCCCGTCCGCCTGATCAGCTTCGGAACAGCCCGACTTGCGATGCTTCGCCACTTCCATCACCGGAGCCGCGCAACGAGAGAGCCGATATCGAGAATCAGCTCAAGAAGCCGTGTTGCGCACCGATCGACGTTGAGGCCGCCTTCTCAGTGACTGAGCCTTTTTGTGCCCCAACGGCTTCAGCCTCGCTCTTCTGGACGTACAACCAAACCTCAGCGACAGATCGCAAGTAATGAAAGTTTCACCGGCAGCTGACCGGCCTGTTGACCCCTGACCAGCGGCGACGCCTTCCAACCGATTTGCCGAGCAGAGCCCGTATTGACTCGGGGAAAGCGCTTTCCTAGTGTGGCTTTGGTTTCATCGATGTTTCCATGCTTTGCCCGGGCAGGGACACCGAAGGCGATCTCGTACGCGGCCGTCTTGGCGCTGAAAAAATATGCCAGCGCCGCCGTACCGACACCATTGGAGAAGGATGATGCGCCTGAAATCCGTCCTCGCCTGCGCGGGCCTGTTAGCCGGCGTGTTCGTCGTACTGTCACAACCCGCCGCGCATGCCGCGCCGACGCGGTATGAGGCGGAGAACTCCCCCGCGGTCTGCAGCGGCACTATCGACAGCAACTGGTCCGGGTACTCGGGTAGTGGCTTCTGCAACGGCAACAACGCCACCGGCGCCTTCGCCCAGTTCACCGTCAACGCCGGCGCAGCCGGGACGGCGACGCTAGGCGTCCGGTTCGCCAACGGGGCCACGGGTGCCCGGTCCGCCGACCTGATCGTCAACGGCTCCACCGCCCAAAGCGTCTCGTACGAGGCCACCGGCGCATGGAACACCTGGGTCACCAAGACGCTTACCGTGTCGGTGAACGCGGGGAGCAACACCATCCGGTTCAACCCGACCACCTCGAACGGCCTGCCCAACATCGACTACATCGACGTCGAAGTGGGCGGCACACCACCCCCGCCACCGGGGGGAATCATCGGCTGGGCCACAGAAAGCGGTGGCACGACCGGTGGTGCGGGTGGACCCACGATCACCGTGAGCACCTTCGCCGATTTCCGGACCCAGGCACAGGCCGCAGGGGCCAGGACCATCCTGGTCAACGGCATGCTCAGCGGCTCGGGCACCGTCGAGATCTCGGCCAACAAGACGATCCGGGGCGTCGGCGCGAACTCGGGTGTCTCCGCGACCACCCTCAACATCGAGGACATGCACCCGGCCAATGTGGTCATCCAGAACATGAACATCCGCGGCGTACCCGGTAACGACGCGATCCAGATCGAGAACGCCACCCATGTGTGGATCGACCGCAACACCCTCTCCAGCACCATCGAGAGCGACCCGGACTACTACGACGGCATGCTGGACATCACCCACGGCGCCGACTACATCACTGTGTCGTGGAACATTTTCCGCAATCACTGGAAGAACTCACTGGTCGGCCACTCCGACAGCAACGCCAGTGAAGACCGGAGCCACCTACGGGTCACCTACCACCACAACTGGTTCGACCGGACCTTCGAGCGCAGCCCGCGGGTGCGTTTCGGTGAGACGGTCCACGTGTTCAACAACTACTACTCGAATATCAACAACAACACCTCCTCCTACGCCATCGCCTCGGTTATGGACGCCGGACTGCTCGTCGAAGCCAACGTCTTCGAAAATGTCCAGCAGGCGTGCTGGTCGAGGAGCGGGTACGGGGACTCCGATCCCGGCCGGTTGGTGGCGCGCGACAACTCGCTGACCAACTCCGGGCCGTGTGAAACCAATGGCTCCGTGGCCGCACTCCCGTACGGCTACACCGCGGAGAATGTCGGCACCGTGAAGTCCTCCGTCACGGCGGGTGCGGGCGCCGGCAAGCTGTAACAGCGCCCCCGCGTGAGGTACAGGTGGCGGCCTGCGACCAGCACCAGTCGGTCGCCGGCCGCCACGACTTCGCGCGGTAGGTCCGTGCCATCCGGGGCCGCCGGAGGTGCGCTGGACGGCGTCCCCGGCCGCTCGCCGCCACTCGCAGGGCTCCCTCTCAAGCGCTCCATACGGTAGGCGCCTAGACTGCTAGCGCCCATGAACGACTCTGACGCGCTGCCCATCCACCATGTCCTGCCGGAGCTGCTCGCCACGCTGGAGGGGCACGGCGCCGCGGTCCTGACCGCCCCGCCCGGCACCGGCAAGACCACGGTCGTGCCGCTGGCGCTGGCCGCGACCGGCATGCGGGTGCTGGTGGCCGAGCCGCGGCGGCTGGCGGTGCGCGCGGCGGCCCGCCGGATGGGCGTGAGCTACACCATCCGCGGTGAGCGCCACGCGGGCGCGAACCGCATGGTCGAGGTCGTCACGACCGGTGTGCTGCTCCAGCGGCTCCAGCGGGACCAGGAGCTGGCCGGGGTGGACGCGGTCATGCTGGACGAGTGCCACGAGCGGCACCTGGACGCGGACACGGCGCTGGCGTTCCTGCTCGACGTGCGCGACACGCTGCGGCCCGACCTGCGCCTCATCGCGACCTCCGCGACCGCCGACGCCGCGCCGTGGTCCCGCCTGCTCGGCGGCCCCGTGGTGGCGGCGACCGGCGCCACGTACCCAGTGGAAACGGTGTGGGCGCCGCCACCGCGCCCCGTCGCCCCGCCGCACGGACTGCGCGTCGATCCTGCGTTCCTGTCCCACGTGGCCGCGGTGGTGCGGCGGGCGCTGGCCGAACGCGACGGCGACGTGCTGTGCTTCCTGCCGGGCGTGGGCGAGATCGCCAAGGTGGCCGGGATGCTGGACGGCGTGGCAGTCCTCCAGGTCCACGGCCAGGCCCCGGCCCACGTCCAGGACGCCGTCCTGGCGCCCGGCTCGGCTCGCAGGGTGGTCCTGGCCACCTCGGTCGCCGAGTCGAGCCTGACCGTTCCCGGCGTCCGGGTGGTCGTGGACTCGGGACTGGCGCGCGAGCCGCGTACCGACCACGCCCGCGGCCTCGGCTCCCTCACCACGGTCCGGGTCTCGAAGGCCGCGGCCGGCCAGCGCGCGGGGCGGGCCGGACGGGAGGCGGCGGGCACGGTGTACCGGTGCTGGGCGACGGCCGAGCACGAACGCCTCGCCGACCACCCGCGCCCGGAGATCGCGCTCGCCGACCTGACCGGGTTCGCGTTGCAGGCGGCCTGCTGGGGCGCGCCGGACGCCTCCGGGCTCGCGCTGCTGGACCCGCCGCCGGCCGCCGCGATGTCCGCTGCCACGCGCACCCTGGAGGCGCTCGGCGCGCTCGACGGCGTCCATGTGACCGAGCGCGGGCGGCGGATGGCGCTCGCCGGCGTGCACCCTCGACTGGCCCGGGCGCTGCTCAACCTCGGCCCGCGCGCCGCTGAGGTGGTGGCCCTCCTGTCCGAGCAGCTACCGCGTGACGCGGGCGACGACCTCGTGGAGATCTGGCGCACGGCCCGCCGCGGCGGCACCGGCTTCGCCGCCCGCTGGCGCCAGGAGGTCCAGCGCCTGCGCAGGACGGCGGCCGACGCCTCTGCCGGGCCAAGGGCGCCCGGCGACACCCCGGCCGGGCGGAGAGCGCTGGACAACGCCCCGGATGGACCAAGGGCGCTGGACGATGCCCTGGCCGGGATGGCGGTGGCGCTGGCGTTCCCGGAGCGGGTGGCGCGCCGTCGCGGCGGCGGTTACCTCATGGCGTCCGGCACCCAGGCGCAGCTCGCCGAGGGCTCCAAGCTGCAGACCGCGCGATGGCTGGCCATCGCGGTCGCCGACCGCCCCACCGGATCGGCGTCGGCCCGCATCAGGCAGGCGGTGGTGATCGACGAGGACATCGCCAGGCTGGCCCACCCCGCGACCACCGAGGACGAGGTCGAGTGGCGCGTCCCACCAGGTGAACGCCGCGGCGACGTGTCCGCCCGCACGGTCGAGCGCCTGGGCGCCATCGAGCTGTCGTCGACCCCGCTCAAGGACGCCGACGTCCGCCCGGCCATCTTGTACGGCCTCCGCACGGAAGACCTCCTGACCTGGACGAAACAGGCCAAGGACCTCAAGGACCGCCTGGCCTTCTGCCACCGCGCGATCGGCCACCCGTGGCCCTCGATGGACTCGCTCATCGACCTGGCCGACCAGTGGCTCGAACCCGAGCTCTCCAGGGCCCGCCGCCGCGCCGACCTGGAGCGCATCGACGTGGCGCAGGCGCTGAGACGCCTGATCCCGTGGAGCGAACGCCTGGAGACGACGGCCCCCGAGCGCATCGAGGTGCCGAGCGGCTCCCACATCCGCGTGGACTACTCGGGCGAGCAGCCGGTGCTGGCGGTGAAGCTGCAGGAGCTGTTCGGCTGGCAGGAGACGCCGAAGATCGCGGGCGTGCCCGTGCTGGTGCACCTGCTCTCACCGGCCGGCCGCCCGGTGGCGGTCACCGCGGATCTGGCGTCGTTCTGGCGCGAGGGCTACCGTTCCGTACGTGCGGAACTACGCGGCCGCTACCCCAAGCACCCCTGGCCGGAAGACCCCCTGACCGCCACGCCCACGAATCGGACCCGTCGATGAGCATCAGCGCCCTGGCCGCCCGCGACAACGCCGAGTGGTGCGACGCCATGTGCCGCGCGCACGGCCTCCCCGGCGCCTTCACCCAGCGGGCCTGGACCAACCCCGCCAGAACGCCGGTTCTCTACCCGGACGCCGTCACCCTCACCCCCGACGCGACGGCAGCGGACGTCCTCGACCACATCGACACGGACTCCGGCGCCTCCGTCAAGGACAGCTTCGCCACCCTCGACCTGCCCGGCTTCGACGTCCTCTTCGAGGCCCAATGGATCCACCACCCGGCGCCGGGTACGCGACCGTCGCGCGCCCCGATCTCCTGGGAGGTCGTACGCGACGCCGCCACGCTGGCCGGCTGGGAGCAGGCGTGCTTCGCCGGCGGCATGACCGGCCTGTTCCTGCCCGCGCTCCTCGGCGAGGTGACGATCCTCTGCGGCCGGATCGAGGGCGACATCGTCTGCGGCTCCGTGCTCACCCCGCGCGACCAGGTCGTCGGGGTCTCCAACGTGTACGCCTCCGGCTGCGACCTGGACTCCTCCTGGGCGGGCACCGTGACCATGGCGGCGCGGCTCTTCCCCGGCCGCCCGCTGGTCGGTTACGAGAGCGACCCGAACGACGCCGTGCAGCACGGCTTCACCACGGCAGGCCCGCTCCGGGTGTGGATCAAGGGCTAGAGCAGGTCCTCCAGGGTCGGGTTCGCCAGCGGGCGGAACGTCTCCGTGCCGACCCCCACGTCCTTGAAGCCGCTGGACGTGGCGATGCAGACGACCGGCCCGTCGAAGTCGCGCCGCAGCCGCCGGTACCCGGCGAGCCCCGCCGTGCCCGACAACTCCTGCCACAGGCCCTGTCGTGCCAGGTCCCGCTGAGCCCGCCGCATCTCCTCGTCCGTCACCAGCACCGCCTCTCCGCCGCTCTCCCGCACGGCCCGCACGCCCCGGTGCCCACCGACCGGCGCCGCGATGCTGTACGCGTCGCTGTGCCCCAGTTCGCGGGGCTCGACGATCGCGGCCGGCACGCCGGTGGCCAGCGCCCGCGCGTGCGGCCCGCCCGCGGCCGTCTCGCAGGAGAACATCTGCGGCGTGGAGGCGGCCAGCCCGAGCAGCCGCAGCTCCGTGAAGCCCTTCCACACCCCATAGAGCAGCTCGGCGTAGCCGGTGGGCGCGAAGACCGCCGCCGGGACTTTCCCCAGCTGCAGGAACAGCTCGTACGCGATCGTCTTGTACCCCTCGGGCCCGAACGGGTGCCCGGTGTGTGTGACGGTCTGGTTGCTGACCGGGTGGTAGCCGAGCCGGTCCACGACCTCCCGCAGCAGTGGCCACCGCGTCTCGACCGGCACGGACACGACGCGGGCCCCGTACGCACGGGCGAACGCCTGCACGGCCGGCGGCGACTCTGCCGAGGTCAGCACGATCGCGGGCAGCCCCGCCCGCGCGGCATACGCGGCGGCCGACGCCCCATGGTTGCCGGACGAGGCCACGACCACGCCGGGCGCGCCCGCGGCGACGGCGGCACTGACCGTGACCCGGTTCAGCCGGTCCTTGTGCGACCAGGTCGGGTTCCGTGACTCATCCTTGACGTGGATCCCGTCGAACTCCACCAGCGGCGTCCCGCCCTCCCCCAGCGTGGGCGCCTCCAGGGGCGGCAGCAGCGGCGACCATCGCGCGATGTCGGTCCCGGGCTCCTGGTCGAAGAGCCGCGTGTCCACCCGCGCGTAGTCGTACACGACTTCCAACGGGTAGGCGATCTCGTCGGTGCTGGTCTTGGGGCATCCCCGCGTCAACGGCGGGAAGAGCGGGAACGCGGCCGAGGGGTCGCCGATCGAGCGCTGGCCGACGGCGAGGGACGTGCGGTTCATGCGTTCCCACCCTACTCTCGCCACGACGTGCGAAAAGCTGCACACTCTAGACATGTTGTGGGCAGGCAGGACCGCCATCGAAATCGCCGCCGCCGTCCGGCACGGCGATGTCTCGGCCACGACCGTCGTCGAGGAGCACCTTCACGTCATCTCCGCGCGCGATCCCCAGATAGGCGCGTTCCGGCTGGTCAGGCAGCAGGCTGTGGAGGAGGCGCAGGCTCTGGGGAAACGCCGCGACCTGGCGGAGCTGCCACTCGCGGGCGTCCCCGTGGCCGTCAAGGACAACCTGGAGGTGGCGGGCGAGGCCATGCGCGGGGGATCCGCCGGGACCGCCGACGTGCCCGCGCCCGAGGACCACGAGACGGTCGCGCGCCTGCGGGCGGCCGGCGCGGTGATCGTCGGCCTGACCAACCTGCCGGAGCTGGGGCTGGCCGCGTTCGGCGACAGCGCGTACGGCATCGTGCGCAACCCCTGGAACCCGTCGCGTACGGCCGGCGGCTCGTCATCGGGCAGCGCGGCGGCGGTGGCGGCGGGCATGGTGCCGATCGCGCTCGGCAACGACGGCCTGGGCTCGCTGCGCATCCCGGCCGCGGCCTGCGGCGTGCTGGCCATCAAGCCGGGCACCGGCCTGGTGCCGCCGCCCGCCGACGACTGGGACCGGCTGACCGAGAACGGCCCGCTGGCCACGTCCGCGTCCGACCTGGCGCTGGTGCTGTCCGTGCTGGCCGCCGACCCGGCGCTGGCGGAGGCCTGGCGTGGCGGCCAGCGGGTCGAGCCGCGGCCGTCGATGCTGCGCTCGGTGTGGGCGGACGACGACGAGGTGTGGGAGCCGCAGCCGCCGCAGGACAGCCCGGAGCCGTTCGACCTGCGGGTGGCGTACGTCGCTCAGCCGCTGCCCGTCGGCCTGCCGGTGGACAGGGAGTTTCAGGCCGCGGTACGCGCGGCGGCGGAGACGTTGCGCGTGGCCGGGCACACGGTGGTCGAGCGCACGCACCGGTTGCCTGCCTGGCTCGGCCCCGCCACGATCGCGACCTGGCTCGTCAGGTCCGCCGCGTCGGCGGAGGGCCTGGACCGGCGGCGGCTGGAGCACCGTACGAGGTCGCTGGCCCGAGCTGGGCGGGCGCTGGCCGCGCTGCGGCTGGACGGCGTGCGCGGGCGCGAGCGCTGGAGCGCTTACGGGGCCGACCAGTGGCTGGGTGACGCGGACGTACTGGTCCTGCCGGTGCTGAGCACCATCCCGCCCAGGGCCGAGCGCATGGGCGACCGAGGGTTCCTCCGCAACGTCGTGGCCAACGTCAGGTTCGCCCCCGCCGCCGGCCCCTGGAACATGTGCGGCTGGCCCGCGGTCACCGTCCCCATCGCCACGCACTCCAGCGCGCTGCCGATCGGGGTCCAGATCGTCGCCCCGCCCGGCGGCGAGCCGCACCTGCTCGGCCTGGCGGCGCAGCTCCAGGCGGCCCACCCGCTCGTGAGGCCGCCCGGCTACCACTGAGAACCCCCAAGGGCTCAGACCCCGACCGGATGCCAGACCGTCTTGGTCTCCAGGAAGCGCGTCATCCGCGTGATCCCGGGGTCGGCGCCCCAGTCCTCGCGCGCGGGCCGCAGCACGCGTTTGAGGTTTTCCGCCGCCGCCTGCTCGCACCGCAGTGCCAGGTCGGCGTCCGCCACCCCGGTCAGGTCCAGGCCGTTGACGTCCATGTGCGCCGCCAGCCAGGGAGCCAGCTCGGCCTGCTGCCCGGTGAGGATGTTCACGACCCCGCCGGGCAGGTCGGAGGTGGCCAGCACCTCCGCCAGCGTGATCGCGGCGAGCGGCGACGGCTCGGAGGCCACCACCACGCACGTGTTGCCGGTGACGATCACCGGCGCGACCACCGACACCAGCCCGAGCAGCGGATCGGCGGGGGCGACGATGGCGACCACGCCGGTCGGCTCGGGCGAGGACAGGTTGAAGTACGGTCCCGCCACCGGATTGGCCGCCCCGCGCACCGAGGCGATCTTGTCGGACCACCCCGCGTACCAGACCAGCCGGTCGACCGTGGCGTCCACCGCCTCCAGCGCCGCCTTCTTGCCGCCTCCCAGCTCCTCCGCGAACTGGGCGCGACGGCCCTCCAGCATTTCGGCGACCCGGTAGAGGATCTGCCCCCGGTTGTAGGGGGTGGCCCCGGACCAGCCGGGGAACGCCTTGCGCGCGGCCACCACGGCGTCGCGGGCGTCCTTGCGCGAGGCTCGCGAGGCGTTGGCGAGGAGGTCGCCCTTGGCCGAGGTCACGGGGTAGGACCTCCCACTCTCAGAGCGCGGGAACGCCCCTCCGATGTAGAGCTTGTAGGTCTTTCTGACGGACAACCTACTCATCGCCCCGCCCTCTCCACGTGGACTCCTGCGACATCTGGACCGGCACGAAGACCTGGCCGCACCGGCTCACGCCGCAGCGGTGGGCGTACCAGCCGGTGCGGACGGGCCGGCCGGCGCGGGCGAAGTCGTGGCCGCGGGTGGCCTGCGCGCGCCGCTTCGCGCGACGGGCGCGGCGGTGCTCACACATCAAGGTACGCCTCCAGCCCCAGCAGCCCGCCCTCGCGGCCGTACCCGGACTCCTTGTAGCCGCCGAAGGGAGAGGTCGGGTCGAACTTGTTGAACGTGTTGGCCCAGACGACCCCGGCCCGCAGCTTGTCGGCCATCCACAGGATGCGCGAGCCCTTCTCGGTCCAGATCCCGGCCGACAGCCCGTACGGCGTGTTGTTGGCCTTCTCGACGGCCTCGGCCGGGGTGCGGAAGGTCAGCACGGACAGCACCGGGCCGAAGATCTCGTCCCTGGCGATGGTGTGCGACTGCGCGACCCCGGTGAAGACCGTCGGCGGGAACCAGAAGCCGCGCTCGGGCAGCTCGCACGCGGGCGACCAGCGCTCGGCGCCCTCCGACTCCCCGATCTCGGACAGCTCGCGGATCTTCGCCAGCTGGTCGGCGGAGTTGATCGCGCCGATGTCGGTGTTCTTGTCCAGCGGGTCGCCCACGCGCAGCGTGCCCATCCGGCGCTTGAGCGCCTCCAGCAGCTCTTCCTGGATCGACTCCTGCACCAGCAGCCGGGAGCCCGCGCAGCAGACGTGGCCCTGGTTGAAGAAGATGCCGTTGACGATGCCCTCGACGGCCTGGTCGATGGCGGCGTCCTCGAACACGATGTTCGCCGCCTTGCCGCCCAGCTCCAGGGTCAGCTTCTTGCCGGTGCCCGCCACGGTGCGGGCGATGATCCGGCCGACCTCGGTGGAGCCGGTGAAGGCAACCTTGTTGACGTCGGGGTGCGCGACCACGGCCGCGCCGGTCTCCCCCGCGCCGGTCACGATGTTGACCACGCCCGGCGGCAGGTCGGCCTGCCGGCAGATGTCGGCGAACAGCAGCGCGGTCAGCGGCGTCGTCTCGGCCGGCTTGAGCACCACCGTGTTGCCGCAGGCCAGCGCGGGCGCGATCTTCCAGGCCAGCATGAGCAGCGGGAAGTTCCACGGGATGACCTGCCCGGCCACACCGAGGGGTTTGGTCCCGAACCCGGCGTATTCCAGCTTGTCGGCCCAGCCCGCGTAGTAGAAGAAGTGCGCCGCGACCAGCGGCAGGTCCACGTCACGCGACTCGCGGATCGGCTTGCCGTTGTCCAGCGACTCCAGCACGGCCAGCTCGCGGGCCCGCTCCTGGATGATGCGGGCGATGCGGAACAGGTATTTCGCCCGCTCGGCCCCGGGCAGCGCGCTCCAGACCCCGAACGCCTTGCGCGCGGCCTGCACGGCGCGGTCCACGTCGTCGGACGACGCGGTCGCGACCTCGGCCAGCGGCTCCTCGGTCGCCGGATTGATCGTCTTGAACGACTCGCCCGAGCCGTCGGTGAACTCGCCGTTGATGAACAGCCCGTACGACGGCTTGATGTCGACGACATCGCGTGACTCGGGCGCGGGTGCGTACTCGAAGATCGGCATCGGCTAGTCCAGAGTGAAGTAGTCGGGGCCGGCGTACCGTCCGGTGGCCAGCTTCTGCCGCTGCATCAGCAGGTCGTTGAGCAGCGAGGACGCGCCGAGCCTGAACCAGTCGGGCGTCAGCCAGTCGTCCCCGGCGGTCTCGTTGACCAGCACCAAATTCTTGATCGCATCCTTCGTCGTACGGATCCCGCCGGCCGGCTTGACGCCCACCTGCCGCCCCGTCGCGGCGCGGAAGTCCCGCACCGCCTCCAGCATGATCAGCGTCACCGGCAGCGTCGCCGCGGGGGACACCTTGCCCGTCGAGGTCTTGATGAAGTCGGCTCCCGCCAGCATCGCCAGCCAGGAGGCCCGCCGCACGTTGTCGTAGGTCGCCAGCTCGCCGGTCTCCAGGATCACCTTCAGGTGGGCGGGGCCGCACGCGGCCTTGACCGCCACGATCTCCTCGAAGACCTTCAGGTAGTCGCCGGACAGGAACGCGCCGCGATCGATCACCATGTCGATCTCGTCCGCGCCGGCGGCGACCGCGAGCGCGGTGTCGCTCACTTTGACCTCCAGCGACGAGCGCCCGCTGGGGAAGGCGGTGGCGACCGAGGCCACCTTCACCCCCGACCCGCGCACTGCCTCGGCGGCCACGGCGACCAGATCGGGATAGACGCAGACGGCAGCGACCTTGGGGGCGCCGCTGCCGGGGCGCACGGCCTTCGTGCACATCGCGCGCACCTTGCCGGCCGTGTCGGCGCCCTCCAGCGTGGTCAGATCGACCATGGAGATCGCCAGGTCGATGGCCTGGGCCTTGGCGGTGGTCTTGATGGATCGGGTGCCGAGCGTCGCCGCCCGCTGGTCGGCGCCAACCCGGTCCACCCCGGGCAAGCCGTGCAGGAATGCCCGCAGTGTCGCGCCTGAGGCAGCGACGTCCGCGAGCGAAGTCGTCATAGTTGACACCTTCACAGCATCGCCGACCAGTGCCTCACCCTCCAAACTGACCACCTTAGGCCCGTCGGGGCGCAGGTCCTAGGGATGCCGCACGCCTCCGGCGCCCAGAGATAAGGCATCCACCCGATGTGGCGTACCGGGCCTTAGCCCGAGTCTTAAAGGTGTCAGGAAGAAGCACGACATGTCAGGAGACATGAGATGAGTCCCGAGATCGAGTACGAGCTCATGAAGAACCACGCGAACGAGCTGCGCAGGGCGGCGGCCGAGCACCGGCGCGTACGTGAGGCGGAGCGGACCAACAAGTCCGAGCGCCGTTCCTTCTTCGGCAAGCGCCGTTCCGCATGAGCACCCCACGAGAGCCCGGCCACATCCTCCCTCGTGGCCGGGCCTCTGCGCCCCCATAACCCCCTAAATAGCGTCGAAAGCGATGGAGGGGCATGACATGCTTGATGACATGCGGGGACGTTCGGTCAGTCCCGTCTTCGTCGGGCGGGAAGAGGAGCTGGCGGCTCTCTCTGAAAGTTTCGACGAGGCACGAAAAGGCACGGTGACGGCGGTCCTGCTCGGAGGCGAAGCCGGAGTCGGCAAGACCAGGCTCGTGCAGCTCTTCGCCGAACGCTGCGCCGCAGACGGCGCCCACGTGCTGTTCGGCGGCTGCGTGGAGCTGTCCACCGAAGGTCTGGCCTACGCGCCCTTCACCGCGGTGCTCCGGCAGCTCGTCAGGGAGCAAGGACCGGCCGCGGTCGCCGCGCTGCTGCCGGAGGGCGCCGAGCGCGATCTCGCCCGGCTGCTGCCCGAGTTCGGCGAGCCCAGCGGCGACGGCGAGACCGACACGGGGCGCGCCCGGCTCTTCGAGCAGGTCCTCACTCTGCTCGAACGGCTCGCCGACAGCCGCCCCACCGTCCTCCTCATCGAGGACATCCATTGGGCCGACCGGTCGAGCCGCGACCTCATCGCCTTCCTCAGCCGCAACCTGCACATCCCGCAGGTGCTGATCGTCATGACCTATCGCTCCGACGATCTGCACCGCCAGCATCCGCTCCGGCCGGTGCTGGCCGAGCTGGGCCGGGTGCACGGCGTGCACCGGCTGGACCTGCCGCGCCTGTCGAGGGACGAGGTCGCCCAGCAGATGACCGGGATCCTCGGCCGGGTCCCCGAATACGCCAGCGTCGAGCAGGTCTACGAGCGCAGCGAGGGCATCCCGCTGTTCGTCGAGGCCATGCTGGAGAGCGGCGAGGTCTGCGGGTTCCCCGAGTCCATGCAGGACCTGATCCTCAGCGCCGTCGAACGGCTGCCCGAGGAGACCCAGCGCGTGCTGCGCATCGCCGCGGCCGGCGGCATCCGGGTCGGCCACGCGCTGCTGGCCGCCGTGAGCGGCCTGTCCGACGTCGAGCTGGAGACCGCACTGCGCCCCGCCATCGCGGGCAACGTCCTTCAGGTGGCCGACAACCGCGCGTACGTCTTCCGGCACTCCCTGATCCGCGAGGCCGTGCACGAGGAGCTGCTGCCCGGCGAGCACCAGCGCCTGCACGCCCGATACGCCGAGGAGATCTCCAAGGACCGCACGCTGGTCCCGATGGGCCGCGCCCCGGTCGAGCTGGCCCACCACTGGTACGGCGCCCGCAACGACCTCTGGGCGCTGATCTCCGCGTGGGAGGCCGCGCAGAAGTCTTTCACAACGTTCGCCTACACCGAGGCCGTGCCGCTGCTCGAACGTGTCCTCATGCTCTGGGACCGGGTGCCCGACGCGGCCGAGCGCATCGGCGCCGACCACACCGCCGTGCTGGAACGGGCCTCCGAGGCCGCGAACGCCGTCCATGACGTGGACAAGGGCATGAAGTTCGTCAAGGCCGCCCTGTCCGAACTGGACGAGACCAGGGAGCCCGGCCGCGTGGCGCAGCTGATCGTGCGGCGGGTGGCGTTCAAGAACTCCAAGGGCCAGATGGGCGTCATCGAGGAACTCAGGCACGCCCTGCGGCTCGTCCCCGAGCACACGCAGGACCGGGCCGAGGTCATCACCACGCTGAGCCGCCACCTCATGCTGCGCGGCGAGATCGCCGAGGCGAGCGAGCTCATCGCCGAGGGCCTGCGCCTGGTCAGAGAGCTCGGCGACCGGTGCCTCGAGGCCGACCTGCTGATGAACCTCGCGCTCGGCCACTCGCTCAACGGCGAACTGGAGTCCACGATCGTGGTCAACGAGCAGGCGCTGGAGCTCGGCCGCCAGGAGGGCTCAGGCCGGGTGATGACCAGGGCCATCGGCAACACCATCGACGCGCTGATCGACATGGGCCGCGCGGACGAGGCTGTGCAGATGTCGGAGCAGGGTTGGGAGATCGCCAAGAAGTACGGCAGGCTGCGCGGCAGCGGCCTGTTCATCAAGAACAACTGGGCCGAGGCGCTGGAGTCGCTGGGCCGCTGGGACGAGGCCGTCGAGATCGTCGAGGGCGCGCTCAGCCACGGTCCCGCCCTGCGCAACAGGTACGCCCTGTTGCGTGTCCGCGCCGACATCGCCCTGGCCAGGGGCGAGCTGCAACTGGTCGAGAGCATCCTGTCGGAGGTCGGGGTGCTCAAGGACCGGCCGGAGGAGTTCGTCCAGGACATCACCAGCAACGCGCGCCTGCGCATCGGCTGGCACCTGCTCCGGGGCGAGCCGGGCGCCGCGCTCAAGGTGGCTGAGCAGGTGCTCGCGCGGCCCCGCCAGTCGAGCAAGGCCATGCTGGGGTGGCGGCTGCTCGCCCTGCTGCGGACGATCTGCGACGCCGCCGAGGACGCCGAGCCGGAACGCGCCGCGGCGGTACGCGCGCACGCCGCCGAAGTGGCGGCCGAGCTGTCGGTCATCGGGCCGGTTGTGGAGGCGTACCGGCTGTCGTACACCGGCGACTTCGACGCCGCCGCGGCCGCCTGGGAGCGGCTCAAGCGCCCGCACAACCAGGCCAAGGCCCTGCTGCGGGCAGCGGCCGCGGCGGCGCGGAGCGGCGACCGTGAGGGGGCGGCGGCCCGGCTCAAGGTGGCGCTGCCGCTCGCCCAGGCGCTGCGGGCGACCCCGCTGGTGGACGAGATCGAGGCCCTGTCGCGCCGGGTGGGCGGCGTCCAGCAGGAGCAGTCGGAGCTTCTCACGCCGCGCGAGCTGGAGGTGCTGCGGCTGGTCACCCAGGGCAGAACCAACCGGGACATCGCCGCCGAGCTGTTCATCTCGGCCAAGACGGTGAGCGTGCACGTGTCCAACATCCTGGCCAAGCTCGGAGTCACGACGCGCGGCGAGGCCGCCGCGGCCGCACACCGGCTTTCGCTCCTCTCCCGGTAGCTCAGCCGGGCTTACGGGAGCACCGAGCGCACGGCATCCTCAGTCCGGCCGACCACGGTGGATCCGTCGTCAGCGGTGATGATCGGTCGCTGGATCAGGATCGGATGCCGGGCAAGCGCGGTAATCCAGCGGTCCCGGGAACGCGCGTCGCGGGGCCAGCCGTCCATTCCGAGTTCGGCCGCCGCCTTCTCACCGGTCCTGGTGATGTCCCACGGCTCCAGGCCCAGCCTGCCGAGGACGTCGCGGAGCTCGCCCTCGGCAGGAGGATCTTCGAGGTAGCGCCGCACGGTGTACGAAGCGGACTCGGCGTCCAGGATCGACAGCGCCGAGCGGCACTTGGAGCAGTCGGGGTTGATCCAGATTTCCATGCCTCTGATGGTGGACCACGATCCGGACCACTCTCGACATGCGGCCGCTAGACGAGCGCCTCGGCCAGTAACACCACACCGAAGATCGCGAACGCCGCCGCGGCGCCGTACCGGATGACCTTCTCCGGCAGGTGCCTGCCCAGCAGGCGGCCCACGAGGATGGCCAGAGCGTCGGCCGCGACCATGCCGACCGTCGAGCCGATCCAGGTGCCGACCCAGCCGTGCTGCGTCGCCAGCGTGATGGTGGCCAGCATCGTCTTGTCGCCCAGCTCGCTCAGGAAGAAGGCCGTGGTCACCGCGATCAGAGCGCTCCTGGTGACGCGCTCGGCCTTGCGTGACTCCTCCTCGGTCAGCTCGTCCCCGCGCAGCGTCCATGCGGCGAATCCGAGAAAGGCCAGCCCGGCCACGATCGAGATCGCCGTCGTCGGCAGTGCGTCACCGATCAGGCCGCCCGCGGCCACGCTGAGCAGATGCACGACCGTCGTGGCGATCGTGATGCCCAGGAGCACGGGCCAGACCTTGAAACGGGTGGCGAAGGTCATCGCCATGAGCTGGCTCTTGTCGCCGAGCTCTGCCACGAAAATGACACCGAGACTGATCCAGAACGCTTGCAACGGTCCTCTTCCGCGCGACCGGACCGCAAGCAGGAACCCGGGGAGCTTTCGGGCATGGCTTCGGCCCGGCAGCGACTTTGTCAGATGGCTGCCAGGCCGAAGGTCTCGTCCGCCCGTCAAGGCCCGCGTGACCGGGCGCGCAAGCACGCCAGTATGTCGATCACGCGATTGGGACTACTCCCCTTCGGTATTCCAATCCACCATAACAGCCTGGACCGGGCACGTGTTCCGGGAGCGCCGCGCCATGGGCCGGCCGGAGGTCGCGACGGGGTCTAGTCGTCGAGGGCGCAGCCGACCAGTACGGGCTCGTTGACCAGCGTGACGCCGAACTTCTCGCGGACCCCGTCGCGCACCTCCCGCGCCAGCGCCAGCAGGTCGGCCGTGGCGGCGGCGCCTGTGGGGTTGGTCAGGGCGAGGGTGTGTTTGGTCGAGATGCGTACGGGTCCGCGTTCGTACCCCTTCGGGAAGCCCGCCTGTTCGATCAACCACGCAGCGGGCACCTTGAGGGACCCGTCGGGCATCTCCCAGCGCGGGTGATCGGGAGCCCGGTGCGCCAGCTCCGCCGCCTCCTCGGCCGTGAGGATCGGGTTGGTGAAGAACGAGCCGGCGCTACGCGTGTCGGGATCGTCCGGATCGAGCACCATGCCCTTGCCGCGCCGCAGCCCCAGGACGGCCTCACGGGCCTGCGCCAGCGGCACGCGGCCACCGAGCTCGGCCCCCAGCCTTCCGGCCAGCTCCTGGTACGCCACCGGCCCCGACATATCGGAAACGTCCAGCGCGTACGTCACCGCCAGCACCACATACCGCGCCAGATCATGCTTGAAAGCGCTGCTCCGGTAGGAGAACCCACACTGCCGCGCCTCCACGTCGACCACGTGCCTGGTGCGGCGATCGTAGGCCCGGACGCACCTGATCGTCTGGGCGACCTCCTGGCCGTAAGCGCCGACGTTCTGGATGGGCGTCGAGCCGACCTGCCCGGGAATGCCGGACATGCACTCGATGCCCGCCCAGCCCTCCGCGACCGCGCGCGCGACCAGGGGGTCCCAGTCCTCGCCCGCCTCGACCGTGACCAGCACCTCGTCGCCGTCCCGCGAGACGGCCACACCCCGGGTCGCGACTTTGACGACGAGCCCGTCGAACCCCTCGTCGGCCACCACGACGTTGCTGCCCCCGCCGAGCAGCAGCGTCGGGACCGCATTGCTGTCAGCCTCGGCGATCAAGGACACGAGCTGCTCCGCCGTGGTCGCTTCGGCGAATTCGCGGGCGGGCCCGCCCAGGCGCAGCGTGGTATACGGCGCGAGCATTTCCATGGGCAACAAGCTTATGAGGCGTGCAGCATGCGAAGCACCCCGTCATAGTTGTGCCGCGACTCGCGTTCCTGATAGCCGGGTGAGACCTCATGGGCGCTCAGCCGTTCCACCGGCAGCGACCCATCGGGCACCACCAGCTCGCCGCGCAGGCCGAGCGAGAGCTCCAGATCGGCGTTGCGGCCGTAGTTGGCGTCCTCGGGAAGCGCGCCGAGCGCCGCCGACCTGCGCACCGCCATGAGCTCGCCGGTCAGTGCCCGTACCCGGCCCGGCCCCGCCGGGCGCCCGTCGGACGGCTCCATGCCCCTCCACCCGGCGGCGACCGCTCCTTCCGCGATGGCCGCGACCAGCGGCGTCAGCGCGTCGCCGCGCAGCGCGATGGACGTGTCCATCAGCACGTGCACGTCCGACTCGTCCAGCCGCAGCAGCTTGGTACGGCTCTCGCCCCACGTCGCCGTGCCCTCTCGCCAATGCGGCGCCTCGGCCACGTGCCAGACCGTGATCCGCTCCGGATACCGCTCCGCCAGGTCGGCCAGCACGTCACCGGCACCGTCGATGTTGCCCAGGTCGAGCGCGAGCACCGTCGCGTCGGTGTGGTCCATCACCGACTGCACGCAGTCGCGTACGTCGCCCGGCCAGCCGTCGACGAGCAGGCCGACTGCGGCGGTGACGTCCCTGGTCTCGACGCGCTGCCGCTCGACGTTCACGCCGGCGTCGTCGAGGCGGTTCGTGGCCAGGGAGGCGTCCCACACGCGCTGGGCGTGCAGCATGCTGTCGCCCGGGTCGCCGCGCTGGTGGGGGTCCCCGGAGAAGCCCAGCTCGGCGGCGGGGTTGGCGCGCGCGTGCGCGCCCTGCGGCTTGGCCCCCGCCGTGCCGACCCCGGTCGCCATGCCGTCCTCGCGAGCCGGCCTCGCCGCACCGCCCGTGCCCGCACCGGTTGCCGCGCCGCCCGTCGTGTCACGTCCCGTCCCCGAGGTGCCCGCCACCTGCTCCAGCCGAGCCGGCCGCAGATGCCCTGGAGGCTTGGCATCCGTCACGGCGGAAACGGGGATCGACCGTACCGTGGGCCATAGCTGTCGCGCATTCATACGCACACGGGTACCCGAGCCGCTCGACATATCACCACATATAAGGACCCGTCGGCGGCCGGCGTAGTCAGGACAGCTGAACCACCGCCCGCGCCTTGGACAGCACCTTCGCCTCGTCCGACCTGGCCGTCAACGCGACGACCACCCGCTTGTCCTCGAGCTTCTCCTCCACGACCCCGCTGACCGTGATCGTGGCACCCTGATCGTCATCGGGCACGACCACCATCGACGAGAACCGCACCCCGAAGTCGACCACCGCTCCGGGATCTCCCGCCCAGTCCGTGACGAACCGCCCGGCCTGCGCCATGGTGTACATCCCATGCGCGATCACATCGGGCAACCCGACCATCTTGGCGAACCGCTCGTTCCAGTGGATCTGGTTGAAGTCCCCGGAGGCCCCGGCGTACTTCACCAGGTCGATCCTGCGCACGTTGTAGTCCACGGCCGGGATCTCCTGCCCGACCTCGACCTCGTCGTATTTCACCGTGGCGGCCATCAGCCTGCCCCTCCGCGCTCGACGATCGTGTTGTAGGTGACACAGACCGGCTCGCCCGCGACGGTCGTGACGTCGTTGCGTACCGTCAGCAGTTCGTTGCGCCCGGCGGTGCGGATGTCGGTGATCGTCGCGGTCGAGATCAGCTCGTCGCCGGCGTAGATCGGGCGCACGTACTCGAAGCGCTGCTCGCCATGGACCACCATGGCGAAGTTCAGACCCAGCTCGGGATCGAGCAGCGCCTCACCGCCGCTCTCCAGACCGAACACGATGGGGAAGGTGGGCGGCGCGATCACATCGGGGTAGCCGGCCGCCTGGGCGGCCTCCTTGTCGCGGTAGACCGGGTTGCTGTCACCGATCGCGGCCGCGAACTCTTTGATCTTCACGCGGCTGACCTCGTAGGGGGCGCCGGGCGGGTAGGTCCTGCCCACAAAGTCACGGTTCAAGGCCATCAATGCTCCCTCGCATCTCGTGCTGGGGCCGACGCTAACAGAGCAACGTTCGGCTGTCCGCAGTGATGGTCATCTTTTTGCGCGCCTGCTTTTCCGCCCCGGCCGAGGTGCCGGATTCACCACGCGACCGGCCGAGCGTGCGCTCCGTAACGGCGGTGCGCCACTGACCGGTCAGCGGCCGTTTCCTGGACAGACGCAAGCCGGCGTCGGCGGGTGGCAGGCCACGGCAACGCGTAAAAGTGAAAACACAGGGGGACACGACTAACCGGCGCCCAAACGAGGGACGCCGGTTATGTGATGAGGAGGGGTGAAGAAGCTACCCGGAGAGCTATCGCGTCTCGCGGTGCGCGCGGTGGCAGCGGCAGTTGGGGCAGTACTTCTTCAGCTCAAGCCGATCCGGGTCGTTGCGCCGGTTCTTCCGCGTGATGTAGTTGCGGTGCTTGCACTCCTGGCAGGCCAGCGTGATCTTCGGCCTAACGTCGGTGGCAGCCACTTGGGAGTGCCTTTCTACGTTCGGGACATGGACATGCCCGTACCCAGGCCGTTGACCTGGGGTGGGGCAGTAGCGGAGGCCGGACTTGAACCGGCGACACAACGATTATGAGCCGTTTGCTCTGCCTGACTGAGCTACTCCGCCTTTGAGCCGGTAATGACCCGGCCAGTAGAGGATACCCGAAGCTGGGAGCACATTCGTAACTCACCTGCTCGGGTGGGGTGCCATCATTATGCCTCAGGAACCCCCGCCCCCTGAAATCGAAACAGCCGATGAGCCTAGCAGCGATCGGCCCCGGCCGCCAACGGCGGCGCCGCACAGGCCCCCCACCTGCGCGGAAAGACGGGAGAAGGTGGTCACTCGCCGGTCGCGCCGTCGATTCGCTGGCGGAGCAGGTCGGCATGGCCGTTGTGGCGGGCGTACTCCTCGATCACGTGCAGCAGCACCCACCGGACCGTCACCGCCGATCCGTCGCCACGCGTGCCGGTGTCATCCGGGGAGCGCCCGGCGATGATCTCCCGTGACTGCTCGACGGTCCGCCGCCACATGTCCAACGACTCCTCCACGGCGGCGGCATCGACGTCGTCGAAGTCTCCGTCGGGGTTGGCGTCGCTGAAGTACAGCGGGGGAAGCCCCAGGCCGCCGACAGCGTTGCCGAACCAGCCGCGCTCGACCTCGGTGAGATGGCGTACGAGCCCGAGCAGCGAGAGCGTCGACGGGGGCACCGCGCGTTCGCGAAGGTCGTCGTCGCTCAGGCCGGAGCACTTGAGTGCCAGCGTGGCGCGGTGGAAGTCGAGGTAGGCGGCCAACGTCGCAGTCTCTCCCGCCACTTGAGGCGGTGTCTCGCGATCCATGTGAGCGATCCTTCAGTTGTGGGGTTCGTGGGCATGGACACTGGGCGGCTCGGTCAGCTGGAAATCCCAGATGACCATCGCCGGCAGGCCGGCGTCGGCCGCTCGCGCCGCCTCGGGCACCAGGTCGGCCAGGGACCACGGCCATAGGTGCCAGGGGCCCGGCGTTGCCGACGGCGGCTGGGGTAGTTCCACCGTCGGCATGAGGGGTTCCTCGCAGCGCCGCACCTGCAGCCCCGCTCGGATGGCGGCCCGTACGTAATCCCCGATCAGGTGGCGGTAGGTGGCCACCCGTGCCGGTTGCCCGTCGAGCCGGCGTACGGGCGGGATCACACCTCGCTCCACCCTTGATGGGTGAATGTCGGAGATCACCACGTGTCCGCCCGGGCGCAGCACCCGGGCGAACTCGGCCAGCACCGGATCGAGCGCGGGAACGTGCGCCAGCGCCAGAGAGCAGACGACCAGGTCCACGGCGTCGTCGGGCAGCGGCAGGCGATGCAGGTCGCCGAGGTGGAACTCGCCGTCCGGCACCCGTCGGCGGGCCCGCGTCAGCATGTCGGGCGAGCTGTCCACACCGCGGACCCGGTGGCCGCACCCCGCCAGGAGCGCCGCCAGCCGGCCGGTCCCGCAGGCGGCGTCCAGGGCGTCACCCACCGGCAACGCGTCGACGATCTCCGCGACGATGGGCCCGTCGATGTCGAACGCCGAGTTGGGACCGTCGTACGTCTCCGACCAGATCCGATAGCCCTCGACCGTGTCCACGCGGGCGACCTCCACCGCCGCGTTCGCCAGCGACTCGTCTTCGAGCAGCTTGCGGATCTCGGCGATGCGCGCCTCGACGAACTCGCGGCCGTACTCCCCGGTAAAGGACCGCAACAAGGCGATGCCTTCGACGCCGAGCGCGTAGGCCAGCGGGTTCTCGTGGATCATCGGTGTCACGCTAACGACACACCGGCAGGAACGCCATCGAATTAGCCCCCCGCAAGCGGCTCAGACCCGGATGCCTGCCTTCCGCCACACCTTGAGCAGCCTGCGGGCCGACCCTCCGATGGGGCCTACCGCCTCGTAGAGCACCTCGCGCGAGGCCGGCTTGGCCTGCGTCACGGCGGTCACCGCTTCGTCCGCATCGGTGATCGTGTGCGAGCAGACGCTCACCAGGTAGCCGGGGATCTGCAGGCGCGGGTCCGTACATCCCACCAGGGGCACGCCGACGGCGGCGACGACGGGGAAGACCGTGCCCGGGATGCCGATGGCGGCCTCGGCCCGGGCCGACGCCTGGACTGTCGGGACGGAGCTGATCTCGTACCGCTCCCACAGCGAGCGATCTTCCCGCGGGTGCAACCCGACCAGGATGTGCTTACCGGCCTGCGCGAGCCGCTCGGCGGCGGCCAGGAGCAGTTCGGTGCCCGGAGCCGAGCCGCCGGTTTGGCTGGATTTGGTCACGCTCGTGACCACCAGGACCGTGCCGGGCTCGGGAGCGTACCGGGGCAGGGCATCGGTTTGCGGGGAGCCCACGACCGTGATCGGATGGCGCGTGCCCAGGTAGTCGTCGAACACCTTCGCCTCGGCGGGCGAGGACGCCGTGATCGCCCTCAGCCGCCCCCGGAACTCCGCCGCACGGGGCGCCTCGACGGGAAGCTGGTACGCCAGAGAGCTGGCGATCATCGGCAGGCGGGGCAGCCGCGCAGCGCAGTCCGCCGGCCAGTCGCCCGCGCCCGTCACCACGAGCAGATCGGCTTCGGAAATGCGGTCCGGAGTCGCCACCGGGACCGGGTCACCTGGCTTGATCCCGGACAGATCGGGCACCAGTTGGACCACTTCCCATCCGAGGCGCCGCGCCTCGGAAAGCAGCGGGGCGACGTGGTAGGTGCCCCATGGCTCATTCGTGGCGATCAGTACGCGGGGCGCTCTCGGCCGATCCGCGGCCCGGGCGGCGGTGCCGCCCAGAACGGTGAGGCCCGCCGCGGAGAGCGCGCCGCCGAGCAAGGAACGCCGGGTGACAAGCGATCTGTCATCAAATTTCATGAGATCAGAACCTATGGGGCCGTTGCTACCCGCTTATGAACAGTGGGCGTCGCCCTGACAAATGAGCTGACCGCCCCGTGGTGCGTGTCATGTCCGGTCTTCAGCGGGGAAGTTCGGCGGCGGGCGTGGCGCGCATCAGGTGCGGGTGCAGCAGCTTCGCCCGCCGCTCAGGGATCCCGCCGGCGAGGGCGGCGTCCGTGAGCGCGGCCCTGAGCCATTCGAGGTCCACGGGGTGACCGTCGGCCCGCCTGATCAGCGGCTCTCCAGCGGGGCGGCTCGAGCACAGCGTACGCAGTAAGGGGCGGGCCAGCGCGGGGACCGGGAAGGCGACGATGTCGTCCCGGTCGTGATGCACGGTGATGATGGCGGGCCAGCCACCCACGATGTGCAGGTCCTGGGCGGTCAGGCCGGCCAGCGCCTCCGATGAGGTGCCGGTGGCGTCCAGCAGCGCGACGGCGGCCGCCTCGGCCGGTCGCCCCTCGGCGGCCAGGCGGGCGATGCCCTGCCGGAGCAGCCGCCGTTCCTCCCGGGTGAGCGCGCGCCCGTTCTTGGCCGCCTGCGAGGCGGCGAGCCGGTCGTGCCGTACGACGCCGCATCGCCCGGCGAAGGCATAGAAGGAGGACAGAACTGCGCGTTTCTTGGCCACCGTCGCCGGCGCCAGGGGCTTGCCCGGCGAGCGCCCGCCTTTGAGGCCGCCGGTAAGCGCGGCATAGCAGTAGGCGTCCAGATGGGCGCCGGTGACCGCGAGCGGCTCCAGCGCCGGCTCGATGGTGTGGAGCCAGCGCAGGAACGAGGCCAGGACCTGCAGGCTGGTCTGCCGCGCGAGCACGGAGGGCCTGTCGTGCAACCAGGCGAGCACCGTACGCCGGGTCAGCAGATCCAGGGCGTCGACCACCTCGACGTCGGCCCCAGGCACCTCGCCCCCGTCGCGGGGACGGCGGCGCGGCCGCAAACCGGCGAGCTGCCCGACACTGGTCACGTCCGGGGCGAACGGCGGGTTCTCGCGTTGATCCACACTCCGATCCGCGGCGCCCGGTTCCCAGGGGATCGGCCTCGTGTCCTGCTCGCCGCGCATGCTCAGCACGCGACCGGGACAGCGCGCGGCAGGAGACTGGTGAGCACCTGCGAACGCGACATGAGCATCACGAGGGTAGCCGTCGCGGAGGCGTGGAGACCGCGACGGGCCGAACCTGGCAGACCGATCATGCTCGATCTTCTCATGGAGCACCGGTTCTGCTCCTCCCAAGGTTTCGCTTCCCAGCGGTGCGCGCCAGAGGAACATCTCCAGCACGACGATGTAGACGTGCAGCAGCGCCTCCGCAGATGGGGGCGCCAAGCTTGGCGATCTTCTCGAACAGCCCAAAACTAGACATCCTCCCGCACGCCGACCGCTCGAGCCGGCGGGACCCGACGACACTGCTGCCATGAACGTGCGTGACACGAACGGATACCCAGAGCGGGCCGAGTTCGCGGGAGCCGTGTACGGTTCGCTGCTGGCCGCCTCCGTGGTGGCCGGCAGCGCGGTGGACGGCACGCCGCTCTCGGCGGGGGACCTCGTGGTCGTGTTGCTCTCCACGGGTGTGGTGTTCTGGCTCGCCCACGTCTACGCCAGGGTCGTGAGCCGTGGAACCCATCCCCTGACCTGGCGGCGACTGCGCGTAGCCGGCCGGCAGGAGTGGCCGGTCGCCCAGGCCTCGTTCCCACCCGCCGCAGCCGCCGCCTTCGCCTCGGTCCTGGGCATGTCCGACGTAATAGCCACCTGGGCGGCAATGATCGTCGCGGTGGCGAACCAGGTCGCCTGGGCCGTCGCGGCCGCCGTCACGGCGCGTTCCTCCGTGCGGGTCGTGATCGTTTTCGCGGTTGCCAACCTCGTACTGGGGCTGGCAATCATCGCGCTCAAGTACCTGGTGGCGCGCCATTGACCGGCGGCACTCACCATTCCAGGCACCGGCCGGAAAATAGCGAAACCCAGCGGCAAGAGGCGCCCGCGGCCTGCTCGTGAATTATCGAGAAACTTGAAGATGGCTTGACCCGGCACGCTGCGTAACCTACGCGCACTGCGGAATAAATGCTGAGGAAATCGCCAAAACCGAAGGAGCCGAGGGCCCTTGGGGATCTTCAGGTATGCGACTCCAAATGCGGCGGCCCTTGGCCCGACGGCCGAACAGCGGGAGCTTACTTATGTTTCGAACTCGTGCAGGCAATGAATACTGAGCCGATGGAGCGGGCCCGAAGCACGGAAAGGAAATATAAACATGGCTGACCAAGAAGATCGGCATGACGAGAGCCAACTCGGAAAGGAAGATTATCATCTTCTTTTGGAAGCGGTTCGCCTCGTTCCGGGACTCGAGACTGCGGCACAGTTCACCAAGCTGGCGATGCGGAAGCTCACTTTCCCCCTGAACTCTCCCGAAGATTTGCGCCCGCTGTTCGATGGTGTAGAAGGAACCCTCCCCGGCGCCAAGCAGGAGATTCCACTATCGCATCTGTACAAGTACCTCCCCTCCCAAATGTTCCCGATCACCAGTTCCACGGATCTGATCGGGGTCGCGCTCAAACCGCGCCCTCTCAAGGAGCCAGCCGAGACCGACGGCGGCACGACGGACGGTTCGACCGAGTCCATCCAGTCCAACGTCGTCAAGGCGTACGCAGAGCCCCTCGAGCAGCCGCACACCGCGGTCAAGGTCGCGGATCGCTCCGCCACGCGGGCCGACTCTGATCTCGCTCCGGTCCAGCCCTCGACCACAGAGGTCGACGAGTCCGCACCCGACGGTGCCGACGATGACGGTGACCGGATCACGCACGGCAGTCCCGACGGCACCGCTGAACAGAACAGCGTCCAGGTGGCCGTCGAGGACACCGAGCCGATCACGGCCGACGAGGCATCTGAGCCGGTTTCCGAGGAGGAGACAGACGACATGGCTTCGCAGCCGACTCTCGGGGAGGAGGCGCCCGTCGCTTCGAACGGCAACGGCACCGCGCCTTCGGCGCCCGAGCAGGAGACGTCTTCCGCATCCGAGCAGGAGACGTCTTACGCTCCGGAGCACGAAACCTCTTCCGAGCAGGGCGGCGACGCTGCCGAGTCGGTGCGGGAACCGTCCCATGCGCGCCACGAGTCGGCCCCACGGCCAAGCTTCAGCGCTGCCTCCCGGCGGAAAGCGCCTGGCCCCGACGGTCTCGACGCCGTATCGCTGCTCGGGAACCGCCGCAACGTGCCCAGCCATGGCTGGCGCAAACTGATCTACAAAATGTCAGGGGGGTTGATCAAGCCGCGTGAGTCCCTCGAGATGCGTCGTCACCGTGAGTTGGTCGCCCGCGCCCGTACCCCGGCCGCCAAGGGACACCACCGCGTCGCCGTGCTCAGCCTCAAGGGCGGTGTAGGGAAGACCACGACCACGGCCTGCCTCGGCGCCACCCTTGCCGAGGTCCGCGGCGACCGGGTCATCGCCATCGACGCGAATCCCGACCGCGGGACCCTTTCGGACAAGATCCAGCTCGAGACGGCCGCGACGGTTCGCGACCTGCTCAACGAGCGCGACCGGATCACGCGCTACGTCGACATGCGCGCCTTCACCTCGCAGGCGCCGTCCCGCCTGGAGATCCTCGCCTCCGACCGCGATCCGTCGGTGTCCGAGGCATTCACCGCGGCCGACTACGAGGCGGTGTCCGGCGTCCTCGAGAACTTCTACTCGATCTCCATCACCGACTGCGGTACCGGTCTGCTCCACTCGGCCATGTCCGGTGTCCTCAACCTCGCCGACCAGCTCGTCCTGGTCACCTCTCCGGCCGTGGACTGCGCCCGCGCCACCTCCGCGACGCTGGACTGGCTGGTGACCCATCACCACGAGAAGCTGGTCCGCTCCGCCACAGTGGTGCTGTGCAATGTCCGTCCCCGGGCGAAGTCGCCCGTGGACCTCGACCAGTTGGAGGCCCACTTCGCGGCCCGCTGCCGCGCCGTGATCCGCGTGCCCTACGATCTCCACCTCGAAGAGGGCGCGGAGATCGACCTCGAAAGGCTGCAGCCCCGGACCCGGGATTCGTTCCTCCTCCTGGCTGCCTCCGTGGGTGACGGCTTCGCCGGTTCGCAATCCTGAATGCGGTACGGCCGGCGTCGGCTCTCTCAGGTCAACCGGGGAGTCCCTTGATCACAAGGGGCTCCCTGGGCCGTTTCATCCGAGAGAGGATGCCCGTCACAGGATCAGGTTGATGACGATCGTCAGCACGATCGACAGCAGGATCGATATGACGATCATCGTCAGGCAGCCCATCCAGCCGCCGAGGACCCTGACGTCCCAGTTGCCGAACCTCATGAGCGGCGCCTACCCCCAGGAGGGAGTCCCAGGGGCGCCGTGGCGGAGATTTGACGGGCGAGGCCGATACGAGAAAAGCCCGGCTCCAAATCTATGGAGTCGGGCGTTAGACCTGCTCAAGCTAAGAGCCCCCAAACGGAATCGAACCGTTGACCTTCTCCTTACCATGGAGACGCTCTGCCGACTGAGCTATAGGGGCCTGTCCGTTGCTGCGGACAGGTGTAACCATACACGGCACTCAACGATGATGCGAACTCGTTCCGGCCCTTTCGATCTTCTCCGTGTCGCGCCGCGCGGGGAGCCCGATCACCTCGCACAGATCGGCCAGATCGACGTGCCTGGCCACCTCCGCGACGGAGGAACAGTCGGCGATCAACCATCCGTGCCTGCGCACCCGCAGCACCTGCCGCCCGCCCCGCACAGCGCCCACGACCTCGTAGCCGTCGAGGCCCACCCATCGCCTTTCCATAGCGGCACACAGTAGCCTTCGGGTCTCTCAATTTTCGCCACGCCACAGGCGTTACAGGCCATACCGGATCGGTAGGTGTTCACAGCCGGTAGAAGCCCGCGAGGTCCTTCAACCGGGCGATGTCGTCCACGCGCACCACTGCCCCGGTCTCGGGCGCGTTCATCATCTTGCCGTTCCCCAGGTAGATGCCCACGTGATGGGTCTTGACGGCCTTCTTTGTGATCTTTCCGAAGAACACCAGATCGCCGGGTAAGGGTGCCGAATCGACCCTGCGCATCCGCCGTACGTGATCGTTGGTGTTCCCTGGTCCCAGCACGTCGGTTCCGTGCGCCAGCGCGTACACCCATCTGGCCAACCCCGAGCAGTCGAGCCCGCGTGTCCTGGCGGCCGGGCAGGGCTTGATCCGGCCGTGATAGCCCTTGCAGGTGCCCTTCGACGGCCCCGGTTCGGCCGCGTGGCCGCCGCCCCACGAGTACGCGATGCCGCGCTGCTCGACCTCATACGCGATCCGGACGATGAGCGGCAGCATCCGCGTCTCGAGCGGTATGGAAGCCGTGGCGACCAGCAGGATCAGCGCTGCCGCCACGGCTAACCGCCGCTTCATCCCGTTGCCCCCTCGAACGTCTGGGCCCTGGGATTTATCCTGCCTTATCCGGCTTTGAGGGTGAGTTTCACCGAGCCGACAGTGACCTTCACGCCGACCGTGCCCCTCGTCTTGCTGGGCTTGGTGGTGAACGTGTACGTCATTTTCTTCCCGCGCGCCAGCTCCCCGATCGTGCAGAGCACCGCGGTGCCGCTGAACTTGCACCCGGGCGCCTTGACCACCCGCTGCCCGCCGAACGCCCGCCCGGAGACCTTGACGTTCGTCACGGGGTGAGGGCCGGTGTTCGAGACGGTGACGGTGTAGGTCTTCCTGCTCTTGGCCGCGCCCGAGACCGACACCTCGGCCGGCGGGTTGGCCAGCGACTTGAGCTCGGCCTCCGAGCCGTTGAACGCGTTCCCGCCCCCGACCAGCGGCCCCTTGTCCGCCGACTGCCAGAACGTGTGCTTCTCCCAGCTCTTCGGCAGCTCTCCCGGATCGCTGCCCCAGCGGGCTATCCAAAGCGGGTTGGACTTGAACTTGTCCGAGTTTCCGGTGCAGGTCTGCCACCAGCTCGTGGTGGTGTAGATGATCGCGTGCCGGCCGGTCCGCTGGCGGTACCGCTTCGTGAAGTCCTTGATCCAGGTGACCATGTCTTCAGTGGACAGGTCGTAACAAGAGTTCTTGCCGTTCTTGTCCTTGTACGGGTTGTCCTCGACATCCAGCACTCCCGGCAGGGTCTGGCCGTCGCTGATCCAGTTGCCGCCGTTCTGCACGAAATACTCGGCCTGTGCTGCCCCGTCAGATTCGTGTGGTTGCGCGAAGTGATATGCCCCGCGAACCAGCCCGGCAGCCGCAGCGCCGCCATGCTGGGCGTCAAAACGTGGGTTGCGGTAGTTCGTTCCCTCGGTGGCCTGGACGAACGCGAACTTCCCGCCCCCTGAGGCCACGCCTTCCCAGTCGATGTCGCCGGTCCAGTTACTGACATCGACACCCGGGACACCGTCGGCCGCCTCGGCCACTCCGCCCATCCCGACAAGCGCGATTAACGAAAATAACAACAGACGTTTCACGACCGAGATCATTGCGGAGCCTCACGCAATTCCGCAAGTCCCGAAATATCCACCGATTTCGTGGTATCCAGTCAAAAGACCGACCCAGTCTCAACGGCTCCGCCGTCGCCACCCACTCCCGCCGGCGCGCGTCCCCGCCCGCGCGTCCTCTCCCACCTGTATCCCCGCCCGCGCGAGCCCCCGCGACGACGACCGGCCGCAGCGGCGCCGGCCACGGACTCTCCAGCACCGCACCGCGCCCGGCCCTGGCCGGCAGCGTCCACAGGCTCTCCCCCGCCGCCGCGCCCAGCGTGCGGGGCCTTCGCGAAACGGCCTACCGAAATTTCTTACTAATGCCCGAGAAACCGCACTTCAGAACCCCAAAAATCGCCATCGTCAACTGTCGCTGGAAACGATGTTTCCGCAGGTGGGGGCGGTTCATGAACGTCACATTCGCGTTTGCCAAACCCCGTTTTTCCTGGCCAAACTGAACTCGATCCTCAATCGAGCCCCTGACCTGGGGTTTCTTCGCCATGCCCGCAGGAGCCACCATGATCCACGCCCGGGCGCTCACCCGAGTGTTCACCATCAAAAAGGAGACCGTCGAGGCCGTCCGCGGCATCGACCTCGACGTCGAAGCCGGCCAGCTCGTGGCCTTCCTGGGCCCCAACGGCGCGGGCAAGTCCACCACCCTGCGCATGCTCACGACCCTCCTGCCGCCCACCTCCGGCACCGCCTTGGTGGCGGGCCACGACGTGGCCAGGAACCCGGCAGGCGTACGCGCCCGCATCGGCTACGTCGGCCAGCGCAACAGCGCGGGCGAGAACTTCCTGGTCCGCGACGAGCTGGTCACCCAGGGCCGGTGCTATGGCCTGCACGCCAAGGAGGCGGCGGCCCGCGCCGACGAACTACTCGAGCTGCTGGACCTGAAACCGCTGGCCAAGCGGGCGCCCGGCAACCTCTCAGGCGGCCAGCGCCGCCGTCTCGACATCGCCCTCGGCCTCGTACACCGCCCCGACCTGCTGTTCCTCGACGAGCCCTCGACCGGCCTGGATCCGAAGAGCCGCGCCGAGATCTGGGCGCACATCCTCCGGCTGCGGGAGACGTACGGGACGACACTGTTCCTCACCACCCACTACCTGGAGGAAGCCGACAGCATGGCCGAGCGGGTGGTGATCATCGACAACGGGGAGATCATCGCCGACGGCACCTCCGAGCAGCTCAAGAACGACCTCGCCGGCGACCACATCATGATCACCACCGGCACGGAGGAGCAGGCGCGCGGAGCCGCTGAGATCGGCGACGGGACCGCGACGGGCACGACCGTGCGCCTGCGGGTCTCCAACGCCGCCGCCGCGCTGCCCGACTACCTCAGGATCCTGGACGGCGCCGGCATCAAGGTCGCCACCGCCGAAACCGCCCGCCCCACCCTCGATGACGTGTTCCTCGCTCTTACCGGAAGAAGCCTCGCCGATGACGACATTCCTGCGTGACACCGCCACCGTTTTCTCCCGGGAGTTCAAACCCGCCCTGCGCAATCCCGTCGAGCTGATCTTCGAGATGGGACAGCCGCTGCTGTTCCTGTTCCTGTTCGGGGCACTGCTGGACGGGGCGGTCGGCTCGTCGTGGCAGTGGTTCGTGCCCGGGATCCTCGTCATGATGTGCCTGACCGGCCCCATGGGGGCCGGCTACACGCTGCTCGTGGAGCTGATCGGCGGTTCGATGGAGCGCATGCTGGTCACGCCGCTCAACCGGACGGCGATGCTGGTGGGCAAGGCCATGAAGACGATGATCGTGCTGCTGGTCCAGTCCGTGCTGATCGTCTTGGCGGCGCTTCCGCTGGGCTTCGAGCTGTACGCGGCGGGCGTGCTGGCGGGCCTGGCCCAGCTGGTCGTCTTCGGGGTCGGCCTGGGCGCGCTCTCGTTCGTGCTGGCCATCAAGTCGGCCCCCGCCGGCACCCTGTTCTACATCGTCAGCCAGTCGATCATGTTCCCCCTGCTGCTCCTGTCGGGCGTGCTGCTCCCGCTGGAGACCGCTCCGGGGTGGCTGCGCACGATCGGACAGTTCAACCCGGTGACGTACATCGTCGACGCCCAGCGCGCCCTCTTCGCCGGCGACCTCGCCAACCCCTCGATCCTGTACGGCACCGCGTCCGCCTGCGTGATCGCCGCGGTCGGCCTGTATATGGGCAACCGGGCGATGCGCCAGGGCGTCGTCTGATCAGGGATTGATCGCCAGGAACAAGAAGGCGGCGAACAGCACCAGGTGCACTCCGCTCTGCATGAGCGTCGCGCGGCCGGGCACGACGGTGAGCGTCGAGACGACGACCGTCAGGGTCAGCAGCACCAGGTGCGTGCCGCCGAGCCCGAGGAGCAGCGGTCCGTCGAGCCAGATCGACGCCACCGCGATGGCCGGGATGGTCAGCCCGATGCTGGCCATCGCCGACCCCAGCGCCAGGTTGAGGCTGATCTGCACCTGGTCGCGCCGGGCCGCGCGGACGGCGGCGATGGTCTCGGGCAGCAGCACCAGCAGCGCGATGATGACGCCGACGACGGCGTGCGGCAACCCGGCCGACGACACCATCAGCTCGATCACCGGTGACTCCACCTTGGCCAGGCCGACCACCGCCACGAGCGCCACCAGCAGCAGCCCGAGGCTGACCAGCGCCGTGCGCCCGGAAGGCCGCGGGGCGTGCTCCTCGGCGGCGATCGACGCGCCGTCCCTGGCGACCGGCAGGAAGTAGTCGCGGTGCCGCACCGTCTGCGTGACCACGAACAAGCCGTAGAGCGCGAGCGAGACCACTGCCGCGAAGGCGAGCTGCGCGGGCGAGAACGCCGGTCCGCGCGCGCTGGTCGTGAACGTGGGCAGCACCAGGCTCAGCGTGCTCAGCGTGGCCACCGTGGCCAGGGCCTTGCCCGTCCCCTCGGCGTTGAACTCCGCGATCCGCCGCTTCAGCGTGACGGTGAGCAGTGACAACCCCACGATCCCGTTGCAGGTGATCATCACCGCCGCGAACACCGTGTCGCGGGCCAGCGTTCCCGTCTGCTCGCCTCCGGAGATCATGAGGCTGACGATGAGCGCCACCTCGATCACCGTCACCGCGACGGCCAGCACCAGGGAGCCGAACGGCTCCCCCACGCGATGCGCGATCACCTCGGCGTGGTGCACGGCGGCCAGCACCGCGCCGGCCAGCAGCAGGGCCAGGATGATCGCCGGCGCGGCCGGGAGCTCGCGGCCCCAGGAGAAGGCCAGCCCGGCCATCGCCAGTACGGGAAGGGATACTTGCCATGACGTCAAAGCGTTACGGATCATATACAGGGTGCTGCCTCATCCTTCACTGGATGACAAGGTCTTCTTGAGTGGACAACAAGGGCTTCACCCTTGATCATGCCTTGACATCCCTTTTAGGCGCGAATGAGAGTTACCTATGACGCAACTGGTCACGACGAGCACCGTGCCCTGGATCCCTGTGGCGCACCGTCTGGACGTCTTCCTCTCCCGTACCCTCCCGCCCTTGGATCGGACCACGTCGGCGTTCGTGTTCGTCTCGGACGGGCTCGGCAGGACGCTCATGACCTGCGTGGACCGGGAGGGTCGCGGCTGGGACATCCCGGGCGGCCACCTTGACCCCGGCGAGAGCGCGATCGACGCCGCAGTCCGGGAGCTCTACGAAGAAACCGGACTACGCCTGCCCGCCTCAGCCCTGTCCGTCTTCGCCTGGCAGCGCATCGAACTCCTGGACTCCCCGCCCGCCGACTACCGCTACGCGCCGTTGACGTACATGGCGATGTTCCGCGGGGTCCTGCCGGGCCCAGGCGCTCCGACGCGCCCGCCGGCCGGTTCGGAGAGCACGCACGCGGATTGGCTCCCGTACGAGGAGATCGCCCGCGTGTGCGGGGACCGTACGTGGCTCGCGCTGCTGGGCCCGCAGTAGATCGGCGCTGAAGGGGCACTGGCCTGCCACGCCCCTTACTCGATAAGATCTTGAACATCGGACGAAAACGATGGACACGCGGTCGGATACGCGCTCGCGACGATCACGCACCGCACTGAGAGCACGATCCTCCACGAGGACTCCTTCATCGTCCTCGATCAAATCGCGATCGACCCCGAAGCCACCCGCCGCGGCGCGGGAACGTCGCTCCTGGAGGCAGTCCGAGCGGCGGGCCGCGAAGCGGGATGCCGCCGTTTCATCACCGACGTCTGGGATTTCAACACCGAGGCACTGGCCTTCTATGAGGCGGCCGGGTTCGCACCGATGAAGCGATTCCTCGAACAACCGCTCTGACGAGCCGGAAGGCCGCGTCTCGACGGCAATGGTTCGGGTACAGGTCCGGACATGGGCCGCATCCTGGTGGGGACCGCTTCGTGGACCGACAAAACCCTGCTGGCGTCCGGGTGGTATCCCGACGAGGCCACGTCCGCGCAAGAGAGGCTGGCCTACTACGCGAGCCAGTTCGCGGTGGTCGAGGTGGATTCGTCCTACTACTCGCCCCCCGCGGAAAGCACGGTCTCACTCTGGCGTGACCGCACACCCGCGGGATTCACCTTCGACATCAAGGCGTTCTCGCTACTGACCCAGCATCCGACCAAGCCTGCGGCGCTGTACAAGGACCTGCGCGAACGACTCGGAGACACCAAGAAGAACCTCTACCTCCGCGACGTGGACCCACAGCTGGCCGAGCAGGTGTGGGACCGTTTCCTCGCGGCGTTGGCGCCGTTGCACGACTCGGGCAGGCTGGGAGCGATCTTCTTCCAGTTTCCGCGGTGGTTTCCGATCGGTAAGCGCAACAAGCAGTACATCCTGGATTGCAAGGCGCGCTGCGCTCCACTGCGGATCTGCGTCGAGTTCCGCAACCACACCTGGATGAGCGAGGAGAACCAGGCCGAGACGCTGGATTTCCTCACCTCGTACGGACTGCCGTACGTGAGTGTGGACATGCCGCAGGGCTACCCCGACTCCATCCCGCCCGTGCTCGCCGTCACCGCGGACCTCGCCGTGGTGCGATTTCATGGCCATTCGGCGAAATGGACCAGCAAGGACATCCACGAGCGGTTCGGCTATCTCTACAACGAGGAGGAACTGCGGGAGTGGGCGCCCAAACTACGGCGGCTGGCCGAGGACGCCGACACGACGCACATCCTCATGAACAACTGCTACCGCGACTACGCGCAGGTCAACGCCGCGCAGCTGGCCCGCCTGATCCCGCTCGAGTGACGCCCTGGAACCGCAGGCATGTCGCGCGGCGGGCGGCCCGCAGTCCCACCGCCGGCCGCCGGCCGAGATCGGTGGCGCGCCGCGCCACCGATCGACACCGTTGAGCGTGACAACCTGCCACCCACTATCCGCAGATCCTAAGGACCGGCTCTAGCGGGACTGGCCCTCCGGCGGAGGCGTGAACTGGCCGTAGCGGACGGCGCGGGTCTGGTCCCCCAGGGGCTGCTGAGCCTGGCCATGCGGGGGCGCGGCACCGTACTGACCGGCTCCGTACTGCCCATTGACGTTGTGCGGGGCCGATCCGTGCGGCGCGGCTCCGTAGCCACCGGCACCGGCGGCGTATCCGCCAGGCCCGTAGCCGCCCTGTCCGTACGCCCCGTGCGCCGGCTGCACCGGAGGCGACACCTGGGCCTGGCCCGCCGGGAGCTGCTGCCACGGAGGCGGCGGCACCGCGCCGTACCCGCCGCCGGGCGAGGGCGAGCCGTAGGGCGGCTGGGGGCGGGAGCGCCGACGTTTGCCGACGACCTTGACCACGACCGCGATGATCACGATGACGACCAGCACGCCGCCCCCGATCAGCACCCACAGCAGGATCGACTTGGGCGACTCGTCCTTGCCCGCGGAGATCGCCTGCTGGGTGTCACTGATGTACTTGGCCACGTACGGGTGGTTCGGGAACAGTGCCTGAACCTCGCGGAACTTCGGCAGCGCGTCCTCGTAGTAGTTCCGGAAGAAGTCGTTGAGCGCCTCGTTGTACCGGGTCGTCGTGAGGGCCTGGGCGGGCTTGATGTTCTTCTCGCCGAGCTTCTCCTTGATGATGCCCACCGGCAGGACGAAGCTCTCGCTCTCCGAGGCCTCTCCGGTCTCGCTCACCGTGCCGGCGATCAGCATGCCGATGACCTTGCCGTCCTTGCTGAACACCGGGCCACCAGAGTTGCCCTTGTAGGAGGGCGCCTGCGTCTGGATGTACGGCACGCCGCTCTGCGTGGTGCGCTTGGCGTTGTACGGGCCCTCGGTCAGCGCCGGCTCCAGCTTCGACTCCAGGCTGAAGAACGGCGTGTTGGTGACCAGGCCAGGGAAGCCGCTGATGTACAGCGTGTCACCGGTACGCACGTCGGAGTCGTCGCCGAGCGGCAAGGTCGGCAGGTTCTGCTGGCCGTTGACCTTGAGCAGCGCGAAGTCCTTGCCGGGGTAGCTCTCGCCCACCGACACCAGCTCGGCCGGGACCGCCTTGGCGGTCTTGTCCACGCCACCACCCGGCAGGCTCTGCATCACCGACAGGCTCTGCTTCAGGTTGCCGATCTTCATGTGGCTGGTGTTGAACGTGACGTAGATCTGCTGCGCGAGCTTGAGGATCTCCTCGTCGTTGCTGAGGTCACCCAGGCCGCTGATGATCTCCTTGGCGTCCTGCTCGTTGAACTTCTTCAGCGCCTGCTGCGCGAACAGTTGACTGAGCTCGGTCTCGCCGACCTGGACGCAGTGCGCTCCGGTGACCATGTACCCGTCAGGAGTGATCCACCAGCCGGTGCACATGCCGCCGACCTCGGCCTCGACCGTACGCTGTGGGGTGGCCTCGGAGACGTAGGTGTCCACGTTGGCCGCGATCTCCTGGAACACCCACTTGGCGATGCTGCGCTCGTCCGAGGAGATCTTGCCGGCCGCCACGGCGGCGGCGCCCCGCTGGATGAGCTGGTTGTACGCGGCCTCGTCGATCGCGTTGGACGGCACCGAGACCGTGGCGGTGTAGGTGAAGCTGGTCAGCTGGACCGCGGGCTGGGTACGCGCGGCCAGCCACGTGCCGACAGGCACGTCGGGCCGCTCATCGGGCGCTTCGTCAGCCGCAGCCGGTAGCGCGGGCAGCATGACCGCCATGACAACCGCCGCGGCTGCGGCGATCTTCATGAACCTATTCCTAAATTTTCCGCTCACAGTCGGAAATGGTGAAGGCCGGCTCTTGTGGGTGGCTTGGAGCCGACTTGGGGGCGCCCGGGCCGAGCCGGTCCCCAACGCGCCGTACGAGACTGTCGGCGGGCGCCGCTGAGGGGATGCTACTAGCTTTGGAGGAATAGGTGACCTTGGAAACGCGCGTCGCCGTCAGGCGCCCCCTCTGGCGACGGACCGGTAGGTCTCACCGGCCCCAGGACCGGGCGGACCTGCTGGGCCCTGCGGCCCGACGGCGTTCCGAGAAACGCTCTTCTCCCCTTCACGGCACGTGGCAGAGGGTGCGGGGGAAGGGCTCGGGGCCAGGCGCAAGACGCCGTCCTCGCCGGCGCAGGCGACGATCTCCCCATTTCTCCAGGGCCTGCGCGCCACGCGTCATCTCGCTAGGAGCGGGGTGTGAAGGACAGCAGGTCGCCGGGCTGGCAGCCGAGGACTTCGCAGATCTTGCTCAGCGTGGAGAACCGGATCGCCTTGGCGCGGTTGTTCTTGAGGATCGACAGGTTCACGTTGGTGATGCCGACCTTGTCGGCCAGTTCGACCAGCGTCATGCCACGCTCTTCGAGCAGCCGGTCGAGGTGCACCTCGATGGCGTGCTCGGGGTTTTCCACAGGGGCCATCAGACGGTTCCTTCGAGTTCCTCGCGCATGTGCGCGCCGACGCGGACGACCTTTGCCATCACCACGAGCCCGAGCCCGGCGATCAGGTACGCCCACGGGATCGTCCAGCCGGCCAGGGCCATCTCCCACAAATTCCTGATGGCGCCGGCCACCATCGACTGGGCCAGGCCGGTCTCTACAACAGTCGTGTAGAGCGACGACGCAAGCGTGCCCGCGCCAAGGAACACGCCGAGGAACCACAGCCTGTGGACGACCACCTCATCGAAACCACTTTCCCGCCGTGCGCCCCTGATCAGCCGGTCGAGCAGGAAGAGCGCGACAAGTAGTACCAGTGAGGTGGCGAAGCGTGCGGACTGATACAGCAGTTGCGTTGCGAAGCTGGAATCGTCCTTGCAGAGCTGGGGCATCGGATGGGCGAACTCGGTCCCCTTGTTCACGGGGTAGTGGTCGTAGCCGACGTCCCCTCTCGCTTTCACGGCCTTCAGGCGTTCGGGATCCTCGGTGATGTTGCCCTCTACGCGGGAGATACCCGGTGAGGGCGCACAGACCAGGCTTTGGGTGCCGAGGGAGCCCCATGCGTTCACTCCGCCGGTCAGGGCCGCGCGCCCGATCTCGTAGATCATCACTGCTGCGAACAGGACCAGGACGACACGGACGGTGATCGCCGTCCATCTCAGAGGGGTGGATCTGTCGAGAGACATAGTGCAGCTCCGCATCGTTCATCGATGTTATCGTTGATCGATAGTACCGATAAACGATAAGGCGTCAAGGGCGCCCCACCCCCGCCCCTGTCGTCCCGATACAGGTCACGAACCCGTCCCGCGGTCGCACCGGACTGGACTCGCTGCCACGAACACGATCTCGGCATCCGGCAGGAATCTGAGCAGTTCGTAACGGACCGACCGCGTCGAGAGCGGCGAATCGCTCAAACAATGGGATGACGATCACCCCGGCGAAAACCTGCATCATCCTGCCATAATCCTGCCACCATCCTGTCATTCCATGGACTTTTATATTTCGGCATGCAACAGTCGATCTCAGGCAGATCCAACACCTTCCGGGGGAAAGAGAAATCTGCTTCCTTGAAAGAGGAGAAAAGCCGTGCGCAAACTTAGCAAATTTCTCGCCGTCCTTGCCGCCTCCATCGCCGGCGTGACGGCATCAAGCCACGCCGCCGGCGCCGCGATGGATACGGCCGGCGACCGTCAGACATCGGTGTCCGCTTGGGAACCGCCACCCGGATACGTCTACGAAAAATCCTTCCTCGGCGGCGGCCAATGGTGCGAGGACGAAGGACAAAGAGGGGTTCAAGCAGGCCTGTGGGCGTCGTATGTCTGTCATGACGTGCTGCGCCGACACGCCGACGTGTTGTTCCTGTACGGGAATCTCTACGTCCTTCGCAGCCCGTCGGCGACCGGCACTCGCTAGCGACCGTCACACCATGAAATATTCGAACTCCAAGGGAAAGGCTCGGAAATGAAGGCCAGACGCCTAATCGGCTCCGCGATCGGAACACTTTTCATCACCCTGATCGTGTCCGCAAACGCCGCCCACGCGCAGACGCTGAGCACCGAAGGGCCTTATTGCCCGGATCTGGCTCCGTTCGGCGGTCGATACGTCAGTTCTGAAATCAGGGACGGCCGTCATTACGACACCTATCTGGTCCCGAACTTCCTTGGTTGGAAAGTCGACCGCGTTTCCTGCCCGTAGCTGGGCGGCATGCGACCGTGAGCACGAGCACACCACCGCCCACACGGCCTCGCGAGCCCCGCTGTGCCGGATGCGACTGACCACCGGCTAGCCGCGGGAGCCGATCCGGCTCCACGCCCGGCGCAGGGAATCGTCACCGCAGCGGGATGGTCCGGCGAACACAGCAGGCGGGGTTCGTGGCGTCGTTGTCCACCCGAGGTTCATCAGGGCGTGTCCCTGCTGATATCCATGGGCGTGAATATTGACACCTATGGATATGTTGGGGGTCCTGGACTGCTGCTCGCCGCTGGCCCGCGAGCCGCTGAGCGAGGATCAGGCGGCGGGGCTGGCGCGGGTGTTCAAGGCGCTGGGCGATCCGGTACGGCTGCGCATCGTGTCGATCGTGGCCAGCCACCAGGGCGGTGAGGCGTGCGTGTGCGATCTGACGGCGAGTTTCGAGCTGGCCCAGCCAACGATCAGCCACCATCTCAAGGTGCTCAAAGACGTCGGCCTACTGACCAGCGAGCGGCGGGCATCCTGGGTGTACTACCGGATCGTGCCCGAAAGGCTCGCCGAGTTGTCGGCGCTACTGGCGGCACCCGCGGCGGCACCCGTGGAGGCTGCTGCGGAGGCGGCCGCTGAGGCGGATCGGTGAAGCGCCGGCTGCTGGCCGAGTTCCTCGGCACCGCGCTGCTGGTGACGGTGGTGGTGGGGTCGGGCATCATGGCCCAGACGCTGTCCCCGCGCGATGTGGGCCTTCAGTTGCTGGAGAACTCCACCGCCACCGTCTTCGGCCTGGCCGTCCTCATCGTCGTGCTGGGTCCGGTTTCCGGTGCCCACTTCAACCCGGTGGTGTCGCTGGCCGACTGGTGGCAGGGACGCCAGAGCGGGCAAGGCCTGTCCGGCAGCGAGCTCGGCGGCTACGTCGCCGCCCAGGTGCTGGGGGCCATCGGCGGCGCGGTCCTGGCCAACGCGATGTTCGACAAGCCCGTGATCGCCTGGTCGGGCACGCAGCGATCGAGTCCGCATCTGTGGCTGGGCGAGGTGGTCGCGACCGCCGGCCTGGTGCTGGTGATCTTCTGCCTGACCCGATCGGGTCGCACGGCCGCCGCCCCGCTGGCGGTGGGCGGCTACATCGGGGCGGCCTACTGGTTCACCTCCTCCACCAGCTTCGCCAACCCCGCCGTCACCATCGGCCGGGCCTTCTCCGACACCTTCGCCGGCATCGCGCCGGCCTCGCTGCCCGGCTTCATCGCGGCGCAATCGGTCGGCGGCGTTATCGGGATGGTGCTGGTGCACGGCCTGTTCGGCCGTCCTGCACCGGGAACCGCAGAGCCGGTCGTACCCCATCAAGACGCGCCCTGAGCACCGGGCCACTTGACGCCACCAGATAGCTCAATAATTCTTGACTCAATGAACATTGACGGGTCTTCCACGCTGGGGACCCGGGCTCAGGTGCACGCGGCGCTCGGAGACCCGGGCCGCCTGGCCATCGTGGACCGGCTGCTGCTGGGCGACGCCTCCCCGGGCGAGCTCGGCCGAGTGCTCGGCCTGCCCACTAACCTGCTCGCCCACCACCTGAAACTGCTGCAGGAGGCGGGCGTCGTCGAGCGCCGCCGGTCAGAAGGCGACCGCAGGCGCACCTATCTGCGCCTCGTCCCGCGATCGCTGTCCGGCCTGGTGCCCGCCGCGGCCCGTCCTGCTCCCCGCATCGTGTTCGTCTGCACCCACAACGCCGTCCGCTCCCAGCTGGCCGCCGCCCTGTGGAGCCGTACCAGCGCCGTGCCGGCCACCTCGGCCGGCACCCAGCCCGCACCGGGAATCCACCCCCGCGCCCTCGCCTTGGCCACGCGCCACGGCCTGGACCTCGGCCACGCCGCGACCCGCCACGTGGATCAAACACTGCACCCCGACGACCTGGTCGTGGCCGTCTGTGACGCCGCTCACGAGCAGCTCGCCGACGTCGACCGGCTGCACTGGTCCATCCCGGACCCGGTACGCACCGGCAGCGACGAGGCCTTCGAACGCGCCTACACCGACCTGGCAGACCGCGTCCAACGGCTGGCACCCGCCATCCATCCCCCCGAGGAATAAGCCATGCCGCAGGCCCACCGCCACCCGGACCTGTCCGTCGACCAGCAGCACGCCCTGCTCACCGCCACCCGCCGGCTGCTCGACGAACTCAACGTCCCCGCAACCTGAAGACCGAACCAGCAAGAGAAGGAGTCCTCCGCGTGAGCGACAAGCCCAGCGTCCTGTTCGTCTGCGTCCACAACGCCGGCCGGTCCCAGATGGCCGCCGGCTGGCTGGCCCATCTGGCGGGAGACCGGATCGAGGTCCGCTCCGCGGGCTCAGCGCCCGCCGACCAGGTCAACCCGGTCGCGATCGAGGCGATGCGCGAGGTCGGCATCGACATCACCGCCGAGCAGCCCAAGATCCTCACCGTCGACGCGGTCGAGGCCTCCGACGTGGTGATCACCATGGGGTGCGGTGACGCCTGCCCCATCTTCCCCGGCAAGCGGTATGAGGACTGGAAGCTCGACGACCCCGCCGGGCAGGGCATCGAGGCCGTCCGCCCGATCCGCGACGAGATCCGCGCCCGCATCGAGAAACTGATCAAGGAACTGGGCTAGGAGGGAACCCTCCATGCGTACGACCTCGCGCACCGCACTCAGGACGACCTGAAAGCGACCGGCCTCAGCCTGCGGCTCGGCGAGCGAGCCGTGACCATCGAGCCTGCCGAGCGCACCGTCACCACCGACTCCGGGCAGCGTCTGGACTACGACCGTCTGATCAAGCGGGCCCGGCGGCCTTCTTACGCGGTGGCCTCATGGTCGACCGCGCTCTCCGCGAGATCGGCGAGCGGCAGGGGGCAACAGGGGCTGGAGGCGCAGACGCTCAGGTCGTCACAGCCCGCATCGACCGCCGCGAGCAGCGTTTCGCGGATGGTCTGCAGGTCGGCGATCTTCTGCTCGACCTCCGTAAGCTTGGCCGCCGCGCGCGCCTGCAGCCCGTGATCGCGCCGGCCGTGGCGATGGGCACCGGCGTCGATCACTTCCGCGACCTCTTCCAGGGTGAAGCCGAGCCGCTGGGCCGCCTTGATGACACGCAGAACGGTGACAACTTCGCGTGGATAGAGCCGGTGACCGCCGGAGCTGCGCACCGGCTCAGCCAGCAGACCTCGCCGGTGGTAGTAGCGCAGGGTCTGGTTGTTCACCCCTGCTGCCGCGGCGACCTCGCTGGTGCGCAGCCAGCTCCTGCTCATGACGCCGTCCGTGCCACCAGGCCATCGAGCACCGCGGCGTGCGCGGGTGGGACCTGCACGTCGAGGGTGAGGTCTTCTGCTGTGCGGTCGAAGGTGAAGGTGAAGAAGGAGCAGCATGATGTCTCGCGGGCGGTCAGCTCGCGTGCCGTGCGCTCGACGTGGTCGGCTCCGTCCAGGCGCAGCCGCAGGTGCGTATTGTCGATCCGCTCGACGCCGCGCAGCGCCTCGGTGAACAGCGCGTCGAACTCGGCGACGCGCAGGGGCTGCTCCGCTGTCGGAAGCGTGCAGTCTTCGGGGACCCAGTTCATCGGTGCCTCCTTGTGTGGACCTGCTTCGACGGTAAGGCTGTACCTAGGTACCGGATGCAAGCCCTGATCGCATGATCTCTGCGACGGTGTCTCTAGCCGTGCGGCCGGCGCCGATCAGGGTGGCGGAGGCCGAGCCGGTCCAGTCGCCGTAGCCGAGCAGGTACAGGCGGGGCTCGCCGATGGCGCGGGTGCCCTCGACCGGGAGGAGGCCGCCCGGGCCGCGCAGGCGTAACGGGGCCAGGTGGCCGAGGGCGGGGCGGAAGCCGGTGCACCAGATGATGGCGTCGCAGGCCAGGCTGGTGCCGTCGGGCCAGGCTACGCCGTCGCGGGTGATCCGGCGGAACATGGGCTCGGCCTTCAGCACGCCGCGGTCGCGGGCCTCGCGGACGGGTGGGACGGCGACGATGTCGCCCAGGTCGCCGATGCCGTCCCCGCCCTGGGTCCGGCGGGTGGCCAGCGCGAACAGCGCCCGCCCGTCGAGCTCGTCGGGCAGCAGGCGGGGCGGGCGCAGCGTGACCCAGGTGGTGTCGGCGACGGTGGAGACCTCGGCCAGGATCTGCGCGGCGGAGTTGGCGCCGCCGACGATCACGACGCGTCGGCCGTGGAACGGCTCGGGGCCGCGGTAGCCGACGGTGTGGAGCTGCTTGCCCTGGAAGTCGCGGATGCCGGGATAATGCGGGACGTACGGTCGCCACCAGGTGCCGGTCGCGCTGATGACGATCCGGGCCTGCCAGGTGCCGGCGTCGGTCTCGACCGTCAGGCGTTCACCGCCGCGCCGTACCGCATGGACCTGCACCGGCCGCAGCACGGGCAGTTCGTAGCGCCGCTCGTAGTCGGCCAGGTAGGCGACCGTGTCGGCGGCACTCGGATAGCCGCCGCCGGGCAGGGCGGGCATCATCCGGCCGGGCAGCGAGCTGTACTGGGCGGGCGAGAACAGCCGCAAGGACGGCCAGGCGTGCCGCCACGCGCCGCCGGGGCGATCCTGGGCGTCGAGGATCACGAAGTCGGCTCCGGCGCGGCGCAGGTAGTAGCCGGCGGCCAGCCCGGCCTGGCCGCCGCCGATGACCAGGACGTCAACCAGGCGGATCACGCGGAGACGGGCTCGGACAGCGGGGCGAACAGGGCACCGAGCTTGTTCACCGCCTCCGGGATGATCCGGTAGTAGACCCAGGTGCCGCGCCGCTCACCGTCGATCAGGCCGGCGGTGCGCAGGACCTTGAGGTGGTGACTGATGGTGGGGGCGGTCAGGTCGAAGGCGTCAGTCAGGTCGCACACGCACGCCTCGCCGCCCGCATGCGAGCCGATCATCGACAGCAGGCGCAGCCGTACGGGGTCGGCGACCGCCTTGAGCATGACCGCGAGCTCGGCCGCGTCGCTCTCCGACAGCGGTTCACGCGCGATCGGCGCGCAGCACTGGATCGTGACCGCGGTCATCCAACCCCCCTGATTCGAAATACATCGAAATTATAGGCGATGGTACGGCGCAGCGCGATCGCGGCGGTCGTGCCCGCCGATGCCATTGCGCCCATCGCTCCGCCTGCCAGGTGCTCGCCGAGCAGTCGGTGGGCGGGCAGCACGCCCACAGGGCGGCCCGCAGGGCGCTCAACGCTTGAGCGATGCGAGCATCACCGCTCCCATCATATTGTCATTTCTTGATTTGAGGATATGATGCGCGTCGTGACTTCTCCTGACGCGCTGCGGACCCATGATGTCGTGGTCATCGGTGGCGGCCAGTCCGGCCTGGCCGCGGCCCGTATCTTGCTGGACGCTGGGCTGAACCCCGTCGTTCTGGAGGCCGGCGAGCAGGCCGCAGGCTCGTGGCCGCGCTACTACGACAGCCTCACCCTGTTCTCCCCGGCCCGAAACAGCTGCCTGCCCGGCATGGCCTTCCCGGGCGATCCGGACCGCTATCCGCACCGCGACGAGGTGGTGACCTACCTGGCCCGCTACGCTCGCGACCTCCCCCGCCTGGGCGTGGAGATCCGTACCGGCGCCCACGTGGTCGCCGTGGAAGCCAGTGGACAGGCCGGTGGGGAGGGTTTCACGGTACGGCTCGCCGACGGCACCACGCTGACCGCGCCTGGCGTGATCGCCGCCACCGGCTCCTTCGACAATCCGCACCTGCCCCTCCTGCAGGGCCAGGCGGACTTCACCGGGCAGATCATGCACGCCGCCGCGTACAAGAGTCCCGAGCCGCACGCGGGCAAGCGGATCATCGTGGTCGGCGCCGGCAACTCCGCCGTCCAGATCGCCTACGAACTCGCCGAAACCGCCACGGTGACACTGGCCACCCGGGCACCGATCCGCTTCCTCGACCAGCGCCCGCTGGGCAAGGATGTGCATTTCTGGTTCAAGGTCACCGGCTTCGACCGCCTGCCCGCTCGGCTCGTCGCCACTCCGCCCACCGGCCCCGTCCTGGACGAGGGCATCTACCGCCGAGCGCTGCGGGACGGCCGCGTCGACCGGCGCCCGATGTTCGCCCATCTCGACGGCGACGCGGTGGTGTGGGCCGACGGCAGCCGTGAGCACGTCGACGTGGTGCTGCTGGCCACCGGATACCGGCCGCACCTGGACTACCTGGACGGGCTCGGCGCCCTGGATGACAGCGGCTACCCGCGCCACGACCGGGGCCTGTCCACCACCCATCCCGGACTCGGCTTCCTCGGGCTGGAATGGCAGCGCAACCCCGCCTCCAACAGCCTGCGCGGAGTCGGCCGCGACGCCCGCTACCTGGTCGGCAAGCTGAAGAGCCGCCTGGGCGCGCGCCGCCTTCGCGCGGGCGTGTAGCGGTGGACGGCTCCCGGAGTGACGCTCCGCTCACCTGGCCGCCCGGGGTCTGCCGTTCGTCGTCCTGGAAGCCGGCCCCGCCGCCGCGGCATCGGTACGCCAGTGGGGCATGTGCAGCTGTTAGACGGCCGTCAGAGTGCCACGGCGCTCGCGACGCGGGCCTGAACGGCGCGATCGGCCAGGTAGCGCGGTGGCGCGCCTACGGCGGCGCCGAGCGCTACCAGCAGCACGGCCGTCATGACCGGTCGCTTTCGGCAGGGGTGCGGCGGCCGACGTAGCGGATCACCTCGACCTCATCCAGGATGACGAGTCCCTCGGTGACCAGTTCGTCCAGCTCGGGCAGGAAGGCGCGGATCTTGTCCCCGGCGTCCACGATGATGATCGCCACCGGCAGGTCTTCCGACAGCGACAGGATGCGGGTGGTGTGGACGCGGTTGGAGGCGCCGTAGCCTTCCATGCCGCGAAAGACGCTGGCGCCGGCCAGCCCGGCGACGTGCGCCCGGTGCACGATCTCGTGGTACAGCGGCCGATGATGCCAGGTGTCGGTGTCGCCGACGAACACGGTCAGCCGAAGCGCGGACCCTTCCAGCTTCATGCCCGCCTCCTCCCAGCCCTCCAACGGGCCACGGATCGGGTGACCTCGCTGCCGCCCCACACGGCTGCCAACGCCATGAGCGGTGTGGCCGCCAGATACAGCAGCGCGGCGCGCCCGCCATCAGCAACTGGCCGACATCGACGATGTAGGCAGAGAAGGTGGTGAACCCGCCCAGCACGCCGACGCCCAGCAACGGCCTTACCCACGCAGGCGCCTCCCACATCTCGGTGATGGCCACCATGAGCACCCCGATCAGCAGGCAGCCGGCCACATTGATGGCGAAAGTCGCCCACGGAAACTCACCGGGTGGATGCGGGAAGGCCTGTCGCATGAGGCCATCTCCAGTTCCGGACGCCATCGCCGAGATCACCAGCCTGCGCGCCATGAGGAAACTGATGATCATGGCCGACTGAACGGACACGCTATAGTGGGGATCCTTCTGGCGGTGACTTGTCCAGCATGCGGTTTGCATGCCCATGACGATTTCCCTCGCACCGCGGATCGGACACCCGGTATGACCGTCCTCACGGTAAACCTGGTCCATCACCCCACCCACAGCGTGCTGACCCTGTACGGCGAACTTGACGCCTCCTCCTCGGCTCTGGTCCCGCCTGCCATCGACACGGTGATCAATACCGGTCGGCAACATCTCACGGTGGACACCGCCGACCTGACCTTCTGTGACTCCCACGGGCTACGGACGCTGCTCCGAGCCGACCGGAAACTCACCGCCGCCGGCGGTGCCATGGAACTGGTCCACGTGCACGGCCTGCTGCGCCGTGTCCTGAACATCACCGGCCTGGTTCAGGCCTTCACCATCACCGCCGACATCCCTGCACGGCCCTCCGCTCAGGTCCGTGCCACCAGAGGCAACTCATCGGCTCTGTTCTCTTACTAGCAAGCAACTTATTTCGAGATCAACAGATGAGCACCGATCCCGAAATCTGACCCCCGACACGGGATCACGGTAAGACCGTGGTGACTGCAGTCTTGCCCGATCTGCGCCGTCAGGTCTCCTGGGACCCCAACGTCGCGCTCTGTGACGTACGGCAAATAATGGTGCGATGGGCGTTGGCACTGGTCAGCGGCGGGTCTCCCTGGGGGTGACCACGGTGGCCAGGCCATCCAGCAGGCGTTCGAGGCCGAACGCGAACAGCGACTCCAGGTCGAGGTTCGCGCCCGGCTCCGTGACCTGCGCGATGAGCGGCCCGTCGATGGGGAGGCGGGCCGTGATCCACTGCTTGCTGGTCATCCCGGTGTCCAGTGCGGCGCCGACCTCGCTCTCGATGTTCACCGCGGTCCCGCGCACGTAGTTGACCACCGTGGCGTAGACGTGCAGCCGGGTGTCCGGGTCGAGGGCGACGCCGTCGAGCGCGCGGAGGGTCCACAGCCCGTACGCGACCAGCCCTGGCAGCATGTCCGGCCGGGTGATGGACACCACCCGCGGCAACCAGGGATGGCGATGGTAGGCCGCCCACTGCAGCTGGGCGGCCACCCGCAGATGGGAGCGCCAGCCCGGCGGCGGCTGCGGGTATTCGATCTCGGCGAACGCGGCGTCGGCCATCAGTTGGGTGAGCTCGGCCTTGGCGCCGAGGTGCCGGTAGAGGGTCATGGTGGCGACGCCGAGCTTGGCCGCGACCGCACGCATGGACACCGCGGCCAGGCCGTCGGTGTCGGCGATCTCCATGGCCACCCGTGCGATGCGGTCGCGTTCAAGCCCTCCGGCCGAGCGTGAGGGCAGGCCCCGCGTGGCGACCACAGCGCCGACCCGCGGCGCGGACTCGATGGCGCCGGCCTGCTTGAGCGCGGTCAGCGCCTTGGTGGCCGTCGCCATCGCGACGCCCCATTCGCGCATGATCGCCCTGGTGGTGGGGATGGAGTCGCCGGGCCGCAACCGTCCGTCGGCGATGCGCCGCTGGATGTCGGCGACGATCCTGAGGTACGGCGGGCACGGATCGTTCACGAGGTCAACTCTGCCACGCGTCCAAGACCGTCAGTGGTCGGGCAACCAGTTGCCGTGCAGCCCGAGCGGCACCCTGACCGGGAGGTGGACGCGGGCGACGGGCTCACCGGTGAAGTCCTGCGCCGAAAGGATCACCAGGTCGCTGGCGTCCCGCTCCGGGTTGTGCACATACGTGAGCAGGTATCCGTCGTCCTCCTCCTCCCCCACGGCGGCGAACACGGCCTCCCCGACCGCCTCATCTCTGCCGAACCCGTGCACTTCGGCCGTCCCCCGTTCCAGGTCGTGCTTGACCAGAGCGTTGGTGAAGGCGTCGTCCGGCGGCATGCCCTCGGATGCGAACGGGATCCCGTACAGGGCGGTCGCGGCCGAGTAGCCATATCGGTACGGGCGGGTGGTACGCGCCTCGTTCACGCGCGGGAAGTCCTGCGGCCGGTCATCGATCCGCCGCTGGTCGATCTTGTCCGGCGAGATCGTCCAGCGGTCCAGTGCGGGCCGGATCGCTCCGGGGTCGGCGGGGTCGAACGGCCCCTCGGCGGTGATCAGGTCGACCACGACAGAGTCGCCGTCGTCGTAGGCGTTGAGGGTGTGGCTGACGTGGACGGGGTCGATGTCCAGCCAGCGCACGTCGCCTCCCGTTCGCGGCATGACCCCGACCCGGGTCGGGTGCCCCGGCAGCCACCGGCAGTCGAACCCGTCGAAGCCCAGCGGGGTGTCCCACAACACGACGTGGTTCTCGGTGAGCGCGAAGTCGTGCATGAACGGCGTCCGCGTCATGGGGACAACGGTGGTCTGGACGACGGTTCCGCCGGCGTCGGTCACGATGTACTGGACGAAGTCGAGGCCCAGCATGTACGACAGCGAGTGCAGCGCGCCGGTGAGCGGGTCGCGCTTGGAATGCGCCCCGGCCGTGAAACCCTCCAGCGTCCCGCCCAGCTCACACACGCCCACGGTGTTCAGCTCCGCGTCCAGCTCCGCGGGCGGCGCGCCGCCCTCGAGCAGGGCGAAGGTACGCCGGGCGTGCTCGATCACGTGCACCATGGGCGCGAAACCCGGTGTGCGCACGAAGCGGTTGCGATACCACTCGGCGCGGCCGTCACGTAGCCGCACCCCGTGCACCATGCCCTGGCCCGTGCCCCAGATGTGCACGATGGGATCCTCCACGCCCAGCGGGTTGGGCCCGTTGCGCAGGTAACGACCGTTGAGCTCGGCCGGGACCCGGCCGGTGACGGGCAGATCGTAGGCGGTGACCTCTTCAGTGACGGGCGCGAAAGGCCCTTCCAGATACTTCATGTTGACACCGTACGCATCGGGCGGTCCAAGTCCCGGCAGGCGCGAAAAATACCCTGCTGTGCACTAGTGCAGGGCCACATCCCGGAGATGGACACGTCGTCGGCGTGGTCGACTTGGCGGCCGACGTCCAGCGCACCTGGCGCGCCCGGCGGACTACGCCGGTTCCCAGTACACCTCGATCACGTAGCCGTCCGGGTCGAGGCATTTGAAGCTGCTGAAGCGGGGCTCGTCGTAACGTTCCACGATCGGCACCCCTTCGGCGGTCAGCAGGTCCAGCCGCTGGTTGACCGCCGCCCCGTCTGGGCAGGCGAACCCGAAGTGGCTGAAGTCAGGCATCTTCCGGGGATCGGGATCCGGATGGAGCGCGAGATCGAAGCGGTCCGCATCCCTGATGATCACGGTGTCGTCCGGGTACTCGCTCGCGGGACCGGCGCCGAAACCGAAGTGCTTCTCATAAAAACGCCGTGACCGCTCGATGTCGCGCACGGCTAAGGCGAGGTGGTTGAGTCGCATGCCGCCGAAAGTAACTCCGCGGCCGCCATCCGCGCGACCCGATTTCGGCGATCCTCTCAGCGCTGTGCGAGCACGATGACGAAGTCGTCGCGGCCCAAGGTGATCGATGTGGATTCATCCGGGCGGCGTGGACTTCACCAGGTGCCCATCAGGCCGCTCTCCCAGGCCCAAGAGGCGATCTCAGCCCGGTTGCGGACGCCGAGCTTGGCCAGGACGGCGGAGACGTGGCCTTTGACCGTGCTGAGCGAGATGAACAGCTCGGCGGCGATCTCCTGGTTGGTGCGGCCTCTGGCGATCGCCCGGACGACCTCAGTCTCCCGCTCCGACAGCGGCTGCGCGGGCCGGCGGGCGGCCGGGGCGCCGGAGGACGTCATGTGGCGCAGCAGCCGCACGGTGATCGACGGGGAGATGAGCGCGTCCCCGGCGTGCGCCGCCCGTACGGCCTCCACCAGCAGGTCCGGTCCGGCGTCCTTGAGCACGAAGCCGACGGCGCCGCCCCGGAGCGCGCCGTAGACGTACTCGTCGAGATCGAACGTGGTGACCACGACCACCCGCAGTGGGGCGGGCACGCCGGGCCCAGCCAGGGCGCGGGTGACCTCGATGCCGTCGAGGCGGGGCATCTGGATGTCGACCAGGCACACGTCCGGGCGCAGCCGCCGGGCCAGGGTGACCGCCTCGTCGCCGTCGGCGGCCTCGGCGACGACCTCGATGCCGGGCTGGTCCTCGAGGATGACGCGCAGGCTGGCGCGCACCATCGCCTGGTCGTCGGCCAGCAGGACGCTGATCGTCATGGGCGCCCCCGCCGGGTCGTCAGCAGCCCTTCCGGGATGGTCATGGCCGCTCCCCGGGATGGTCATCGACGTTCCGGCCAGGCCGGCGGATGAGCGAGCGGGTGGGCAGGGGCAGGGTGGCGAGCACGGACCAGCCGCCCGGCCCCGGGCGCGGACCGGCGCGGAGCGTGCCGCCCAGGGCCTCCAGGCGTTCGCGCATGCCGAGCAGGCCGTACCCGCCGCGGCGGTGGCGCCGTGCCGGGGCGGGCGGGGCGTCGTCGAAGACCTCCACCGTGACCATGTCGTGCTCCCGGGCAACGATGACCTCGACGCGGCGGGCGTGCGGGGCGTGGCGGGAGACGTTCGTCAGCGACTCCTGGACCACCCGGTAGGCGGTGCTGCTCACCTCGGGTGGCCAGGCCGACTCCTCCTCTCCGCCGGGCAGGCGCAGGCGTACTTCGGGTCCGTCGAAGCGCTCAACCAGGTCGGCGAGGCTCTCGTGAGGCGGCGTGGACGGGGCGGCCGCACGCAGCAGGCCGACGAGGCGGCGGGTGGCGGCCAGCGCGTCGGAGCCGGCGGTCTCGATGCCGGACAGGGAGCCGCCCAGCCGGTCCGGCTGCTTGCGGGCGAGGACCTGGGCGGCCTGGGCCTGGAGCACGATGCCGGTGACGTGGTGGGCGACGACGTCGTGCAGTTCCCTGGCGAGCTGGAGGCGCTCGTGGTGGCGGGCGGCCTCGGCCATGGTCCGGCGGTGGGCGGCCAGCAGCCGTGAGCACAGCCCGATCGCGACCCCGGCGAGCCATGCGCCGGTGTTCAGCACCGTCACGGGCGGCAGGGCGGAGGCGGACGGGTGGGCGGTGAGCAGGCTGCAGGCGGCCACCGCCAGCCCACCGGCCGCGACAGCGCAGGCCGGGAGGACCGGAAGCGCACTGACCGCCGACCCGACCAGCACGGACAGGGCCAGTGCCATGGCCGGACCGGGCTCGCCCGGCAGGTCGGCGAACCGGGAGGCCAGGATGGCGGCCACCGCGACGGCCAGGCCGGCGACCGCCGCCCACACCCGGCCCCGCCGGCGCGTCAGGGCGAGCCCGCACACGATCGCCCCGGCCACGCACCCGAACCGCCAGTAGCCGCCGCCCCAACTGTCCGCGACCTGATAGGCCCAGAAGGCGAGCAGACCGGCGAACACGGTCCCGAGCCCGACCTCGGCCGCCATCCGCACACCTCGGGCGCCGGCCTCGCCCTCTGGGCGCCCGTCCAGTTGATCCCGGCCGTTCACGCGCTTCAGGCTAGGCCCGCCGATCCCCTTCCCTGAACCGGCCAAAAGTACGGTCTCGCCTGCCGCGAACCCTGCTTTCGACCCGTACCGCTCCAGACCCGGGTCGGCGTGTCCCCATGTCGCACATGGCTTGTTCTCCTCGCTCGCGGCCATGGCGCCTATCCCTGGATCCGGCCGAGACCCGCGCGGACTACGGCCGTTCGCCGGGATGCGGGCGTGGCCGGCCCCGCAGCGCAACGTCGGAGGCCTAGTGATCAACAACGCCTGAAGCTGCTTCGACGGGACGTGGCGGGGCTTCCTGGGCGGCGGTGAGCGCCGGCATGGCGCCGAGGGGGGATCGCGGTCCAGCAAGTCGAATCGATTCGCGGAATCGATTCGACTGGACGATAGGCGCATTCGGTCACGATGGTCAAGAGCGGGAAACGTCCGCGACACGTGCTCGCGGTGCCGCCGCCATGCGAGCCGCTGTTCTGATCAGGTGCGGGAGCGTGCCGGACCGGTGGTGCCGCGGAGCGAGATCGGCGGGGCGACCAGCAGGTGGCGGTGCGGGGTCGCGGGTTCGGCGATGCGCTCGATGAGCAGTTCGACGGCGCGGGGACCCAGCTCGTCGGTCGGGACGTCCGCGGCGGTCAGCGGCGGGTGCAGGTTTTCGGCCCAGCGCTGCGCGGCGACGCCGGCGATGGAGAAGTCCCCGGGCACGGTCAGGCCCGCCTGGGCCAGCCCGCGATACATGCCGGCGACGGCGGCCTCGTTGATGGTGGCGATGGCCGTCAGCTCCGGGGACTCTGCCAGGAGCTGCTCGACGCAGGACGCCCCGGCCTGGGCGTCGTCGGCGCAGCAGACCCGCACGCCCTCCAGTCCGCGCTCGGCCACGGCGCGAGTGAAGCCGGCCTGCGCGCGGTGCCCCGGCCCATATCCGGCGGCGACCAGCTCGGCGCTGCGGTTGACCAGCGCGACGTGCCGATGGCCGAGGTCGGCCAGGTGATGCACGCACTTGGCGATCAGCGTCTCATAGTCGATGTCCACCCAGGACATCTCCTCCTGGTGGCGGGTACGGCCGATGCCGACGAACGGCAGGCCGGTCTGCCGCAGCCGGGCGACGCGGTCGTCCTCCAGCCGGATCTCCATGAGAACGACGCCGTCCACGCGGCGGCCGGCGACGATCCGCTCGAACGACCGGTCGTGCTCGCCCCCCGACGGCGACAGCAGCACGTCCAGGTCGGCGCGGGCGGCGGCGTCGACCACGCTGGCGACGAAGCCGAGCTGCATGTCGGTCAGGCGCTGGGCGGCCGGCGGTATGACCAGCCCGATGGTGCGGGTCCGCCCCTCCTTCAGCGCCCTGGCGGCGGCGTTGGGCCGGTAGTCCAGCTCGTCGATGACCGCCTGGATGCGCCGCTTGGTCGCCTCGGACACCGGGCGTTTGCCGGTGAGCGCGTAGGAGACGGTGCTGCGCGACACGCCCGCCCTCTTGGCGATCTCCCCGATGTTCACATGCGCTCCTCGTCCAGATCTACCGGCTCGCGACCATGGTAGATCGAACCGGTTCACGGAAAGCACGACGCCGGATTCTATGACGTGGATGTGTCCCGTTCGGCACATGGGACCGCCATCCAGGCAAACCTGGTGGTCCAGCCCCATTGACGCGTCTGGGATGCCGGGCTTATGTTCTGTCGAACCGATTCGGCGAATCGATTCGACTTCGGATGGAAACAGCCGCGTAACGCCTGTCTGCGGAGGTCAGCTCAATGAGATCAGCGGCAAGGAGCCGGCGTGCGGCCGGCGTGGGTCTGGCGGTCCTGACCGCCGTGGGCGGGCTTGTCGCCTGCGGTTCGTCGTCGTCCGGCGGCGGCAGCGGCCCGGCGAGCGCGAGCCAGGCGGCCGGGGGCGGCACCTACACGATCTGGGACCCCTACCCCCAGTACGACAAAAGCTCGGAGTGGGTGAAGCTGCTGGAGACGTGCGGCACGCAGGCCGGCGTGAAGGTCGAGCGGACCGGCTACGACACCAGCGACCTGACCAACAAGGCGCTGCTGGCCGCCCAGCAGGGCAACTCGCCGGACGTGCTCATCGTGGACAACCCCGTGGTCTCGACGCTGGCCGAGGCCGGGGTCCTGACCACCACGGAGGAGAACAAGCTCGACGTCTCCGCGATCGCGCCGAACCTGCTGGCCGCCGGGCAGAGCGGCGGCAAGACCTACGGCGTTCCCATCGGCGCCAACACCCTGGCCCTCTACTACAACAAGGAAGTCCTGAAGAAGGCCGGCGTGGACGTCGCCTCCGTCAAGGACTGGGCGTCGCTGACCGCGGCGCTGGAGAAGGTGAAGGCGTCCGGCAAGAAGGGCATCACGTTCTCGGCGATCGGCACCGAGGAGGGCAGCTTCCAGTTCCTGCCCTGGTTCTGGGGCTCCGGCGCGAACCTCACCAAGCTCGACTCCCCCGAGGGCGTGTCCGCGGTGGCGCTGTGGACGGACTGGCTGAGGAAGGGGTACGCCCCCAACTCCGTCATCAACAACACCCAGACCACGAGCTGGCAGGAGTTCGCCGGCGGCGACTACGCCTTCGCCGAGAACGGCACCTGGCAGCTCGCCAACGCCAAGAAGGCCGGCTTCGGCTACGGCATCATCCCCATCCCGGGCAAGGACGGCGGCACGGCGCCCGCCCCGACCGGCGGCGAGTTCGTCAGCATCCCGGTGCAGTCCGACACCGCCCGCTACGCCACCTCGCAGAAGCTCGTGACCTGCCTGACGAGCACCGACAACTCGCTCACCACGACGACCACCCTGTCCTACATCGCGCCCACCGAGGCGGTGCAGGCCAAGCAGGTGGCGGCCAGCCCCGAGCTGCAGGTGTGGGTGGATGCGGTCAAGGCGGCCAAGGGCCGCACCAGCGACGACCTGGGCACGAAATACCCGAAGATCTCCGAGCCGATGTGGGGCGCGGTGCAGGCGGCGCTGAGCGGCTCGAAGTCGCCGCAGGAGGCCATGGCCGCGGCCCAGTCCGCGGCGGCGAGCGCGACCCAGTAGCAGCATGGGCCACCTCACGCAGACGACGGCGCGTCCCGCCCGAGGCTCCGTTCCGGCACAGGGACGGCGCCACCGGGCGGCGCGCGTCCGGTCAGGGCAGTGGGCGGCGTGGGCGTTCCTCGCCCCGGTCGTCGTCTACCTGCTCGTGTTCTACGCCTATCCGCTCTATCGCAACGTCGAGCTGAGCCTGCGCAACTACACGGTGCGCTCGTTCGTGCAGGGCGACGCGCCGTTCGCCGGGGTCGGCAACTACGCCAAGGTCTTCGGTGACGCGACGTTCGGGCCCGCGCTGTGGCACACCGTGGTCTTCACGCTGGTGTCGCTGGTCTTCCAGTTCGGCATCGGGCTCGCGCTGGCGTTGTTCTTCGTCAAGCACTTCCGGCTGTCGGCCACGTTGCGGGCGCTGTTCCTGGTGCCATGGCTGCTGCCGCTCATCGTGTCGGCCTCGACCTGGTCGTGGATGCTCAACAGCGACTCCGGCGTGGTCAACGCGGCGCTGAGCGGGCTCGGGATCGGCCCGGTGAACTGGCTGACCTCGCCGGACTGGTCGCTGTGGTCGGTCATCATCGCCAACGTCTGGATCGGCATCCCGTTCAACCTGGTGGTGCTGTACTCCGGGCTGCAGGCCATCCCGGCGGCCGTCTACGAGGCCGCCGCGCTGGACGGCGCCAACGGGTGGCAGCGGTTCTGGAAGGTGACCTTCCCGCTGCTGCGCCCGGTCTCGGCGATCACCATCCTGCTCGGTCTGGTCTACACGCTGAAGGTGTTCGACATCATCTGGATCATGACCAAGGGCGGGCCGAGCGGGTCGTCGACCACGTTCGCCACCTGGTCCTATCGGCTCGGCTTCGGCAACCTGGTGCCCTCCTTCGGGCCCGGGGCGGCCGTCGGCAACCTGCTGATCGTGATGGCCCTCGTCTTCGGGCTGATCTACATCCGCGTGCAGCGCAGGCAGGCACTGGCATGAGGCACTGGAAGACCGCGGTCGGCCTGGTGCTGACCGGGGTGATGCTGTTCCCGGTCTACTGGATGATCAACGTGTCGTTCACCCGGGACACCGACATGCGCAAGAGCCCGCCGAACTTGTTCCCGGTCGACGGCACGCTGGAGGGCTATCGGGCGGTGCTGGACCAGCAGCTTCCCTACCTGGGCGTGAGCCTGGTGGTGGGGCTGGGCACGGTGGCGCTGACGCTGCTGCTCGCGGCGCCGGCGGCGTACTCGCTGGCCAAGCTGCGCCCGCGGGGTGGCGGGGGGCTGAGCTTCGTGCTGCTGATCGCACAGATGATCCCCGGGATCATCATGGCGATGGGCTTCTACGCCATCTTCCTCAGCACCGGCGTGCTCAACACCGTTCCCGGGCTGATCGTCGCCGATTCCACCCTCGCCGTGCCGTTCGCGGTGCTGATCCTCACCACGTTCATGTCCGGCATCCCCGAAGAGCTCCTGCAGGCCGCCCGCACCGACGGCGCCGGCGTGGTGCGCACGTTCTGGTCGATCGTGCTGCCGGTCAGCCGCAACTCTCTCATCACCGTGTCGCTGTTCGCGTTCCTGTGGGCGTGGTCGGACTTCGTCTTCGCCAGCACTCTGGACCAGGGCGGCGACCACCAGCCGATCACCCTCGGCATCTACCACTACATCGGCAACAACAACCAGGAGTGGAACGCCATCATGGCCACCGCCGTGATCGCCTCCATCCCGGCGACCATCCTGCTTGTCGTCGCCCAGCGCTACGTCGCCGCCGGTGTCACCGCGGGCGCCGTCAAAGATTGAGAAGGGACCTTCGCTTCATGACCGTCGCCGCTTCCGGCCCGGTGTTCTCCCTGCGGGAAATCCCGTTCAGCTACCACGGTTCGTGGTTCGGCTTCTCGCCCGTGGTGGCGGAGAAGACCTACGCGCAGGACGTGCACCTGGTCTCTCACCAGACCGGCATGCACCCGATCCTGCGGCTGGTCCCCGACGCCGCGGCCGCGATCACGGCCACCCCGCACCAGCTCGCCTGGAGCCGCGACGACGGCCGGATCGACCTCGCCTACGAGAGCGCCGACACGGTACGCGTGCGCGGCCGCGGCCTCGGGCTCCGCCTGCTGGCGGCCGACCCGGTCCTGACGCCGTTCAGCGGCCCGTACTTCTATCAGGACCCCGTCGACGGATCGTACGTCTTCACCGTCTACCAGACCGGCCGCCGCTACCGGATCACCCTCCTCAGCGGACAGGCCGAGCACCTCGGCGCGCAGGCGCTTCGTACCGCCGAACGCGGCGTCGTCCTGAGCGGCGCGTGGGAGATCGCCATCGAGGAGTACGAAACCGCCCGCGCCCCCTACGCGAGCACGGACCCCTTCGAGCAGGTGGTCAAGGCCGCGCGGGCCGAGTTCGACGCGTTCGCCGCGGCCGTCGCGCCCTGGCGCAGCGACCGCACGCCCGCCGCCGAGCTGGCCGCCTATGTGCTGTGGTCGGCCACCGTCCGCCCGGCCGGGTTCGTCACCAGGCCCGCCGTCCTGATGTCCAAGCACTGGATGGACAAGGTCTGGAGCTGGGATCACTGCTTCAACGCCATCGCCGTCGCCGGTGGCCTGCCCGACCTGGCATGGGACCAGTACCGCCTCCCCTTCGACCACCAGGACGCCGCCGGCGCGCTGCCCGACTCCGTCACCCACTCCGAGATCCTCTACAACTTCGTCAAACCGCCCATTCACGGCTGGGCCCTGCGCCACCTTCCTCCGCCGCCCGAGCCGGTGGACACGTACCGGCTGCTGGAACGCTGGACCACGTTCTGGCTGACGGCGCGCCGCGCCCCCGGCCGGGAACTGCCGCACTACCAGCACGGCAACGACAGCGGATGGGACAACGCCACCACCTTCGACCCCGAGCGGGTCGTCGAGACCGCCGACCTGGCCGCCTTCCTCGTACTCCAGATGCGCGAACTCGCCCGGCTGGCCATCGACCCGGGCGCTGCCGCCCGGTGGACGGAAGAGGCCGACCGGATGCGCGACGCCTTGCTCGCCGAGCTGTGGGACGGCGAACGGTTCGTCGCCCGCAGCGCGCATTCGACACGGACCTGGCCCAGTTCCAGCCTGCTCGACCTCATTCCGATCGTGCTCGGCGACGAACTGCCCGAACCCGTCCGCGCCGCCCTGGCCGCCGGCATCGAGAAGCACCTGACCGCGTTCGGACCCGCCACCGAACTGCCTGCTTCCGAGCACTACCAGGACGACGGCTACTGGCGAGGCCCGATCTGGGCGCCCTCGACCGTCCTGATCGAAGACGGCCTGCGCCGCGCCGGATACACCGGCCTCGCCGACGAGATCAGCGCCCGCTTCCGCAAGCTGTGCGAGAAGTCCGGCTTCGCCGAGAACTTCGACGCCCGCACCGGCGAAGGGCTGCGCGACCGCGCCTACACCTGGACGGCCAGTGCTTACCTCATTCTCGCCGCCGCCCACGAGCAGCGAAGCAGGGGCTGACGGCGGCAGCGAGCGCCAACGCCCGGACGACGATCAAGCAGCTGGACGCTCCGCTCCCCCACGATCTGGTCCGCCGGCGGGGCAGCGCGCGGCGCGGTCAGCCTTTCGGCCGTTTACTTGAGCTCGCTGCCGGGGCACTTCAGGAAGTTGAGGCCCGGGCCGTACTTGACGTTGTCGACCGACATCCAGCCGTGCGTGCCGGTGCCTTTGATCCGCGCGTAGGCCCACGGTCTTCCGTAACTGTTGAGCACCCAGCAGTGGACGTACAGCACGGCGCCCTTGGCGACCTTCGTTATGGTGGCGCACCTGCTGCCCGCGTAGGGCCCGGCCTTGAGGTTGTACGACCCGATCATGGTGACGTAGCCGGTGTCCAGGTTGGCCACCCGCGGCCGCGGGCAGCCGAGCTCGGAAGCGGTGGTCGCGCTCGCAGCGGGGGCACTGGCGAGGGCCGCGGCGGTGATGGCGCCTGCTGCGACGAGGGCCTGTAACGTCGTCTTCATCGTGAGTCTCCTGTCGAGTTCGTGACGACATCGTGCGGCCCGGGCTGTTGAGTCCGTGTTGAGGCCGTGTTGAGGCCCGTGAACTCCGATCCCACGCGGGGGGCAGGTTTCGCTTCTCCATTCGTGACCGGTCGCGTGTGGATCTTGGCGGCACTGGCCGGGATGGCGGCGCCCTTCACCGGCGTGCGCGGAACCCGGTGGCCGGTGTCTGCACCCCGGCCCTAAGGGTTCTGGAAGGCGACTTCGGGGTTGGCGGGGGATGGGCCGTCCAGCAGTGGCTGGTGTTCGCCGTGTAGGTGCTGGTCGAAGAAGGCGCCCACGTACGCCGTGGTGATCTCGCCAGACCGCTTTCCCGACAGCGGCGCGGTGGGATCGGTGATCCCGGCCTGCCCGCCCAGGATGGGCAGGTCGATGAAGGTGAAGTGGCCGGAGTCGGCCACGGTCAGCCAGCGCTTCCAGCCGTCCAGGCGTCGCCAGTCTCGCAGCCAGGTTGTGTCAGGGGAGTTGGGCGAGTGCTGGGCCTTGGTGCCGAGCATGAGGAACGGCCGTTTGGCGAGGCCGGCGGTTGGGACTGGTGTGAAGAACGTGCCGTCCATGTTCACCCCGGCGCGGACGCGGTGGTCGGTGGCCATGACGCTCGCTGCGGCATTGCCGCCGAGCGAGTGGCCGACGGCGCCGATCCGGCGTGGGTCGATCATCTTCCAGCGCTTCCAGATGGGTGCAGGTCCGGCGGCGTGGGTCAGCTGGTCGATGACGAAGGAGATGTCGGCTGCCCGGCCGGCGGCGGCCTTGCCCAGCAGCTTCTTCTCCGCCTCATCGGAGGGAGCCTTCTCCACCGTCTCGCATGCAACGCAGGTCAGGGTGCGGCCGCCTGGGAAAGTAGTGCCGTACGACTCGTAGGCGTGATCCACGAGTGCGACGACGTAGCCCTTCGAGGCGAGTTCCTCGGCGAGCGTGGTCAGGGTGGCGCGGTTGAGGGTGAAACCCGGGGAGAGCACCACCAGGGGGTGCCTGCCGCCGACGGGGCGGGCGCCGACGCGTGCGTTCGTGCGGACGGCGGCGAGTTGTTCGGCCTTGAAGACAGTGTCGAGCTTCTGCCCTTTGAGAAGGAGACGGGCCTCGTCGGTGGTCATGTACGGTGCGGGGCTCCCGCCGTGGCGGCCAGGGTAGTACATCGAGACCATCAACTCACGCGGGCCTGCTGTGGGCACCCACGGGTCACGGCGCTTGCTGTCGACGAGATGCAGGATGTCGCGCCCGACTTCGTACTGCCCGGTGGGTCGAGGGATCGCGGGACTCACGTCGGAACTGTCCGCGGAGGAGGCCGCGGCGGCCGGGAACGACATCGAGGCGGCCATCACAGCCGACAGGGGCAGGGTTAGGGCGAGGAGGACGACCGCGGCGTTGCGGCGGGTTCTGATCATGGGTAGCACCGTAGGAAGAACCCCGCCGTGCCCGACATTGCCGAACGATCGGCCGGTGCCCCTACTTTCGTAAGGTTCCCGGGTAGAGCCTCTCAAGCTCTGCACGTTCTACCCGCACGCGGCTCTGCACAGAAAGCCGTACGCCGGCAGGCGGGTCTACTCCGGCATGTGGATCAGGTCACAGACGATCTGGATGGCTCACATCGCGAGGGGGGCTTCGGCACGCAGCAGCCGGATCTGGTGCCGGTCGCCTGCGCAGCCGTCTGAATGACCGACCCGTAGATACATATCAGGCCGGCGCATTGGGTAGGCCGGGACGCTGCGGGTCGTCTCCCACGACCCAGTACAGGCCCACTTCAGCGAGCAGGATGGTTTCGGCTACGCGAAGTGTGCCCGCCCGAGCGGACGCCCTTCGCTCTCCCACAGAGAATGCGTTAGCAGGAGCGGCCTGTATACCAGGCATGGGAGGCCCGAGAAAAGGCTTCGAGATATCTGTCTTGCCATGGCTGCAGGCAGACGAAGGTGTTGGGCGAATAACGGTAGTCTATTTCAACCTCGATCCGACTGTTTCCGCAGTGGTAGTAGTGGAGGGTCGCACTCCAGGCGTCGCTGCTGCGGTAGGCGCCGCACTGCCAGCCCACGGGGGCTTGGAGGATGCCGACGTCGTTGGAGGCGGTGGCTGAGGTGCGGTTAGGGGATGCCTGCGCGGCGGGCGCGGCCAAGGCGATGCTTCCCACGGCCGCGGTGGCCAAGGCGATCCGGGACATAGTGGTGAACAGGCTCATGCCTCTCCTTTTTCTGTCCGTGCCGTCGGTGTGACGTTACAGCGATTGTCACCATGTCCGGCGGCTCCGTACAGAAGGATTAGAGCCATTAAGCATCGATATCCTGCCATTCACACCATCGGATCCCGCCCTAACTAAGAGTGATTGCCAAGCGTTCCTCGTAGGGAATATTTGCTTGATCGCATACGCGGTACTATCGCGCACGGCTACCGACGCCCATTTCGCCAAGATGGGCGGGTTGATCCGTCCCGGCATCGTCTTCGACATCGATCTCGGGGAACTGGTGGAAAGCCACCACGTGGTCGCCCGCGGACTGGAGATGATCGGGCGGCGACGGTGTGCTGCACTACGAGTTCGTCCCCGGACTGCGGCAACACGAGATGGATACCAAAGGGCCGTTCTTCTGGTATTGGACGCTGTCCATCGAGGATGACCTCGGCACCCCTTACCGCGACGACAACGGCGGTGCCTTCGACCCAGGCGGCGAGACGGCCGCGCATGAAACTCGCTACCTGGGTGCGCCGGTTCCCCGCTCCGTCGATCGGAGCGGTGGCCGCGCAATTGGCCAGCCACGGCATCCGCTGAGGCCCCGCCGCCGCCGGGTCGTCGAAGGCGCCGGCTGCCGCCACCTACACCGCCGCTACGAACGCCGAGCCGACCACTTCGCATTCTTCGTCACCATCGCCGCAGCCCTCATTTGCCACCGCCGACTCACCGCGGGATTCTTTGACTCCGGTGGAGAGTCGTTGTGAGGCCCCGATGTTCGCCATGCCGATCAGCGCGCTCGGGCTGAGCTTCGACTTCTTCCTGGCCGGACGGAAGCAACTGATCCGTGGTGTGACCACCCAGGACCGAAGCAGGTCCTGCACCCCCGACACCCAGGAGGTAGAGCCGTGGGCTCTGGCAAGAAAATGTGGACGGCAGCGTTGCTGGCCACTGCTGTGCTGGCGATCACTACGGCCTGCGGCAGCGAAGGCGCCGACGGCAAGATCAAGTTGCGTTTCTCCTATTGGGGCAGTGACGCACGGCAGAAGATGACGCAAGAGGCGATCAAGAAGTTCGAAGCGAAGAACCCGAACATCGACGTCGAGGAAGAGTTCTCCGACTTCGGCAGCTACTACGAGACGCTGGCCACGAAGGTCGCGGGCGACGAAGCGCCTGACGTCATCACGATCGAGATCCGCGGCCTGCGGGAATACGCCGACCGCGGCACGCTCACCGACCTGTCCAGCACGGTCAACACCGCCGACATCGACGGCAAGGTGCTGGCCACCGGTGCCATCGACGGGAAGCAGTTCGCCATCCCCACCGGCGTCAACGCCTGGTCCCTGGTCGTGGACCCGAAGGCGATCAAGGACGCGGGGCAGGAACTACCCGACGACACCACGTGGACCTGGGAAGAATACGTCGACTTAGCGGCGAAGATCACCGCAGGGACCGGGGGCAAGGTCTACGGCACGCAGCAGGCTTTCAACCCGGCTTTCCTGCAGATCTTCGCCGCTCAGCGGGGCGAGTCCCTCTACAAGGGCAACAAGATCGGCGTCTCGCCCGATACGCTCAAGGCGTGGTGGGCCGTCCACCGGAAGCTGATTCAGACCAAGGGTTCTCCGGACGCCGCCAAGAGCGTTGAGCTCGGAACCCAGGGCGAGGACCGATCGCTATTCGCCACCGGCAACGGCGCGATGGGGATGTGGTGGAGCAACCAGCTCGGCTCGATCAACAAGGCGTCAGGCGGCAAGGAAGTGGACCTGCTGCGGATGCCGAAGGCACAGGGCGCCACCACCGGCGGCATGTTCCTGCAGCCCGCGATGTTTTATACCGCCTCGGCAAAGTCCGAGCACCCGGCGGAGGCCGCCAAGTTCATCGACTTCATGATCAACGACCCGGAGGCGGGCCAGATCATCCTCAGCGACCGCGGCCTGCCGGCCAGTTCCAAGGTGCTGGCGGCGGTCAGGGACAAGCTTCCGGAGGCCGACAAGAAGACGCTGGCCTTCCTCGATGAGATCAAGGGCGAGCTCACGGACGCGCCCGCCGCCCCGCCGAAGCTCGCCAGCGCCATCGAGGAAATCCTCAAACGGTATACGAACGAGGTTTTGTTCGGCCGGATGACGCCTGACGATGCCGCTCAGAAGCTCATCACGGAGGCCAACGCCCTCATCGCAGGCTAGAGGAGGGACTTATAGTACGCGTTCGCCGGGCTCGGGCACCGCGCGCAGATGTACGTCGACGCGCCCGATGCGTTCGACAAGCTACCCGAGCTCGCCGACGCGGTCATGGAGTCCCTCAGGGCGGCGAGCTCGGTCCGCTCTGGGCCGGCCCCAAGCCCTGGCCACTCACGCCCAGCGCCCCACCGGCTGACCGCAAGGATCCCTACCTTGTCCCTGGCAGGCAACTCTGGACGCCCTCCAGGAACTGCCGGAGATCGGCCCCGAAGGTCCGGTCGGTCACTTCGGTCTGAACATGGGCACCGCGATCGGGGTGCCGTTGACGGCGGTCGAACCCAGGATCACCGCCGCGGTCTTCGGTCTCTTCTGGCCCGAGCCCCTGGCCGAGACGGCGAGGCAGATCGCCATTCCGATCGAGTTCGACCTCCAATGGGACGACGAACACATCGACCGCCAATCCGGTCTCGCACTGTCCGACGCCTTCGCCTCGAAGGAAAGACGTTGCACGCCAACGCGAGCACGCATAAGGAACTGCCCAGGTTCGATGCTGACAGCGCGGTCCGGTTCTTCGCCCGGCACCTCGGCAGGGCCGACACGTCACCAGCCTGACATGACGGGTATCGGCGTCCGGTCACCAGTCGGGCGCCGATACCGCTGTCACAGCTCGACAGAGGCGGTCATGCCGAGAAGGTCCTCGACCTTCTCGGCGTTCACCCCGCTGAGTCCCGGTGCGACCCGCCCGCGTCGGCAAGCCGTCACGACGAGGTCGCGCGCACCGTCTGGGCGGCCACCAGGGCGGCGTAACGGCCTCCGTAGGCCAGGAGCCGGTCGTGGGTGCCCCGCTCGACGACGCGGCCACCGTCGACCACCAAGATCAGATCCGCGTCGCGGATCGTGCTCAACCGGTGCGCGATGACGATCCGGGTCTGGGTGAGCCGGGCAAGGTGGCTCTCGATCGCCGCCTCGCTCTCGCTGTCGAGGTTGCTGGTCGCCTCGTCCAGCAGCAGGATCTTCGGCCGGGAGAGCAGGGCACGCGCGAGGGCGAGCCGCTGCCGCTGGCCGCCCGAGAGTCCGGCGCCCTCGGTGAGCATGGTCTCGTACCTCATGGGCATCTGGCGGATCTCGGCGTCCAGGCGAGCCGTCTTCGCCGCCTCGACGATCCGGGCGAAGGACGCGTCGGGGTCGTTGAGCGCGATGTTCTCCCTGATCGTGCCGGTGAAGAGCGAGGGGTCCTGGGTGACGACGCCGAACTGCCGCCGCAGCGTACGCAGGTTGAGCTCGCTCACCGGCACCCCGTCATAAAGGATCTCGCCCGTGGTCGGCGTGTGGAGTGCCAGCAGCAGTCGGGCCAGCGTGCTCTTGCCCGACCCGGAGGAGCCGACCAGTGCGACCTTCTGGCCGGGCTCGATCTTCAGTGAGATGCCCTGGAGCGTCCACGGCGCCCGGGGGTCGTACCGGAAGCCGACGTCGCGCAGTTCGACCGCGCCGCGCAACCGGAGGACCTCGATGCCTTCGGAAGGTTCAGGGTCGGAGGTCAGGATGTCGGAGAGCCTGTCGAAGTGGGCGCCCGCCTGCTGGAGGCTCTGCATGCTCGACATGAGCGACGACAGCGGGGTGAGCGCGCCGACGGCGATGGCGTTGAGCGCGAGCAGCGTGCCCAAGGTGAGCTCCCCGTCCAGTGCCCGCCAGGCTCCGACCCACAGCAGGCCGAGCGGGGCGAGCACGCGGATGGCGCCGAGCGCCGCATCCAGCAGGCCCTGGGTGATGCCGCCGCGGATATCCGCGTTGAGCTGCGCGGTGAAGTTCTTCGACCATTGGCCGACCGCGTGCTTCTCGGCCCCGGACGCCTTGAGGGTCTCGATTCCCCCGATGGCCTGGATCAGCTGGCTCTGCGTCGCCGAGAACGCGGTCAGTTCCTGCTGGGCGAGATAGTTGACCCGGCGGCTGGTCGCCAGCAGCAGCACGATCTGCAGGAGGGCCACGCCGAGGAGGCACACACCGAACAGCGGGTCCTGTATGAAGACCAGGATCAGGTACCCGATCGCCAGCGGCCCGTCCAGCAGGGCCGACAAGATCTGGCCGGTCAGCATCTCCCTGAGCACCGCGACGCTGCCCGCCCTGGTGACCAGGTCTCCCGTGCCTCGCAGTGCGAAGTAGCGGTATGGCAGGGCGATCAGGTGGGAGACCACTCCCCGGGTCAGCTCGGCGTCGGCGCCCGCCCTGACCGCGACCAACAGGACCGACCGCAGCGCGCCGACCACGAACTGCGTCACCGTGGCGAGCAGTATGCCCGCGCCGAGCACGCCGAGGAGCGTATCGGCACCCATCGGCAGCACCCGGTCCACCAGCACCTGCGAGAACAGCGGCAGCACCAGCCCGAGCGCCTGCAGCAGCAGCGACGCGAGCACGACCTGCGCGAGCAGACCCCGCCGGCGCATGACGAGATTCTTCAGGAACTGGCGCCGCCACGTGCTCGCCGCACTGGAGCGCCCCCGCCTGAACGTCGGGCCCGGCTCGAAGGCCAGCAGGACGCCGGTGAATCCGGCATTGAACTCCTCCGCCGTGAGCCTGCGTCGCCCGCGCGCGGGGTCCACGATGTCGACGCGATCGGGAGCCCAGCGCTCGACCACCACGAAGTGGTTGAACTCCCAGTGGACGACGGCGGGCATGGGGATGCGGGCGAGGTCCTCGGGTTCCAGCGAGAAGGCCTTGGCGGTCAGCCCCGACTCACGGGCGCCCGCCACGATGGCGAGCGCGGTGAGCCCGTCCCTGCCGACCTGGAGCCGGTCGGTGAGTTCGTGGAGCGAGACGCGGTGCCCGTGGAACGACAGCACCATGGCCAGGCACGCCGCCCCGCATTCGGAGACGGTGTTCTGCAGCAGGACCGGCACGCGCCTGCTCATGACGAAATCCCTGATGCCACGACGAGCGCGAGAGCGGCCCCGATGGCGAGGAGCACAATGACCAGCCCCCAGAGCAGCACGAACCACCCTCGCCGGATGACCAGCGGCCTGCTCTCCCGGGTGGAGGGGCTGGCGTACCGGTGCAACGCCTCTTCACGGTAGATGGGGCGGCTCACGACCAGTGCCATTCGATCGACGCGCGCTCGCGGCGCTCGGCCAGCCAGGCATTGAAGGCGGCCTGCCCCGCGGCGGCCAGGGCGGCGGGGTCGTCCTCGGCGGGCCGGCGTTCGATCACCGAGCCGGTGAGGAAGCCCTTCTCGTGCCGGACGGGCCCGACGACGCTTCCCGGCTCGGCGCCCCGCAGCGGTTCGGGCAGCTCGCACTCCCACCGGTCGCCGACGCTCGCGTGGGCCTCACCGGCGGCCGCAGTGAGGGAAACGATCAGGTCGGCGGGCGCGGCGGCGCTGAGAGGGGCCGGACCCGTCACCCACAGAGCCCGTACCCTGGCGAACTCGGCGCGGTGCGTGGCGAGGTGGGCCGGGGCGAGCTCCGCCTCCTTGCGCCGCCGGAACCTGCGGCGGCGGGCGATGGCGCCGACATACTCCTCGAACTGCGGCAGGGACATTCCGACCTGCTCCAGCCAGGCGACGGTCGCCGCGCGGTCGTGCAGGCCGCGCCCTCTGCGGAACTCGTCGGCCGCCGCTTGGAGGTCCTCAACGGCCAGCGGCTCGTCGTCGGCCATCACCTCGTTGAGGACCAGGCACTGCTCGACGATCTCGTCGTGCGGGGACATGTTGGTGCGGGAGAGCGAGCGCAGCATGGTGAGCGCCTGGGCCACGGACAGGTGAACCTGGTCCACGCTTACGAGCTGGCCCGCCGCCCAGTGGGTCGAGTGCTCGATCAGCCAGGGCACGCCCTCGTCGGCCGGGGCGGTCAGCGCGACCGTCCCGCCGTCCGGGTGCGCGAGCAGGAGGTCGTAGTCGACCACGGGTGTACCTGGCCGGATGTCGACGACGAGCTGGGCATCGGTTTCCGGGTTCTCGGCCGTCCACTCCGCGGCGGTCCTGCGGGCCGCGTCCACGTGGGCGCGCCTGCGGGGCAGCCCGCGCAGCAGTTCGACGGCGGACTCCAGCACGGCACCGAAGTCACTCATGGGACTCTCCCTCCTTCGCATGGGTGACCTCATGCGCATAGGCGACGTCCTTCACATGGGCGACGTCCTTCGCATGGGCGACGTCCTTCGCATGGGCGACCGTCTGACCGGCGATCTCGTCGCGGGCGAGCCAGGCGGCGATGGCGTCGCTGATGGGCAGGCCCGTACGAATCTCGATGAATCCCCAGGCGCCGTTGGGGTTGATCTCCAGGAAGACGTAGTCGCCTTCCGGCGTGAGGATCAGGTCGATGGCCCCGTACGTCAGCCCCAACGAGGCGACCAGCTCGACGCACCGCTTCTCCACGTCCGCGGGAAGCGCGTGCGCGGCGTACCTGACCCGGTCGTCGTCGTAGTGGCGCCAGTCCTCCCTGGCCGTCCGGGACGCCTGGGAGTCGATCTCGGCGGCGAACACCTCGTCCGCCACGACGATCACGCGCAGCTCCACGGCCTTGGACACGTACGGCTGGAGGATCACGGGCTCGTGCTGGAGCAGGTGCCGTGAGGTGAGGTGACGGCGGGTCAGCACGGTCGTGTACGTGCGGTGGTCCTCGCCGTCGATCGTGAAGTCATCGGAGTTGATCTGCTTGGCGATGAGCCTGCCCTCGGCGCGCTCGTACGCCGGGACCAGCTCGGCCGGATCGTTGGTGAACGATGTCTCCGGTATGGAGAAACCCAGCGCCGCCGCCCGGGCCATATGAATGATCTTGTTATGGGCCTGACGCTCGGGCTCGCGCCGCGAGGGCAGCCACCGGGCGGGGATCAGGTCCCAGGCTCCGTCCAGAAGGAACTGCGCCTGCCAGTCGACGTGCTCTCGATGGCTCGGCTCCGACACCTCGGCCGACGCCGCCGAGCGGGTCGGACGCCTGCGCCACACCGCCGTCACCGTCGAGAGATCGAGCGTGCCGTTCTCGGTGTGGAGTGTGATTCGGTGCTCTCCATCCGCGAAGGCCACCGTGAGCCGGCTCCTGGCGGGAAACTCCCCGCTGTCCCACCAGGTCACCGGGATGTTCCGGCGCAGCAGCTTCGGCATCACCATGTCGACCGTGTCGTCCAGAGGGTCGCTCAGTATGAGGATCATGTTCCAGTCGCCTCGCTCGCGGTGTCTCTCCGTACGAAGACGGCGGAGCGGGACGGGCCCGCTCCGCCGTCGCGGAAGGAGGTCAATGTGAACGGATGGTTCTTGAACTCAATTTCGGGAGCCGTGGGCCCCGCGAATCTTCCTGATCACAACTCGCCCGGTACGGGTCAGTTGTTGGTGCCCACCCACTCGGCGGGCTTGCCACCGATGTACCAGGACACGGACATCCGGCCACCGGCCACGTCGCCCAGCTCGGCGTCGGTCAGCTCGGCACCGTCGATGGCAAGGTCGTTCAGCGAGATCTTCGACATTTCGTTTCCCCTTTCACCGCTTCCGCGGTGTGTCTTCGTTCCCCCGGTGTGCCGTGGAACCTGTCGTGCTTGTGATGACGAAGTTAGGGACGACGACTTGAAAGGGACTTGTGGCAGACTGGGATCGCGACTTGTGATCCTCATGTCAGCGCTCTGAGCTGCGGGAACACGGCGACGGGAGCCCTGGGGAATTACGCGGTCCCATCTCGTACGTGGTGGGGCGGGGACGAGCTCCGCCCGCCACGATCACATCGCTATGCCTGAGCCCATTTGCAGCGAAGCCATCGACAACCGCGTCGAGAAGCTGGGCAAGGCGTGCGCCCTCTCCTCGAACCTTGACCTTGTCGATCTGCTTGATGCGTGGCAGCAGGTCGAAACCGGTCGTGCCGTACCCTACCGCTGCTCTGGGCCGATACCGCTCGCACTCCCCGCCTGCACGATATGGAGACCGGTCATCCGGCTGCGGCGGTCGATGACGGGAATCGGGAGGCGGTCGCCTCAGCCGATCGGCGCTACTGGCGCTCGCCTCGGCAGGGCGGCGGTAACCACCAGCGCGAGATGGACATGCTGATCGGCGCGATCCGAACCGCGGCATGCTAGTCGCCCCGCTGCCCGCCCTCTGACCACTGCTGATCGCCGATCTCGGGATCACCTCGCCGCTGCTGATCGGCCTACCCGTGCAGGTCGCCTCTGTGCGGCGCTCGCCGTCGCAGTCCAGTTGCTGCTGCAGCGCTCCGACGCCGGCTACCGCATCGGAGCGCTCTCCTACGACCCGCCGGGTGCCTGCCGGCAGGTCAGGCTTCCGCACGGTGCCTGTCGTAGAGCAGGCAGATGGCACCCGACTCCGTCGTGGACAGGTCGGTGAGCGACCACGACGTGGGGGGCAGGCCGTCCTCGAAGAGGCGGACACCGCCGCCGACGAGCTCGGGGCAGAGGGTGATGCTGAGCCGGTCGAGTTCGCCCGCGTCGAGCAGGGCCTTGATGACGCTGCCGCTCGCGAGCACGATGATGTCGCCGCCGGGCGACTGACGCAGCCGCCTGACCACGTCGGCGGGGCCGGCGTCGGCGATGCGGGAGTTCTCCCACGGCGCGTCCGTCAGCGTCGAGGAGAAGACGATCTTCTCGACCGAGTCGAGCCACTGCGCGAACGTCCTGTCCCGGGGGTCGGCGTCCTCGGCCTTCGCGACCATCGGCCAGAAGCTGCCGAAGCCCTCGTAGTTCTTCCGGCCGAGCAGAGCCGTGGTGGCGGTGGCCGTCACGCGCACCATGTGCTCGCGGGCCGCGTCCGTGAGGGCGTGGGGGACGATCCAGCCCATGTCCGCGTCGCCGCCGACGCCGTTGGTGCGGCCGTCGAGCGAGAGCGAGATGTTGGCGACGACCCTGCGGCCACGGCCGTCGGTGTGCTGCGTCATGTTCGTTTCTCCTGCTGGTGGTGGTGCCCTTGCGGCACCGTCTGCGACGATCCTGTCGCTGTCTCCGGCGGAGAACATCTGCCACCTGACAGAGATGGGGCTGGCTGAGGGGGGTGAAGTGGATCTGGCATCCTTCTTCCCACAATGTATGCCGTTCATCATTTACCTCCGGAGTTGTCGTCGTTCGTCGGCCGGGCCGCGGAGCTCGCCGCGGTCGGCGAGGCGGTGACGGCCGGGCGTGTCCTGACCCTGGCCGGTCCCGGGGGGTGCGGAAAGACCAGGCTGGCGATCCGCGCCTGCCGCGCGGTCGCGGACGACTGGCCGGACGGAGTGTTCTGGGTCGGCCTGGAGCAGGAGGCCGACGAGCGCAACGTCGCCCACCGGGTGGCGGAGGCGCTGGACGTCCTCCTGCCCGCCGGGCCGGACCCGCTCCCCGTGCTCACAGGTGCGCTGCGGGAGCGCAGGCTGCTCATCGTGCTGGACAACTGCGAGCACGTGCTGGACGGTGCGGCACGCGTCATCACGGCGGTGCTGTCGCAGTGCCCGGGCATCGCCGTACTGGCCACCAGCCGGTCCAGGCTGGGCGTCGCGGGCGAGCGGATGTGGCCCGTGCCGCCGATGGCCCTGTCAGACGCGCTGGAGCTGTTCCTGCGGCGGGTCGGCGCCGGAGCACCGGACGTCGCCGCCGGCGGCGACGTGCGAGTCGAGGCGCGGCGGGTCTGCGACCGGCTCGACCGGCTGCCGCTCGCGCTGGAGCTGGCGGCGGGCTGGGCGGGCACGCTGTCCCTGGCGCAGATCGCCGACGCGCTGAGCACGCCGTTCGCCCTGCTGGACGGTGGTGTGCGGACGGCGTCGTTCCGGCAGCAGACCCTCGAAGCGTCGATGCGGTGGAGCCACGACCTGCTCGACGACGACGAGCGGGCGCTGTTCCGGCGGCTGGGGGTGTTCGCGCCCGGCTTCGACGCGGACGCCGTGACCTGCCTGGGCGCGCTCGACGGGACCGGCCGCGGGCGCCTCCTCAAGGCGTTGCGGGGGTTGGTCGACAAGTCGCTGGTCGTGGCCGACGCCACGGGCTCGGTGGCGCGTTACCGGATGCTCGGCGTCGTCCGGGCGTACGCGCTGGACCGCCTCGAAGAGGCGCAGGAGCCGGAGGCCGTCCGCGACCTGCACCTCGACCTCTACCTGTCCTTGACCGGGCGGCTGGCGCCGCTGCTGGAGACCGACAGGGACGCCTGGCGGGCGCAGGTCGGGGCGGCCTACCCCAACGTCCGCGCGGCGATCGAGTGGGGCCTGTCGCGCGACGACGCGACGCGGGGGCGGCGGCTGGCCGCGGCGTGCGCGTGGCTGTGGCACCTCGAAGGACGGGGCGCCGAGGGCGTGCGGCTGCTCCGGCTGGCGGTTGAGCGCGGCTCGGGCGAGCGGACCCCGCTGCAGGCGGAGGTCCTGGCCGCGCTCGCACTCGTGACCGACACGGCAGAACCGGGCATCGAGGCGTACGAGCTGGCGCGGGCGGCGCGGGACCTGGCCGCCGAGGCCGGCGCGCCCGCGGCGGGACGGCTGAGCCGGTCGCTCGTCGCCCTCGGGCAGCTCGCCGTGGGCCTGGAGGCGGCGATGGAGGAGGCCCGGGCGTCCATGGACGACGCCGTGCGGGCCGGCGACGGGTTCGTCGCGGACGCCTCGGAGGCGTTCATCGGACTGATCCACGTGCTCGCCGACGAGTACCGCGACGGGATCGACCGCCTCGAACACGCCCTGGACGGGCTGCGGAGGCGCGGTGACCACGGCATGGCGTCCTTCGCCCTCTGCTGGCTGGCGCTGGCCGCCGCCCGGTCGGGCGCGGTGCGGCGGGCGGGCGGCCTGGCCGAGCGGGCCGTGGCCACGGCGGAACCGCTGGGCAGCATCCACTGGATCGGCACCGCCCGGGGCGTCCTGGCCGAGATCCGCGTGCTCCAGGGTCGTCCGGACGAGGCCGCCGCCGCGCTGGAGCCCGTCGAGCGCGTGGTCGCCGCGGCCGGCGAGCTGCCGTTCATCACCGGATGGGAGCGGGTCAAGGCCGTACTGGCGCTCCAGCGGGGCCATCCGCGGGAGGCGGCCGCGTGGTGCCGCCGGGAGGGGCGGTGGCAGGCCGAGCCGAGCGAGGAGTGGCTCGCGCCCGAGACCCGCCTGGTGCTGGCGGCCGCGCTGCGGGAGGCGGGCGATCGCGCGGACGCGGAGCGGGTGCTCCACGCCCTCTCCGGCGCGGTGGCGACCCGGGAGATGCCGCGCATCCGAGCGGGGGTGCTGGACGAGCTGGCGCTGCTGGTCCACCCGACCGACACCGACGGCGCGCTGCGTCTGCACCACGAGGCTCTGCGGATCCGGATCGACCACGACCTCGTCCTGGGACTCGTCGCCAGCCTGGAGTCGCTGGCGCTGCTGAGCCTGCGGCGCGGCGCGGCGCGGACGAGCCGGCCGGCATCCTCGCGGGCGCCGCGGAGCGCGCCCGTTCCGATCTCGGGATCGCGCCGCATCCGGCTCTGCGCGTTCCCGGCGAGGATCTGTGGGCGCGGCTGGAGGAACCGGTCCTGCGCGCGGCCGTCGAGCGCGGACGCACCATGGACCTGCGGGCGGCGGCCGCCTACGCCGCCCGCGCACGCGGGCCGCGCCGCCGCCCCGAGTCGGGCTGGGAGAGCCTGACCCCGGCCGAACGATCGGTCGCCGAGTACGCCGCGCAGGGGCTGTCCAACCCCGAGATCGCCACCCGCCTCTTCGTCAGCCGCGGCACCGTCAAGACCCACCTGGCGCACATCTACGCCAAGCTTCACGTCGCCAACCGCACCGAGCTCGCCGGCCTGGCCGCCGAGCGGCTCGGCCGTCACGACCCGGCGACCTAGGCGGGGGCCGCCGAAGCGCGCGCATGCATGACCAGGGGCGTGGGCGGCCTGGGCTGTCGTCTCCAGCCGGAGGTGGCGGCCCACATCATCCCGGAGCCGGAGCGCCCTGCCGGAGGAATGAAAGGGGTTCGCTGTGCGCGTGTTGAGGCCACTTGCGGACTGGTTCTGGCGAGTGGATGCGTCATCGGGCGGCGATGCTGAGCCGCATCGAGGTCGGCGGTTCTCTGCGGCCCATCCTGTGCGCCTTGGGCTGATCGCCGGCTCTGCTGTCGGCGGTTACGCGGCGCGCCGCCGCTTCGCGAGGAGGTTGTCCGTCCGCAGCGGACGATGAAGGGAAAGGAGAGACCGACTCCTTTCCACTCTCAACGTATAGCGCACCGGGGGGCTTGCGGCAAGACCCGGGTCGTGCCGCAGAATCGTCGGCCGAGGGCCAGAACCTGCGGAAATGGGGGACGCGAAGTGCGTGTGTTGTTGTCGACGTATGGGTCACGCGGGGACGTCGAACCGCTGGCGGGGCTCGCGGTGCGGTTGCGGGAACTCGGCGCGGAGGTGCGGGTGTGCGCGCCTCCGGACGAGGAGTTCGCGCAGCGGCTGGCCGGTGTCGACATGCCGATGGTGCCCTTCGGCCATTCGGCGCGCGCGCTGACGACCGCAGCGCGACCACCGTCGGCGGCGGACCTGCCCCGGCGCGCGGCCGAGCTGATCGCCAGCCAGTTCGACGCGGTCACCGCGGCGGCCGAGGGATGTGACGCGCTGGTGGCGACCGGCGTGATGTCGGCCGCGGCCGGTGCGCGGTCGGTGGCCGAGAAACTGGGCATCCACTACGTGCACGCGACCTTCCAGCAGCTCACCCTGCCGTCGCCGCACCACCCGCCGCTGGCGTATCCGGGCCGGCCGCTCCCGCCGGACGTGACCGACAACCGGGTGCTGTGGGACCTGGACGCCCAGAACATCAATGCGCTGTTCGGTGAGTCGCTCAACATCAACCGGGCGTCGATCGGCCTGCCCCCGGTGGACGATGTTCGCGACTACGTCATCGGCGACCGGCCGTTGCTGGCGACGGACCCGATCCTGGACCCGTGGCAGGAGACGCCGGGCCTCGGCGTCGTACAGACTGGCGCGTGGATCCTGCCCGACGTTCGCGCGCTCCCGGCCGAGTTGGTGGCGTTCCTGGACGCCGGCACGCCACCTGTGTACGTGGGCTTCGGCAGCATGCCCATGCGCGCCTCGACGGACGCGGCCCAGGTGGCCATCGAGGCGATCCGCGCGCAGGGCCGCCGCGCGCTCGTCGCCCGCGGCTGGGCCGACCTCGCCCTGATCGACGACCGGGACGACTGCTTCGCCGTCGGTGAGGTCAACCATCAGGCACTGTTCGGCCGGGTGGCCGCCGTCGTGCACCACGGCGGCGCGGGCACGACGACGACGGCCGCCCGGGCCGGCGCGCCTCAGGTGGTGGTACCCCAGGCGGCGGACCAGCCATACTGGGCCGGTCGGGTGGCCGAGTTGGGCATCGGCGCGGCACACGACGGTCCCACTCCGACCACCGAGTCCCTGTCAGCCGCGCTCAGGACGACCCTGACCCCCGAGACCCGCGCACGAGCGACCGCCGTGGCCGGCACGATCCGCACCGACGGGACGACGGTGGCCGCGAAATTGCTGCTCGACGCGGTCAGCCGAGAAAGGCCGCCAGTGTCCGCGTGAACCATACGCGCAATGGTTGCAAGCGACCTCAGATCGGAGCTAATCACGTGAACCCGCTGACTACCAGCGCGTTTGACCTTCCCGACCACCTCTCCCCCAAGGCCGACCCGACGCTGATCGCCGGCGATGAGCGGCACTTCGCGGCCATCGCGGAGAGCCTCGAGCAGTCGATCGCCGACCTGTCAGACCGCCTCGATGCCGCGCGCAAGGCGCCCGGTGGCAAAGGCCGGCAGGCGATGGACCGCGACTTGGAGATCCACCGGCTGACCTCTCGCCTGCGCGCACTGCGTCGCTTCGGTTTGGACCTGTGCCTCGGACACATGGTCGGCGCAGACGACCCCGAGCCCGTGTACGTCGGACGACTTGGCCTCACGGACAGCGCGGGTCGCCGGCTGCTGCTCGACTGGCGCTCCCCCGCGGCTGAGCCGTTCTTCGGAGCCACCCACGCCAACCCGATGGGTCTGGCAAGCCGCCGCAGGTATCGCTGGACCCGCGGCCGGATCAGCGACTACTGGGACGAGGTGTTCACCGCGGACGGGTTTGAAGGGCACGCCGCGCTCGACGACCAGTCCGCCTTCATCGCCAGCCTGGGCAGCAACCGGTCGGCACGGATGCGAGACGTGCTCGGCACCATCCAGGCCGACCAGGACGCCATCATCCGCGCCGGATCCCGCGGCGCTCTCGTCGTCGACGGCGGTCCGGGTACGGGGAAGACCGTCGTCGCTCTGCACCGCTCCGCCTACCTCCTCTACTCCGACCCTCGCCTCGGTCACCGCCGGGGCGGCGTGCTGTTCGTCGGTCCGCACCAGCCCTACCTGGCCTACGTCGCCGACGTCCTCCCCAGCCTCGGAGAGGAGGGCGTGCAGACCTGCACCCTGCGGGACCTCGTCGCCGAGGGATCCGCAGCAGCGATCGAGACCGACCCGGACGTGGCCCTCCTGAAGTCGTCCGCGAACCTGGTGAAGGCGATCGAGCCGGCCGCCAGGTTCTACGAGAACCCGCCCACCAAGGGGATGACGGTCACGACCCCTTGGTCCGACATCTGGCTGAGCGCCGACGATTGGGCCGAGGCGTTCGAAGCACCAGAACCCGGTACTCCGCACAACGAGGCGCGCGACCAGATCTGGGAGGAGTTGCTCACGATCCTGGTGGACAAGCACGACGGCGACGCCTCGGCTGACCTGCTCCGCAAGTCGCTGCTGCAGAACAGGGAGCTGCTCACGACCTTCAACCGCGCGTGGCCGCTGATCGAAGCGGCTGACCTCGTCGGAGACCTGTGGTCGGTACCCGCCTACCTGCGGTTGTGCGCTCCCTGGCTCAGCCCCGACGACATTCGGAAGCTGCAGCGCGAGGACGCCCAGGCCTGGACGGTGTCCGACCTGCCGCTCCTGGACGCGGCACGGCAGCGGCTCGGCGACCCGGAGGCGGCACGACGCAAGCGTCGGCACAACGCCGCTGTCGCCGCCGAACGCGAGCGCATGGCCACGGTCGTCGACAACCTGCTCGAGGCCGATGACGACGGTGAAGGTGTGGTGACGATGCTGCACGGACAGGACATACGGGACGCCCTGGTCGACGAGACCGCATCGCCCAGCACCGAACCGGACCTGCTCGCCGGCCCGTTCGCGCACATCGTCGTGGACGAGGCTCAGGAACTGACCGACGCAGAGTGGCAGATGTTGCTGCTCCGCTGCCCGTCCCGGAGCTTCACCATCGTCGGGGATCGCGCCCAGGCCAGGCACGGGTTCACGGAGTCGTGGCAGGAACGGCTCGAGCGGATCGGGCTCGACCGGATCAACCTGGCCTCCCTGAGCATCAACTACCGGACGCCGGAGGAAATCATGGCGGAAGCCGAGCCGGTCATCCGGGCCGTGCTCCCGGACGCCAACGTGCCGACCTCCATCCGCAGCAGCGGTGTCCCCGTCGTACACGGATCCGCTGCGGATCTAGGCTCGACCCTCGACACCTGGCTCGCCACGCATGCCGACGGGATCGCCTGCGTCATCGGCGATCCCACGTTCCGGGGGACGTCCCGCGTCCGGTCGCTGACCCCGGAACTGTCGAAGGGGCTCGAGTTCGACCTGGTCGTCCTCATCGACCCAGAGGGGTTCGGCAAGGGCATCGAAGGAGCGGTCGACCGCTATGTCGCCATGACGCGAGCGACCCAGCAACTCGTCATCCTCACGAGCTCCTGACGCTGCTCCCGGCCGAGTTGGTGGCGTTCCTGGACGCCGGCACGCCACCGGTGTACGTGGGCTTCGGCAGCAGCTCCCCAAGGGGTCAGTCGGGTAGGCGGCGGAGGAAGTCGCGGACCAGGCCCGCGATCTGGGCGCCGCGGGTCTCCAGGGCGAAGTGGCCGGCGTCCAGCAACTGGATGTGGGCGTCCTTCACGTCACGGGCGAAGGCCAGGGCCCCGTCCGGACCGAAGATCTCGTCGTGGCGGCCCCAGACGGCCAGCACCGGCGGTTGGTACGTCCGCAGGTACTCCTGCCAGGCCGGGTACTGCGGCGGGTTGGTGGCGTAGTCGAGGAAGAGCGCGAGCTGGATGGCGTGGCTGCCGGGCCGGTCGAGCACGGCCTGGTCAAGGGCCGCCTTGTCCGGGTTGACCAGTGAGGTGTCGCGCACGCCGTGCGTGTACTGCCAGCGGGTGGCCTCCTTGGTGTAGTAGCCGAGCAGCGCGGTGGTGTTGGCCTCGGAGGGGTCCGCCCAGGCCTTCTTGAACGGCTCCCAGAACGGGGTCAGGCCCTCCTCGTAGGCGTTGCCGTTCTGGGTGACGATCCCGGTGATCCGCTCGGGGTGGCGCAGCGCCAGGCGGAAGCCGACGGGGGCGCCGTAGTCGTGTACGTAGATCGCGTACTTGGTCACGCCGAGCGTGTCCAGCAGCCGGTCAACGACGTCGGTGAGGCGGTCGAAGGTGTAGTCCCACTCCTCGGCGGCCGGGGCGGAGCTGTGGCCGAAGCCCGGGTAGTCGGGCGCGATCACGTGGAACTCGTCGGACAGTTCCCTCATCAGCTCCTGGTACGCCACGGACGAGGTGGGAAAGCCGTGCAGCAGGACCAGCGTGGGGGCGGCCGGATCGCCGGCCTCGCGGTAGAAGATGTCGAGGTCGTCGATCACCGCGGTGTGGTAGCGCATGTTCATAACCAGCTCCCTAACCGGTAAAAGTTCGTTTGATGGTTAAGTGGTAGCATGGCGCTAAATAACCTGTCAAACCATCTTTGGAGGTTAATGTGAGGCTGCGGCCACTGACGGGCGAGCCGGTCGCGCTGGATCTGGTCGACACCGTTTGGGTGGAGCACGGGACGCTGGTCGACCAGTTCGACGATCCCGAAGGGGTGCGCGCCTGGCTCGCCGACCACGGCCTGGACGAGGAAGACGGGCTGGGGCGGGTGCGCGACCGGCTGATGGAGGCCCGCGCCGCGCTGCGGGACGCGCTCGAGGGACGGGGGCCCGACCGGCTCAACGCCGTGCTCGACCACGGCGCCCGGCGGCCCGGGCTGCGCGACGGGGAGCCGTACGAAGTGGTGATCGTGGACGACCCGGCCTGGCGGCCGGCCTGGGTGGCGGCCGCCGACCTCGTACGGCTGATGGGCGAGCGCCCCGAGCGGGTGCGCAAGTGCGCCAACCCGCAGTGCGTGCTGTGGTTCCTGGACGTGAGCAAGAACGCCAGCCGCCGCTGGTGCTCGATGGAGGCGTGCGGGAACCGGGCGAAGGTGGGCCGGTTCAACCAGCGCCACAAGAGCGCCGGCTGACCCGGTGACCCTCGCCGGAAAAACTCGGTGGGCTTCGGAATACCCCATGGGGGTATTCCGCTTTAGGCGGCGTCAGGCCTGCAAGGGCGAGGTGTCCGGGCAGGCGCTCGTCTTCCACGAGGAGACTGCGATGAGAAAGCTGCCATTGGCGATCTGGGCCATGGTCGTCGGAGCGTTCGCGATGGGCGCCGACGAGTTCATCGTCGCCGGTGTCGTCCGCGAGATCGCCCAAGCACTGAACGTCACGATCGGCGCCGTCGGCGCCTTAGAGAGCGTGTACGCCCTCGGCGTCGCGATCGGCGCCCCCGTGTTCACCGCGCTGGGCACCAGGTTCGGCAGGCGGTCGATGCTGCTGACGACCACCGGGGTGTTCCTGCTGGGCAACCTGCTGTCCGCGCTGGGGCCGACGTACGGCACCATCATGGCGGGTCGGGTCGTGTCGGCCATGGCCCACGGGGCCTTCCTGGGCATCGCCGCCGTGTACGCCGCCGAGCTGGTCGAGCCCTCGCGCAAGGGACGTGCCGTGGCCATCGTGTTCTCCGGCCTCACGGCCTCCACGATCCTCGGCGCGCCGATCGGGGCCGCGGTCGGGCAGGCACTCGGCTGGCGGTTCACGTTCTGGACCCTCGTGGTCTTCGGCGGGGTGGCGCTCCTGGGCCTGCTGGCCTCCCTCAGCCGCACCGCGCCGCACGCCCACCACGACCACGCCTCCGGCCACGATGCCCAGCCCACCGCGGGCCACGCTCACGGCCACGACGCCCAGCCCGCCACCGGTCACGGCGCCCAGCCCGGCGCCGAGTTCGAAGGGCTCGACGCCCACGCCCTGGCCCACCTGGGCGGCGCCGGACAGGGGCCGACCATGCGGGAGCAACTGGCTGCATTGCGCCGCCCGGCCGTCTGGGGCGCGCTGCTGACCACGATGCTCGGCTACGGAGGGGTCTTCACCAGCTATGTCTACCTCGCTCCGCAGATCACCGAGGTGGCCGGGTTCGAGGCGGGCTGGGTCACCCCGCTGCTCCTGCTCTTCGGGATCGGCCTGTTCGCCGGCAACCACCTTGGTGGCAAGCTCGCCGACAGGGCCACCATGCCCGCCGTGATCGGCACCCTTGCCGTGCTGGCGATCGCGTTGTTCGCGATGACCGTGGCCATCCAGAACAAGCCCGCCACCGTCGTCATGATGCTCGTCTTCGGCACCGCGGCCTTCGCCGTGGTCGCTCCCCTGCAACTGCGCGTGATGACCGCCGCCGGGCACGCCCCGGACGTGGCCTCGGCCGCCAACATCTCCGCCTTCACCCTGGGCAGCGCCATCGGCATCACCCTCGGCGGCGCGGCCATCGACGGCGGCCTCGGACTGACGTCGGTCAACTGGGTCGGCGGCCTGCTCAGCACCGCTGGGCTGGCGACCGCCCTGACCACATGGGCGCTGCTGGACCGCGGCCGGCCCACCCGGCCGCACCACCATGACTCTGCCCCGGCCACGTCTCACCACCACCACTGAGCGAACGACCGACCGACCTCCCCGGCGCACCCGGCGTACGGGGAGGTCGGCCGTTCTCCCCCACCCCGTCGAACGGCGATCAGGCGGCTATTCCAAGCGGCTCCCCCGCAGGCCCCGGTCCTCCTCCCCGCGATCACCGAGCGGCGTCATTGCGGTCCCGAGTGGGCCTTTCTCAGTGCGGTCAGGAAGGTGTCGGCGGACTGCGCGCCGGAGACGCCGTAGGTGCGGTTGAGCATGAAGAACGGGACGCCGGTTATGCCGAACCGCCGTGCCTCGCGGATGTCGGCGTCCACTTCGCCGGCGTACTTGGTGCCCCGCAGGACCTGACCGGCCTCGTCCTCGGGCACACCGACCTCGCCGCCGAGCCGGACCAAGGTGTCGAGATCGTCGACGACCTCACCCTCGACCAGGTGGGCCTTGAGCAGCCGCTCATGCATCTCGCCGCCGAGACCCTGCTGGGCGGCGAGGTGGGTGAGCCGGTGGGCATCCAGCGTGTTGACCGACACCGCGCGATCCAGCGCGTACGCCAGTCCTTCCGCGGCGGCGAGGTCGGTGACCTGCTGGGTCATCTGCCGTACCTGGGCATGGGGGGCGCCGATCTTCTTGGCAAGAGTGTCGAAGACTGGCTCGTGGTGTCCCTTCGGGTGCGATGGGTCGAACTGGAAGCCGTGCCAGTGCATCTCGACCTCATCGGCATGCTCGAAGCGCCCAAGTGCCGTCTCCAGTCGTCGCTTGCCGATGTAGCACCACGGGCAGACGACGTCGGACCAGATGTCGATGCGCAACGTGCTCACAGGACGCACACTCCGTCCTCGCATACGGGCGCGGTGTCCGAGCCCAAGGCGACCAGGCGTGAGGGGCCGACGGGGTCCGCCGCGGTGTCCGGTGTGTCGGGAGCGGGCTCAAGGGCGGCCGCTGATCTGTCGTCGCGGGTGGGGAGAGCAGGCATGATCACTCCAATCAGGCGTTTCGGGTGCGCAAACGTGTGGCCAGTGGTCAGGCGGCGGCGCCGGCCTGCGGGGTCAGCGAGGCGGGGTGGACCTGCTCGACGCGGTCGCGCCGGGTGTACATGTCCCAGTAGTGCTCGGCGGACATCACCGGGCCCACGCCGCTGAGGTAAGGGATCGGCTGCAGCGCGGAGTAGCCGTGGGTGAGCAGGACGGCGCCGTCGCCGCGCTCGGTCATCTCCGGCAGCACCGCGCGGACCGCCTCCACCGAAGTGAGCAGCAACAGCTGGGACAGCCTTTGGACATGAGGACTGCTCCTTCCCGCGGAGCATCTTGACCGGTGGGTCAATACAAGCGGACGGCCGCCGCCGAGCTCTTCCGCGAACGCGGCTTCCAGGCTTCGCTGAAGGAGATCGCCCGCCGAGCCGGCGTGAGCCACGGCACTCTCTACAACCTTTTCGGCACCCGCGAGGCGCTCATCGACGAGGTGGTGGCCGACCTGGCGGCAGAGCGCCTCGACGAGGCCGCCGAGCAGGCTCTGGCCCGCGATGACGCCTGGGAGGGGTTCGCGTACTACATCGAGAAGGTGTGCGAGTTGCAGGCCACCGACCCGGCGGTCAGCGATGTGGTCACCGGTCGCTACCCGGGCGCCGAACGCCTGATGGCCGTCTGCGGCCGTGCCCAGGCCGCCGCCGCGCGCATCATCGAACGCGCCCAGCAGGCCGGCGCCCTACGCCCGGACTTCACCCGCGAGGACCTGCTGTTCATCTTCGGCACCAACGCCCTGCTGGCCCGCGCCGCCGCAAATGCCGCCCCCGGCGCCTGGCGCCGCGGCGTCGCCTTCATGCTGGATGGCCTGCGCACCGAAGCCGCCCACCCACTCCCCGTCGGCCCACTGACCCCACAGCAGGTCTACCAGGCGCTGAGCGGCCTCACCGCCACGCCGTAACGGGTCCGCCGACAGGTAGTGCTGGTCCACATGACTCAGCCCACGTGAGGTTTTCTGGCCGAGCTGCTGATGTCCGAGTGCGATTACCGCGCCAGCGGAGCGCGGACGAACGATCTCGATGCGGGACAATCAGCGATGATCGTCATAGCGTCGAGGAAGCGTGGTGAGGGTGACATCGGAGGCCTTGTCGCCTCGGACGCGGTCGGGGTGAGTACGTCTTCTGATTTTTTCTTGCGGTGGTGTCGAATGGCGTCGAGCGCGTTCGTAGCCAAGGTGAGAGGCCGGCTACGGGCCGGTCGCCACTCACCGGAGGTGCACGATGTCCGTTACCACCACCGTCGCCACCACTGCTCCCGCGAAGCCACTGATCACCGGTGGGCTGACCGTCGCGGTCGTTGCCGGCGCGGCGACCGCGGCTGTTGCCGCGGCGGGTGAGTTCACCGGGATCGGCCTGGCTGTCGGCGACGCGCCGATCCCGGTGTCCGGGTTTGCCGTGCTGACCGTCATCTTCTCCGTGGTGGGCCTGGTGCTGGCCTTGGTACTGGCCCGCTGGGCTCGCCGGCCGCGCACGGCGTTCGTCCGCACCACGATTGTGCTCACCGTGTTGTCGCTGGTACCGGATGTGCTCGCGGACGCGCCGCTGGCCACGAGGGTGCTGCTGATGCTGACGCACGTGGTCGCCGCCGCGATCGTGATCCCGGCCATCGCCCGCCGCCTGTCCGCCTGATCCTTCCAGAGAGTTCGCAAGGAGTTCGTCATGAAGCAGTACCTGCTCGCTGTCCAGTTCGACGAGGGCGCGCCGTGGCCGTCCGAAGGGGAATTGCAGGAGCAGCAGGCCCGGACGGCCAAGGTCACCGCTGACATGCAGGCCGCCGGTTCGTGGGTGTTCGTCGGCGGCCTGCTGCCTTCGCACGCCACCACCGTCGTCCGCCCCGGCAACGGCACGACCACGATGACCGACGGCCCGTTCGCCGAGACCAAGGAGCAGCTCGGCGGATTCTGGGTGATCCAGTGCGACGACCTGGACCAGGCGCTGGCCTGGGCTCGGAAGTGCGCGCTGGCCTGCGGCTGCCCGATCGAAGTGCGCCCGTTCGAAGACGCGCAGTGGACATGAGCACGGATGGATCTGGACAGCTGGATCTGGACGGCGTCTACCGGGCCGAGTACGGCCGGTGCGTGGCCACGCTGACACGCCTGCTCGGTGACATCGGGCTCGCCGAGGAGGCCGTGCAGGACGCCTTCGCGGTGGCCGTCCAGAAGTGGGACGAGCCGCCGCCCAATCCCGGCGCGTGGATCGTGACCACCGCCCGCAACCGCGCGATCGACCGGCTGCGCCGGGAATCCACCCGCGAGGCCCGCCACGCGCAGGCGCTGCTGCTGCACCAACCCGACGAGCCGAAGGAGGTGGGGCCGGTGCGCGACGACCAGCTTCGTATGATCTTCACCTGCTGCCACCCGGCGCTGTCGCCGCTCGCGCAGACCGCGCTCACCCTGCGCCTGCTCGGCGGGCTGGAGGTGGCGGAGATCGCGCGGGCCTACCTGATGCCGGAGGCGACCGTCGCCCAGCGGATCGTCCGCGCGAAGAAGAAGATCCGCGACGCCGGCATCCCCTACCGGGTGCCCGACGCCGCCGAACTCCCCGATCGGCTGACATCGGTACTCACCGTGCTCTACCTGGTCTTCAACGAGGGATACACTTCCACGTCCGGAAAGCTACTGCGGACGGACCTGTGCCTGGAGGCGGTCCGCCTGGCCAGGGCGCTCGCCGAGCTGATGCCCGGCGAGCCGGAGGTGATCGGGCTGCTGGCGCTGCTCCTGCTCACCGAAGCCCGCCGCCCCGCGCGAGTGGGACCCTCAGGCGAACTGGTGGTCCTCACCGAACAGGACCGGTCCCTATGGAACCAGGAACTGATCGCCGAAGGACATCAGCTGGTACGCCGCTGCCTGCGCCGTAACCAGCCGGGACCGTACCAGCTGCAGGCCGCGATCAACGCCGTGCACACCGACGGACCGGCCACCGACTGGACGCAGGTGCTGGCCCTGTACGACCAGCTGCTGCAGCACACCCCGACCCCGATCGTGACACTCAACCGCGCGGTCGCCGTCGCCGAGGTACACGGACCGGCACCGGCGCTGGCCACCATCGATGAACTGGACCTTCCGGGCTACCACCTGCTGCCCGCCACCCGCGCCGACCTGCTGGCCCGCCTGGGCCGCACCGCCGATGCCGTCGCCGCCTACGACGAGGCCATCACCCTGGCCACCAACGACACCGAACGAACCTTCCTGCAGACGCGACGAGCGCGTCTAGGGCGGGAGGCCCGAGATGACAAGGAGCGATGAGATGACAAGGAGCGCGCACACCGTGGACCAGGAGAACGTGAGCGCCACTCTGACTGTCGCCGCGCCCGCAGCGAAGGTGTTCGCGATGCTGGCCGATCCGACGACCCATGCTGCGATCGATGGCACCGGCTGGGTTGAGGAAGCCGTTGACCAGGTGCCGTTGACCGAGGTGGGGCAGATTTTCCGGATGGGCATGCATCACGACGGCCATCCAAACGGTGACTACCAGACGGCCAACAAGGTCCACGTGCTCGAGGCGCCGCGCGCCATCGGCTGGTTCACGGGGTATGACAAGGGTGACGGTCTCCTGGAGTTCGGCGGCTGGTTCTGGCGTTACGACCTGGCGCCGCTCGGTCCGTCCGAGACCGAGGTCACGCTCACCTACGACTGGTCGGCGGTGCCGCAGTCCATCCGGGAGTACCTCCACTTCCCGCCATTCGGCCCTGAGCATCTCATCGACTCGCTGCGCCACCTGGCCGAGCTTGTCTCCGGTAGGTGATGTCGTCGACCACGATGACCATCAGTACAACATCGTGCCTCCCCGTGGTTTCCAGCCTGTATCCACACACCCGATCAACCGCATTCGAGGAGAGCATCATGACCGCTACCTACACCTTCGACGTCTTCACCACCCTCGACGGCTTCGGCGCCAACCGCGGGAACTGGGGCGGCTACTGGGGCAAGCAAGGCCCCGAGCTGCTCGAGCACCGCCTCGCCTTGTACGACCAGGAGCTGCGGATGGTCTTCGGGGCCACCACGTATCGGGCGCACGCGCAGATGCTGGCCTCGGGCACCGAGGCCGAGGCCCGTGACCCATGGGTCACCCGGATGAGGGATCTGCCGGCAACGGTGGTGTCGAGCACACTGGAAGGACCCCTCGACTGGCCGGACGCGACCGTCGTGAGCGGTGATGCCGTCGATGTCGTCGCCCGGCTCAAGGAGGAGTCCGAGGTGCCGTTGCGCTCGCACGGCAGCCTGTCGATGAACCGGGCGCTGATGGCCGCCGGCCTGGTCGACCTCGTCCAGGTGACGCTCTTCCCGGTGATCACCGGTCAGACCGGAGTGGACCCGGTTTTCCAGGGTGGGGCCGACTTCGACCTCGAGCTGATCGAGAGCCGGACGTTCGACGGCCACACCCAAGAGCTCATCTACCGGCCCACCCTGCATGTCTGAGTCCGTCCGTGCACCTCCACCCTGTCAAGCTTGCGCACGACTTTCTTCCTAGTTGGCCATCTGGCGTCGAACCTTCCCGCCCACAGGGCCGGCCGCAAGACTCTCAAATGCCTGGATCAACCACTGTGATCCGTGCCATCACCGCCGCCACCAGGGCCAGCGGACGGGTCGGCCGTATTCTTGCAGGCCCGGGCGTTCGCTCATCCGCCGCGTGGCCGCCGTCGGCCCTGGACGTGTTCAGCGGTCCGTAGCACATACGGTGGGCGCAGCGCGCGCACCCCTGCCAGAGCCAGCACCATCATCGTGGCCGTGGCCGCCGAGGCGATCGCGAAGCCGCCGTACGCCCCGACCGCGTCCACCGCCCACCCGGAGGCCGCCGCCGAGCCGGCCGAGCCCGCCGCGCTCGCCGAGTTCAGCCACGTGAACGCCTGGGTGAGCGCGTACCGGTGCACGGCCGCCTCCGTGAGCACCGTCGCGACCACCAGGATCGGCGGGATCATCGTGCCGGTCAGCGCGATCGCCACTCCTAGCCCCGGCAGCGAGTCGGCCATGGGCAGCAGCAGGCAGGCGATCGCCAGCGCGGACGTCCCGAGCGCCAGCTGTGTTCGCGGCGCGGCGCGCCACCGGCGCAGCCCGTACAGCCAGCTGGCCAGCAGGCCACCGCAGCTCGACGCCGCATAGAGCGGAGCGGCGGCGGCAGGGACGCCCTGCTCGATCGCGAAGGCCGTCACCGAGACCTGTATCGCGCCGAAGAACACGCCGATGGCGAGGTTGAGCCCGGCGAGTACGGCGAATCCCGGCCGTAGCAATGACCGGCCCGCCCGACGGCGTTCATCGGCCTCGGACGCCGCCGAAGGCGCGGTGCGGCGCTGCGCGGCGAACGCCAGCCCGCCCCCCACCACCAGGACGGCCGCGAGCACTGAGCCGATTGCCGGCTGCCCGCTCGCCCCGACCGCGCTGACCACGACCGGACCGGCCAGATACGCCAGCCCGTTGGCGAGTGACTCCAGCGCGAAGGCGGCGGGCAGCTCGGCCGACCGGCTGCCGCGTAGCAGGGCCGACCAGCGGGCTGCGGACAGCGCGCCGAGCTGCGGGATCGTCGCGCCGGCCGCCGCCCCGGCCGCCGTCATCAGCCACGCCGGGCTGTCGAGCGCGACCATGGCCAGCAGCGTGGCCACCGCGACGGCGTGGGCGAGCAGCGCGGGCGGCAGCACCCGGGTCTGACCGAAGCGGTCGATCAGCCGGCCGAGCTGCGGCCCGGCCAGGGCCTCGGCGACGGCGAAGGCGCCGGTCACCAGGCCGGCCACGGCGTAGGAGCCGGTCCGGCCGTGTACCAGCCAGACGAGGCCGAGGCTGGTCATCGCAATGCCGACGCGGCCGGCGGCGGCGGTGGAGAAGAAGGCCGCGGCACCAGGAGTGCGCAGCAGGGTGCGGTAGGTCGCCGGAAGCACGGCGCGTCCCTTTCGCCGCCCGGCGGGGCGGACCACCCGAGGTCGTCGGCGTCCGAATGTGCCGACCCGTGGTCATCGCCTGGAACCGTCCAGTACCGGCGCGGAGTGGGGACGCGCGCTCCACGCCGGGCTCCGTCACCGAGCAGAAGTCTCACATTGGTCGCTGTCGGCGTAGAGCTTAGGCGCCTGGTGCGGGCCGGGTCCAGCAGATGGGGTCAGGGCGGCCTGGCCGACGTGCTCACCACCGGTCCCAGTGCAGGACCTCCTTCCGCGGGATGCGGGGAGCGGGCTTGAAGTCGGTGCCGATGGTGAAGGCCAGCGGGATGAACGCCGCCAGCATGACCTCCTCATGCGGCAGGCCGAGCACCTGGGCCAGTTCGCGTTCGAGTGGTCCCTGCGCGGTGGTCCATACCGTGCCCAGACCACGCGCCCGCGCGGCCAGCATGAAGCTCCAGACGGCAGGCAGGATCGATCCCCACGCCCCCGCCTGTACGGCCACCGGGGCGTGGTCCGTCCGCCCTTCCACGCCGGGGATGACGAAGGCGGGCACACGGTGGATGTTGTCGGCCAGGTGACGCAGGCCGTCGAAGACCCGCTCGGTGGAGCCGGAGTGGTAGTTCATGCGCCACGCGTCGCGTTCGGTCAACGGCTGCCCGCTCGCCAAGGGCAGCGCGCGCAGGAAGATGTCGGCCACGGCCCGCCGCTGCTGGGGCTCGGTGACCACCAGGAAATGCCAGCGCTGCCGGTTACGCCCGGTCGGTGCCTGCACGGCCAGGTCTACGCACTCCTCGATCAGCTCGCGCGGCACAGGGCGGGTGAAATCGAGGCGCTTGCGTACGGCGCGGGTGGTGCTCAGCAGTTCGTCGGGGGTGAGATCCAGCGTCATGATGTGTTTCCTCACACAGTGGTCGTGGTCGATACAGCCCGGCGTGCGCGCAGGCCGAAGTACGCGATGAAGGCGCCCAGCAGGGAGAAGCCGCCCGCCACCAGGAAGGCCAGCCGGTAACCGGCCGGCGCGGAGTCGCCGAGGGCCATGACGGCGGCCAACACCGCCACACCGATCCCCGCGCCGATCTGAACGGCCGAGGTGACCAGCCCTGAGGCCAGGCCCTGTTGCTCATCCGGCAGGCCGGCCACGGCGGCGATGTTGAGGCTCGGGAAGGACAGCCCGTTGCCGATGCCGTGGACGACCAGCGCGGGCAGCAGCATCGTGACGTAGTCGCCCGTGGCGCCGGCCCGCAGGAACAGCAGGATGCCCGCGCCTTGGACCAGCATTCCGGCAGCGGCCACCCGCCCCAGGCCCCATCGGCTGATCAGCCTGCCGGCCAAGTTGGCGGTGATGACGATGGCCAGGCCCATCGGGACGATCCCGAGCCCGGTGGCCAGCGCGGTGTAGCCGAGCACCTGCTGCAGATACAGGACGGCCACGAACTGCCAGCCGATCGTCGCACACGCCCAGGCCAGCGCCGCGAGATTGGCGGCACCCACCGTGCCGGACCTGAACACCTCCAGCGGGACGAGCGGCGCGGGCCGCCGGCGCTCGATGACCACGAAGGCGCCCAGCAGCAGCACGGCCACGACACCGGCCGGCCAGTTCCGCTCCGTCAGCGCGAAGACCAGTAGCAGCACGCCGCCCGTGACTGCGACGGCCCCGGCGGCGTCGAACCCCTCCCGCGCCCCGGGCGGCCGAACACCGCGTGGCAGTGCCAGCGGCGCCGCGGCCAGCACGAGCAGGGCGACCGGGACCGGCAGGAAGAACACCAATCGCCAGCTGATCTCGGTCAGCAGGCCAGAGGCGATCAGCCCTGCGGTGTATCCGGTCGCACCGGCCAGCGAGTAGACCCCCAGCGCCCGGTTGCGCTGCGGTCCCTCGGCGAAGGTGGTGGTGATGAGCGACAACGCCGCCGGGGCGGTGAGCGCGGCCGCCAATCCCTTGACCACTCGGGTGACCACCAGCGGCCACCCCGCGGACAGGAGCCCGCCGATCAGGCTCGCCGCCGCGAACACCGCGAGCGACAGCAGGAACACCCGGCGGCGGCCGAACAGGTCGGCGATGCGGCCGCCGAGCAGCAGGAACCCGCCGTAGGCGACCGCGTAGCCGGACATCAGCCACTGCAGGGTGCTCTCCGGCAGCCCCAGATCGCGCCCGATGGCGGGCAGGGCCACGCCCATCAACGACAGGTCCATCGAGTCCAGGAACACCGCGGCGCACAGCACCACCAGGGCCACATGTTGGCGGCCGTCGGTTCGGGTCACGATCATCTCCATCTGTGTACAGACAATTGGTGGACAGATGATCGAGACCGTATGCCAACAAATCATCTGTCGTCAAACAGTCTGAGTAGAGATAAATCCGCGATAGACTGACGACTCACGGAAGAGGAGTGCGATGGCGACGACGACCAGAACGACGGACCGCGGGACGGCCTACTTTCCGCAACTCGCCGCCGAGCGGCTGGACATCGCGCTGTGCCGGGCCTCGGCCGCCGTGGCCCGCGCCGCCGACGCGCACGCCGCCAGGGAAGGGCTCGGAGTCGGGCAACACCTCGTGCTCCAGATGCTCGACGCCGTCGGCCCCTGCTCACAGCAGACGCTCAGCGAAGAACTGCGAATCGACCGCAGCGTCATGGTCGGCATCTGCGACGACCTGGAGCAGGCAGGCCACGTCCACAGGGAGCGCAACCCCCATGACCGCCGCTCCTACGCCGTCACCATCACCGGCTCAGGCCGACAACGCCTCACCACGGCCCAGGCCTCGATCCCTGCCTTCCTTGATGACACCTTCAGCGCTCTCACCGACGACGAACGCGGCCAACTGGGCGCGATCCTCGCCAAACTCCTGCAGGCCAGCGTCAGCGGCCCTCGCTGACCTACGTCTGGCGTCCATGGCTGGATGTGGGCTTGCCAGCGGGCGTTTGATTTGAGCGGATTGCAACTCATGTCCCAGTAGGTGCCTCGCCAGACTGGGGCGACTTCGTCCGTTATGCGTTCGGTGCGGGGATCAGCAGCCCACGCCGGCCGACAGCCACCGACGGCACCGCACCGGCCCCGATCACTCCGGGGCCCTCATCGAACCGACCGCGACGGCCACTGGCGCGCAACTCGGTCAGCGTGGTCCCCTGCCGGCCTTCCCAACCGACGCACTGCCGCTCGTCCCGGCAAATCGGGCAATCAGCTCACGGTGCCCCGTACTGCACAGAATCTCACCACGTGACGATGCTCGCAGCTACCGCTGCAGGGGCCTGCCTGACACCAGCTTCCCCTGCCGGTGATGTCAGGTAGTACTAGCTGGGGAGGCGTTCGAGGAGGGCGAACCGCTCGGCGAACGCCGACATCTCCTCGCGCTGCTGGTCGGGTTCGGTGGCGGTGGCACCCACGACGATGCGGGTGACGCCTTGCGCGGCCAACGCCTCGACCTGGTCGACGGTCATGTCGATCGACCCCGATCGCGTGTACTCCAGCGTTTCCGGGCTCCGGCCGGCTTCGATGGCGGTGGACCGGGCAAGATCCATCTGCGCGGCGCGCTCATTCGCATCTAGCGTGCCACCAGGAAAGTAGCCGTCGCCGCGTCGTCCGGCGCGGCGTGCGGCCGCCCGGCTCGATCCGCCGACGTGGATCGGCAGATGAGTGACCCCATAAGGCTTTGGGAACTGGCACAGGTTGTCGAAGGTGAAGAACTCCCCGGCGAAGCTGACTCCGTCTTCGCCGCCTGCCCAGAGCAGCCGCATCACGTCGATCGCCTCGTCTGCACGACGCCCGCGGGTGCTGAAGTCGACGCCCACCGCCTTGGCCTCACCAGGCAGGGCGCCGAGCCCCACGGTCAGCAGCCGCATTCGCCCCTTGGACAGCACATCAATGGTCGCCAGGCGCTTGGCGAGGACCACCGGATGGTGGTACGGCAGCAGCAGTACACCCGTTCCCAGCAGGATCCGTCGCGTAGCCGCGGCGACGAAGCTCAAGCAATCGAGTGGATCGAAGTACGGCAGCGACGGCGGGAGCTCAAAGCGCCCGACCATCGCACCGGGGTATAGCGCGATGTGCTCCGGCAGGTACAGCGACTCGAAACCGCAGGCCTCGGCGTACTGGGCGTAGGCCAGGATCTTGTCAGGGTCGACACCGTAGTAGGGCGTGCTATAGCTGATTCCGAACTTCATCGTCATTCCTCCAGCTAGCCGATGCGGTGAACGGGCAGTCGCCGGTCGGTGTGGCCCCGGCATTGCGGCGGCATCGTGGCCTCGCCATGCCTCGATAACCTCCTTCATCGGCCTGCCGCAGCCACGCTAGAACCTTGTCATCAGCGTCAACGCAACTTGCGCCCGGTCACGGCGCCGGAGGCAAGCAGTACCCGGTGTCGAGCAGCAGTGCGGTGGGCCCGTGCGCTGATCTCCCGGCGAGGTACTGCAGCTGTCTTGGCCCGCATCAAGGTCCGCGTCGGGATCGGCCGCCCCCGCACCCACCCCGGCGCGGTCCGGCCGGCCTGAAGATCCAAGCTCCGGGACACGGTCAGGGAAGCAGGATGAGTTTGCCGTGCGTACGGCGGGCCGCCAGGTCCTCCAGTGCCTGCCGCGCCTGCGAGAGCTTGTACTCCCCGCCGACCTGGGGCCGACGCTGAGAGGGAGCCCGCTGGCAGCGGCCGCTGCACCGGGCCGCACGGGAGACGTTGGGCGCGCGCGGGCAGCACAAGGCCGCGGCAGGAAGTGGTGCCCGGTCGGCGTGTCCGTCGGTTGCTCGCTGTGTTCGCTCATTGCTGGTCCCTGCCTGTTCATTCGCGACCGGGGCATGCATACGATCCCGGTCCCCACCGCTGCGTGACACCCACGATCGGTGACGCAGATCACATGAGCCGCGTTGTCACAAGAATCGGGTCGCCGGGATCTCTTGTTCGTCACGGTGCCGCGCCAACGATCCGCGCGGCACGCAACTCCACGAGACAGACTCTTTCGGGCAGGAGCTTGATCATGAACGAGCACACCTCACATCAGAAGGTGGCAATGATCACGGGGGCGAACAAGGGGATCGGCCGCGCGACCGCCGAGCAGCTCGCCGCGCTGGGCATGACGGTCCTGATCGGCGCCAGAAACCCGCGGCACGGTGAGGAGGCCGCTGCGGCGCTGCGCGCGGCGGGCGGCGACGCGCACGCGGTCATCCTGGACGTCACCGACCCGGCCACCATTCAAAAGACCGCGGGGTGGGTCGAAGAGCGCTTCGGCCACCTCGACGTGCTGGTCAACAACGCCGGCATCACCGGTTCCGGGCAGGTCTCGCCCGAAGACGCCCGCGATCAGATCCCGAGCTCCGTCGACCTGGACATGGTCCGGGCGGTGTTCGAGACCAATGTCTTCGGGGTGATCGCGGTGATCAACGCCATGCTCCCGCTGCTGCGGCGGTCGCCGGCGGCGCGCATCGTCAACGTCACCAGTCACGCCGGGTCGCTGGCTCTCACCAGCGACCCGGACGGCCCCTTCGCAACACTGCTGCCGTCGGCCGCGTACACGCCGTCCAAGGCCACGCTGAACGCGCTGACCGTGCAGTACGCCAATGAACTGCGGAAGGACGGCATCCTCATCAACGCTGCCGCCCCCGGCTTCGTCAACACGGAGAGCAACAACCACACCGGGCACCTCACCCCCGCGCAGGGCGCCGCGGTCGTGGTGCGCCTGGCCACGCTCGGCGCGGACGGCCCAACCGCCGGGTTCTTCAGCGCGGACGGCCCGCTGCCCTGGTAGCGACAACCAGCCCGGCCAGTTCGGATAACGAAGATTCTTTTGTACGGAAGGAACGTCATGAGTTCAGCGCTTGAAACCCTTCGCCGTGACTTCGGCGGCGACATCATCGAACCGGGCGCAGCGGAATACGCATCGGCCAGCCGCTCGGTCTTGGCTTCGGGCAGTCCGGCCTATGTTCTGCGGCCCACGAGCGTCGGGGACGTGCAAGCGGGTGTCAGATTCGCCGCCGGGGCAGGGCTTTCGCTGTCCGTGCGAGGCGGCGGCCACGGCTTTGCGGGCTTCGGCACCAACGACGACGGCGTCGTGATCGACCTCAGCAAGCTCGCGAACGTGGAGATCCTCGACAAGGAACGTCACCTCGTGCGGATCGGCGGCGGCGCCACCTGGGGCCAGGTCGCGGCCGCCCTGGCCCCGCATGGCCTGGCGATCTCCTCGGGCGACACCAAGAGCGTCGGTGTCGGTGGGCTGACGTTGACCGGTGGCATCGGCTGGAAGGTCAGGAAGTACGGCCTGGCGTTGGACAACGTGGTCGCCGCAGAAGTGGTCACCGCCAACGGAGAGGTCGTGCATGCCAGCGCGGAGGAGAACCCGGAGCTGTTCTGGGCGATTCGCGGTGGCGGCGGCAATTTCGGGATCGTGACCGCCTTCGAGTTCGCGGCACACCCGACGACGGACGTCTTCTACGGCAAGATCACCTTTCCGGCATCGGAGACGGCCACCGTGCTCCAGGGCTGGGCGGACTACCTCCGCACCGCCCCCGAAGAGCTCAGCTCCATCGCGAACTTCGCCAACCCCTTCGCCGGCGGACCCGAAGCGCCGGTCGAGATCCACCTCGCCTTCGACGGCGATGACCCGGAACTCGCGGCCCAAGCCATCGACCCGATCCGCCGGCTCGGCACGGTGATCGACGACGACGTCGCGCTGACACCCTATGCCGACACGCTCGTCGATGGCGTGACCCCGCCGCCTGGCATCCGGCTCGCCACCCGAAGCGCATTTGTCGACAAGGAAGCGGTGCCCGAGGTCCTGCAGATCCTTGCCGAGGTCGGGGCATCGGAGCGGCCGCCGTTCATCGCCGTTCGCAGCGTCGGTGGTGCGGTGTCCCGAGTCCCCGACGATGCCACCGCCTACGCGCATCGCCAAGCGGAGTTGATGTTCGTGACCACCACCGCGGGTCCGAAGCCGGTCGTCGAGGCCGCTCGTCCAGCTCTGGAAGCGATCTGGGCGAGACTCGCACCTCACGTCAGCGGCGCCTACGCCAACTTCCTCGCTTCTGCCACCGAGGAGGATGTCGCCGCAATCTATCCGGCGGAGACCTATCAGCGGCTCGCGGCGGTCAAGCGTCATTACGACCCCGGCAATCTGTTCGCCCGCAACCACAACATCCGGCCTCAGTAGGCCTTGCGGACAAGGCCCGACGCTCGGGTAGCTGCGATGAGCCCTGAACTGGAGCGTTGGCGCTGGTCCCAGGTATCCAAGATCGCGATTGTGGCCTTCGGCCGCATCTTGACTCCCCCGGGATGGCCCAGCCGGTCACCGATGATTTTCGGCCGTGGGAGTGGTCTCACTCTCGAAACGACTGGAAGGAGCGGCTCAGGTGGACCTGTACAGCGTCGTGTGCGTGCGTGACCGGGCGACATCGCAGAAGTGGTTCGAGGTGTTCTTCGGGCGGCCGGCGGACGAGATCATCGGTGAGGAGTACCTGTGGCAGGTCGGCGAGAACGCGTGGGTCGTCATCGACGACCGGCACGTGCGGGCCGCAAGGGTGGGCGGCACCATGATCACGCTCGGCGTGACCGACCTCGACGACATCCTGGCCCGGCTGGCCGCGCACGGCATCGAGCACGAGCCCGTGGAGACCTACGGCAACGGCGTGCGCCACGTGGAAGTCCTCGACCCGGACGGCAACAGCCTGTCGCTCGCGGAGGCGCCCGCCCAGTAGCGCCTGCCACAGCGTTTCCGCTGGTGATGGACCTCTTCTCACTCGTGCGGCAGGTGCCGGGGTCGAACTTGCGCAGGCTGAGCCGACGGTTACAGCCAGTGGAAAGCACTCTCTCGCGTCACTGTGAGTGCTCAACCGGGGTGGCGGTGTGCACGCGCTCAGGCATCCGGCCGATCATCACGCCTTCTGGTCGTCGTGTCGATGCTGATGGCGGCCGGGGCGTCGGTCTGGCAGCAGCCGTCGGCGCAGTCCCCCTCGGTGGCCGGGGCGGCATCGCCTGCGGCGAGCGGGTGCGGGCAGCAGGCATCTCCGCGCCACGCTTCCCGGCCTTCCTTGACCGCGACGGCGGCGATGACCAGGGCGGCGATCGGGTCGGCCCAGGACCAGCCGAACAGGCTGTTGAGCGCCAGGCCCACCAGCAGTACACCGGACAGGTAGGTGCACAGCAGGGTCTGCTTGGAGTCGGCCACTGCGCTGGCGGAGCCGAGCTCCCGGCCGGCGCGCCGCTGGGCATACGACAGGAACGGCATGACGATCAGCGACAGGGCGGCCAGGATCAAGCCGGGGGTGGAGTGCTCGGCCTCGCCGACGCCGAACAAGGCGCGGACGGCGTCGAAGGTGACATAGGCGGCCAGGGCGTAGAACGAGATCGCGATGACGCGCAGCGCGGCCTTCTCGCGCTTCTCGTGGTCGGAGCTGGAGAACTGCCAGGCCACTGCGGCGGCCGAGGCGACCTCCACGATGGAGTCCAGGCCGAAGCCGATCAGCGCCGCGGAGGAGGCGATGGTACCGGCGGTGATGGCAACCGCGGCTTCAATCACGTTGTAGGTGATGGTCGCCGCGACCAGCAGCCGGATGCGGCGCTGCAGTAACGTCCGCCGGTCCGCGGCGGGCAGGTTCAGCATGGTCACGACACGGCCTCCCCTTCGATGTCGCCGGCTGTCTGCTCGCGGAGGTGCGTGAGGTCGTGATCGATTTCGGCTTGTAGAGCGCTGTGGGCAGCGGCCGGGCCGGGCTGGGTGCCGTGCACAGGGCACAGCACCACGGCGTGGCCGGTGGCGGCCAGCAGGTGTTCGGCGGAGGCGAGCAGGTCCATCAACTCCGGTCGGGTGAGGCTGTAGAAGGACTGGCGGCCTTCGGCGCGGTAGTCGATCAGGCCACAGTCGCGCAGGCAGGCCAGGTGTTTGGACACCGTGGACTGTGCCAGCCCAAGCTCGCCGGTCAGGTCCACCACGCGGGCCTCGCCGCAGGCCAGCCGCTGCACGATGCGCAGCCGGGTCTCATCGGCCAGCGAGTGGAACAACGCCGCCGCCGGGGAGATGCCAGCGGCGATGTCAGCGCTGACACACCGGCCACCATGAGGATCAATCGCCATATCACGATGATAGCCCGATTTGCTTATGTATTGACAAGGGGTGCGCAATGCCCGCGTTCATGATCCAGATGGATCACAGCGTACGGCCGGCCCCTTCAGGATCATCTGCGGTTCTGCGCCTTGGCCGGTGCCGATCCGCTGACGATACGGGCCGACGTGATCGCCGCATGGATCGACGACTTGCACGAACGGCCGAGCCGTTGTGGCCCCACCGGGCCCCACCGACGGCTCCATCGCCCTGGGCTCCGCGACCGGTCTGGCCGGGCACGTGCTGGCCGAAAAGATCAAGGACATCCACCCTCACCGGACGCCATCGCGGAGATCACCAGCCTGCTCGCCCCCAGGACCAGCGGCTGACCACCCCTCGACTCGCTCAACCAAGATCGCGATTGTGGGTTTTGGGCTCACCTCGGCTGCACCCCAGCCAGGGCCAGCTCCGCTAGGGGGAGCGCCCCGAACAGGGCCCGGGCCAGGACGTTCTCCGACTCGGCGTGGCGCAAGCACATCGGGCGGACATGATCGCTCACGGTTCGACTCCACGAGCCCGCCCGGCCTGGGGGCGGAATACGTAGGACGCTCGCCGCGATTAGCGGACGTGCCGCCGGATCCAGTCGCGGGCCAGGGCCGACGATGCCGACGCGCTGAGATGGAGCGTGAGCACGTGGCCGGTGTCCGGGATCACCACGGCCTCCAGGGGCGCGTTCGGGTACCAGCGCTTCTGCTGTTTCCGCAGAGCTGCCGAGCTGGTGCAGTCCGTCGCGCCCTCGCCGCAGAGCAGCCGGTCATGGTCGCCGACCATGATGAGGACGGGTACGCGGATGAGCCGGTTGTCGGAGATGGGCGGGAAGGACTCGAGGAAAGTATCGGGTTCCTTCGTTGCCTCGTCACGGGCAATGACTTCGGGCCGCGCGCCGGGCCGGTGGTAGAACCAGTCGGCTCGGGTGCCGGGCCGCGTGGTGTAGTACGCCTCATCCAGCCCGCGGGCAGTGAAACGCGGGTCCTCGGCGGCCGGGTGGGTCGCCCCGGCGAACTCCTCGAAGGCGCGCTCGTTTGGGGTGCTGGACTCGCCGGTCAGGATGATGCCGTCCAGGGTGTCCGGGTGGCGCGCCTGAACGGCTCGGATGATCGTGGAGCCGACGGAGTTTCCTGCCGCCACCACGCGCCGGTACCGGTGCCCGTCGAGCTTGCCCTGCCGGGCGGCGCGCACCACCTGACGGAGCGACACCTGATGGCTGTCCGGCCGCATCCGGGCCCCTGACGGCCACGAACTGCGCCCCGCCCCCAGCCGGTCGATCGCCAGGACGGCGTACCCGGCGCCGACCATCGTCTCCGCGAACGACGGGCCGTCCCCGCCTCTCCGCAGCCAGTACGACCGGTCGTACGTGCCGCCGGGGACCAGGACCTGGATCGTCCGGGCGCCGCCGCGCGGGCGGCAGAGGGTTCCGGCGATCCGCTGATCCAGAGGACCGCCCTCGGTGAGCGGCACCGCCACGGAGATCGATTCGCAGCGTGGCGCATCCGCCGCCGCTGCCGCCGCTCCGGTCCCGATCCCGGCTCCCGCCCCGGCCGCCAGGGACGCGAGCACGCCCACCCCTGTCAGCCGCATCCACCATGTCGCCACGCCGACCCGCTTCTTGATCACGCTTGCCCTCTCTCTAACCGTATGACGTACCGTACGCCATACGGTTCAAAAGACGCAAACCTATCGCCGGCGCGGGTGGCCAGGTCGTCGACGGTGAGCAGGCGGGCGGGGTTCTCCAGGACCCAGTGCAGCACGGGGCGATCCCGTCGTCGTCCGCGCCGCTCTGATACGTCCAGCTCCGCACCACCACCGCTGGACGAGCACCAGCGCTTTGGGGCCGGGGGGTCACGTTCGGGAGAACACCGCCGAACCAAGCCGGCATCTCCCGCGAACCAAGAGGTTGGGGTGGAGGGGATCAGGAGCCGCGGGGGTCGGGGAAACCGATCCAGCGCAGCAGGATCATCCGGGCGTCGGCGGGTGCGTTGTCGCGGTCGGTGCCGAAGCGGTGCACCAGTTCGAGGTACTCCTCGTGGAATTCCTTGAGCTGTGCCTTGGTCATGAAGGTGCTGGCGCGGGAGCCCTGCTGCCAGTCGCCGGCCTCGTCCCGGTTGTGGGCGAAGGCTGACAGCAGCCGTAGGTCCTCGGCGAGTTTGGAGTCGCCCAGTTGCTCGGCGAGGTCCTGTTCGGCGTCGGTCAGTTCTTCGCGGGCGGGCATCCGCCGGTCGGCTTTGACGACGTCCCACCACCGTTCCCGCCCTTTGGCGCGGTCGCGCAGCTCGGTCACGAAACCGGTGTCGGACAGCATCCGCAGGTGGTAGCTGGTGGTCCCGGTGTTCTGGCCCATGGCTTTGGCCAGCGTGGTGGAGGTGGCCGGGCCGTGCTTGGCGAGGTGGCTGAGGATCTCTCGCCGCAATGGGCTGGCGAGCGCCTTCATCGCCGCCGGGGTGTGCATGACCGGTTCGGTTGACATTTGACCAGCTTAGCCGTGCCGAGACAATTATGCAGAAAACTTAGTGCAGAGAAAAACTTGCAGAAAAAATTCTGTAAGGCTAGGGTCCGGGTCCATGAACTGGGAACGAATCGCCGGGCTGTCCTTCGTCACCGCACCACTGTTGGTCCTGGCCGGCTGGGCTTTGATGCGCCTGGGCGGTACCGGTGGCCAGGAACCCGGCTGGACCCTGGCCCACATCGCCTGGGTCGTCAACAACGTCATGTACGCGATCGTCTGCGTCGAGCTGTATCGACGTGCCAGGGACACCACCTCCGGAGGGCGGATGCTGGCCACCGGCTCGCTGATCGTCGGTGTCATCGGCGCGGGTTGCCTGCTCATCCAGATGGTGATCGATCTGGTGGTGGGCTTCTCCACCGACAACCGCACCGACATGCGGGCCCTGAGCGGCCAGATCCACGACCTGCCGGGGGTGCAGTCGGCCATCTACGACGTCGGCCCGGTGCTGCTGTTCCTGGCGCTGATCGTGCAGGCGATACACCTCGCGGCGCAGGGCAGGGGCACCACACTCTTCGCGACCCTGGTAACCGTGGCGGTACTGGTCAACGGCGCCGAGCTGCTGGTGGAGATCCCGTTGCGGCTGGCGCAGGCCGGATCGGCGCTGATTCTGTGGCTGGCCTTCCTGCCGGTAGGACGTGAACTGTTGCGCCGCAGCTCATCCGACCAGACTCCAGCGGTGACGATGACCTGGCGAACCCTCGCCGGGTGGTCACTCATCCTGGCGCCGGTGGGGCAGATCGGCGGGTGGACCTTCATGAGGTTCGGCGGCAACGAAGGAGTCGAGCCATGGACGACGATCGCGCATTCGGTGTGGCTCATCGGTTTCGTGCTGCTGGCCATCGCCTGCGTCGAACTGTTTCGCCGGGTCCGAAGCCGTGGTGCCGGGCAGATCCTCGCCAGGGTGAGTCTGGCGGTGGCGCTGATCAGCCTCACCGCCTCGATCGCCGAGATGGTCGTCGACCTGTACGTCGTATTCGCCACCGACAACCTCGCGCAGTTGAAGGCCCTGGACCAGCAGATCCGAAGCATCCCGGCAGCCGAGGCGATCCTGTATGGATTCGGCACCCAGCTTGTCTACCTTGGATTCCTGATCCTGATCATTCAGTTGGCCATCCTGAAGCGAATCAGCACGACGACCCTGACACTCGTCCTGGCCACCCTGGTCCTGTTCATCGGCTACGAAGTGCTGGACGGACCCGGCCGCCAGGCCCTCATGCCGTTCGCGGTCCTGTGCATGTGGCTGGCCCTGGCACCCTTGGGATGGCGACTACTGAAGCCGGCGACCCCGGCCGCCGACGCGATCACGCCGTAGCGGTTCGCGGCCTGTGGCGCTCTCCGCCGCGCTCGCGACGCGATCAGGCGCATCACGCCAGCGGCGGACCCGATAGAGCAGGTGCCGCTGACCAGCCTGCGACTTGTCTGCGACACCACCACCATGTGTTCGCCCGCCGGCGGCTTGCCCTCCCAGCCATTGGTCATGTCGAACACGTGACGCCCGACCACCATCGAACCGGCCAGCATCAACTGCAGAGCGGCGAACGGAATCTCGGCCTCTGACTCGACCCCGACACGCGGAGCACGCGCATGCCGTAGTCGAGCTACGCCGTCTTGCCGATCCCGGCCTCGCCCCGCACCACCAGCGACCGGCCCCGGCTGTCCTTCGCATCAGCAACCAGGCGCATCAGCCGCGACCGTTCGAGGGAACGCCCCACGATCACCGCAACAGTCCAACCATCGAGCCGCGCCGACCGCGCTGTCGCCGTTACCGCGATCTCGCGCGGCATCCCCAGTCTGTCTTGGATCACCGCCAGGATCGTCAGCCCCGATGCACCAGCCATGGCGTAGGTCAGATGAGAGGCGCGGGCGACGGCGGCATGCACGTCATCGGCGAGAGCGGGGTTCATGCGCGATCATCGCTCACACGGACAGATACAGAGGCGTGTCACCGAACGTTCAGATACGCGAGGGAAATCCAAATCCGTGCGCTCCTTGCCCATGACAGATCGCGCCGGTCGGTGAATGATCACTTGAGGACGTTGCCCAGGAACGAATCGAACGTGGGGAGCTTTCATATGTGCGGCATCGCAGGATGGGTGGACTTCGAGCGCGATCTCACCAACGACCGCGCCGTCGCCGAGGCCATGGCGGAGACCATGGGCTGCCGGGGACCCGACGACAAAGGACTCTGGCTGGACCGGCACGTGGCGCTCGGCCACCGCAGACTGGCCGTCATCGACATCGAGGGCGGCCGCCAGCCCATGAGCGCGGAGGGCCTGGCCGTGATCACCTACAGCGGCGAGGTCTACAACTTCCACGAGCTCCGCGCCGAGCTGGAGGCGAGGGGGCACACGTTCCGTACCAGGAGCGACACCGAGGTGGTCCTCCGCGGTTACCTCGAATGGGGCGAGGACGTCGTCCTCCGGCTGAACGGCATGTACGCCTTCGCGCTGTGGGACGCTCGCCGCCGGCAGTTGCTCCTGGTCCGCGACCGCCTTGGCATCAAGCCGCTCTTCTACTACCGGCTGCCGAACGGCGTGCTGTTCGGCTCCGAGCCGAAGGCGATCCTCGCCAACCCGCTCGCCGACCGCGCCGTGGACGCCGACGGCCTGCGCGAGACGCTCACCTTGGTCAAGACGCCGGAGCAGGCCGTCTTCAAGGGCATGAACGAGTTACGCCCCGGCCACCTCCTGCGCGTGCGCCCCGAGGGCGTGAGCCTGCGCAGGTACTGGGCCCTGGAGGCCCACGAGCACACCGACGACCTGCCGACCACCATCCGCACCGTCCGTGAGCTGCTGGAGGACATCGTGGGCCGCCAGCTCGTCTCCGACGTGCCGCTGTGCACGCTGCTGTCCGGCGGGATCGACTCCAGCACCATCACCGCCCTGGCCAGGCAGCACGGCCAGATCCGCTCGTTCGCGGTGGACTTCACCGGGTACGCCGAGAACTTCCAGCCCGACGAGATGCGCGTCGACGCCGACGGCCCGTTCGTGCGGGACCTGGCCGAGCACGTCGGCTCGGACCACACCGACATCATGCTCGACACCGCGGAGCTGACCGACCCTCGGCTGCGCGAGACCGCCCTGCGTGGCTGGGACCGGCCGCAGCTCTTCGGCGACATGAACTCCTCCCTGTACATGCTGTTCCGTGCCATTCGCGAGCGCTCCACGGTGGCGCTGTCGGGGGAGTCGGCCGACGAGATCTTCGGCGGGTACAGCTGGTTCCACAACCCGCAGACCGTCGACTCGGGCACCTTCCCATGGCTCGCCCTGTTTTTTCGCAACCACACCCCGTACGAGCTGCTCCACCCGGACCTGCTGGCCAAGCTCGACATGCCGGGGTTCACGGCCGACAGCTACCGGTCGGCGCTGGCCGAGGTGCCGTACCTGCCCGGGCAGGACGACCGCGAGCGGCGCATGCGGGAGGTCTGCTATCTGCACCTGACGCGGTTCCTGCCGGAGCTGCTTGACCGCAAGGACCGCATGAGCATGGCCGTGGGGCTGGAGGTCCGGGTGCCGTTCTGCGACCACCGGCTGGTCGAGTACGTCTTCAACACCTCGTGGGCCATGAAGACCTTCGACGGCCGGGAGAAGAGCCTGCTCCGGGCGGCCGTCGCCGACCTGCTGCCGGAGTCCGTGCTGCGGCGGGTGAAGAGCCCGTACCCGGCGACCCAGGACGTGGGCTACGAGCAGGCGCTCCGGGACGCGATCGCCGCGCTGGCCCGCGACGGCGACGCCCCCGTCCTGCCGCTGCTGGACACGAAGGCCGTCGAGCTGATGCTGCGGAGCCCCGTGGAGAAGTCCACCACGATGACGCGCATGGCCCTGGAGATCGTGCTGAGCCTGAACGTCTGGCTCACGTCGTACGGGGTGCGCCTGGAGTTGTGAACACCACTTTGCGGTCGGCGGGCGGCGGCTACCAGATCGATGCTTTCGCGGACGTAGCGCCAGGCTGTGCTGGCGCCGATGGCAGGCGCGCGTAGCTGTCGCCGTTTCGCAGATGGGCCAGAAGCAGCAGCGCCTGCTGGGCCAGGTCTCCCGCGCACCTGCCGCGACCAGGGGCTACCAGGATGGAGCCGCAGTGATGCTCAAGGCCATGCGCCCGCCCTCGCCCGATGAACCGGCCGAAAGTACGATCTCGGACGCCGTGAACCCTGCCTTCGACCGGCGCCGTCCCCCCGAGCGGCCCTGCAGGATGAGGCCCCATGCCACGCGACGATCTCCCCCAGGAACCGGACCCCAAGGGCCCGACCAGCCATCCCAGGCACCGTCTCCCGCACGACGGACCCGCCGCCGTCTCCCCCGATCGGCCCCAGACCGCCCCGCCCGCGTCCGGCCACCCCCAGACCGCCGCGCTCTCCTCCGGCCAACCCCAGACCGCCGCACTCTCCTCCGGTCGGCCCCGAGTCATCGCGCTCGACGTGCTGCGCGGGTTCGCGCTGTGCGAGATCCTGTTCGCCAACATCCAGCTGATAGCCAACGACGGCACCGCCGTCGTGGCGCAGCCCATGGGCGACTGGGACCCCTGGCTCGGGGTCCCGATCTTCTCCCTGCTGTTCGGTATCGGGTTCTCGCTGCTGCTGGACTCCGCCGCGAACCGCGTCCCCCGCCCACGCCTGATCCTGCTGCGCCGGCTGCTGGCGCTGCTCGCGATCGGCCTCGGGCATATTCTGCTGTGGCCGGGCGAGATCCTGACCAGCTACGCCGTGGTCGGCATGCTGGTGCTGCTGCCCTCGACCTGGCTGCCGCGGTGGGCCGTGGCCGGCCTCGCCGCCGCACTCATCCCGGCGGCGCTGATCGGCGGGGGCGGGCCCCTGCTGATCGCCGGACTGTTCCTGCTGGGCTCAGCACTGGTCCGATACGGGGTGATCGAGCAGATCGACCGGTCCACCCGAGGGCCGCTCCTGCTGGGCCTGCTCTTCGCGGCGGGGACTGCCTCTGCCCGGTGGGTACACGCCGGCATGCAAACCGGGGCAGGCACGACGCAGCCGTCCTTCACGTCCAGCCTGGCCGATCTGCTGCTCGCCGGTGTGTACGTGTGCGCCCTGCTGGTCCTGCTCAGAACGCCGCTGCGACCGGCGCTGCAGGCCGTCTTCGCACCACTGGGCCGGATGGCACTGACCAACTATCTGACCGCCACACTCCTCGTTCTGGCGGCCAGCCACATCCTCGGCCTGCCGATCGGCCAATCCTTGACGACGGCGTACCTGGCTGCGGGAGCCATCCTCACGGCCCAGTGGCTGTTCTCCACCCTCTGGCTGCGCCGCTACCGCCAAGGCCCCATCGAGTGGCTCTGGCGCTGGGCCACCTGGGCCAACCGCCCGCCCCTCAGCCGGGCCAGGACGTGATGAGCTCGGGGCCGGCGTCGGCGGATTCGCGATCATGCTGTCGCCACCGGACAGGACCCCGGTGACAAGCTGTGGCTACGCGGGTCGGCATGCCGTCAAGCGGCGTCGAGGGCTTCGGTGATCTTGCGGGCCATCTCGGTCATGGTGGGGCTGGGCTCGCCCTTCTGGGTCTGGGCGGCGGCTTCGATGGCGACGATGACGGTGTTGCGGAAGTTGTCGGCCTCTGCCGGAGCCTGCTGCTTGAGCAGGCTCATGGCTGCGGTCAGGGCAGGCAGCACCTGGTCGGCGAGTTCGGCCACGGACTTGCCGTACTTCACGCCCTTGGGCGCCTTGGTGAGCACGTGCCCGACCGGGCCGGTCGCGGAGGTCAGGGCGATGGAGCCGTGGGTGGCGACCTTGTGGGCCGAGCCGGCGGCACCAGCGGCGGCCAGCAGCGAGACGGCGCCGTACGCGGCGGTGCGCAGGGTGAGCTTGTTCTGGTCGGTAAGGGTGATGGACATCACCGGGCGCGGGCGTGCCGGGCGCGGGCGTGCCGGCGGCGACCGCGGCGGCCGGGCCGAGGACCCCTTTCAGGTGCGGGTTGCCCTTGCCGGCCTTGCCCGCGCCGTTCTTGGCGCCCGACTGGATGGTCCGTGGCGACAGTTTGGCCCAGGACACCCGTGCTTGGCCTCCCGCGCGTTGACCAGCTGCACATCCAGGCCGTGCGATTCCAGGATGTAGAACCAGATCCGCCAGTAGTCCGACGTCGATTCGATCGTCACCTTCTCGATCTCGGCATCGACCAGCTGAGCGGCCAGCTCGGTGACCGCGTTGAAGGTCGCCCTGACCTCCCACACCTTGCTGACCCGCCGCCCCGACGCCGTGGAGGCCGGTAACCGGACGCACACCTTGCCCGCGTCCTTGGCCACATCGACCGCGCACACCCGCTGGAACATCTGCTCATGCTCCACATCCGCGATCTCCTCAGGCGCCTCGCCCGACACCGTCCTCCGTCACTACTCGAGGGGGTAGTACGGGCTGCCCGGGGGCCTCGGTCGGGAACCGAAATTCTGACCGGCGTGCTCGAAGCAACAGTGCGTGACCCTTCAAGGGGCGGGCCCCGGCGCCAGACTAGTTCACGGGCTCAAGTCCCAAGCGAAGCACCGGCGTCGGCGGGCAACCCGACCCCATTTTCACGCCCGCGTGGCGTCCCCGGAAGGGACAGGAAGACTAGTTCCTCATCCCGCTCCTGAACGCGGCCCTTCACATCGCGGCGTTGAACTGCTGCCGCAGGTCGGGGATCGGGCGCCGCGTTCCCTGGGTCCGGTCGCCCGTACCATCAACGAGCTGCAGCACCTGATCGCCACCGGCCAAGTCATCGGCTCACTCAGCGTCGCCAGCGCCCGCTACTTCAGCCATCCCGGCATCGTCCGCCTGCCATGCACATCGGACGTACGGCGTCCCGTCTCCACCTCACCGCCGCACACGTCGGCCGGGCTGAGTCCCGGGCGTGGGGGGAAGGGCGTGGCCGGGAGTCTGCGTGGCAGCGTTGCCGGGTCAGGGCTGGAGGAGGGCCTTGATGGCCCGGCGTTCGTCCATGGCCCGGTATCCCTCGGCGGCCCGCTCCAACGGCAGGGTGAGGTCGAAGACCTTGCCGGGGTCGATCTTCCGGTCCCAGATCAGGTCGATCAGCTCGGGCAGGAACCGGCGCACCGGGGCCGGGCCGCCGAGCAGACTGACCTGGGCGAAGAAGAGTTCCTCCCCGCTGAGAGCGACGTCGTGGTTGACGCCCACGAAGCCGACGTGGCCACCGGGACGGGTGGAGCGGATGGCCTGCTGCATCGATTCCTGGGTGCCGACCGCTTCGACGACTGAGTGGGCGCCCATGCCTCCGGTCAGTTCCTTGACCTTGGCCACGCCGTTGTCGCCTCGCTCGGTGACGATGTCGGTGGCGCCGAACTCCCGGGCCAGCTTCTGGCGCCTCTCGTGGCGGCTCATGGCGATGATCCGCTCGGCCCCGAGCTGCTTGGCGGCCAGCACCGCCATCAGGCCGACCGCGCCGTCGCCGACGACCGCGACCGTCTTGCCGGGGCCGGTCTCGGCGGCCACCGCGCCGAACCAGCCGGTGCCCAGCACGTCGGAGGCGGCCAGGAAGCTGGGGATCAGCTCCGCGTCGGGCATCCCGGGGGTGGCCACGAGTGTGCCGTCGGCGTTCGGGATCAGGGCTCGTTCGGACTGGGTGCCGACCTCGGACATGAACACGCGGTGGACGCAGGAGGAGGGGTAGCCCGAGCGGCAGATCTCGCAGGTGCCGTCAGAGGCGACGAACGAGCCGACCACGAACTGGCCGGGCTTGACGTTCTTGACCTCGCTGCCGACCTCCTCGACGATCCCGACGTATTCGTGTCCCATCGGCATGGGCTGATCAACGGAGTCCACACCGCGGTAGGGCCACAGGTCCGAGCCGCAGACACAGGCCGCCGACAGCCGGATGATCGCATCCGTCGGGGCGGTGATCTTCGGGTCGTCGATCTCCTCCACCCGGACATCGCCGGGGGCGTGCAGCACTACACCACGCATGTCTTTCACTCCTTGAGCCTGTTGTCCAGAGTCTGTTGTTCTGGCCAGCCCACGCCCACTCGGCGGGGCCACGGATCGGAGAGTCCCCTACGCGGCCGTCCCGACGGCGCCCCTGGGGTGCCCGGCAGGGCCGGGCATGCTGGCCACTACCCATGGAAACCGCTGGTCATACGGCGAGGAAGGCATTGGTGAAAGGTGTACTGAGAGGGCACCCCTGCGAGGTGGAAGGCCGCCTAACCTGAGGAGAGTGGACAACCGCCGCGAGATCCGTGAGTTCCTGACCTCCCGCCGGGCCAAGATCAGCCCGCAGGAGGCCGGGCTGCCCTCCTATGGAACTCGCCGGGTTCCCGGACTGCGCCGCGCCGAGGTCGCCCAGCTGGCCGGAGTGAGCGTGGAGTACTACTCCCGCATGGAACGCGGCGACCTGGCGGGAGTCTCCGACCAGGTCCTGGACGCCTTGGCCCGCGCACTGCGGCTGAATGACGCCGAACGCACCCACCTGGAGGATCTGGCCCGCACTGCCGTTCCCGGCCCGCGCCGCCGGCGCCGCTCCACCTCCAACCAGGTCCGGCCCTCGGTGCAGCGGCTGCTGGACTCCATGACCGACGCGCCGGCCTTCGTCATGAACGGCCGCGGCGACGTCCTGGCCACCAACACCCTCGGCCGCGCCCTGTACGCGCCCATGTTCGACGCCGCCCGCGGCGCCACGCCCAATCACGCCCGCTTCATCTTCCTTGACGCCCGCTCCCACCTGTTCTGGGGCGACTGGGAACGCGCCGCCGACGACACCGTCGCCCTTCTGCACACCGAGGCCGGCCGCGCCCCGTACGACAAGGACCTCACCGACCTGGTCGGCGAGCTGTCCACCCGCAGCGAGGACTTCCGTACCCGCTGGGCCCGCCACGACGTCCGCCAACACCATCTCGGGGCCAAGCCCTTCCGCCACCCCGTCGTCGGCGACCTCCACCTCACCTACGAATCCATGGACCTGCCCGCCGACGGCCTCACCCTCGTGGCTTACGGAGCCGAGCCCGCAAGCGACTCCGAAGACAAACTCCGACTCCTGGCCAGCTGGGCCGCCACCCTCGACCACACCGATGACACGCCCGGCCGGACCGGGCAGCCTCAGCAGGAACAATCCCCGCACACCCGGCGCGGCTGACACACCAACTTGTGCCGCACAGGCTTCAGCGAAATGCGACAACGTGGACGAAACCCCGCGCTGCCAAGCCGCACAGTGGTACTTGAAACCGGCCTCCGAACTCACTTTCCAAACCAGCCGCCGGCCCCGGCGTGTGCCTCCTGCTGGTCGGCACCGGCCTGCGCCTGCACGAGGTACTGGAACGCGGTTCCCGCTGGTCATGTAGACCGGATCACAGAGCGGCGGCGCGGAGGAATGCTTCGGCGAACGTCCGTGAACTCCGGATGATTCCCGCCCGGTTCGTGGGCTTCGGCCCCCGCCCGGAACACGCCCCCGACTTCGCCCGCAGGATCACGTAGGGCGCTCCTCCTGGTGGCCCGCAATACGTGACGAAGGCGCACCGCAGCGGCGCCACCTGCTGGATGACCCCAAGTGAATCAACCCGCAGGCGCGGGCTCCATTCGCTGGACCTTCTCGGGAGTCAGCCAACTGGTAGGGGAACTCAACCGCTACCGCGGCGGCCGCCTGTCGGCCCGCGCGGTCGACCAACTGCCCGACGCGCTCGCCCTCGAGGCGGACCTGGTCGACGAGAACGGTGCACCCGCAGCCTCTGCGCACACCTTCGCCACCCACCTGCTGCGCCAGGGCGTCGACATCGTCGTGGTCGCCGAGCTGATGGGTCACGCCCGCCTGGACACCACCCGCCGGTACATCCTGCCCACCCACGGCGACCTGGAGGCCGCGGTCGCCAAGCTCCCCACCGATCAGTAGACCCCATGCGTGGAGGTGCTGGGCGGCGGCGTCCCCGTGGGACGGATCGCCACCCGGCTCCCGCGATCAGCCGCTGTACGAGATCCAGCCGTACTCGTACTGAGTCCAGCCGTTCTCGTCCCCGGTGTGCCTGCGGCCGGTCATCACCTGGTTGGTGCCGCCCATCGAGGCGTGGTTGTTCTCCCTGACCCAGCCTTCCAGTTGCCTGGGGGTGATCTGCACCGCCTTGCCCTGCCAGAACAGCGCGCCGCTGTAGTAGATGGTGTCGCCGTTCTCGTCCCCGTCGTGCCGAATCCCGGTGATGGCCTGGTTCGCCGGAGTGTGGTAATCGTGGTTGTTCTCATCCGTCTTGGTGCCCCAGATGTCCAACCTGAGCACCGTGACCTGGACGTTGTCGATGTAGATGCGGCCGCAGTGGAACGTGGTGTCGCCGTTCTCGTCGCCGCGGTGCCCGCGGCCGATCAGCACTTCGTTAGTCGGGCAGTTGAACTTGCTGTTCGACTGTTTCAGGGTCGAGACCTGCCCGGGACGGATCTCGATCGTGGCGGCCGCGGCGGGGCCGGCGGGGACCAAGGTGAGGGCGGCGACGGCCGTCGCCGCCAGCGCGGCCGGCAGAGACTTCTTGAGCATGTCCGTGTCCTTCGACGAGGGCCTGCAGTGAGCGGAATTCATGGTCGCCGCCACGATGGCGCCCGTCGTCCGCCTGCAGGGTGAGCGCGGGTCCGCCGGTACGGTGATCCACCCGCTCCAGAAACGGGTCCAGGCGAGATAAAGGGTGCCCGTGGGCAGGTCGATGCGGCCCTCGGTGGCCTCGCGCATCGCCTCTTTGACGGCGTACCCGTGCAAGGGGCCGGGCTTCGTGGCAGGAGAACAAGCCGCTGTTCGCCATCGGCTGCCTCGCCTTCGCCGCCGCGCTGGGCGGCTACACGATGCGGCATCCAGTGTTCCCCCGGGCCTGGTCGGGGTGCCGCAGATTGTCCGCGCGACATGGCGCAGGCGATTCTGTAGAGCCCGAGGCTGCGATGCCTCGGGCGGCCCGGCTGAGCGAACTTCGCTGCTGAACGTAGGTGTTCCCCCTGGGGGTTGACCTTGACCTTAGGTCAGGCCGCACGCTGAACGGGTGACCAACTTGAACTCCACCTGGACCGGCATGGTGCCGGTCGACGACACCGCGCTGGCCGTGACCGACACCGGTGGGCCCGGTCGTCCCGTGGTCTACCTCAATGGTCAGTTCGCCACTCAGTCGTACTGGCGGCGCGTCATCGCCGAACTCGGCAGCGACTACCGCCACATCACCTACGACATGCGGGCCCGCGGCCGATCGAGGCGTTCGGCGGACTATTCGTTCGAGGTGAACGTCCGTGACGTCGACGCCGTCCTTGCGGCGAGGGGCGTGGACCGGCCGCTTCTGGTCGGCTGGTCCTACGGCGCGCCGGTCGCGCTGCACTGGGCCAGCCGGAAGCCGGACCGCGTCCTGGGAGTGGTGTCCGTGGACGGCGCGTACCCGCACGGCTGGACCGACACCGTCACCCCGGAACGGATCCGGCGGCTGTTCCGCCGGTGGGGCTGGCTGTTTCCGGTGCTGCGTCCACTGCACTTGTGCGCGAAGATGTCCGTCGAGGAGCATGCCCAGAGCAACATCGAACTCGTCGAGATCTGCGCCGCCCTCGGCCCGGTCCTGGACAGTGTGACCTTCCCGGTCCGGTACGTGGTCGCCACGGGTGCCAACCTCGGAGGCAGCCGAGAGGAGATGGAAGAGATGCGCGCCACCCTCGCCCCGGTGCTCGCCCGCAACCCGAACATCAAGATGAGCGTGAAGGTCGCCGGCAACCACGGCAACATGCTGCGCAAGGATTTCCGTGCCGTCGCGGACGCGGTTCGCGAGCTCGCCGGCACCCCGCGATCACGAGGTCGGCTGAGCAGATGACGGGCGGCGTCACGATCGGCCAGGCGGCTGAATTCGCTGGCGTGACGGTGAAAACCATACGGCATTACCACAAGCACGGCCTGATCGACGAACCCCGCCGCGACAGCTCCGGCTACCGGCGCTACGGATCGGCTGACCTGCTGCGGCTGATCCAAATCCGGACGCTGGCCGCCGCCGGCGTACCGCTGGCCGAGATCGGGGCGATACTCGACGCCGATCCTGACCGGTTCGCCGCCGCACTCGTCGACGTGGAACGGCGCCTCAATGAGCGGATCGACGAACTGATCGCGCGGCGTGACACACTGCGCCGGCTCGCCACCGGCGACCGGGCCCTGCTGCCCGACCGCGTTCTCGCGAAGCTGGACAGGGCGGCCGCCGATTTCGGCTTCACCCCGGACGACGTGACGATGGCCCGGGAGGGCCTGGTGCTGATCAGGGCCCTGGTGCCGGAGGGCTTCGACGACTATATCTCCCGGGTCGAGCGCGCCCTCGACGATCCTCGGTACGTCTCCTTGATCAAACGCATGTGGTGTGCCGCCGAGTGGGAGCCGGACGACCCCCGGGTCGACGAACTCGCCACAGCCCTGGCCGACCACTATCTCGCCCATCCCTCACTGCTGCCCATCCCGGCCGGACTCCAGGCCCGCACCGACGGCGCGATCCGGTACAGCCTGCTCGCCCACCACGGACAAGAGCAGAAGCCGGCCTGGGCTCGGCTGAATGAATTGTTCGAGGCAAGAATGCGCTCGGCCGGCATCGACCTCCCATAGCAGGCTCCAACTGATTGAGCGCCCACGTGTGGGTGTGCGGCCGGGTGTACGGGCCCGTGATCGCCGGCTTCGGCTCGTCCAGGGGTGGAAGCGCGAAGTCGGTCAGGTCCACCACCTCGAACCTGGCGTCGCCGCGCTTGACCGCAAGGTCATGGACCCAGCTAACGACCGCCTCACCCTTGCGTCCGGGTCGGCTGCTGTCGATGATCATGATGGAGCACCCGGCAAGATCCGGTACTTGAGGTGGGTGACGCCGGGCGCCTCGACGGCCCGGACCTGCTCGAGTCGCACATCCGCGTCCCCGAGATTGTCCAGGAGGCGAGAACCACCACCGAGCAACACCGGAACGACGTGCAGCTCGAGCTCGTCCAGCAGTCCCGCTGCCAGGTACTGCTGAGCGACGTGGCCGCCGCCCCACAGCATGACGTCCTTGCCGCCGGCGGCCTTCTTCGCCTGCTCGAGCGCGGACTCGATTCCGTCGGTGACGAAGTGGTACGTGGTCCCTCCCTCCATCTCCACCGGATCACGCGAGTGATGGGTGAGGACGAACACGGGGTAGTGGAAGGCCGGGTTGTCACCCCACCAGCCCGTCCACTGCTCGTCGCCCCAGGCACCACCGCCGATGGGGCCGAACATGTTCCTGCCCATCACCCCGGCGCCGATGTTGGCGATCGACTCCTCGAATACCGGTGTGCTCGCGTTCACCTCGCCGCCCTGCTCGCCGTGGGCTCGGCGAAAGGCGGCCAGCGGAACCACCCAGTCGTGGAGCCGATCGCCACCCTCGCCGAGAGGGTTCTCCTCGCTCTGGTTCGGGCCGGCGACGAAACCGTCCAGCGAGATCGAGATGTGACACCTGAGCTTGCTCATCGTGCCTCCTCAGTCGGCTCGGCGCCGCTGTCCGGCGCCCTCACCAGAGAGCATGGCCGGGTATATAGATGACGTCTAATGCCAATCCTTCGACATTCACATTGATATCTTCTATCTATGCTGAGCCTGGTCCATCTCAGGGTCCTGGCCGCGGTGGCGCGACATGGGTCCGTGACCGAAGCAGCGAGGGAGCTCCACTACACGCAGCCGTCGGTGAGTCATCACCTGTCTCGCTTGGAAGCGGCCACCGGCGCCAAGCTCGTCCAGCGAGTGGGTCGTGGGATCCGATTGACCCCGGAAGGGCAACTGCTGGCCAACCGGGCCACCGAGATCGTGGGACGGGTCGACGCGGCAACCAACGAGCTGGCCGCGCAGGTCGGTCTGCGGACGGGGCGGGTTCGCCTGGCCGCCAACGCGTCCGTACTGAGCACGATCGTGCCGAAGGCAGCCGCCGCCATGGACCAGGCGCACCCGGGACTCGAGCTGATCCTGATCGAACGTCACCCGGTCGAAGCGCTACAGATGCTGCGACAGGGCGAGATCGACGTCGCACTCATCTTCCGGTACGCCGACGCCCCGGTCGAGGAAGAGGGATTTCGCCTCCTCCACATCGGCGACGACCCGATCTACCTCGTAAGTCAGCGACCCGACGACAGCATCGCGAACCATCGCCACTCCGCATGGATCGGCGGCTGCGAACGGTGCCAGAATGAGCTGATCACGGTGTGCCGGCAAGAAGGCTTCACTCCACGCATCGCATCACTCAGCGACGACATGGTCGTCGTGCAAGCCCTCGTCGCCGCCGGCAAAGGCGTCACCACCCTGCCCGGACTCGCGCTACAAGCCCACCGCCGACCCGACATCCACACCACCGAACTCACCGGCTTCACCCGCCGGCTCTACGTCGTCACCTACGGCGATCCACCCGACCCGCCGGCCACCATCGCGCTGATCCAAGCCATCCAAGACTCCGCCCCGGCAGGAAGTCAGTCCGGCGAGCGGTAAGGCCGGCGAGCCTCCTGGACCACATCCCAAAATCACTTGGAGCCTGAAGACAACGGGGCTTGGTCGCTGAGGTTGGGACCAGCAATTCCTCGGCAGGTTGTGTCAGTGGGCTCTGCCATGATCGCCGCATGATCACGCCCCCCGGCGACTACGCCTGGTTCACCAACTCCGGCCTCGCGGAGGCTTACAGCTTCATCTTCGTTCGCGGGCTCACACCCGAGCAGCTCGTAGCCCGGATGGGCGGCCGGGCAAAAGACTTCTCCTGGATGGCGCTCGATGAGTCGATCGATGCCGGCGCCCGCTACGACTACAAGACCGAGTTCGTCGCGGTCACCACCGTCGGTGACTGGGCGTTCGTCGCGCAGTACAACAGTTGGCTCGGCGCCGACGACGAGTTCCTCGTGCCGCTGTCGGAGGACACCCGTCTGGTCTCCCTCTACCGCCTCGACATCAAGGGCTTGGAGGAGTTCCGCTGGGTGGAGGACGGGGAGATCCGGTTCGCTTTCTGGGCCCAGGACGGCTTCTCCGAGGTTCCCGACGAACTCGTGGAGACCATGGAGCAGCTCGATCGCGACTGCGGGGAGCACAAATGGGATCTCTACCGGGGGCCAGGGCTTGTCCTGATCGAGCGCCTCACCGGAATCAAGCTCACTCCCCAGATCCTGGAGGAGTCCGCCTATCTATCCGGAGTCATCTCCAAGCCGTCGACCACCACGTAAGCCTTTCCCATGGGGACTGTACGGTCTCTTGTGCTTTTGCCATCCAGGGCTCGTCCGGCTTTGCACTCGCAGTGGCGCTGTCGGCGTCGGGGGGCGATCTTCGGTTCAAGGCCTATCACGCCCCGGCCCCAGTCTTCGGCATCAGGTCGGGAGAGGAAGACTCCGGCGCCGCTGGTCTCGGTCTCGCCCCGGGGGTAGGTGACCGTCTTCATGACGACGTAGACGGCTCGCCAATTTCCCTGTGCTGTGTGAGGTCTGGGTCGGTGTTCAGGGCCGCGAGGAGCCGCGATGATTTCCGCAGACGCGCGCAGTCTATTCCTTCGGTGAGCTGGACCTTCCCGGCCCCAACAGAGAGGAGATCCGACAGTGACAGTGGGGATCTTCGCGGGCATCCCTGTCCGCGACTGCAAGAGCGCCGTGGAGTGGTACACCAGGCTCCTCGGCAAGGATCCGGCGTTCTGGCCCAACGACGTCGAAGCGGTGTGGCAGCTGGCCGAGGACCGGTACGTGTACGTCATCGAGGACGCCGCTCGCGCCGGAGGCGGTGTGAGCATGATCTGGGTGGACGATCCGGTGTCCGAGGTGGACCGGATCGCAGGGCGCGGGCTGCGGCCGGTGGATATGGAGCAGCACGGCAACGTCTGCAAGTGGGTCTTTCGTGACGCCGACGGCAACGAGACGGGCATAGGGGGCGAGACTGCGCCTGCGCCCTGAATCGGAGATCAGCCACTCAGGCTTTGATCGCAGGCGCTCAATGCTTCCTAACGGTTGCCTCCACGCAGAGCCGATCTCTATTCTGAAAGGAGCGTGCGAGGGCGCTGCCAGTCCGCGGGCAGGGATTTTCCCACCTCGAGCAGCACGTCAACGCACTGGACAAGACCAACCTCTTTCCGGCCGGGCAAGCGGACCTCGGCGACGAAGGAGGTTGCGATGTCCGATCGCCATTTCGAGCTGCCGGCCCATCCGAACCTGGAGTACTACCGCAAGCAGGCCAAGCACCTGCATCACGCGTACGCGGCGGGCGATGCGGCAGCCGAAGCCCGGGTTGCCGACGTGCTGGGCGATCGAGCCGCCGAGCGCTTCCTGCGCAGCGACGCCCTGTTCGTGCTCGCTCAGGAACACGGATTCCGGACCTGGACCGAGTTTCGCGCCCACGTCGAAAGCCGCAGCACCACCGAAGAACGGCCGGTCTCCCGCCTCATGGGGGTCAGGCCGGGCATCTACGCCTCGATGGCCGACGCCCTCCTCGTCGAGTTGCGCCGCGACGATCCCGGCGCGCTGCAACGGTTGCGGGCCTACGTGCCCCGGCACGCCACCGCGACCTCCGCCGCGACCTCCGAGCTTCGCGACGCGCGGCTGATCATCGCGCGGGAACTCGGCTTCCCGACCTGGCAGGAGCTCGTGTCGTTCACCGAGAAATCCCGGCGCGATCTCGACGAACGTCGGGAGAAGCGGCGGCAGCTGCACCGCGAGGCCGAAGCCCTGCTGGCCGGCGATACCGATCGGCTGGCCGGTCTGACCGCCGAGCAGGCCGACACTCTGCTGCACATGCTCGCGGGCCCCGAGACGATCCCCGGTGTCCGGCTCGAGAAGGAGCTCGGCGTGCCGCGCGCCGCAGTCGATGTCCTGCTCGGCAAGGCCACCAACCTGGATCTCCCGCTCACCCGGGCTGCCCGCTTCAACCGGGTCGAATACGTGCGCCTGCTGCTCGACGCCGGAGCCGACCCTGGCATCCGGAAATGGGGCATCACCCCGCTGGAGAACGCCATCTACCACGACAACACGGAGGTCGTCGACCTGCTCGCCGGGCACGGAATCGTCCCGCAGGCGCTCTGGACGTATGCCGCCTGCGGCCGGCTGGATCTGGTGCGGGCCTGTTTCGACGCGGACGGCAGGCTCCGGCCGGACGCCGCGTCGGCGCGCCCCGACCTCGCCGACACCGGCGCAGGCTTTCCGTCTCGGCTGCCGGCGACCGGTGATCCGGAGGAGATCGTGGGAGAGGCGTTCGTCCATGCCTGCCAGCACGGCCGGATCGAGGTCGTGCGCTGGTTCCTCGACCGCGGCGTCCATCCCGACGTCGCGCCCTACCTCGGGCGGACCGGCCTGCACTGGGCTATCCCGGGCGGTCGTCTCCAAGTGATCCGCCTGCTCCTGGAGCGCGGTGCCGACCCGTCCATCCGCGACGATCTCCTCCAGGTCGACGCCGACGGCTGGCTGCGCATAGCCTTCGCCGCTCGCCCGCACGATCCCGTGACTCAGCAGCTCCACGATCTGATCGAGTCTCGATCGCGGTGAGTTACTGCTGCGGGTCCGGGCTGCCCACCGACCTCACTGGACTGGGTCGCAGCACCCTCTACCGCAATCCCAGCCTCCGCGCCGTCATCGAGGAGAACCGTCATCGCGCCGCCACCAACGGCACCCTCACCGGCCTCCTGGACGAGATCCGCATCCTCCAGACCGCGCCGGAAGCCGTCGCCGCTCGCGTCCGTCACCACGAAGAGCAACTCCGGCGACTCGCTACACGGGTCCACCCTCAAGGTCGAATACGTCCTCCGGCATCGGTTCGGCACCCGGGCCGAAGCCCGTCTGAAGATCGCCGACTTCTCCAACACCCGCCGCCGACATAGCGCCGCTGACGCGCTACCGCCGATCGTCTACGAGCAGCAGGTCATGACCGCTCGAACAGCGGCCAGGAGCAGACTTCAGGAGCTCATCGCCACATAACCGACTCTCCACGGTTTCGAGTAGTTCGCCCTTATGGGTGACCATCTTCATCGGAATCGCCCTGGTGGGCGTCGGCCTTCGCATCGAGGCCGCGATCAGGGACCGGTCTCGACGCTGAATCCAGTGGCTATCGGCCCAGCCAGATCATCCCGTACATGCTCCGAATCACGGGGTCTACCTGGGGAAACGGAACATGACCCATCCCGCGTATATCCCGTGACCACCGACAAACGGCCGCTCAGGGCTGCATACGGCTGCACACCCCTGAAATGCAGAAGAGGCCCCGTAGGGCCTCGGAGCTGCACTTACTGCTGGCGGCAGGCGCAAGGTTAGAACGTGCGCAGGCTGAGCCGACGGTTTTACAGTCCCGTCGCAATAAGCCCCTGACCTGCGCTTTTCCTCAAGACACAGGTCTCGCGCCGATGCGCCAGGCTGTTCCCGGTCGCGAACGGGGTGACCGGCCGCTTCAATCTTTGGTGGGCCGAAGCGTGATGACGGCGACGAGGAGGGCGATCACGTACAGGCCGCCGCCGGCGAGGATGCCGGTGGTGTAGCCGCGGGTGAGCACATCCAGTTGGGCGCCGCCGGCGGGTTGCGCCGCGGTGACGGCGGTGGCGAGGGCGGCCAGCACGGCGAGGCCGACTGCGCCGCCGATCTGCTGGCTGGTGTTGATGAGGCCGGAGGCGATGCCGGAGTCCCGCACAGCCACGCCGCGCACGCCGACGACGGTCACCGCGACCGTGACGAGCCCCAGCCCTACCCCCGCCACCAGCTGCGCGGGCAGCAGGACGGCCAGGGCGCTCTGGTCAGGGCGGAGCAGCCCGAACCAGGCCATGCCGAGCGCGGCGACCAGCGTTCCGGTCACGATCACGGTCCGGTGGGAGGAGCGGCGCAACAGTTGAGGGCCTAGGGCGCCCGCGCCGACTCCGATGCCGATCGCGAAGGGCAGGTAGGCGATGCCGGTGAGCATGGGCGCGTATCCCTTGACGACCTGCATGTAGAGGGTGAGGAAATAGAAGGTGGCCAGCATGCCGGCGCCGACCAGGAACATGATGAGATTGGCGCCCAGCCTGCCCCGGTCGGCGAGGACGGCAGGCGGCAGCATCGGGGCGGTGGTGCGTCGTTGGATGACGACGAAGGCGACCAGCAGCGCGGCGGCCAGTCCACCCGCGGCCAGGGCAGGCGCGTCGCCGATCCCGTGCTCGCCGGCCCGGTTGATGGCATAGACCAGGCAGCCGAGGCCTAGCGTGACGCTGATCGCCCCGGGCACGTCGACGCCGCCGCGCTCCCGTTCCCCCTCGTTGAGCAACCGCGTGCCGGTCAGGATGGCGAGGGCGACCGGGATGTTCACGAAGAGGATCCAGCGCCAGGAGAGGTATTCGGTGAGCGCCCCGCCGAGCAGCAGGCCCACGACGGAGCCCAGACCACCCATCGCCCCGTACACACCCAGCGCCTTGTTGCGTTCCGATCCGGCGGGGAAGGTGGTGGCAAGCAGGGACAGCGCGGCGGGCGCGGCCAGTGCGGCGCCGAGACCGAGGAGGGCGCGTGCGGCGACCAGCACCGGGCCGGTGGCGGCGAGGCCGCCCAGCAGCGAGGCCGCGATGACGACCAGCAGCCCGGCGCGGAACGCCCGCCGATGACCGAACAGGTCACCGGCACGCCCGCCGGCCAGCAGCAGGCCGCCGAAGGCCACGGCGTAGGCGGTCAGCACCCAGTTCAGCTCCGAGTCGGGCAGCCGCAGCGCGTCCCGGATGATCGGCAGCGCGACGGTGACGATGGTGCCGTCCATCACGAGCAGGAGCTGGGCGGCCGCGATCACGCCCAGTGCAAGGCCCGGCTTGCGGCCTGCTGCAGCAGGCCGGGCCGATGCGGGGACGTCGACAGACATGGCGGTACTTCCTTTGAACAGGAAAAGGGGTCTCAGCTGCGGGCGGCGGCCCGGACGACCGCCGCGGCCAGCCGGGTGTTCTCCGGTGCGTCGAAGCCGAAGGCGGCCCGGCGGCGGGTGTAGCCGTAGGCCACGCCGGTGTGCGGGTCGGCGAAGGATTCTGATCCGGCCGAGCCGGTGTGGCCGAAGGCGCGAGCGCTCAGGAACGGGTAGGTCTGCCCCTTGGCCTGGAAGCCCAGGGCGTAGTGATACCGCTCGCCGCCGACCAGGTCCTTGCCCGTGGAGTGAAGCATGGAGAACTCGGCGAGGGTCTGCGGCTCCAGCAGCGGCGGGCGGTCATCCAGCCCGGAGACGGCGGCCGCGTACAGGGACGCGAGCCCGCGAGCGCTGCCCACTCCGCCCGCCGACGCCTGACCGAGCGCGCGCACCTGGCGGTGGTTGGGGAGGTCCAGTATGTCGGGGACAGTGAAGACGGGCAGGTTGTAGCTGATCCCGGCGACGCTGTGCGGGGTGGGCGCGTAGGCGTCGAAGGCGGCCTGCTGCTCCGGCGTGGCCTGCCAGGGCAGGATGGATAGAAAGCGCGGTTCGAGCGCTTCGGGCAGGCCGAGGTACAGGTCCAGGCCGTACGGTGCGCGGATGCGTTCCTCGTACAGTTCCTGGAGGGACCGGCCGGTGACGCGGCGCACCACCTCTCCCACGATGGCGAAGGGCACGAACGACGCGTAGCCGTAGGCCGAGCCGGGCTTCCACAAGGGCCGCTGCTCGGCCATCCGCTTGGCCACCAGGCGGTCGTCGGCGAGTTCGGCGACGCTCATCCCGTCCTCCGCGCCGACCAGCCCGCTGCGGTGCGTGAGCACGTCGCGGAGCGTGATCCCGGCTTTGCCGCCGACGGCGAACTCCGGCCAGGCGGCGGCGACCGGCTGGTCCAGGTCAACAGACCCCTCCTGCACCAGCAAGGCCACGACCAGGCTCGCCGCGCCCTTGGTCGAGGAGAACACTCCGGTCAGCGTCTCGCCTGTCACGCCGTCGCCGGCCCACAGGTCCACGACCTGACGCCCGTGCACGTACGCGGCCAGCTGTGGGCCCGCCGCGCCACTGTCCTCCGCGACGAAGGCGGCGAACTCCTCGCGTACCTCCTCGAACCCCTCGGCAACGTTTCCGTGCACGTCAAAGTGACTCATGGATTTCTCCTTCAGTGGGTTGGCAGTGAGCGGTACGGTCGCCGTACCGCGAGATAAGTCAGCGGTGCGTGATAGCGCGTCGCAGGGGCGATGGTCGGACGGGTGGCTCCGGCGGGGTCAACACGGCTCGCAGGTCCTCACCCACCGGCTGCTCGATCTCCCGATAGTCCCGTCGGCGAAGCGTTGGATGATCCCGGTCTCGACTCTGCGGGCCAGGGCGTGCCGGTCACGTGCCTGCAGCCCGAACGCGATCCGGCGAGCGACGACGTAGCCGCGGAGCGGTCGCGTGCCGGGGAAGGGCATCGTGCATCGTGGTGCTCAGTTCCATGAGGCGCCCGCGGGCTCCTTGATGGCGGCATTCAGCCGGTTGAACAGGTTGGTGATGCTGATCAGCAGGAGCAGCGCGGCGATCTGCTTCTCGTCGTAGTGATCGGCGACCCGGTCCCACAGCTCGTCGCTCACCGCCTCCCCCGAGCGGTCGGCCAGCCGGGTGACCTCCTCGGCCATCTCCAGCGCGGCGCGCTCGGCGTCGGTGAAGAACGGCGCCTCCCGCCAGGCGGCCACGGCCGCGATCCGCTCGATGCTCTCCCCCGCTTTGACCAGCGCCTGGGTATGGGCGTGCACGCACGCCGAACAACCGTTGATCTGGCTGACGCGCAACGCGGCGATCTCCTGCAGTTCCTGGGAGATGCCGCCCTGGCCGATGGCCTTGAAGATGGCGCCGATGCCCTTCATTCCATCGGGGAGGACGAAGGCGGGGTTGGTCATGCGTGCTTGCATGGTGGTGCTCCTACAGTTGGGATTCACGAGTGACTCCGGCCGGACAGAAGCGGTCCGGCACTGCACTGACGTAACAGCGCGGCCAGAGGTGACCGGAGGACCCTGAGATTTCGGCCCTGAGCCAGCCGCTTGGGATGACTCCAACCCTGCAGCCGCACCGCGGTCTGGATCAACGCAGGCTTCGTAGGCGCACCGATGACATCCGGTTATCGAACGAAAGGCCGTGCGCCTCACCGCGCTCGGCGAGCAGCTCCGCCATGCACTGAGTGCCGGATACCGGCAGATCATGGAAGCGATCCACAACGCCACCGCCATCGCAGGCGGAATCTCGGGTCCGCTCACCCTCGGCACCCTGGGACCGCAACCGTGGGCGATCTCCGACACGATCGAGTCGTTTCAAACACGGCACCCGGCAGCGCGGATGCGTTACCGGGAGATCCAGCCGACCGCCCCGCTCGATCTGCTTCGTTCGGGTGAGGTCGACATAGGGCTGGTCTGGCTGCCGGTCCGCGAACCCGATCTCACGCTTGGCCGCGTATTGGCCATGCTTGAGGTCTGGACGTCCCCCACCGGCACCGCCCAAGCCCATCGCCACACCGCAGCCGGATGAGCACCCCAGCCTGACCGATGTCGAGTCACGGCAACCTGCGCCTGGTCCTCGACGAAAGGCTCGGTGAGGAGATGGCGGACCAGGTCCGCCGGCCTCCTCGGCGGTGGCCTGGGCCTTGAGCCGGCTTCACCGCGCAGTCAATCGATGCTTACGGACTGCGCGCGAGCTCCCGCAGGGCCTTCCTGGTCGTCAGGGATGGATCGAAGTCGGCTGATTTCGGCAGCGGTGCTGCGCTGGGCCGTTCCCAGGAAGCGCAGGACGGCGCTGAGCTCTTCGTCGTCGAAGGCAGCGAGATCGTCTCGGGTACGTGCGATCAATCCCGCATAAGCGCCGGAGACCCGGTCGAGGCCCTCTTGAGTGGGCTCGATGAGGACCCGCCTGCGGTCGTCGGGATCGGCCACCCGCCGGACGCAGCCCGCGGCGACCAGCCGGTCGATCATCCGTGAGGCCGATCCGGTGGTGAGATTCACGTGCTTGGCCAGAACGCCCGGCGTCGTGGGGCCGTGACGGCCCAGCACGTGCAGACACTGCACATCGGTGTCGATGACTCCCAACCGGTTGGCGACAACGTTGTTGAGCTGCACGACCAGAATCGCCCAGCCGGGCACCGCGTCGCCGATGAGCTCGGCGAGCAGCGCTTCCCTGTCCGAATTCGGCTTCGTCATCGTGAGATCCGCTCCATCCAATGTTGCTGCGTCGCGCAGCAATCGTGGTAACTTAACTGCGCGACGCAGCCACTGCGTGGCGCAGTCATATTATCTCATTGCCCTCCGACCAAGGAGCACAGCGCAGTATGACCACATCCACCCGCCCCCAGAGTGGTGGCGCGGCGGCTCCCGCCCTCCTGTCCGGGCGCACGGCGTTCGTCGTTCTGGCCGTGATCCTCATCGCGGACTTCATGGAGCTCCTCGACGCCACGATCGTCAGCGTGGCGGCCCCCGCGATCGCCGAGGACCTGGACGCCAGCGAGTCCTCACTGCAGTGGATGATGGCCGGGTACACGCTCGCCGCCGGAGCAGGCCTGATCACCGGTGGCCGCATCGGTGACCAGTTCGGACGCCGCCGCGTGTTCCTCCTCGGGCTGGCCGCGTTCATGCTGGCCTCCGCCGGCTGCGGGCTGGCGCCGAGCTCCGGTGTGCTGATCGGCATGCGAGTCGCGCAAGGCCTGGCCGCCGGACTGATGATCCCGCAGGTGTTCGGCATCATCCGCGCCTCGTTCGAACCCGGCGCACGCGCGAAGGCGCTCGGCGCCTACGGTGCCGTGCTCGGCGTGGCCTCGGTGGCCGGACCGCTGCTCGGTGGAGTCCTGGTCGAAGCCGACCTGTTCGGTCTGGGCTGGCGGGCGATCTTCTGGGTGAACGTACCGATCGCGATCATCGGGCTGATCGTGGGAGCCCGCTTCATGCCAGAGTCCCGCGTGCCGGGCAACGCCCGGCTGGACCTGCCGGGCGCGGTCCTCGCCTCCGCCGCCGTGGTGCTCCTGCTCCTGCCCCTCATGCAAGGACGCGACTGGGGCTGGCCCTGGTGGAGCTTCCTCATCCTGGCGCTCTCGGTTCCAGCGGTGGCCCTGTTCCTCATCAGGGAACGGCAGCTCGTCGCACGCGGCGGGCAGCCGATCCTCGATCCCGCCCTCCTCCGGGTCCGAGCCTTCGCCGCCGGCCTGTCCGCTTCCCTGCTGTTCTTCGGAGCTCTCGGCTCCTTCTTCCTCCTGCTGTCGCTCTACCTCCAACTGGGCACCGGACGCACCGCGCTGGAAACCGGTCTGGTGATCCTGCCCTATGCCATCGGCTCGATCATCACCTCCGGCATCGGTGTCCAGTTCGCCCACCGCGCCCTCCTTGTATCAGGCGCGCTGGTCCTGGCCGCGTCCCAGGTCGTCCTGCTCCTCATCGTCCGTGACGGCGCCGAACCCACGTATTGGGCACTCGCCGCGCCGCTGTTCGTGGGCGGCCTGGGGCTTGGGCTCACCGCCCCGTCCCTGATCAACGTCGTTCTGGCCGGCGTACCCGCCAAGGACGCCGGTGCCGCCGGCGGTGTCCTCACCACCGTCGGCCAAGTCGGCAACGCACTCGGCGTCGCCGTACTCGGGGTGGTGTTCTTCACCCGGCTGGAAAGCTTCTCCCCCGATGGGGCCACCGGCCTCGTCGCCTACGGCGAGGCCTTCACCGCGATCCTGCCCTGGCAGGTCGCCTGCTACCTCGCCGCGGCCGCGCTCATGTTCCTGCTGCCCAGGCGCGCTAGCGCCGCTCACGCGTGACGGCCGGCACACCGCAGGCCACGGCACCGCTTCTCGTACGTCCGCACATCCTCGCCACCCCGATCCGAACAGCTTCCCAGGAGATCTGATGACCGACGCGCCCCATGTCACCGTCGACCCGTTCGCCAGTACCCTCCGCAAAGTCGGCGAACCCCATCCCGCTCGCGCCGTTCTGCGCGCCGCGGGTCCCATCGTTCAGGCCGACGCCCCGGCCGGCGGCCCGGTGTGGATCATCACCGACGATGTGCTCGCCCGGGAGGTCTTCGTCCACCCGCGTATCGTGAAAGACCCGGCCTACGCGCCGGTGAGCTGGGACCCACGGACAGCAGGTCTCGAACCGACCGCCGCCGCACAACCGTCGCTCACCACCTTCGACGGCCCGGCACACGAGAAACTGCGCCGGGCGCACGCCCCGCTCTTCACGGCCCGGCGGATGAGCGACTACACCGAACGCATCACGGCAATCGCCCGCGAGTTGCTCACCGGGCTCGCAGACACCGGTGAAACGGTGGATCTGATGGCCGACTTCACCACCCGGTTCCCCCTCACCGTGGTCTGCGACGTGCTCGGCGTCCCGCTCGAGCGGATCGACCAGGCCATCGCGGCCTGCCGAGGCATGTACAGCATCGACCCCGAGGAGGTGGGGGCGGCGATGGCCACCTTCGGGGAACTGGCCGCCGCCGCGCTGAGCGACGGCCGGGACGGCCTTGCCGTCGAGCTGCGCGATCGGGTCCCCGAGGAGATCACCGAGACACAGCTGCACTACCTGCTCTTCACGCTGATCTACGCCGGACAGCTCACCACCGACCCGTCGCTGGGATTCCTGCTCGCGCGCGTCTTCGCCGCTGAAGACACCGCAGCGGAGGCGACCACGATCGACGAGTTCGTCCGGGAGACGCTGCGCCTGCACTCGCCGGCGCCCTTCAGCCTCTGGCGGTTCACCTCCGCCGACATCGAGCTCGCCGGGGTGCGCCTCCCCGCCCGCTCGCCGGTGCTCATCGACATCCAGGGCATCAACACCGACCCCGGCCGGTCGATCGGGCCGGACCTCACCTTCGGCGCCGGCCCGCACTACTGCACCGGCGCTCAACTCGCTCAACTCGAGCTGAAGGCGGTCGTGGAGGTCCTGCGGGCCGACTTCCCCAAGGCGCGCCTCGCGGTGCCCTTCACCGAACTCCAGCAGATCGACCTCGGCGGCATACAGGGCAGCCGCTTGATCGCTCTGCCGGTGGAACTACGGGGCTGACGGCCTGCGGCGTCCGGTGCGGGTGCCGGAAAACGGTCGTTTGCCGGCACCCTGCCTGGCTTGTGGCGAAGCTGCAGGCCGGTACATCGGCAACCACAGATGATCAAGCAGGCGCTGCAGTCGGCAACATCGCGGAGACACTCGCCGACCGACAGCGGGACGCAGCGCAGCGAAACATCCCGCCGTGCAGGATCACTTGGGTCTCCCCGAATCCTTAGGGTGAACCCGTCCGGGTTTGATGGACAGCACTGCGCATAACGCGTGGCGGTGTTCGTGTGGCCAAGGGCGTTGACACGGTCCTCGCCGGGGTTGGATCGAGGGGTGTCATCAACGTCCGTGCCGACCGGCGAGGTCGTGGTCGGTGTGCCCGCCTCGGGCTCCACCGATGAGTTTGTGCGGGCTGCCGGGTCGGTACGGGCATGACCACTGTGAACACACCGCCCGTCGTCTCCCGCACGGAGTGGCTGGCCTCAATCGACAACCTGCGCGCCCGGGAGAAGGCGCACACCCGCGAGGGCGACGCGATCGCCGCCGCCCGGCGACGCCTGCCCATGACCGAGGTGGACCCATCGACTCCGCTCGTTGGAGGCGACGGAGCCGTCCCCCTGATCGACGTCTTCGAGGGCCGCACCCAGCTGTTCGCGTCGTATCACATGTGGCACGACGGCCACACCGCCGCCGACCAGTGCGAGGGCTGCACCTTCTTTACCGGCCAGGTCCGCGAACTGTCCTATCTGCACCAGCGTGACGTCACCTTCGCCGTTTTCTGCCAGGGCCCCTACGAGGAGTCCGACCGCTACCGCCGCTTCATGGGCTGGGACATGCCCTGGTACTCCGTACCCGCCGAGTCGCACGAACGGCTCCTCGCCGGCCGCCACTTCGGGATGAAAGCCAGCTACCTCCGCGATGGGGACCGCGTCTTTGAGACGTACTGGACCACCGGCCGCGGCGTCGAACCCATGGCGCCGTCCTACGGCATCCTCGACATGACCGTCTACGGGCGGCAGGAGACCTGGGAGGACTCCCCGTCCGGCTGGCCGCAGCCGTACGAGACTCTGGGCCAGCAGTTCCGCAAGGACGGACGGCCGACCGCGCAATGGACACGGATCACCGCCGGCCACGACGACGACCTCCACAGCGGACAGCCCAGCACGAGCGGATCAGGCTGCTGCTCCTGAACCCGACCCGACGGCCGGCGCGGAGGCGCGGTCGTCGCGTCTCCGGGAGCACCATGATCATTGCACGGCGGGCGCTGCGGCTCCAACGCAGAAGCTGCGAGTGAAAGGGCCGGATCCTGCGGCCCGTCCTGATCGGTGCAGCATGTCCCGGTCAGGACGGGGCCGGGCACATCGCATTGTCAGCTGCTAATTTCCATTCGTAACCTTTGGACCGGTAGACGGCGGTTGACAGGGGATCTTCGAGCCATGGCGGTTCCATCATCGGCGTCGAGATTTGTGGCGCAGGCAGGACGTGAGCTGTTACGCCCGGCGGGACTGAAGCAACAGGGGCGGTCACGGCTATGGCTGGATGATCAGGATTGGTGGCTGGGCATGGTTGAGCTCGGCTCGCCCAGGTGGAGCCAAGGCAGCAGGCTCCGCGTCGGAGTGATGTGGCTGTGGGATGCAACTCCCCATGCCAGATTCGATGTTCTGCATCCGGGCCACGAGAGCACCGACTTTCTCAACGAGGCACAGTTCTCGCAGTCGATCAGGAGCCACTGTGAACTGGCGGTAGAACGTGTCGAGGGCTATCGGCGGAAGTTTCGCGATGTCGCCGCCGCGGCAGAGTTCCTTGCTTCCTCGATGCCGAACCGCCCGACCCCGTGGGATCAGTATCACGCCGGCGTCGCAGCTGCGCTGATCGGGGATGCTGTAGGCGCACGAGCACACTTCTCAGATGTGCTCGACGAGAGTGCCGATGGCCTCCAATGGCTGGGCGACCTGCAGGACAAGATTCGTGCCCTCACGGAACTGATGGATGACCGCGAGGCATTCTGCGCTTGGGCCTCAGCGGTAGTAGCGGACACGCGGCGACAGCTCAAGCTCTGCCCAGCGCGGCCGGACGTGGCCGGCAGGTCAGCCCGGTGATCCACCGGCCGAACCCGTGCGACCCGTCTACTCCGGAGCCATGGACACCGACGTGCCCACGAGCAGATTCTCGTGCGCAAACCCCGGCAGTTCCTCGGCGAACGTTGTCGCCAACCCGAAATCGATCAGCGACGGACGACGTATGTTGCCGGAGTTGATGTCCTTGTGCACCGCACCGTGCCCAGCGACTATAATATTACATACGTCATACCATCGGTATGCTTGGTGCGGGCATGGACCGTGGAGAGTAGATGGAGGAGTCCCGGTGGCGCGTTACGGCAAGGAGCACAAGCAGGCGACGCGGCAGCGGATCATCAAGGTGGCCGGCCAGCGGTTCAAGACCGACGGCATCGACGGCTCCGGCGTGGCCACGTTGATGGCGGACGCGGGGTTGACCAACGGTGCGTTCTACGCCCACTTCTCGTCGAAGGACGACCTGGTCGCCAACGTCGTTGCCGACCAGTTGGGTACTCAGGTCGAGGTGTTCGGCGCGCTGGCGCCCGGCCGCGCGGGGCTGGAGGAGTTCCTCCGCGAATACCTGTCGCCTCAGCATCGCGACAACCCCGGCGCCGGATGCCCCTCCGCCGCCCTGCTCGACGAGATCGGGCGCTGCGCGACCGGGACCAAGGACGCCTTCACCGACGGTGCGCGGTCCATCGTGAACGAGATCGCCGCCCGCCTGGCTCCCGAGGATCCGGAGTCCGCGCGCGGGAAGGCGCTCGCGCTGTACACGATGGCGGTGGGGACGTTGCAGCTGTCCCGTGCGCTGTCCGACCAGGGCTTCGCCGACGAGGTCCTCAGGCAGGGTATCGAGAACGCTCTCGTGTTCCTTCGTTGAGCAATGCCTAGGCGTTCCGCGGCACGGCCCCCTCGCGGTCGAGGGGGCTGTTTCCCTTGCGGCGCTATCGCTGGAGGAATGCGAGGGCCTTGTCGACGAACTGCCCGTGAAACTGGAAGATGCCGCCGTGCCCGGCGTCGGGGTAGATCACCAGGTCGCTGTCCGGCAGGCGTCGGGCAAGGTCGCGCGAGTTCTCTGTCGGCACCATCCGGTCGCTCTCGCCATTGGCGACGAGCGCGGGCTGGCGGATGGCGGAGAGGTCATGTGGCCGCTCCAGTCCCCAGCTGTGGATGGCATCGAGCTGGGCGAAGTAGGACTTGAGCGAGATCGCCTTGTCCCGGTTGTCGGTGCGTTCCTTCAGGCGCGCGAGGAACTGCTTGCCCGCCTGACGGCCGTTGGGGGTCCTGGTGAAGAAGAGGAACTGCTTCGGATCCTGCAGCGTGAGCAGCGCCCGGACGGTGTCGAGATGCGAGAGCTTGGTGACGTTCTTGATGCCCTCGCCGCCGGCCGGCCCGGTGCCCGCGAGGATCAGCTTGCGCACGAGCTGAGGTTCGTCCTGAGCGATCACCTGGGCGATCATGCCGCCCATGGAGAAGCCCAGCAGGTCGACCTGGCTCAGACCCAGCGCCCGAATGAACGTCACGGCGTCCTTCGCCATCGCCTGAATGGTCTTCGGCGTCGCGCCGGTGGAGGCGCCCACGCCCCGGTTGTCGAACGCGATGACCCGATGTTTCGCGGCGAGGCCGTCGACCACCCGGGGGTCCCAGTTGTCGAGGACCGCGGCCAGATGGGTTACCAGGACCAGCGGGACGCCGATCTTCGGGCCGAGCTCCCGGTAGGCGAACTCCACGCCACCGGCGGAGACGGTACGGGTGGGCGCGTTCTTGTATGACGTCACCGCGCTGTTTCGCGCTTCTTGACGGTCGTTCATGGTTATCTCCTTTTGGGCGAGACCCTGAGGTATTCGTGTGTGCCCTCAGGCCCGACGGCGGGGCGGGCCCCGTGCGGTTGAGCGTCTTGGTGCGCCGTGGTTCAATTGAAGTATGGTCGTAATGCAATCACTCCACAAGACACCGGCGGGTCGCTTCAACATGTGATTACGGTCATACTTCACAGCTGGCAGGCTGTCACCGCCTGAACCCTCCGCAGGAGTCTCGCCGCACCAAAGTCACCGGCGGACCTCGAGAAGGAGCAGACCGACGAGGAGCACCGCTCGACCGGATCACCATCACCCACACGCACCCGGCCCGCCTGACGCACCACCGCCAGGCCGCCGCCGATCACGTCGCGGTGCAGGTGATCGGGAAGGGAGCCGGGCCGGTCGGCGATGCCGTACTGGCCCGGCTCGACTCGGTCCGGAGACGACTACCGGAGGAACTGGGTCAGGGCGGCCGCCGTGGCCGCGGGTGCTTCCTCGGCGAGGAAGTGCCCGGAGGCGGCGACGGCGGCCGTGGACATGTCGGTGGCGTAGGACCGCCACACGGCCGCGACGTCGTAGTGGCGGCCGACGAACCCCGCCGTACCCCACATGACCAGCAACGGACAGGTGACCCGGTCGCCGCCGGCGTAACTGGTTTCGTCGTGGTCCAGGTCGATGCTCGCCGCCGCGCGGTAGTCCTCGCAGCTCGCCGCGATGGCGGCGGGGTCTCGGAAGTGCGTGACGTACTGGTCGACGGCGGCCTCGTCGAACGTGTGGCCGCCGGCGGACCAGGCGGCCAGCTTCGCCCGGAGGTAGAACTCGGGGTCGCCACCGATGAGCCGCTCCGGAAATCCGGGCGGCTGGGCCAGGAAGAACCAATGCTCGTACGCCATCGCGAAGGCCGTGTCCACAGTGGCGAAGACGTGCCGGGTGGGCACGATGTCCAGGACGGCGGCCCGACTCACCCGAGCGGGATGGTCGAGGCACATCCGATGCACGACGCGGGCGCCACGGTCGTGTCCGACCGCGGCGAAGCTGTCGAAACCAAGCCTCGCCATCACCGCGACCTGATCCGCGGCCATGGCGCGCTTGCTGTACTCGGCATGGTCGGCGCCCGCTGCCGGTTTGGCGGATCCGCCGTAGCCACGCAGATCGGCCAGCACCACAGTGTGGCGCTCAGCCAGGATCGGTGCGACCCGATGCCACATCACGTGCGTCTGCGGGTAGCCGTGCAGCAGCAGGACGGGCGGCCCCGAGCCCGCACTCCGACCGGCGATGCGAACGCCGTCGACGTCGACCTCGAACCGTTCGAACCCTGCGAGCAGTTGGGTCATGACGCGTTTCCCTTCCGCGCACGGCGTACCCGCATTCGGTTCAGTGCCTCGCGCGGCTCAGAGCCGGCCCACGCTCTCGCCGACGCAGAGGAGGCGATCAGAGATTCTGGTTGATCACGCCGAGGTATTCGCCCAGCTGGTATTCGACATCCAGGCCCTTGTCGGCGGCCAGTGCGCCGAGCGCCATCGCACGAGTCAGGAGTGCCGGGCGGGTCAGCGAGTCCACGAACTCGCCGTAGGCGGTGATCAGGTCGGCGTCCGGCGGCAGGGTGGCCCGGCCGACCATCGCCTTGGCGGTCGCCAACGCCTGCCGGTCGAAAGAAGCGAGGCGAGCGGCCATCGCGTCGACGAAAGCGTCGAGTTCCGCGTCCGGCAGGGCCCGGGTGACCCATCCCCAGCGCTCGGCCAGGTCGGCGTCGTAGTCGGCGCTGCCGAGGATCGCCTCGAGTGCCCGGTCCCGGCCGATGAACCGCGGGAGTCGCTCGGCACCACCGCCGCCGGGGACGATTCCGATACCGACCTCGGGCTGGCCGAAGAACGCCTTCTCACGGCTGGCGTACCGCAGGTCGCAGGCGAGGGCCAGTTCGTTGCCGGCGCCGCGGGTGCGGCCCCGGACGGCCGCGATGCTGACGTACGCGGCCTTGCTCAACCGCAGGACCATGTCGGTCCAGACCGGCGCGTCGTCCTCGTGCTCGGGCACGGGCAGGTTGCCGGCCTCGGCGCCGTCGAAGTGGTTGAAGAAGAAGTCGGGGACCTCGCTGGAGAAGACGACCACTTGGATGTCGGGGTCGTTGTCGAGTCCGCGGACGATCTCGTGCAACGTCACCACGGTCTCGGGAATCACCAGGTTCATCGGAGGATTCGCGAACGTGATCTTGGCGATCTGCGGGGTGGTGCGCTCGAGGCGGATCGTGCTGGACTGGCTCATCGGATGGCTCATTTCGTGGTAGTCGCTTCGATGGAGATAGACGGGCCGGTGGCCCGGTACTTGTGCCGCACATGCCTCAGAGCCGGACGACCATCTTTCCGACGTTCTCGCCGCGCATCATCGCGAGAAACGCGTCCAGCGTGTTGTCGAGGCCGTCGAAGACGGTCTCGCGGAACTGCAGCTTGCCGGTGGCGGCCCAGCCGCCGACCTCGCGGATGAAGTCGGGCTGCAGGTCCAGTTCTTCGTTGAACATGAACGCCAGGATCTTCGACCGGGTGACGGACAGGTTCCACAGGTTGCGCGGCCCGACCACCTTCTCGTCGTTGTACTGCGAGACCATCCCGGACAGCACGATCCGGGCGTGCAGCTTGAGCGCGCCGATCGCCGCTTCGAGGTGTTCGCCGCCGACGTTGTCGAAGAAGACGTCGATGCCGTCCGGTGCCGCCTGCGCCAGCTGCTCGGCGACCGGCCCGTTCTTGTAGTTGAACGCCGCGTCGTAGCCGTACTCCTCGACCAGCAGCTTGACCTTGTCGTCCGAGCCGGCGCTGCCGATCACCCGGGCGGCGCCCTGCAGCTTGGCGATCTGCCCGGCCATGCTGCCGACCGCGCCGGCCGCGCCGGAGACGAATACGGTGTCGCCCTGCTGGACCTGCGCGAAGCGGGTCAGTCCGATGTACGCGGTGAGGCCGGGCAAGCCGAGCACGCCCAGGTACGCCGACAGCGGCGCCAGGTTCTGGTCCACCTTTTGGGCGGTGGCCGCGTCGAGGACGGCGTAGTCACGCCAGCCCAGCGCATGCATCACGTGGTCACCGACCGCGAAACCCTCGGCGTTGGACGCCAGCACCCGGCCGACCGCCGGGCCGTCCAGCGGCTCGCCCACCTCGTACGGTTCGATGTAGGACTTCTTGTCGCTCATCCGGCCCCGCATGTAGGGGTCGACCGAGAGGAACTCGTTGGCGACCAGGATCTGGCCCGGGCCGGGCGCGGCGATCGACACCTCGCGCAGCGCGAACTCCAACGGCGTCGGCCAGCCCACCGGACGCGCCTCCAGGTGCCACGCACGACCGGTGGTGGGCAGGGTCTGCTCGGACATGAGGATCGAGTTCCTTCCGACGAGAGTTTTAAATTACGATCATACGACCATAATCTGAGAAGGGATCTGGAGGCAAGACTCCTCGGTCATCAAATTGTGTTCGTAATCTCACCGGTTGCTCACGCCGGCGGTGAGCCCCGGGCCGGACGGACGGCTGGGCGGTTCGCCGCGCAATCGCGCCGGTGCTCCACGCACGGCCTCCCCGTGCGACGTCCACTGCGATCAGATATAGAGTATGATCATAATTTAATTTCGCCCAGCACCTTGCCTCCGACCACGCCTTCACCCTATAGTCTTATGAACGTAATCCAAAGGGCCAGGGAGCCGACATGACAGCCACCAGCGTCCACTCCCGCGAGTACAAGACCCTCGCCGGCGACGGCGCTGAGTTCGGACACCGGCTCACGGCCTTCAAGGGATAGGCCACTGGCTGCGCCGCCGCCTCGGCGCCTGAGAACTCTCCCCGCCGCCTGCCGGCGAAACAAATCCGTACAGCGGCGTACTCGTCACATCAGCGCCCGACCGGGCGCACAGACTCCCGGAGAATGACATGACTCAGCTCGTCAACCAGACCGTCCTCGTCACCGGCGCCAACCGCGGCATCGGCCGTGAATTCGTCCGTCAACTCCTCGACCGCGGGGTCACGAAGGTCTATGCCGCCGCCCGCGACCCGCGGACGATCCTCGCCGACGACCCCCGCCTGATCCCGCTGCAGCTCGACGTCACGGACGCCGGCTCGGTGGCCCGCGCCGCCGAGATCGCGCAGGACGTGAGCGTCGTGGTGAACAACGCCGGCATCGCCCGCGTCGGTTCGGTCCTCGACTCCGACACCTCCAACCTGCGCAGCGAACTGGAAACGAACCTCTTCGGCCCGCTCGCCGTGACCTCGGCCTTCGCCGACCGCCTGGCGCAGCGTTCCGGCGTCGTCATCAACATCGCCTCGGTCGCCTCCTGGCTCCCTTTCGGCGGCACCTATGGGGTTTCCAAGGCGGCCGTGTGGAGCGCCACCGACTCCATGCGCCTGGAACTCGGACCCCGAGGCGTCCAGGTCGTCGGAGTCCACGTCGGGTACGTCGACACCGACATGACCGCCGGGACAGACGCCGCCAAGTCGAATCCCGCCGACGTGGTTCGGCAAGTCCTCGACGGTGTCGAGAAGGGCGACGTGGAGATCCTGGCCGACGACCTCACCCGCGCGGTCCGCGCCAGCCTCCACCAGCCGATCGAAACCCGACTCGCCCCGTTCCTCCCATAGCGGTCAGGACAGCCAGAGTAGGCCCGACCGGCGGCGAAACCGTGCCATCTCTTCGGCCAGCGCCAGCCGCCTGCATTCGTCACGGCACCGGCCCGGCTGCTCACGGCGAACGTCGTAAGCAGCCAGGCACGTCACCGGTCCGCTTCTCCGAAAGCCAAGGGCCGCGTTGAGCTTCCGGATCCGCCGGCGTGCCCGGCGACACCAGGTGACGTACTCGTACCTGTTCATGAAGGCCAGCGGTGACCAACTCCGCGAACTCACCGCGCTCATCGCCGCCGGGACGATCCGGCCGGTCGTGGACTCCGTCTTCGACTTCGAACAGACCCGCGAAGCCCTGGCCCACGTCGAGCAAGGACGCGCCAAGGCCGGCAAGGTCGTCGTGCGCCCACCCGTTCGGGCACGGGCTGTCGTACGCCGACGTCACGTACTCCGACCTCCGGCTCGGCATCGACGCCATCACCGTCGGCGACCCCACAACGGTGTCAGTGGACGTCACCAACCCCTCCCGCCGCGACGTCGAGGAGGTTGCCCAGCTCTCCGTGCACCAGCGCCACGGCACGTCGTCCCGGCCGGTCCGTGAGCTCAAGGGCTTCGAGCGAGTCCTGCTGCCGGCGGGTGAGACCCGGACGGTGACGTTCGAGCTCGGGCCCGACGCGCTGGGGAAGTTCTCTGAACTAAGAAGTTGATCACGAGTCGGGCGGCAAGTGACCTGTTCATCTACTTCACCGGCCGCACCCGGGAGCGCGGGGATCGGGACGCTGCCGTTGCCCGGCCCACGCGCCCTCGGAGTGCTGGACGACTCAGGTGTTCAGTGACACGGCGGTCGTCATCGTGGTGTAGGCCATGGTGAAGCCGCCTCCGATCGCGTCGATGGCGGCCCCGACGCCCTCCAGCACCTCGGCCACCTTGCCCGGTGGGAGTTGGGTGAGCGCGCCGGTGGTCGGCAGCAGGTCGAGCCAATCGTCGCGGCTGTAGTACTGCTCCCAGCCGAATCGCCACTGCTCCGGCTCGCCGAACCCGGCCGTCCTCCGGATGCCGTCGGTGAACGTGGCGAACATCGCCTGATAGATCTCCTGGGCCGGCCTCGGCGGTCCGGCGCTGAGCGGCGAGTCCGGCGCCACCTCCCGGAAGACGGTGGCGAACGCCTCCGCGACGAAGGGCGGCGGGTCGTAGGCGTGCGCGAACACCGCCAGCAGGCCGCCGGGACGCAACACCTGCGCCGCCTTGGCCGCGCCCGCGACCGGGTCCACCCAGTGCCAGGACTGCCCGGCGACGACCGCGTCGAAGGTGCGACCGGCGGCGTCCCAGTCCTCGAACGTCGCCACCTCGACCTCGACCCCGGTACGGCGGGCGAACTCGGCCATCCGTACGTCCGGCTCGACACCCAGCACCCTGTACCCGGCGGCCAGGAACTGACGGGCTTCAATGCCGGTGCCGCAGCCGACGTCGACGATGTCGGGGCCAGGGCTGGCAGCGATGATCTGCTGCACCAGGGCATCGGGATAGTCGGGCCGGGCCCGGTCGTAGCGTTCGGCGTCGATCCCGAACGACTCCGCCATCTGCCTGGCCTTATGGGGCTCGTTCCGCGGAGCCTCTGGTTGCTCCTGCGATATAGTGGGCATGCGCCCACCATAGTGGGCACGCGCCCACTCGACAACCAGGCAGCGGTTCGCGGTGAGCGAAGAGCGGGCGAAGAAGGAGGAACGGGCGATGCCGACTGGAGTGGCCCTCCGGGATGTGCGGCAGCAGTTGTTCGACGCCGCCGAGCGCGTCCTGCTCCGGGACGGGGCGAACGGCCTGACCAGCCGGGCCGTCACGGCGGAGGCGGGCGTAGCCAAGGGTGTCCTGCACCGGCATTTCGAGGACTTCGACGCCTTCCTCGCCGAGGTCGTGCAGGACCGCATCGCCCGGCTCGAGGGCCAGGCCGCCGCCCTTCGCGGCTCCGCCGGGACCGGCAACGTCGCCGGCAACCTGACCGGGGCGCTGATTGACCTGTTCGACTCGGTCGCGGTGGCGATCGTCGGTCTCGTCATCTTCCGGGACGAGTTGCGTGCCCGCCTGCGTCAGGCCCGGCCGGCTCCCGGCGTCCCGGTCCTGACGGATGCCGCGGCCATGATCGCCGCCTACCTGAACGATGAGTGCGAGCTGGGTCGCATCGCGGCGGACGCCGACGTGGATGCGCTGGCGCTTTCCCTGATCGGGGCCGGGCACATGCTGTTCGCCGGCCGGGAGGCGGTCCCCCCGGAGCCTGAGGAAGTCAGCAAGGTCGTGAACGCCGTCATCGCCGATGTCGTGCAAAGACGACTGCTATGAACTGATGTCCTGCGAAGGCGGCTGTTGCTGTGAGCGGAGGTCGCAGCCCAGGAAGTCCGAGGTGCACGCGCGCTGGGTGAAGCGTTGGGTATGGGCTCGTGACGCAAGAGATCTTCATCGAAGACGGCGACGTAGCCACGAGTGGCCTGTGTGGACAGGCGGCCGAGTGCGGCTGCGCCGATGTGGATAGGCAGTCCATTGTTGATCAGGTCGGTCGCGAAGATTCTGCGGAGATTGTGAGGTGTGAAAGCGAGCCTGGCGAATTCTGGTCGCGTTTCGGCGACGGATCGGCATACGCGGTTGAGGACGCGCCATATGGTTTTGTGAGTTCATTACTCTGCGCGAGGTGCCGATCTTTCGTTGGAACAGGAACGGCATAGGTTCACTCAACACACGCTCGTGCTGATCATACCGTTACACCGAAGCCACCGACTGGAACTCGGGCAGCGCGATCTCCTCACGGGCGGCCTTGAACAACTGGCTGGCCAGTTGCTTCTGCGACCAGCCTCGCTGACGTCGCCCATCGCGAATGTGTTCGGCCCAAGCAGGACATGCAAGCCCCTCGCATCGTCTACTTGAGGCAGGCGATCCGAGCGGTGCGCGGCGACCGGCCCCCTCATCGCGCCTTCAGGAGGGAAGAGGCGCCCGTGCTGACGCCGTCGCGCCAGGGTCGAACACCTCGCTGCGACGCGGGAAGCGCTCAAGACGAGTGTGTCCCGTCCACGTCACCACCCCACTTGAGTAAGGGGCTACTCAAGTGGGGTGAGAGTCAGCGCGAGCATGCTGGGTGACATGCCGAACCTGTCCGATTCCTGCAGGGTCGACCGACTGCCCGCGAGTGTGCGGCAGCTGGCCGGCGAGGTCGGGATGGGCTTCCCCCTGTCCCTGAGACGCTTCATCCGTGACGCCCGCTGTGCCCATGGGCAGTGCGTCACCCTCCACCTGAAAACGCTGGCCACGCCCACGCGGCAGATCCGCGACCAGCTGATCTCGATGCGCACCGTCTACAACGGCGCCGCCGTCGGGGTCGATGTGGGCAGCCGCCAGGAGCTGACCGGCACGGCGTTCACCACGCTGGTGGACGTCGACGTCGCCAAGTGCGATGGCGTGATGACGGCCGAGCAGACGACGCTGTTCGGCAACCGCGCCGGCGCCGGGGCGAACGACGTGGTCGTCTACTTCGTCCGCTCGACCAACCCGGCGCTCAACGGGTGCGCCTCGCACCCGGCCGGCCAGCCGGGCGCCGTGGTCACCGACCTCGCCTCCCGCTGGACGCTCGCCCACGAGACCGGCCACGTCCTCGGCCTGTCGCACATCTCCGGCGAGAACGCCGCCGCCGGAGGACGGCCTTGCAGCACGCCCGACCGGACCCGGCTGATGACCGGCTGCGGCACCGGGGCCATCACCGGCACGCCCACGATCAGCTCCGCGGAGGCGACCACGATGCGAGATTCCACCCTGACCCACGACTGCCCGAGGTGACCGCATGGCCCTCACGAGACAGGACGTGGTGACCGAACTCGGTCCCGACGAGATCGACTACGCCGCGGCGGCGTTTCGCCTGGGGCCCAGCGCGGCCCCGATCCTGGCGGAGCTGGCGGCCGGAGAGGACGTCGAGCTGGCCGCCAAGGCGGCGTCCATGGCCGGGTTCCTCACGGCCGAGCTGGCCAGGCCCGCGATCGAGGAGGCCGCCAACCACGCGGACCCGGTCGTCAGGGTCGCCGCGGCCGGCTCGCTGGAACGCCAGCCCGCGCTCAGCGCCGAGATGGGCAGCCGTTTCCTCTCCGACCCCGACGCGGGCGTCCGCAAGTGGACCCTGCGGGCCCTCGGGGCCGCGCGCCCTGAGGGGGTGCGTGACCAGGTGGCCGACGTGGCCGCCAACGACGAGATCCCTTCCCTGCGAGAGCTCGCCCGCGAAGTCACCCAGCAGCTGCCCCCCTGAAGGAGACCAGATCATGGCAGAAGGCGTTTTCAACACCACCAAGCCCGACACCCCCGGGGTGCTGGCCGAGAGCACCCAGTTCAACGGCGTCCGCGGCATCAGTTTCGCGCCGAACCACGCGGCTGTCGCCGGGATCCAGGAGAACCAGTCCGACCAGGCGGGTCCCGGTGTCCTCGGGACGAGCAAGGGCACCGGGGTATGGGGGCAGAGCCGTACCTGGATGGGGGTGTTCGGCTTCAGCGAAAGCGTCACGGGCGGCGCGGGCGTGATGGGCGAGGCCACCGGGCCGGGCGTCATCGGCGTGAGCAAGACCTGGCACGGCGTGTTCGGCGAGACCAAGTCGATCACCGGCGGGGCCGGAATGTGGGGAGAACACAAGGGCGAGGGCGTCGGCGTGGTCGGCGTCAGCGCCGAGGGTGTGGGCGTTCTCGGCAAAGGCAAGCGGCTTGCGGCCCTCTTCCAGGGCGACGTCGAGGTCACCGGCGACATCCGGCTCGTCAACGCCGACGGCGCCGAGCTGTTCGACGCCGCCGATCCCGACGAGATCACGCCGGGCACGGTCGTGGTCGTCGACGACAGCGGCACGATCAGCCCGTCGACCGTCGGCTACGACCGGACCGTGATCGGCATCGTCTCCGGCGCCGGGGCGTTCCGGCCGGGCATCGTGCTCGACAACCGGGAGGACAACACCTCGCGGCTGCCAGTGGCGGTCTTCGGCAAGGTGTACGTCCACGCCGACGCCACCACGGGCGCCATCGCGATCGGCGACCTGTTGTGCAGCTCCCCGACCCCGGGTCACGCGATGAAGGCGGCCGACCCCGGTCGCGCCTTCGGCGCGGTCATCGGGAAGGCGCTTGGGGCTCTGCGGGAAGGTCAGGGGATGATTCCGGTGCTGGTGTCGCTTCAATAGCCGACGCTTTCGCGTGGATCAGCTCCGCGGGCAGGAGCGCGGCGATCCCGCTGTACGGCGGAGGGGACCAGCGTGACCTCGGCACCGTTGCGGTGGGCCAGCCGCCCGACCACGAACAGGCCCAGCCTGTCCGGCACCAGCCCCCCGTGGGCCAGGGCCGAAGCGTTCCCGGCCGGTGGGCGCCTGCGGGCATGATGCGGCAGCCGTACTTTCAGCCTCATACGATCGTGCGCTGGCGGAAGGCGGAAGAGGTCGGGAGCCTGCTCATTAGGGCCCCCGAGCCAGATCCTGACAGCGACGACTCTTATCTCCCTACGGCTTGCGTCCTGTCGCCAGAGCGGGTGGAGGAGTACCCGGCTGGCTGGGGACTTCCCGCTGAGCTCAGGGCTCGGATCTGGGCATGGGAAGAGGATGCCTCGAACTCTGACGACTGGAGTTATTTCGCGCACCTCTCAACTGCTCCGGGGAGCAAGGTTGGGGGCTGGGTGGACTGGATCCAGGATCGGGTGCAGTTCGAGTGCGGCAGAGGCCACGAGATGGCACACCTGCTGACAATTGCGAGCTGGGAACTCGACATCGAGAGCGGCAAGCGTTGGGCTCCCGTCTAAGAGCGTCCGCTGCTCACCCCTCACGCCCCTCCGGAAGTGCAGAACCCCACCGATCTCATGATCCAGGACGCTGGATCGCTCTACATGTTCGTCTGCTTGGAGTGCCCCGAGCGCCCTGTGGACTCCCTCAGCCAAGGGTCATGAATTTGGCACGCATAGTGCACAACCTCCCACGCCCTAATCGGTGATCATCCGCCTTGCTCCGAGAGCCAGGGTGAGGAACGAACCCTGGCTCGTCGATCGCCCCCAACCACGCACGGCGGCCGACCACGTCGTGGCAATCGTAAGGGCTCTATCTGCGCGGCGGCGTGGCAACCCCGCTCGGAGCGTTCGGTCGGTGCGGCGGGGCCGGCGTGTGGCGTCCGGCCCGGTGTCCCGCCGCCGTCCGGGACCGGCCCCCAGGCCACACGCCCGGACGGCGGGCGGGCGGAGAGCCGGGGGTAATCCCCTCGGGATTCCGGTCGTTATAAAGCTGTTTTTCGGTCCAATCCCGTTGGACCGTTCCCTTTACTTACCGCGCACGGGCGTGCACACTTTACTTCAGCAATGGGGGAAGTCGCTGATCACCACGCCATTCACGCATGTGCTCAGCGCATTATCGGCACCATATCGCTCAGTGCTGCGCAGCACTTTCATCCGCCATGCCTGGAGGGGAATTTTGGAATATCATCCATTATTCGTTGGCCTGGTGTGCAGCTCGCAACGTCTGCCCGCCGTCATTCGCTTTCAATGGAACGGCAGCTCCTATGCGGCCATCGGCACGTCCCGGCAACGACCGGGCTGCGTGGTCCCGTCCGATGGCGGCGGTGCGATCGAGGCCGCGTTCAGCTGTTCAGCGGGTTATACCGGATGCCCCTACTGCGGGGCCGACAACTTCGTCCGGTGCGGCCGCTGCCATGGGCTGAACTGCCATGACAACAGCTGGACCGCCTTTCACTGCCCACGGTGCGAGAACAGCGGAACGACCTCGGGCACCATAGACAGTCTCTCCGGGCTGGGTAAGTCGTGAACGCTCCACGACTGCGACAGATTCATGGCGCGTACCGGGATTACACCGTGACCGGTGACGCCGTCGCCAAAGGGGGCGTCGGCGCGATCTACCGGACCACGGACCCGCAGTGGATGTACAAGGAGTATTCGTCGCCCGACAAGGCCCCTCGGCCCGCTCCTTTCCAGCGGCTGGTGGACGTCGGCAGGGACATTCTCGTGCAGCAGGGGCTCCCGATCGCCGCGCGGCCGGAATCGTCGGTCAACTGGCCCGTGGACATCATCCGGGATCGGGGCGGGCGCATCGAAGGATGCGTCCTGCCCGCCATCCCGCAGCGCTATTTCCGGGCCGACCTGGGCAAGGTCAACACGCTGGACTTCCTCGTCATGCGCCGTGGCCGGCCCCCCGCCGCACTGTCCCGGGTCATCGTGCTCCTGCGGCTGGCCGAGATCCTGGCGTACGTCCACGACAAGAGGCTGGTGCACGGGGACCTCAACGCCAAGAACGTCGCGTGGACGCTGGACCCGCAGCCGACGGCCTACCTCATCGACTGCGACGGCATGGTTCCGCAGCACCCGCCGCCCACCGTCGGGGTTCAGGCGGCGCACTGGACCGATCCGCGGGTCATCGACAAGGTCGTGCCCGCGCCCGACCACTACAGCGACTGGTACTGCCTGGCGCTGGCGTTCTATCGAGGGTTGCTGCTGCCGCAGGGTGGCAGCCTGGCCAAGCACAACGGCGTCTGGGCGGCCCCGAGCCAGATACCCCATGACCTGGATCCGCGCATCGCCACCCTGCTGCGTCGCGGCCTGGCGAACGCACTCGACGCGAGCGGGCGACCCGAGCCAGCGGAGTGGGTACGGGCCGTCCTCGACGTCTACGTGCAAGGAGAACGATACGACGACCAGGCGCTGGCCCTGCTGGACCGCGCGCTGACGGCACCCCTGCCGGACACCTCAGGCCCCGGGTTCGTCCAGATGCCGAGACCGCACCCGCCCGCACCACCCGCCCGGCCGCGGACGATGCCCACGGCCCGGCCGGTGTCCCCGCCGCCTCGACCCCAGCCCCATCCGACCGGGCCGAGACCGTTACCGGGACCGCCGCAGCCGACATGGCGGCAGCCCGTCGCTCCGTCCATCACCTACACGCCCTTTCCGGCCCAGCCGTTCTATCGTCCCCCGCAGGCGTTCGCCCGATGGGCCATGAACGGCGGCAAGAGATGGTGGATTCCGCTGCTGCTGCTCACCATCCTCTTCTGGCCCGTCGGCCTCGTTCTCTGCTCGATCGTGCTCGTACAGGCGCTGACCGCCGACCCCGACGCCTATGGCCGGATGAAAGCCATCGTCAGCAGCACCGCCGGCATCGCTATGTGCTCGTTGCACGCGTTGCTCTTCCTGATCTCCCTGATCGCGATCTAACGAACAGACCGGAGGCACCATGACGTCACCGTCTACAGAGCTGTTCACCGTCTTCCCCGTTTTCCTGCTCATCGACGTGAGCGCGTCCATGGCGGGTGGACCGATCGAAGCCATCAACGCGGCCTTGCCGGACCTGCAGCGAGAGCTGCAGAGCGACCCGATGGTCGGCGAGATCGCACAAGTCGCAATCGTCACGTTCTCCGACGAAGCCCGGGTGGCCCTGCCGCTCTCCGACCTCGCCAAGGTACAGCTGCCCGAGTTGTACGTGGAGGGCGGCACCAACTTCGCGGCCGCGTTCCGGGAATCGCGCCACGCGATCGAGTCCGGCATGCGCTCGCTGCCGAAGGGGACGCCGGTGTGCCGCCCCGTGGTCTTCTTCATGAGTGATGGCGAGCACCAAGCCCGTGAGAGCTGGACGGACGCACTGAAGCAACTACGCGATCCCGGATGGAAGTTCGCACCAGAGGTGGTCACGTTCGGTTTCGGTACGGCGAAGAGGGAGCCGCTGCAGGTCATCGCTACCACGTTCGCGTTCGACTGCAGAGACGCCGACCCGGCAATTCAAGTGCGGGAGATCATCAAGACGTTGATCAAGAGTATCAAGACGACCTCAGCCAGCCTGACGGACCCGTCGCAGGCGCAGGGTCTTCACCTTGATACGCCGACCGAACACTTCGCTCGGCTGCCTACGATCCCCATGGATTGATCGGGACGGCATGAAGTTTCTGAAGAGACTGTGGCCAGGCACGGAACTCCCACGCCCGGCCGGGAACGGTCGGGCTGCCGCTCCTTGCCTGCCCGAGCCCGTCGAAGAGCTCGGCACACCAGCTGGCGACGAGCCGCTTGTCCACGAGCCGGTCCCCCAGGCGCGGCCGGCCCCGCCCGAGCCGGGCGACGCGCCGGCCGAGGTGCGCAACGCGCCGGCCGAGGTGCGCAACGCGCCGGCCGAGGTGCGCAACGCGCCGGCCGAGGTGCGCAACGCGCCGGCCGAGGTGCGCAACGCGCCGGCCGAGGTGCGCAACGCGCCGGCCGAGGTGCGCAACGCGCCGGCCGAGGTGCGCGACGCGCCGGCCGACCTTCCCACGGACGCCCCGGCCATCGGACGGGTGAGCGCGGCGAGCCTTGGCGTGCTCGGGACCGGCTGCCGACTGCGCCCACCGGCGGTCGCCGTCGACGGGACGACGGCCGGGATCTTCCACGTCGCGGCGGCGTCCATCATGGGTGCGGGTCATATGCACGGCGGACAACCACGGCAAGACGCCTACAACGTGATGCTGGGCCGTTCGGGAGCGCTGTACGTGGCGATCGCCGACGGCCTCGGCTCCCGGCAGGCGTCACAGCTCGGTGCGCACCTGTTCACCGAGTCGGTGCTGATAGCGGCCGCCGAGGCGGAGTCCGCGGACGGCTCTCCCGTCACCGCGGCGCTGCTGCTGGCAGAGGCGAGTGTCCGGACGGCTCGGGTGCTCACCGAGGCGTACCGGATCGAGGCCAGGGAGGCGGCCTGCGTGGGCGCGGTCGCGGTTCTCTCCGCCCGTGGGTGTGAGCTCGCGCGGATCGGCGACGTGGCAGGCTTCACGCTGGCCGGCGGGGAGTTCGCCGAGGTGTTCCCGGTCGAGTCCGGATTCATCAACGTGGTGAGCGCGACCCTGCCGGGTGAGCGGCCCGAGCAGGTGGAGACGGCTGAGCTGGGACTCGCGGAGATCGTGGTGCTCGGCACCGATGGTCTCGCCAACGACCTGCGCAATTCCGCCGCGTTGCGGAGCTGGCTGGCGGGCCGCTGGCGGGTTCCCCAGTGGCCATTCGCGATGGGCGACACCCTCCGGTACCGCAGGCAGGGCTCGCACGATGATCGGACCGCCGTCGTCGTCTGGCGTACGGCGGCACCGCCCTCGACCGAGTCCTCGGCAGCGCCCTCGGCAGGGCAGGGCCCCGGCGAGGCCGACGATGGCACGGGGTGAGGCGAGCTCCGATGGACGATGGCGGCGCCTCGCCCTGCTCTTGGCGGCCGGCTTGCCGGCGCTGTTCGTGGTCTATGGCGCGATCCTGCTGTTCATCTCGGGCAGCCTCGCCTACGCCGGCATCGGCGCCGCCGCGCTGACCGGCGCGCTCGCGCTCAACCTCTTCCTGGTGGCTCGATCGACGTGGGCGGCGCGTCTCACGAGAGCCGGCCGGCTCTGGGTGGTCGTGCTCTGCTGGGCGCTGCAACCTGCGCTCATGACGGGCGTGCTGCTCGGGGCGTTCGGCGCGGAGTGGCAGTGGGCCCTTGCCGCCGCGGTCCTGGTCGGGCTGGTCGCCGCGCCAATCTACGCCCGGCAACGCCCGAAGGCCACCGAGATGCAGGTGCTCCAGCCTCTGGCGGTCGACTCCCTGAAGGATGGCAGGTTGCTGGATGACGCCACCCGGGCCCAGTCCGACGCACCGAAGGCGCCCGCCACCGTCAGGGCGCTCAACCGGGCACGTGCGGTGATGATGCTCGCCTTGCGGGAGGACGACTCGGACCGGGTGCAGGAGGCGCTGCCGCTGCTGCGGGCGGCGCTCACCGACCCCGCGCTGGACCCGGTGATCGCGCTCTCGGCCGCCGACGACCTGGTCAACGCCGAGAGCAGCATGGCCGAGCGCAGCAGGGACGACCGGCGGTACGCCCAGGCGATCGCCTTGCTGACCGAGGTGGTCAAGGAGAACCCCAGGGTGCCGAATGGCAGGGCCAAGCTGCACGGACACCGTGCCTGCCACCTGGCGTTCCAGCTGCGGCGCATGCATGAGACCTGGATCCAGGCGTCGAAGGCCGGTGACACGGCCGGCGAGGTGGCCGCCGAACGTGCGTTGCGCGAGCTCTGCCAAGGCGTCAAGCGGGAGCGGCTGGCCGCGATCGCCTACACGAAGCCGGGGACGCCCATTTGGGCGCAGGAGCTGGCGATGCACGGCCAGTTCCTGTGCCGGGCAGCGGAGCTGGGCGAGGAGAAGGACTTGATGGAAGGTGTCGGGCTGATCCGGCGGGCCCTGGATCGACGTGTCGGCCTGCCGGCCGAGCTCCGCCACCCCGTCGAGCTCCAGCTCGCCTCTGCGTTGCAGGCGCGGGCCCCGTACATGGAGGACGGCCTGCGCGACCTCGACGAGTCCAGGACGATCCTCAACCGGCTGGTCCGTCTCGGCCCGCCCATCGAGGCCGGCGCCAGGGCGCTGCTGCTCGAAAACGCCGTCATCCGGGCGGAGATCGAGTGAGGCTCACGTGGCTCGGCGGCCGCCGGTCCGGCTCTGTCGCCGAGCTGGCCCGGGCCGCGTTCGCGGCCGGGCTCTCCAGCGGTCTCACCGACCTGACCGCCGTCGCCGACACGTTCGAGGCCTGGGCCCGGCAGCACGGCACGCGGGCGGAGCTGGCGGAGGCGCACCGGATGCGCGTGATGACCGCCGCCAGGGAGGCCCGGCGCCGTGGCCTGCTGATCGACCAGTACGGGGTGCTCGGCCGGGCCGAGCACGCGGCCGCTGAGGCGGGTCACCTCCTGGCGGCGGACGAGCAGGGCCGCGACGCGGTGGCGGTCGTCGAGCTCTCCCGCGCCGTCGTGCTGACCCGCATGATCGGCGGCCTAGACCCGCTCACCCGGACGGCTCTGCGGGCGGCCGGCCGCGACGATCTCATCACCGCGCACGAGCGGGCGATCCGGCTGCGCGCGGACGCCTACCGGCGCCTCCACCGGGGAGGCGGCCCGGCCGGCGCATCCCTGATCAGACAGGGCCGCGCCTACGCCACGGGAGTCCCCTTCGACCTCGAACACGCCTCGGCGGAGGTCACCCGGGTGCGGCGGGCGAGCGCTGCGATAACGGGTCCAGCGGACCCGCTGGAGATCCCGGCCTACGCAATGATCCAGCAGGTGGCCAGCCAGGCGCCTGTCGTCTACCTCGCCTCCGCCGATGAGTCGGGCTACGCCCTCATCGTCCGCGACCACGGCGAGCCGCAGTTCGTACGGCTGCCCGCACTGCGCCTGAGCGACGAGTTCGCCGCCCAGCGGCAGCCGAATCCGGTGCCCGCCACGCTGGCCGCAGGGGTCCGGCTGCTCACGGCCAGGCTCGGCCCGCTGGTGTGCGCTCTGCGCGGGGATCCCGAGATCGCCCTGGTGCCGGTGGGCGGGCTGGACAACCTGCCCTTCAACGCCGCGCTGCTGGAGGCCACCATCGCTGACCCGGCGCGGGAACCGCTCGTGGTCCGGAGCCTGCCCAACGCGCGCGCCGGTCTCGGCCGCCCGCTGACCATCGGCCCCGCACCACGGGTGCTCGTGGTGGACGCCACCGAGGCACCCGGACAGCGCAAGCTGCGGTACGCCCATAAGGAGGCAGCCACCCTGGCCGAGCGGTACGGTCCGGCCGCGCACCCGCTCAGCGATGCCTCCCGCGCTCAGGTGCTCGACCGCCTCGCGGACGCCGACCTGGTCCAGTTCTTCGGCCATGGTCAAGCCGAACCGGCCGATCCGCTGCTCGGCGGCTTGGAGCTGATGGACGGACGCCTGTCGGTGGGAACCCTGATGGGCCGCCCACCGGGCCGGCCGCAGTTGGTGGTTCTGGCGGCCTGCGAGAGCCAGTTCACGGGCGCCACGGCACCGAACGAGGCGGTCGGCCTGCCGGCAGCGCTGATCCAGGCCGGCGCTGCCGGGGTCGTCGCCGCGCAGTGGCAGGTCAACGAGCGCGCCGCGATGCTGCTCCTCAACCGCTTCCACGACTTCCTCGCCATGGGCCGGTCGCCCGCACGGGCGCTGACCATGGCGCAGTGCTGGCTGCGCGGCGCGAACGGCGCCGAGATCGCCCCCCGCTACCCCGGCCTGGCCAACCGCCGGGCGTCCGCGACGTTCGCCGGCCGGCGAGACGCGGAGATTCGCTACGCGGAGCCCGTCTACTGGGCTGCGTTCGGATACACGGGACGCTGACCCGACCACGGAGGATGAATGGAATATGTAGTGCTTTATATCGATTTCGAGCGGCTGTCGGCGGCGGAGGCCGACGACTTCGCCGCGGCGGCCGAAGCGCTCGGCTTCGACGTGGACGAGCTGCCTCCGCCCATGGGCGTCGACCCCGAGATCGTGGTCCTGGTGAGCAGCGCCCTGGGCGCCATGCTCGGGGTGCTGGCGGAGAAGACCGGGGAATCGGCGGGCGAACGACTGTGGGGCCTGCTCCGGCGCGTACTGCCGCTCGGCCGGGGCGGACCGGAGGAGGAGGCGGCGATCGCGGATCGGACCACCCGGGTCACCTTCGTCTTCGACACCGCGGCCATGGAGGCGGGCGAGGCCGTGGCCCGGGAGATGTGCGCCCTCTCGGAGAGGATCAGTGCGATCCCCGATGGCACCGTGTTGCGCTGGGTCCCGGCGCTGCAGAAATGGCAGGCCGAGGACGGGTGAGCATTCGGCCCGGCCGGCGGAGCGCCACCCGGGCGGGCCCGCGGTCAGGGCGTCGGGCGGGTGATCCTTGGACGGACCCGCACGGTCCGCCGGAACGACGGAACGACGCGATGAGCGTGCAGGTCGAAGGCGACATCGACGGGCCGCGTCAGGCGCGGCCATGACTGTGGCCGCCAGCGCCATCCGATGGTCCTTCGCCCAGGGCGGCCCGAGCGTCGCCTGCGGTTCGTACGGATCTCCTCGGCCCGCCCGGCCAGAAATGACTCCGGCCAACCCTCTTCGGTGCCTTCCAAGCGGGCCGGAGCGACGCCTCGGAACGGGTGGAAGCGTTTACACGGCGTGGCACTGAAGGACGAGCCTTTGGCGACTGCGGCCCAGGGTCCTGACTGACCCGAAAATTCGACCTTCACGTGGGCAAGCGGCAGCGAACCCCGGCTGCCCGAGCTGGAACGCCTGGCCACCACGATCGAGACCTGGTGGCCAGAGATCCTCGCCTTCATTCAGACCGGCATCAGTGAAACTCGTCCGAGGATCTGCAGGGCATGATCGCGTCCAGGCTCAGGCCCCCGCTCAGCACGCTTTCTACATACCCGCATCCTGCGATGTAGCTCCCTCGCCTGGCGGTCGCAGCAAAGACCGCTCCGGAGAACAACTGCCTGCCGGTGGGATTGAAAATCCGTGGTTGGACGCTACACCTCCTGGTGTTGTCACAGGTCTTCAGACTGCGCGCGGTTTTCATCGGGATGGTGTGGCGGTTGACGTCTGCCGAGACGATGATGCGGTCCTGGATCCGGTCGCATATGACAACGTACGAGGCGACGACGGCAGAGCCGCTCGTGTAGATGCTGGAGACGAGTCCGCGGCAGTTGTCGCGGTTGGCGGCCTGTGCCGGCAGTGCTCCGACGAGCAAGGATCCTGTGGCGACCATTGCCACGAGGGCGACCTTCATATATTTGTTCATGGAAAATCCTTTGCGATCGGGGGCGGACATGCGAGATCTCGTCATCCTGGTGGATCAAGACGGGCGAGGCACGAACATAAGCCGCAATCACTCAAATCAAGCGGCCTTTAACAATGCGGTCGAGACTCGGTCAGGGACCGTACGGAAATCTTGACAGTCCCGTCAGAGCCAGCGGCACAGTCTCGGCACAAACATGCCGTCAAGCAAGTCACCTCGGTGCTGCACGTGTGTCGCTGGTTGCGGCGCGGTGATCTACTGCCGGCCGACGTGCCTTGTCGGATACGGACTCCCCCGATGCCGTGCGGGTGGTGGACGGGGAGTCCGCCTTGCCGGGTCGGTCAGGTAGTGAAGAGGAATACCCCACGTATTGGGGTGCCCCGCCCTTCCCAGTAGCTCCGGTATTCGCCCTGGTAGGTGACGTTCTCCGGAACGTTGAGGACCCTGCAGGTGGCGCCCGGATGATCGACGTTGTCGTCCCTGATGACGATGGGTGATCCGTCCCCGCCCTGGCGGGACACGGCCACTTCCACCCAGGCGGTCCCAAAGGTGTTGTCCGCCTGGAGGCATATCTGATTGGTGTCGTCGGTGTACCGAACGGTCCCGTCGCCGATGTCTCGGATGAAATTCACTGCGAAGGCCGGTTGCGCGAGAACGATGCTCGCAACCACGGCGCCAAGGCCTACCGCGGCGAATTTGGCCAGCTTGTTCATGGGCTTTCTGTCCCTTCCGAACCAGATCATTTTGCTGGCGAATTAATCTAAGCCGATTTGTGAGTTCTGATATGAGCGGCAATGTCGGCCGTCGCGACAACAGGCGCCCGTGCGGCCGTTGCTCACAACTCCTGGTTGGATCCTTGCGTACGCCGGTGGCAGCTTGGAATACGTCGGGAATATCCCCGTGGTCGCCGAGCTTTCCCGGTCTTCCGAGGAGCCTAACGATCTTTGGTCACGAGCTTCTGGACGTTGGTGTCAAGTTTCAGGACTCCCGGGGAAGCCGGGCGTGGGCGGCGTAGTCATCGACGTGGCGGGTGATGGCCTTCGGTCTAGGGATGACCTCCGCAGCGTTCAATCCGTCACGCCGCCGTGCCGGCCGATCGGTCTTCGAAGGCGGACACGCCACGAGCCGATGAGCCCTCACTGCGCAGAGGGGGCCGTCGCCGTCCCGATGAGCAAGGCTCAGCGGGCCCCCTCACCTGACCGATCGACGCCATAGCCGCTCGCGGTTATCTCAGACCAGGCGCGTTCGACACTGATGCCGTCGGGGGATCGAGGGCCGGGCGAGAAGAGTTCGCAATCGTTTCTTCACCCAGTGGATCACCGAAACAGGCCGTCCAGGTTACAGTGCGTACAGCCAAGGGGGCACGATGAAGTTTGGGATACTAGGTCCACTGACGGTGTGGCGAGAGGGTGAGCAGCTCGATCTTGGCACCCCTAAGGCGCGGGTGCTGTTAGCGGTTCTGCTGTGCCAAGCGGGTAAGCCTGTTTCGGAAGATCAACTGGCCGTGGCGCTGTGGGAGGACACCCCTCCGAAGAGCGCCACCAAGAATGTGCAGACCTACGTCCACCGGCTCCGGCGGCACCTGGGCGACCCGGCTCGCGTCGTGCGGCAGGGCTCCGGCTATCTGGTGCCGGTGGTCGGGGACGAGCTGGATGCGGCGAGGTTCGAGAACCTGGCCGGCTCAGGGCAGGCGGTGGAGGCTGCCGGTGAGCCGGAGGAGGCGACCCACCGCCTGCACGAGGCGCTGAGTCTCTGGCGCGGGCCCGCGTTCGTCGGCATGACCGATGTCCCGATGCTGGCCGCGGAGGCCGCGCGGCTGGACGAGGTCCGCCTGTCGGTCCTGCAGTCGCGGATCGCCGTGGACCTGAGGCTGGGACGCCACGCCGGGTTGTTGGGCGAGCTGACCGCGCTCACCAGCGAGTATCCACTGCGGGAGCGGCTGCGCGCGCAGCTGATGCTGGCGCTGTACCGCTGTGGCCGGCGGGCGGACGCGCTCGCCGAATACACGCGTGCCCGCAAGACCCTGATCGAGGAGACCGGGCTGGACCCGGCCGAAGAACTGCACGACATGTATCAGAGAATCCTCACTCAGGACCCCTCACTCGACCTCGTTCCTCGCGTCATGGCGACGATCACGGGCTCCCCTGTGGGGCCGAGCCCGTACAGGCCGGCGGAGGCCCCTCGGGGCTACCGTGAACTTGCTGCGCGCCTGTCGGGGGAACTGGGCATCGAGCCGAGCGAGAAAGTGCAGCACGCGCACGTGCGTGTCCTGTCCGCCGACCGTCCCGTCCAGGCCACGGCCCCGATGCCTGAACCTCAAGCGGCCCCCACCCCCGCCGAGTTGCCGCCGGACATCGCGGATTTCACGGGCAGGGACGACGAGGTGGCAGACCTCACCGAGGTCCTCACCGAGCCACGGCCGGGCACCGTCGCCATGGCCAGCATCGCGGGTCTGGGGGGCCTGGGTAAGACCACGCTCGCCGTGCACGTCGCGCACCGGATCGCGGGTCGCTTTCCCGACGGTCAGCTCTATGCGGACCTGCGCGGCGCCTCCGCCGACCCTGCCCGCCCAGAGGATGTGCTCAGCCGGTTCCTGTTCGCGCTGGGCATCAGCGCCACCGGCATACCCGAATCCCTGGAAGAACGCGTGGCGTTCTACCGGAGCTGCCTGGCCCGACGCAGAATTCTCATCCTGCTCGACAATGTCGCCGGGGAGGAGCAGGTGCGGCCGCTCCTGCCCGGGGCTCCCGGCACGGCGGTGCTCCTCACCGGACGTGTCCGGCTGGTCGGTCTCGAGGGCGCGAGCCTGCTGGAACTCGACGTGCTGCCGTCGGCCCAGGCCATGGGCCTGCTGAGAAGGATCGTCGGCGACGAACGCGTCCAGGACGACCCGGACGCGGCTCTGGAGATCACCCGGCTGTGCGGCCGGGTCCCGCTGGCGGTCCGCATCTCGGCGGCCAGGCTTCTCGGCAGAAGGCAGTGGAGTCTGTCCCACCTCGCCGGCGTCCTCGGGGAGGAACGGCATCGGCTGGACGAACTGGTGGCGGGCGACCTCGACATCCGCGCGGGATTCGAGATGAGCTACCGGACGCTTCCCGCGGGCGCGCAGCGGGCCTTCCGGCTGGCCGGGCTGCTCGACGCGCCCGATTTCGCCTCCTGGGCGGTGGCGGCCCTCCTGGACGTGCCGGTGCGGCAGGCGGAACGCGAGATCGAAACCCTGGTCGACGCTCATCTGCTGAACCTCACCGGGACGGACGAGACGGGCAGGCTCAGGTATCGGTTCCACGACCTGATCCGGTTGTACGCGCGTGAGCGGGCGCAGCGCGAAGATTCCGAACCCGAGCGCCAGGCCGCGCTCCAGCGGGCCCTGGGTGCGTGGCTGGCGCTGGCGGAGGTCGCGGCGGAGCACGTCCCGGGCCCCTGCTACGCACCCATGCACAGCTGCGCGCCGCGCTGGCGGCTGCCTGCGGCGCTCTCCGGCCCGCTGCTGGCCGACCCGATGGCCTGGTTCGGCGCAGAGCACTCCGCGCTGATGGCGGGGGTCGCCCAAGCGTGCGAGGCGCGCCTGACCCAACTCGCATGGGATCTCGCGGGGTCCACCGAGACGTACCTCAACGTGCGCGGCTTGTATGACGGCTGGCAGCGCATGCACGAGCAGGCGCTCGCGCTCTGCCGTGAGACCGGCGACAAGCGCGGCGAGGCCGTGCTGATGCGCGGCCTCCTGGAGGTCACCACCTGGAGCTCACCGCCGGGCCCCGGACCGGCGATGACACGGATGCGGGCCGGCGCTTCGCAGCTCCTCGACCTGTTCACCATGCTGAACGATCCGGTCGGAATAGCCGACGCCTTGGCCACCCTGGCCTGGAGCATGACGGCCGACGGGAACGGTAGTGCACAAGCGCTCGCCCTGGCGGAGCGCGCTCTGCGGACGGCCGCCGACGCGGACTACCTCGGCGGCCAGGCGCGGGCCTATCACGTGATGGCGATCATCTACGGCGAGGACGACCCTCAAGGGGCGCTCACGGTCCTGGAGCAGGCGACGAAGGTCGCCGAAGCGCTCGGCAACGCTCACTACACCACGACGATCACCCAGTTCCTCGGCGCGGCGAAATCGTTCTGCGGTGACATCACGGGCGGCCAGGAACTGCTGGAGAGGTCCCTGGGAATGGCACGGCGGTTGAACTACCGCTATCTGGAGACGTTCTCGCTGCTCTACCTCTCGAAGCTGTTCGTCGCGGTCGGGGACGAGCGGGCCAGGGCGACCGCCGAACTGACGCTGGCCCACAGCGAGGACGGCAACTTCGGCCATTATCTCGCCGACGCGCTCAGCGTTCTCGGGCAGTTGAATCTGGCGGAAGGAGACCTGCCCGCCGCCATCGCCACCCTCGAACGCTCGGTCCGGGTCTGGCGAACCCGCGGCTCGATCCCCTACCTGGCGCGGGCGCTCCGCGCCCTCGGCGACGCCCACGGCGCCGCCGGCGACCACCGCACGGCCAGGGCCGTCTGGGAAGAGGCCCGCGAACTGTTCCGTGGGATCTCGCACGAGAATGGCATGAGAACGCTGGACGCCCGGCTCGGGTGAAGGGCAGCCAGGCTCTTCGGCGACACGTTGCCGTGAACGACCGCCATCTGACGGTCGGCGGCCATAGTTCCGCACCCGACCCGCTCACGCAGCCGGTACTCATCATCGAAACCCCTAAGGGCCGAATGCTGTGCCGCTCGAATATTGAGTTCTGGCGCCCGAGCTGGGGTCATGCGGCGTGGTGAGGGTCCGCAGCCCTTCGGCCTGGAACGCTTCTGCCAACGCGGCGGTGAAAAGCGGATCGCGGTCGTGGATCAACACGCGCAGCTAGTTAGCCGGTGGCCGCGTCACCGAGTACGTAGAGGTGGTGTTCCAGTACGTCGAAGCTGCGCAGCAGCCGGTCTTGGGTGGCACTGCCGAGCGGGGCGCGTACCGCGTACATGTAGAGCGCGCCGGCATCGGCCTGAGGACCCGCCGAGGCCGATGGGTCGTGGCGAGCACCGGGCCGCTGAAAGCGGTCGCGGCCGCCGCAAGGACGGCCGCGACCATCAGGGGTTTGCGTCGTATCGACTTCACGCCGTTCCTTCCTGTCCAGGGAGAGCGGGGATCCACGAGCGCGGAAGGCCGGGCAGTCTGACGAGCGACGAGCGAAGCCGATATGTAGGGAGTTGCCAGGAAGTACGGCGGTGACAGACGGCTCGGCCACGGCCGGTTACGCATTCCGAACGTATGCCGGCGGTATACCGCCGGCCTGTACTGTGCGGGGCCAGGTCGGCCGAGCGCGGCGCCAGAAGGTCTGCGGGGACGCCGAAGACCATGGAAGGTTCGTCGAACCATGTCTCATACCCTTGCCCTCCGCAGGATGAGCCGACGCTGGGCGATCACGCCCGCCGTCGCGGCCACCGCCGCAGTCCTGATGATCGCCGAGAGCCCGCCGGCGATCGCCGCGGACAACGTGGTCTCCAAGGAGGCGACGCGGGCGACCTCAGCGCCGGGCGACCTGGACCACAGGACCGAGGTGACCTATCCCGCCGTCCATGAGAGGCCGACCTGTGCGGTGCACGTCATCGCGGTGGTGCGGCATAGCGACGACAAGGTGTTCCTGCGCGACATGTGCCCGATCGACGGAGCGCTGGGAGCGGTCCGGGTGCAGTGGAAGGTGGGGAACACGGACTACTACCGGTACTGCCGTACGTCACACAGGAGCGCGATCGCCTATTGCGCCTTCGATTGGCCGGAGAGTGCCAGCGTCATGAAGTCGATCATTCCGGCCAAGTGGTATCCCGACAACCGGCCGACGAACTGGGTGCTCCACGCCGCCGGGGTGAGGCACTTCCGCTGACCGGGCTTGGCCGCCGTCGTCACGGTGTGACGCCGGGACGTCCGTCTTCCACCCGGCCGGTGAGCCGGCGCCGGTACGACGGGTACTCGGCGACAACGGCCTCGAGGTCGTACCAGCCGTGGCCGTGACCGTCACCTTCCCGCCGTCGGCTGATCCGCTGTCCCTGCTGGCGGCGGAGGGCCCATCGCTGCCAGCCGCCGTCGAGCAGGCCGCCGACCTCGGCTGGACGAGATCTGCGGGGAGCCGGCCCTCGGCAGCAAGACCCTCTTCCCGGCCAGGCTCTCCCTAGATCGCTGTCCGGTGGCCTGGAAGCCGCGCGTGGGCACAACGACGGGCTCATGCAGGTGAGAACCTGCTCGCGCTGTCGGATCCGCACCTCGGCGAAGCGAGCGACCTGCACGGCGGGATCCGCCCTGCCGAACAGGCGCTGGACCTGGCCCGTGGCATGAGCGACCCGGTGAACGTGGCACGTGCACTGGACCGGCTCAGCCGCCTGCACGCAGCCGTCGGCGACCATGACGCCGCAGCTCGCGCCGATCGTGAGGCGACGGCGACACGCGCCGGGATCGACTGAGGGACGCGCCGGCGCTCTACCGATCTTGGGCGTGGCCGGGAACGTTAGTTGCGGTACTTGCAGTTGATGTGTGCGGTTCCACTGATGCCGGTCCACTTGCATGTGCTGTACGCCGGGCTGAGCCGTGGATGCGTCATCGTGGTATGCCCAGAAGAACCCTTCGAGCTATATGACGCGTTCGTGACGTTCGAGTCGGAATATAGGTACACGGTCGTCCATGTTCCCGACTCGACCGTGCCTCCCGTGAGCGATAGGTAGGAAGCGCTACCACATTGCACGCCCTGGGCTATGTCCCGGTTGCAGTACGTGATGAGAGCGGCGTGCGCGGTCCCGGTCGTGGCGACGAATGCCGGAACCGATACGAGGAGGGCCAGAATGAGGTACAGAGACCTTTTGCGGATGGGCATGGCCTGATTCCTTATCTCGGAGGCCTTCATCGCACCGGGGTGGGTGCCAGGTCGGAGAGCACGAAAGTCCCGCTCGTGCCGGCAACGCTTCGAGGCCCGTTCGGCTCCGCACCGGGATCGGACAGCACCAGGTTGGGTGACACCACGGTGTACCCGTCGCCCAGTCGAGAGGCGGGCACGCCATCCGGCAGGAGATAGGCCTCACTTGCGCCGGGTGGGCCGGCCACCTGTAGGCCTATCCCCTTTTTGGGGAAATCGGACGGCGCCGCGCACGAAGCGCCGGCGACAAAGTCGGCCGCCGTGTCACCGATGACCGTGATCAGGCAGAGCTCACCGTTGGCATCGGTCCCGGACCAGTACGTGCCGGCGCCGGCGGAACCAAGTCGCCGAGTCGTGGCCGGGGCGACCAGTTCACCGACCTCGGTCCCGGAGGAGATGAACTCGGGCAGGTGATCCACCGGAGTCTGCCTCTGGGACATCAGCGACATGTGCTCGATCGCGCCCTTCGAGGTCGCAGTGTCGGCCTGCGCCGCAGCCACGAGGGAAAGGCCGATCGCGGTAGCGGCGACAGTAGCGGCAGCCGCCAGGATCAACGGTTTTCTCATGATGAAATCCTCTCTCTACTGCTGTCGCGACTAGCCTGCGGCTTTCACGGCGAATTTGAGCCAGCCTGATCGTTCACATAAGAAAAGTGCCCTTGAACTGGGAGGATCGGA